>NZ_DCLL01000040.1 GCF_002321025.1 Acinetobacter lwoffii
CAAATGAGGACACGCCCTAAATTATTCAGATTCAAGTTTAGAGATTCAAAAGTCCCGCTCTCGAGCGGGATTTTTTATGGCATTTTAATTAGATTTATTTAATCCAGCCCATTCGAATTAAAGGCGAAAATAACCAATAATGAATACCCAAAATAAAGTTTATGATTTGATTTTCATATTTCCACCACAGCGGCAAGCCAGCTAAATTTACTATTATTGCCATCAGGAATGCGCCCAGCATATCAATTGGAAAATGCACACCGACATAAACACGCGACCACGCTACCAGCCAAGCTGTCCAGATTAGAATTCGTCCCAAGTCTCGCTGCGGTGAAAAATAATAGGCGAAGGCAATCCCGCTAAAAATACTCATATGGTTGCTGGGAAAAGAACCAGTCGGTGCATGTTCAATCAGAGTGCGACCAACATCTATCACAAACGGGCGTGGGGTATTAAGGATCGCAGACAATACTTCACTCATCAATAAGGTAATAGCTGTAAAGATGAAGGCTTTTATAATCCCTGTTTTTACTTCGTAACTACCACGGAACCAGGCAATAGCAAAAATCAGCAAAAAAAGATACACCAGATCATGCGCAATCAGGGAGGCATAGTCGATCATCCAGATTGAGGCTTGGTCGGGTACATTTAAGATATGAAACAGGTAAAGATTCAATTGGTCAAGGGACATGAGCAGAGAGGACTGGAACAAATGTCCGTTACTCTAAACCGGTCAAACCTTAATTCCTACCTGAGTTTGTATGAATTTGTAGCCTCGGTTTTTAAAGAATATTCACATGATAAAAAAACCACCCAAAAGGGTGGTTCTTAAAAGTGCGAATAATATAATGAAGTCTTATTTAAACTGAATCGCCCCATTCGCGCTGACCGTCATTTGCGATTCGCCCGCCGCAACTTCCTGCTCAGGAACCGCCATATCAGCCGATGCAGATTTCATCATGGCCATACGCGGTACTGGCTGTGGTGAATAGTTATTAGTATTCAGGTTTAAGTTCACCAGTTGATAACTCGGTTTGTTCCAGGTCTGGGTGAGTGCCTGTGCGCGTTGCTGGAAGTTTTTGGTGGCTTCAATCATCAGCTCGCTTTCAACTTTTTTACGCTTTTCGTCAGATACCTTGAAATTAATTGACTGGGTCTGGAAGTGCTGTTGTAATTCAGCAATCAATTGAGATGTCGCTTTAAAATCTTTTGATTCCAGACGAATCTGGGCACGACCACGCCATTCTTTCAATTTGCGGTTGTCATTGTCATAAATAGGGTAAGTGCTTTGTGCACCTGTCTCGATTTCCACAGTGGGATATTTGCGTGCTGTAGCGATCGCCTGATTCATCAGCTGGTTAATTTGAGTGGCCAGTTCAGCCGGCTGTTTGTTGGATTTTTCAATATAAAGCACAGCATGCATTTCATCATTTGAGATTTCACGGCTGGCCTCTGCTGAAAGATTAACAACATTATAATTCAGAGATTCAGCAGGAGCTGCAAATGCGCCTGTGACGAGGGTGCTGGCAAGGATCAAACTGGTAAGTGCTAAGAGACGCATGAAATTGTCCTGTTTTTCTTAAAATTGGCCATCTAAGCCGTTGTTAAAATATTAAATCTCAATTGTGATCTTTTTACGAAATATTTGTGGTAAGAGTGTTAAATTTTCTTTAATTTTATCTCATTATTTAATTTATATTTATTATTAATAATTAAATACTTAATGGATAATTTTGAGATTGATTACCTGAATGTCGCCTGCGCTACAAAAAAGCATAAAAGAACACGCTTTTCTTTCTGCTGTCACACTGTAAGATGATGATTTAGGGGATGGATTAGCATGATGTTTTTTTTCGATAAAGATTAGGACAAAATGTGACTGAAAGTTGTTTATTTTCCTGAAAAATTCGGTATCATCCGCCTCCTAGTTATTCGAATACAAAACTGCTAGCTAGAACCTTTTATAAAGCGCCGAGTCAAAGGACCAAACGTCACCAGACTTATTTCTTTCACCCATATCAGAGATGGTAATTCGATATGAGCGTTACTTCTGTAAACCCTGCCACCAATTCCACAAACGAATACTACTTGACTCGCCAAAGTCAGATGGAATCGAATGTGCGTAGTTATCCACGTAAATTACCGTTAGCGATAGCGAAAGCACAAGGTTGCTGGGTTACCGATGTTGAAGGTACTGAGTACCTTGATTGTTTAGCTGGGGCAGGGACGTTGGCTTTAGGCCATAATCATCCTGCAGTCATTCAAAGTATCCAGGATACGATTGCAAGCGGTTTACCATTGCATACGCTGGATCTTACTACTCCTTTAAAAGATGCTTTTACTGAAGCACTTCTTTCTTATCTTCCAGGTGGCCAAGAAGAGTACTGCTTGCAGTTCTGTGGTCCATCCGGTGCAGATGCAACCGAAGCTGCGATTAAACTGGCGAAAACCTTTACCGGTCGTAGCTCAGTGATCAGCTTCTCTGGCGGCTACCACGGTATGACTCATGGTGCATTGGCAATGACAGGTAACCTGTCTGCGAAAAATGCAGTGAACGGCTTGATGCCGGGTGTACAGTTTATGCCGTATCCGCATGAATACCGTTGCCCATTGGGTCTTGGCGGTGAAGCGGGTGTTGATGCCCTGACTTACTACTTTGAAAACTTCATTGAAGATGTAGAAAGTGGTGTGACCAAACCTGCAGCTGTGATTCTTGAAGCGATTCAGGGTGAAGGTGGTGTGGTAACTGCACCAGTAAAATGGTTGCAAAAAATCCGTGAAGTGACTGAAAAACACAACATCGTGTTGATTCTTGATGAAGTTCAGGCTGGTTTCGCACGTTCAGGCAAAATGTTTGCATTCGAACACGCAGGTATCGAACCTGATGTTGTAGTGATGTCTAAAGCCGTAGGTGGTAGCTTGCCGCTTGCAGTCTTAGGTATTAAACGCAAGTTTGATGCATGGCAACCTGCTGGTCACACCGGTACATTCCGTGGTAACCAATTGGCGATGGGTACAGGTCTTGCAACGATCAATACCATTAAAGAGCAGAACCTGGCTCAAAATGCGCAAGAGCGTGGTGATTTCCTGCAAGCTGAATTGAAAAAACTGGCTGCTGAATTCCCATGTATCGGTAACGTGCGTGGCCGTGGTCTGATGATCGGCGTTGAAATCGTAGATGAGCGCAAAGATGCGGATCATATGGGTTCTTTGCCTGCTGATGGTCAGTTGGCTGCAGCGATCCAAACCGCTTGTTTCAACAATAAATTATTGCTTGAGAAAGGTGGTCGTAACGGTACAGTGATTCGTTTACTTTGCCCGTTGATCATTACTCAAGACGAATGTGTTGAAGTGATTGCTCGTTTCAAAAAATCGGTTGCTGAAGCACTAGTTGCAGTTCGAGGCGCATAATTCATGGTAGATTTCGCAGAACATCGTAAAGCGTTACTCTGCAATGATGCTGCATCCATTGCTGACTATCAGGCTGGCATGGACCAAGCGACCAAAGCGGTTGCGGCATGGTTGCAAAACGACAAAATGTACACGGGCGGCAGTATTAAAGAGCTGCGCAGTGCAATTGCATTTCATCCTTCAAAAGAAGGTTTGGGTGTAGAAAAATCTCTTGAGCGTATGGTTGAGCTATTCCTTAACAAGAGCTTAAAAGTGCATCATCCGCATTCACTTGCGCATCTTCACTGTCCAACGATGGTGACTAGCCAGATCGCGGAAGTGCTGATTAATGCAACCAACCAGTCAATGGACTCATGGGATCAAAGCCCGGCCGGTTCGTTGATGGAAGTTCAGCTGATTGACTGGTTACGTCAAAAAGTCGGCTATGGTGCGGGTCAGGCCGGTGTGTTCACTTCTGGTGGTACGCAGTCTAACTTGATGGGCGTATTGCTTGCGCGTGATGCTTGCATCGCGAAAAACTGGAAAGACGAAAATGGTAATCCGTGGTCGGTTCAGCGCGATGGTATTCCTGCGGATGCGATGCGTAATGTCAAAGTCATCTGTTCTGAAAATGCACATTTCTCTGTGCAAAAGAACATGGCGATGATGGGCATGGGCTTCCAGTCAGTGGTCACTGTTCCTGTGAATGAAAATGCACAGATGGACGTAGATGCACTGGAAAAAACCATGGCGCATCTTCAGTCTGAAGGCAAGATCGTGGCATGTGTGGTGGCAACAGCGGGTACAACGGATGCTGGTGCGATTGATCCATTGAAAGCAATTCGTGAAATCACTAATAAATATGGCGCGTGGATGCACATCGATGCGGCATGGGGTGGTGCACTGATTCTATCCAATGACTATCGTTCTATGCTGGACGGGATTGAGCTGTCGGATTCGATCACGCTTGATTTCCATAAGCATTATTTCCAAACCATTTCTTGTGGCGCGTTCCTGCTGAAAGATGAAGCGAATTACCGTTTCATGCATTATGAAGCAGAGTATCTGAACTCCGCTTATGATGAAGAGCATGGCGTTCCTAACCTGGTATCGAAGTCACTACAAACGACGCGTCGTTTTGATGCATTGAAATTGTGGATGACAGTTGAAGCACTGGGCGAAGAGCTTTATGGTTCGATGATCGATCATGGCGTGAAATTAACCCGTGATGTGGCAGACTACATTAAAGCGACTGATGGTCTGGAGCTTCTGCTTGAGCCTCAATTCGCGTCTGTCTTGTTCCGTGTGGTTCCAGCGGGATATCCGGTTGAATTACTCGATACGCTCAATCAAAACGTAGCAGACGAACTGTTTGCGCGTGGTGAAGCGAACATTGGTGTGACGAAAGTCGGTCAGGTTCAGTCTCTGAAAATGACGACTTTAAGCCCGGTTGCAACGCTTGATAACGTGAAGAACTTGCTGGCATTAGTGCTTGCAGAAGCGGATCGTATCAAAGATTCAATCGCTGACGGTACTTATACGCCACCCATTGCATAAGTGATGGTGGTGTGAAAAAAAGGAGATCGAAATGATCTCCTTTTTTGTGCGCTTAAAAATAAAAAAAGGTCCTTTCCCAGATCGAAATTCCTCACAAAAACACGGAAGGTCTGAATCCCGTTTGGCCTGTTATTTATTTGTCATAGGCTTATGTAAAACTGGGGAGCAGGATTTATCCTGAGTTCAGGTTTATAAAAATTGTTACATGTCATTGGTCTAAAATTTTTTATTGAACTAGATGATATAAAGAACTTAATCATTGAAATCCATAAAAATTTAATCAAGAAAAAGCCGCTAGATTAAAAATCACTAAATCGTAATAAAGCTGTAACTTATCTGTCATATTCTAAAATCAAAATGCAGGTATCGAAAGAAGTACAAAACTGAATAAAAAGTGGTGTACTCCAAATTTGCATAAATGAGAGAGATACTAGAATGCGCTTTACAAATATAGCTTTAGCATTAGCAGTAACCGGGGCAACTGCTGTAACGACTGCACACGCAGCACGTGACACCATTCAAATTGCAGGTTCTTCAACTGTACTTCCATATGCCAGTATCGTGGCAGAAGAATTCGGTAATACTTTTCCACAGTTTAAAACACCAGTTGTCGGTTCTGGCGGTTCTTCAGGTGGTTTAAAGCAGTTCTGTAATGGCGTGGGTGATAACACGATTGATATCGCAAACTCTTCGCGTCAAATCAAGAGTACAGAGCTGGCAGAATGTAAAAAGAATGGCGTTAACCAAGTCCTAGAAATCAAAATTGGTTATGACGGTATTGTGTTTGCATCGAATGCAAACAAAGCGGCTTATAAACTGCGTCCACAACATGTCTTCGCTGCACTTGCTGCACAACTTCCATCAAATGGAAAAATGGTCGCTAACCCGTACACGCGTTGGAACCAAATTGACAAAGCACTTCCGAATGAACCTATCACCCTGGTAATTCCTGCGTCGAATCATGGTACGCGCGAAGTCTTCCAGGAGAAAATGGTGGATGCAGGTTGTGAAACGTATGCTGCAATTAAGTCTCTAGACAAAGATGCTAAGAAAAAAGCTTGTACAACATTCCGTAAAGATGGCCGTGTGGTTGAGATTGCCGGTGACTATACCGAAACATTGGCACGTTTAAAAACTTCTCCAAGTGCGGTAGGTGTGTTTGGCCTAGGTTTCTATGATCAGAACCGTGACCGTCTACGTGTTGCTACGGTGAACAATGTAGCACCTTCTGAAAAGACCATTTTGAATGGTGCTTATCCAGTATCACGCCCATTGTTCTTCTACGTAAAAGGCGAACACTTGAAATCGATCAAAGGCTTACCGCAGTTCACAGAATACTTCCTGAACAAGAAAGTATCTGGCAAAGGCTCTAAGCTGGAAAAAGCAGGTTTGATTTCAATGTCTGATAAAGAACGTGCAGCAGTCCTGGCAAATTTCAAGGCTGGTAAAGCGGTTGTTGTGAAGTAATAAATGATTTTGAAAACGCTGGTGGTAGGGTCAACCTACCATCGGCTTTTTGCGATAAACAAGTTTTTTCAAACCATGAAAATTGAAAAAACAGTGGAGAATACATGAATCTGCTACTTATAGGTGTGTTATTGGCCATCATGGCCATAGCCTATCAAATCGGATTAAGTAAAAGCCGTAGCTTAGCAGGTAAGGGAAGCAATTCTGCAAACTTACACTCGCGTCCCGGATATTATGGTGCCCTGGTTGCACTATGGTGTGGTATGCCTGCGTTTTTAATTTTGATTGTTTGGAATATGGTGGAACCCACTTTTCTGGAGCAGGTGGTACTCAACCATTTGCCAGAAAATGTTTCGGCCAGTCTGGATCCGGCAAGTTTGAGTGTTGTGATTGATCGCGTTCAGGCACTTGCCTCAGGTTTTGGGGTTAGTGATACACCTGCAGCCTATGAAGTTGCAGCGGCAGAGCAGTTGGCTAAATTCTCGACCATTGGTATGTTTGCGAAACTGGCAGTGGTAATTTCGGCTGCACTAGCTGGTCTGGTCTGGGCAAAGAAACATATTAGCCAAGAATTCCGTGCGCGTAACCAAGTCGAAAAAATGATGAATATCGGCCTGGCATTATGTTCGGGTGTGGCGATTCTGACCACTCTCGGGATTGTGATGTCGATGTTTGGCGAGGCAATGCGTTTCTTCAGCTTCGTCAGCCCACTGGATTTCTTCTTTGGTACCCAATGGAACCCAGGGTTTAGCACCTCTGGCAGTGCTGAAGGCAGTTATGGTTTATTGCCACTGTTATGGGGCACACTTATGGTCAGCGGAATCGCACTTCTAGTTGCGGTTCCAGTAGGTCTGATGATTGCGATCTATCTGGCAGAATATGCTTCCCCGCGATTCCGCTCTTGGGCAAAACCTACGATTGAAGTGCTGGCGGGTATTCCTACGATTGTCTATGGTGTCTTTGCCTTGATGATCATCGGTCCATTCCTTAAAAGTATGGGTGCTCTGGTCGGACTCGAAATTAATGCCACCAGCGCGCTGACCGCCGGTCTGGTCATGGGCATCATGATTATCCCGTTCGTATCTTCTTTGTCAGACGACATCATCACTCAGGTGCCGCGTGCCTTACGTGATGGTTCTTTGGGTCTGGGTGCGACCAAATCTGAAACGATTCGTCAGGTGGTTTTACCGGCAGCCTTACCGGGCATTATTGGTGCGTTCCTGTTGGCAGCATCGCGTGCGATTGGTGAAACCATGATCGTGGTCCTTGCAGCCGGGAACAGCCCGCAGCTGCATGCCAATCCGCTTGAAGCCGTATCTACGGTCACGATTACCATCGTGAATCAGCTAACTGGCGATACTGATTTTGCTAGTCCGCAAGCACTGGTGGCCTTTGCGCTAGGACTGACGCTATTCGTCATTACCTTAGGTTTGAACATTGTTGCACTGATCATTGTGCGTAAATATCGTGAGCAATACGACTAATGAGTACTTCAAATACAACGCCTGTGGATCAGCGTATTGATCCATCCGTCGCTAACGAGCTGCGTGAAAAGCGTAAGAAGACCATTCAAAGCTCTTTAGCAGGACGCCACCGTAAAGAAAAAGCGTTCCGTTTGTTTGGTTTTTCTGCGGTATTGGCCGGTTTATTTTTTGTGGTATTGCTCTTCGGTAGTATTTTGTCCAAAGGTTTACCTGCATTCTGGCAAAGCAGCATGAGTTTGCCGATTCATTTCGATCCTGCCATTGTGGATATCGGTCCAAAACCCAAGCCAGCTGCAGGAGAATCTCCGGCGCAGTTTGAAGATCGCTTTATCGCATGGCAGACCGAAGTCGGAATGGTGGATTGGGATGCGTTGATTATCAATGGTATGATCGCCAAAGACAGCAAGCTGGAAAGCCAGCGTGATGAACTGGGTTCTTTATATACCAGTTCTGAGGCGTACCGCTTGCGTGACATGGTCATGAATGATCCGAGTCTGGTTGGTCAAAGCAAGGAAGTGAAAATTCTGGCGGATGCCAATGTCGATGTCTGGTTGGCGGGAAATATTGACCGGGGTCTTCCAGATGAACAGCAGCAGCTCAGTCCTGAAGTACGTCAGGTGGCGGACGAGATGAAAGCCGCTGGTGTAATCGAAAACAGTTTCAATACCAATATTTTTACCAGCCCGGACTCACGCAGTTCGCCAGCAACTTCTGGCTTGGCAGGTGCCTTCATGGGCTCACTGTTCATGATGATGATCGTGATCTTTATCTCGATTCCAATCGGGGTGGCTTCCGCGATCTATCTGGAAGAGTTTGCACCGAAAAACTGGATTACCGATGTGGTCGAAGTCAATATCAATAACTTGGCAGCCGTTCCCTCAATTGTCTTCGGTCTATTGGGTGCAGCGATCTTCATTGGCTGGATGCATTTGCCACTGTCAGCACCATTGGTGGGTGGTCTGGTACTGAGTCTGATGACCTTGCCAACCGTGATCATTACCACACGTGCATCACTTAAAGCGGTTCCACCTTCGATTCGTCAGGCAGCTTTAGGACTCGGTGCTTCCCGCATCCAGACAGTATTCCATCATGTCTTGCCTTTGGCTTTACCGGGTATTTTGACGGGTGCAATTATCGGGGTTGCACAGGCTTTGGGTGAAACTGCACCATTGTTATTAATCGGGATGAGTGCTTTTGTTGCCAGCGTTCCAGCCACACCATTTGACCAATCAACGGCTTTACCTGTACAGATTTTCTTATGGCAAGGCAATGAATTGCGTAACTTCTTTGAAGGGCGTACCGCAGCAGCAATTATTGTACTTCTGGCCATGATGATCAGCTTGAACAGCTTGGCCATCTGGTTACGTAAGAAATTTGAAGTCCGTTGGTAATAGGGGCAGAATCATGAACACAACTGTTATTCAAAATTCCTTAAAAAAGGATCAAATCGTGAATCCACAACAGACACAATTCACCTCGGATGAGGCGACTCAAAAGCCAGCAACTCCGTTTGTTTCCCAGTTCGATACGCAAAGCAGCAGCAAAAAAGATGCGAAGTCGACGAATGTGAAACTTAGTACTTCTGATGTGCATGTGTACTATGGTGAAGCGGAAGCGATTAAAGGCATTGACCTGAACATTTATGAAAATGAAGTGATTGCTTTTATTGGGCCATCAGGCTGTGGTAAATCGACCTTTTTGCGTACCTTAAACCGCATGAACGATACCATTGATAGCTGCCGTGTGACCGGTAAAGTGATGCTGGACAATCAGGATATTTATGATCCAAACCTGGATGTGGTCTTGCTACGTGCTCAAGTCGGGATGGTGTTCCAGAAGCCGAACCCATTTCCGAAATCAATCTTCGATAATGTCTCCTATGGTCCGAAGCTGCATGGTTTGGCGCGTGACAAGTACGATCTTGAAGAAATTGTCGAAGGTAGCTTGCGCAAAGCCGGTTTGTGGGAAGAAGTGAAAGATCGTTTGAATCAACCAGGAACAGGTTTGTCAGGTGGTCAGCAGCAACGTCTGTGTATCGCGCGTACAATTGCAGTCAGCCCGGAAGTGATCCTAATGGATGAACCGTGTTCAGCCCTTGATCCGATTGCAACTGCCAAAGTGGAAGAGCTGATTTCGGAGCTTTCGACTCAATATACTATCGCGATTGTAACTCACTCTATGCAACAGGCAGCACGTGTATCGGATCGTACTGCATATTTCCATTTGGGTGATCTGATTGAAGTCAACTCGACCGAAAAAGTCTTTACCCAGCCTGATCATCAGTTGACTGAAGCCTATATTACCGGGCGTTTTGGTTAATCCGATATCTAGAATAAGAGCCGTAAGGCTCTTTTTTTATAGGTGAAATAGATGGTGATAATCGTAATAATTCTCGAAATAAAGTTGAAAAAAACCGAAATTGACCTAATCTAAAGGAATAAATCCGAATTAAATAGAGAATAGATTTTTTATGTTATTTCATACTCCGAAACTGTCCGCTGAAATCCGTATTAGTCATCTCAATGCGCGTATCAATGAACAACGAAAAAAAATAGCGCAAACTACTGGCTCTAAACTGGAACTTTTACAGTTGTCGCAACAACTGTCAAAAGAAGCGCGTGCGCGTAAGAAAACCAATCAAAAAATCTATGTACTCGATTTTAAAGGTGATATGGCGGCTTCTGCGGTAGAAGGTTTGCGTGAAGAAATCACTTTGATTCTGGCTACAGCTAAAGCTGGCCGTGACCGTGTTGTAGTGCGTCTGGAAAGTCCGGGCGGCATGGTTCATGGTTATGGACTTGCAGCGGCTCAATTGGTACGTTTACGTGAGGCAGGTTTTCATTTGACCATCTGTGTCGATAAAGTGGCGGCCAGTGGCGGTTATATGATGGCGTGTATCGCCAATGAAATTATTTCTGCACCATTCGCGATTGTTGGTTCAATTGGTGTAGTTGCTCAAGTACCCAATTTTAACCGTCTGCTGAAAGACAATAAAATCGACTTTGAACTCTATACCGCTGGACAGTACAAACGTACCGTGACTATGTTTGGTGAAAATACCGAAGAGGGCAAAGCCAAGTTTGAGGAAGAATTGCAGCAGACTCATGCTTTATTCAAACATTTTGTTGAGAAGTATCGTCCACAGCTGAATATTGAAAAAGTGGCAACTGGTGAGCACTGGTATGGTCGGGATGCGTTGGATCTGAATCTGGTAGACAAACTGCAAACCTCAGATGAATACTTGCTCAGCCTGCTCACCCAACATGATGTCTATTCAATTCAGACCCGCAAGAAACCAACTTTGGGTGAAAAGCTGGGCCTGCAAGCAGCACAAATTGCTGATTCACTGGTACCCACTGTCATGAATAAAGTCATGGAAAGTTTAAGCAAAGCCAATTCAAGCTTAGTTCAAATGCGTGATCCTAAACTTTAATTTATTGCTCTGAAAATGATATGGAAAGCTCACTTTGGTGGGCTTTTTTATTTTTGAAATCAAATCATTATGGTATAAGTGAAGTACTTTGGTTGAGTCTAGGCGCATATGCTCACGTTTATTTTGTTGCTGGGATTCTTTAGCATCGTGTTTATTCCGATGTTATGTATGCTTTATTCTGAAGCAAAATTAACTCAGGATAATTCTAAGAAGGTTTTGTTTTGGCTGAGTTTTCTACCCGGCGTTTGTATCTTTCTGCTGTATAGCTTTCTAAAGCCCAATGATCCACCTGTTATTCCATCGAAGGAATGTGGTGTTGTGCAGTTTTATCAGATGCATAAAGTTCGAGGTGGTAATGAATTTGAACGTGTGAGTATTCGCTTTGATGGCGCTCAATATAGTCGGCATTTATTCTTCGATAAGCATCTGGATAAAATTCCTCAAGGTCAAAAGGCCTGCTTTGAATATCTAGATAAGTTCAAATATCCACATTTGTCAGAATCTAAGTTTGTTCAATGGATTGAACCGAATGAAATGTAAACCATCATTGAAACTAATCAGATAAAATAAAGCATATTTTATTGTTAGAGCAGAAACATGGCTATAGCTGAAGCATTTCTTGCGACGCAAAATTGTTATTTTAATTATGAATTTGAAGAACTTTATTTAGAGGATGATTTTCCTGAGGAGTTATCTGTGTCACTGCGTGGCATGATGTTCCGTCATGAGATTCAATATCCTGATGCAATCTATTTCATTTATTACAGTGAGATGTTGACGGATAATGAACTGCAAAAAATGAAAGATGATTGGATGCGATATTGCCCACATTCATAATTGAAAAATATGAATGTAATTAAATGCGTGATCCAAAACTTTAATTCAATTGATCTTGAATGAATTTTAAAGCTCACTTCAGTGGGATTTTTTGATTTTTCGGTATCAACTGCAGACCGCCTGTTACCGCTGCACCAATCGTAGCAAGCAAGACGTCTTTGTGTGCATCCCACATGTCACCTTGTTGTCCATTATAGTTTTCAGCTTCCTCGGGAGATAAACCAATGGCAATCAGCCATTCCAGCCACTCATAGATCATACTGCTGGCCACCACGAACTGAATCACCAGCAGGAAAATGACCACAGGTTTTTGCTGTGGCAACCAGACCTGAAACAGGCGATGGAAAATTGGATAAAGTAATAATCCGTAGGCCAGATGGACAAATCGGTCGAACATATTACGTGACCAGTGCATCGCTTCATTCAGATTAAAGCCAAAAATCTGTTCAATCCACTGGTTATAAGGCACATAAGAATATAGATAGTGTGCAGCAATCACATGAACAATCAGAAAAAGAATATATAAATTAAAACTTAAAAAATTCAGGCCGATTTTATACAGGCAGATGAGCAGCATGATGGTCATGAAAACTGTGCCTGCCTGATGCAAAAGATAAGCTTCCAGTTCTAAAGGACGAATACTGGCAAGCAAAATCGCCAGAATTAAAATGCTCAGGCTTGTGTAATGTTTGGCGGAAAGTCGATGATCAATCATGTCGTTATTATAAAATAGGACTTACGCATTGACGGATTTAAAAAAGTCTCAAACTACTTTATAACGTATCTGTGATCAGACGAACTAAACATGCTTCTACAGCAACTTGTACATTACCCATTTATATGGGCTTTCTCATGACAGAACCAAACTCTATTAGCTGCACACAACTTGCCGAGACTTATAATATCTCGCATGACAGTGTAAATCGCTTTTTGGAGCGTGAAGACTACACAGCTCACGATCTATATCAAGAAGCAATTCAACACATTGATAATAATAAACTTATAGTCAGTATTGATGATACTGTTTTAGATAAGCCATATAGTCAACATATGGACTTAGTTAGCTATTTTTGGTCAGGTAAACACCACCGATCCGTCAAGGGTATTAATCTGATTACCTTGTATGCGACAGATCAACATGGCAAAAATATTCCAATTAATTTTCGAATTTATGATAAGTCAGAAAGTAAAACCAAGAATGATTACTTTATGGAGATGTTAAGTGAAGTACTCGATTGGGGTGCAAAGATTCAATTCATTACAGGTGATAGTTGGTATTCATCGACTGAAAATCTAAAAACCATAAGAAAACATGGTATTCGATTTATGTTTGGTGTCGACAGTAACCGTAAGGTTTCCCCTGAAAAAGGACAATGGTTTCAACTCCGTTTATTGCCGAATTTTCATCAGGGTCAAGTGGTCTGGCTCAAAGATGTTGGCTTTGTACAATTATTTAAGACTCAGTTAAAAGAACAGCAGAGATTTTATATTGTGCATCAAGATGAAGATGATTTATTGTCCTTTGATGGTTTTTATGAATTACATTCAAGTCATTGGAAAATAGAACAATATCATCGAGTAATTAAACAGGTTTGTCATATTGAAAAGTTTCAAGTAAGACGATCTAAGCTGATTTTGAATCATATTTTCTCAGCCTTGATGGCCTATGTTGAGATACAAAAGAACCAGTTTGAGCGGATCTTTGAAAATGTATATCGTTGGCAGAAGAAATTATTTAGACCAATTATCAAGAACTTTATTGATGAATTTATTCTCGATAAGAATCATCTGCTGCCACAGAAAATCTATAAATAATAGTGCGTAAGTCCTATAAAATATCTTTTTTAGAATAAAACACATTATAAATAAAAAGGCGAAGCCTGAGCTTCGCCTTTTCGTCTTATTGCAAATTAGATTTTAGCAATCAGCTCAGCTACTTGTTTAGCTTGATCAGCAGCATTACCTGTATATGATGCAGGCGTCATTTCCGCTAAACGCGCACGGTCAGCAGTAGGAACAGCTTCCAACTCGTTACCATTTACGAAATCAACCATCATCTCGCGAGTCATGGCTTGACCACGAGTCAGGGCTTTCAGTTTTTCGTACGGTTTTTCAACGTTGTAACGACGCATTACAGTTTGAATAGGCTCAGCCAATACTTCTTGGGCATTATCCAAATCTTCATTAATACGCGCAGCGTTCAATTCCAGTTTACCAATACCTTTAGAGCAAGCTTCAAAAGCAATTAAGCTTTGCGCAAAACCAACACCCATGTTGCGAAGCACAGTCGAGTCAGTCAGGTCACGCTGCCAGCGAGAAATTGGCAGTTTTTCGCCAAGGTGTGCAAGTACAGCATTGGCAATACCCAAGTTACCTTCAGAGTTTTCAAAGTCAATTGGGTTAACTTTGTGTGGCATGGTTGAAGAACCAACTTCGCCTTCTTTTAGTTTTTGCTTGAAGAAACCAAGAGAGATATAGCCCCAAATGTCACGGTTAAAATCGATCAGAATAGTGTTGAAACGACGTAGCGCATCAAACAGTTCAGCCATATAGTCATGTGGCTCGATTTGAGTGGTGTACGGGTTGAAGTCTAGACCCAAAGACTCTACAAATGCTTGTGAATGCGCAGGCCAGTTGATGTCTGGGTAAGCAGAGTAGTGGGCATTGTAGTTACCTACTGCACCATTGATTTTGCCCAGTAGCTCAACATTTTTGAACTGTTTGATTTGGCGTGCAAGGCGGTAAGCCACGTTCGCCATTTCTTTACCCAAAGTTGTCGGGCTTGCAGTTTGACCATGAGTACGAGACAACATTGGCTGGTCTGCATGCTTTTCAGAAAGCGCAACGATTGAATCGATGATTTGCTGCATAGATGCAACCAGTACATCACGACCGCTTTTCAGCATCAAGGCATGTGACAGGTTGTTAATATCTTCAGACGTACATGCAAAGTGAATGAATTCACCGGCATTTTTAAGTTCTTTGATACCAGCGATTTTTTCTTTCAGGAAATACTCAACCGCTTTAACGTCGTGGTTAGTGGTGCGTTCGATCTCTTTGATGCGATTGGCATCATCTTCAGAAAAATCGCTCACAATCGCATCAAGCGCTGCATTAGTTTCGCCTGAAAACGCCGGTACTTCAGTAATTTCCGGGTGGTTTGCAAGCGCTTGTAACCAACGCACTTCAACAGTCACACGAGCATGGATTAAACCAAACTCAGAAAGAAAGGGACGTAGAGCATCACATTTGCTCGCGTAACGTCCATCTAATGGAGAAAGTGCAGTTAAAGCGTTCATATCGATTCCTTAGATTTTGGAATTAAACGTAAAACAAAACACGTGCAGCATCAGTTAAACCACCTGAAACTGTAAACGCGCTAGATTCTGAATATCTTGTAGCAACTTGCGTTTGCCAAATACCATACCCCAAGAGCTGCCACCGAGCTGACGCCACAGGTGCGCCATTTGCAAACCGGTAAATAAGGACGCACGAATGCGGTTGGTGTGTCCGGCATCTTTAAAGGCTTCGGCATTGCCACGTACCATAATACGCGGATTAATCTGTCCGGCCGTATCGACATAGGTTTGAGCAAGGTTGGCAATGATGCTGGGGTGCAGGTAATTATTATCGAAGAAGGAGAGCTGTCTGAGAATTTTCTGTTGAGACTGTTCAATAATTTCAACAAATTTGGGGTTGCTATAGACCTTCTTTTCTAACTGAAGAAGTGCCATCGCATAGCTCATGGGAAGTTTAGTGCTGGAAAGTTTTGGAATTCTGGATTTGGGTGAAGTATTGAAGGGTTGAATAATGCTGCTTTCTAATGTTTTTAAACCTAAGGAAATATCGGCCAGCTGATTAAAAAAGTCGAGTGTCTGGGCATTCTGATTGCTGCCGGGACGGATATTAAGACTGGCTCTAATCAACTGTTCAAAATAAAAGTTACCACTTTCACCAATACTTTGCTGCCCCGTCAATGCAGTCATATGGGTTAGCTGGGTGGCCTGAAACACACCCGCTAATGCCAAAGCACGATTTTGACGAGTATTCAACGTTGTGGCTGGTTGAAATGGTAACTCCGTCATGCCGAATTCATCCTTTTATAAAATCAGGTTTAGGTGCATTGGTATGATGAATCACACCACCTCCTAAACAAACTTCACCTGAATAGAACACCACGCTTTGACCTGGGGTCACTGCACGTTGAGGTTCATCAAACTCAACACGAACACCATTCGGTGATTCTAAATCTTGATACACAGTACATGCTTGATCAGTCTGACGGTAACGGGTTTTGGCCGTACAGCGGAAACCTGTTTCAGGAATATTCTGCTCACCTGCCACCCAGTCAATTGCCTCACTCCAAAGCATGGTGCTTTGCATCAGTGGGTGTTCATGACCTTGACCGACCACCAGACGATTGCCTTCGATATCTTTATGCAATACGAACCAGGCACCTTCAGCAACGCCTTTCATACCGCCAATACCAATACCACCGCGTTGACCGAGCGTATAGTACATTAAGCCGTGATGATCACCAACCTCTTTACCGTCTTCCAGTACGATTTTTCCGGGTTGAGCGGGTAAATATTGCTTCAAGAAGTCATTAAAACGACGTTCACCAATAAAACAGATGCCAGTCGAGTCTTTTTTCTTGGCAGTAACCAGATCTAATTCTTCTGCAATTTTACGGACTTGTGGCTTTTCAATTTCACCGACAGGGAACAGGGTCTTATTAATTTCACGACCATGAACAGCATGCAGAAAGTAAGTCTGGTCTTTGTTGTTGTCCACACCACGCAATAAAGGTGCATATTCTTCACCACGTGAGTTGGTCATGGTTTCACCACGACGGCAATAATGACCCGTCGCAATAAAATCTGCACCCAGATTTACTGCGTGATCGAGAAAGGCACGAAATTTAATTTCTTTATTACATAAAATGTCTGGGTTTGGCGTACGGCCAGCTGCATATTCCGCCAGGAAATGTTCGAATACGCGATCCCAATATTCCATGGCAAAATTTGCGGTATGCAGTTTAATCCCGATTTTGTCGCAAACGGCCTGAGCATCGGCAAGGTCATCCATCGCCGTGCAATATTCTGTGCCGTCATCTTCTTCCCAGTTTTTCATGAAAAGACCTTCAACCTGATAACCTTGTTGAAGTAAAAGGGCAGCAGAAACAGATGAATCTACCCCACCTGACATACCGACGATGACACGTTGTTGCATAGGATTAGGCATCCAAATTTGAAATTAAGGGAGAATTTTGGTGCTCGTAAATGAGCGATAAAGGGTACTTTTGACCTGAAAGCGCATCTTGTACGGCTTTAATCACCAGTGGGCTACGCGCACGAGCAGATTCAAGCAATTCATCTAGCGTCATCCAGACTGCACCGATAATGTCAGCATCTAAAGCGGCATTTGGGTCGTAGTCAATGGATTTGGCTAAAAAGCAGAAACGAAAATAAGTACGATCCGGGAACATCGGTGGAGTATAGGTATATATACCTAATAAGTGTTTTACTTCCACCCTATGACCTGTTTCTTCCATGGTTTCACGAATTGCAGCTTCAATAATGGTTTCACCGCATTCAACATGACCTGCTGGCTGATTAAATACCGTGTGTGTCACGCCTTCTGTATGTTCTTCTACAAACAGGAATTTTCCGTTTTTTTCAACGACAGTTGCGACAGTGACATGAGCAGTCCAAGCGGTCATAAAGCAGCACCATGGAAAAGGATGCACTATTGTATAAAATTTTAGGGTGTGTGGCTATGATGGGAGGGGATTTCTTTGGGGAAGTTGGTTATTGAGTTTGACTCAGAAATCTTGTGGAACATTGATTGAGTAATAAGCGTGAAACGTGATAAATCATAAAAAAACCTAGATCGGTATGTCTGGGTTTTTTATTAGGCTGGCAAACTATGAGTTAAAAAGGAAAAAAACATCAAGTTTATTTGTAATTCCCTGACACCTTCACATAATTCTGCGCAGAATAAGACAAGAATGCCATTTCTTTTTCAGTGAGCGGACGTGCTTTTTTGGCAGGGCTGCCCACATAGAGCCAACCACTCTCTAAGACTTTACCTGGTGGAACTAGCGTACCTGCACCAATCATCACATCATCCGGAATGATGACATCATCCAGAATAATACTGTTAATCCCGATTAATACACGATTACCAATCGTACAACCATGCAATGTCACATGATGGCCAATCGTGACATCTTCACCAATGATCAAAGGCGAACCATTCGGTTTATCGGCTTTTTTATGACTGACATGCAACATGGCATGATCCTGAACATTCGAATTTTTACCAATCCGGATTGAATTAACATCACCACGAATCACGGCAAAAGGCCAGACAGAGACATTTTCAGCCAAGACCACATCGCCGACCACGATTCCCATCGGATCGATATAACACGATTCATCAATTTGTGGAGTCGTGTCTAAATAAGAACGAATGTTTTGGCTCATGGTGATCTGCTCATTAAAAGTTTAAGGATCATGTGCATAGTATAAAATAAAAAGCACCCATCTGAATGAGTGCTTTGGTCTTAGTGCTAGACTAAAACAGTCTATTTAAACTTAGAACAAGTTTGAGAAGAATTGTTTAATGTGGTCGAGCATACGTGCGAAGAAACCAGCTTCTTCAACCGCGTTTAAAGCCACCAACGGTTTTTCTGAAATTACTTTACCATCCAGAGTCGCTACGTATTTACCTACGACCTGACCAGGCTGTAAAGGTGCAGTCAGTTTAGGCTGAACCACCAGCTGGGTTTTAATCGCGTTGGCCTGACCTTTCGGCATAGTCACGTTAAAGTTTTCAGCAAGACCGATCTGAACTTCATCTTCCTTACCAAACCAGACTTTGGCTTTAGCAAGTACCTGTTTAGCCGGTTGAACATTTTTGGTTTCGAAGTTTGCATAACCCCAAGCCAACAATTCACGTGTTTGTGTCGCACGTTCCTGCATGGTTGGTGCACCAAAAATCACTGAAATCAAACGCGTAGGACCGCGTTTTGATGAGGTAGTCAAACAATAACCAGCTTCATCAGTGTGGCCAGTTTTTAAACCATCTACACTCGGATCAGTATATAGCAGGGCATTACGGTTACCTTGCTTGATGCCATTAAAGGTAAATTCTTTTTCCGCATAAATCGGATAATATTTAGAACTGTCTTTAATGATGTGTTGTGCCAGCGTTGCCATATCTTTGGCAGTTGAATAATGACCTTCAGCCGGCATACCGGTTGAATTGATAAAGCTGGTATTGGTCATGCCAATACGTTTAGCTTCCTGGTTCATCATATGTGCAAAGGTACCCTCGTTCCCTGCAATATGTTCAGCCATGGCTTTCGATGCATCATTCCCTGATTGAATAATAATCCCGCGAAGCATTTCAAGTGCAGTTGCCGTACCATTTAAAGGTACATACATACATGATTCCGCGCTACTGCCGCGACACCATGCTGACTCGTTCATGCGCACTTGTTCATCTTCAGTGAGTTCACCGCTCAATAGTTTTTGTTCGATGATGTAGCTGGTCATCATCTTGGTCATTGAAGCAGGGGCTAATTTTTCATTTTCATTTTTTGAAGCGAGAAGTTGCCCTGTCTCGTAGTCCATTAGCACGTAGGATTTATTATTCAATTCTGGTGGTGCAGATAGGACAGTTGCTGCAAAGCTAAAACTAGGAACTAATAATAATGCAGCAAGGGCAGTTTTTTGGGTCATTTCTAGTGGGTTCCTATATCTTGATGTAAGCACGAAGAGCCTAGCATTTTAGGACAAAGCTAGGCTGACTTCTATGGGAAACCCGGTCTTATTTCAAAAGTATTGTAAGTTATCGGCAGAAAAGCAGCTTAATTGTTATAGGTGGTTAATTCATTACAAATCACCTGATTTTTTTGCTTACCTGCTTTTTTGGCATCCGCTTGCGCTTCGGCCAGAATATTGCGGAAATCTTTCTGTTTTGCCATCTGATTTAAGCGTTCAACCGGCTTGTTTTGGCCCGGCATATATTCAGTCACCAGCTTGCCATAACCCTGATTAAATTGTGCCTTGTCCTTGACCATGCTTGGGCAGATTTCAGAGAGCACATAAATGGCTGCCAGTTCCTGTTTGGTCACTTGCTGAGTTGGGGTAACGTTAATGTTTTCATCGGCTGCGAATGCAGAAGTTCCCAAAAGAGTCGCGGCAGAAATTGCGCAGAATGTTAAAGCTTGGAATATTGGATTTTTCATTGAAAACTCAAAAAATGGATTTAGAACAATAATTTGCCTAGCTTAAACTTATTTTTGAAATTGAAAAGTGGGAAAATGTAGCGAAGCTGTAGAATTATGAATAAATCTGTAAGAGAAAATAAGACGATGTTTACACCGTCTTATTTGAAAATTTAGCTGGCTTAGCCTTGGTAGTTCAGCATTTCTTCACAGACAGTTTTCTGCTCGTCTGAGCTGGTTTGCTTTGCACCCTGACGTGCTTCTTCAAGTAAAGATTTATATTCACTGTCTGCCTGTAGCTTTTGATGGCTCATGCCTTTATCTGAGTAGTCTGCAAGATAAGACTGGATCAATTGTTCAACGGTGCTGTTAAATTTTGGATTTTGACCAATGATTGCCGGGCAAACTTCAGCCATAACCTGTGCTGATGCAATATCTTCTTTTACAATGGTATTGTTTTCTTCAACAGTCAGATCGTTTGCCATGACTGAAGGGGAAATAAATGCTGCCAAGCTTAAAGTGAGAGCGCTAAATAAAGAGAATTTTTTAATCATCTTGAGCCACATATTATAAAGATGGATGTCGAGCAATAAATATATATAATTCCTGCACTAATACAATGAAATGTCCTAGTCAGTCATTTTTTAGCGTAACGAGATTTTTTAGTGAATATTTTAGTTTCAAATGATGATGGGGTGTTTGCACCCGGTATTCAGGCTTTGGCGCAAGCGCTAAAGCCTTTGGGGCGAGTGGTGATTGTGGCACCGGAAAGTGAACGCAGTGGCTTTTCTAGTGCCTTAACTTTGGACCGCCCTTTACGCCCAATCCAGATTTCTCCTGATGTCTGGGCGGTTAATGGGACGCCGGCAGATTGCGTTTACTTGGCTATGAACGGGCTATTTGATTTTGAATTTGACCTGGTGGTTAGCGGGATAAATAGCGGCGCAAATCTGGGAGATGATATCTTGTATTCCGGTACAGTCGGGGCGGCCTTTGAAGGTCGTTTAACTAAACATCCTGCGATTGCCGTATCACTGAGTGGGCCGAATGTACGTGGTTATCAGCAGCCTCAGGCTTATCAGTTGGCCGCCGAATGGGTGCATGATTTTATTGCTCGTGGTTTGCCTGTTCTGCCTGAGCGACATATTTTTAATATCAATATTCCAGATGTAACTGAGTTACAGGGTGAAAAAGTGACGTATCAAAGTCGCCGCCGTCAGTCTAAACCGGTGACGAGTCATATAGATCCGCGTGGTCGTCAGGTATTCTGGATTGGACTCTCAGGAGAAGCAGTCGCAGACCCTAAGCCAGGATTTAACGAAATTGATTCGGACTTCTCTGCGGTCGCCAATGGCTATGTCAGTATTACCCCGATCCAGATGGATGCTACCAATTATGAGAGTCTGCGGAATTTACAAACACAATTGGCAGAAAATGCGTCCTTAGTGTTATAACTTTGTGAAAAACTCGCGATTGCAAGTATATTGCCGTAAAACTTTGCTAATCTTAACGGAATTTTGCAACCGTATAGCATTAGAGAGGAAGATAATGTTCTTGGTGTTACCGAAATGTGTCGTAGCTTCGCCTGCAACCCTGATTAAAACCCTCGTTTTATCGACCGTTGTTATTTCTACAGGAGTAATTACCGGTTGTGCCACCAAACCCCAGGTGAATAATGCAACGCGTTATGCAACAGCTCCTGATTTCTATACGGTGCGTTCAGGAGATACATTGAGTGGGATTGCAGCACGTTATGGACTGAACTATATCAGTGTTGCCGAGATGAATGATATCAGTGCGCCTTACCGGATTTATGTCGGACAATCAATCCGCCTGAAAAGCAATACTGCGCGCCGTAGCACCAGTACTCAGGCTATGACTCAGGCAGCGCCAATCCAGCGTCAAACAATTGCAGTGCCTACACCGGCACCGGTTACGCCAGCAACCACAGTACAAACCACACCACGCGTCAATACATCTGCACCGGTTACGCCAGTATCTACGGCTGCAGGTTTACGTTGGGTAAAACCATCGAATGGTGCGATTCTTCAGCAATACAATTTAGCTTCTAATATCAAGGGCACCCGCTATAGTGGCAATGTCGGCGATCCGGTATTTGCAGCAGCAGACGGGCAGGTGGTGTATGCCGCTGATGGTCTGAAAGAATATGGCAATCTGGTGTTGGTAAAGCATATCAATGGCTATATCACGGCTTATGCACATAACAGTAAATTGAACGTGAAAAGTGGCCAAAATGTAACGGCTGGTCAAAAAATTGCAGAAATGGGGTCGACTGGTACAACCCGCACCATGCTTGAGTTTCAGGTGCGTTTAGACGGCAAACCTATTAATCCTACTGCAGTTTTACCAAACAATTAAATAAATAATGCAAAGTGTAAATTTCGCCGTATAATACAATAAGTTGCTTTTATCAAATGATGGAGCACCTCATAAGTTTAGAGGGAAATTTATGTTAGATCAACTTCGAGCAATGGGTGTCTTTGCTTGCGTTGTGGAAAAAAACTCGTTCAGCGGTGCTGCCCGTGAATTAGGGATTACGACCAGCGCCGTCAGTCAACAAATTCGCTCATTAGAACACGATATGGAAGTCGTACTTCTAAACCGTTCTACGAGAAAATTAAGTCTGACCGAAGCGGGACAAGCTTTTTTCCATAGCTGTCAAGAAATGTTATCTGCTGCTGAACGCGGTAAAGTCCGGATCAATGAGTTACGTGATGATCTTGTGGGTGAGCTGCGTATCGTTTCTTTGCCAGAATTATGCGCGAATCATGTGATTCCTGCACTTTCTCATTGGATGGCTGCACATCGTGGCTTGGCAGTACATTTAGAAACAAACAATCATGAGGTTGATTTGTTGGATGGGCGGGTTGATATCGCCCTAAGATTTGAACAGAAAAATGATGAGCATAATCTTCAGGTTGTGCCATTGATACAGATTGAGCAAATTCTGGTGGCGACACCGAGTTATATTAATCAAAGCACTATTATTTCGAGACCTGATGACCTTAAAAATCATGAGGTCTTACCTTTGACACAGCTTAAAAACCATCAGTATTACCATTTTCAACATGTAAATACTGCAGAAAAAGCCGAATTTGAACTGAAATCCCGTTTCAGTACCAATAACGGTTTGGTTGCGAAATCGATGTGCTTGCAGGGTAATGGAATTGCCAAGGTTTTATATCTTGATGCTAAAAAGGATTTGCTTAACGGTACTTTAGTTGAAGTTCTGCCTGAATGGAGACTGCCACCGATTACACTGTATGCCGTTATTCCGAAACGTGAACAACAACCTACAAAAATTCTCCGTTGTCTTGATACCTTGAAACAATATTTTAGCCAGATCTCTGGCGGACGTATGTTACAAAACGCATCATAGAATGCAGAATCATAAAAAAGCCGCTTTAGAGCGGCTTTTTTAATTTTTAGGCTAGGACTTTATGCCAAATAAGCTTTGATCATTTTTACCAGACGTTCGATCAACTGGTCTGCCTGCTCCTGGGTAATATTCAGGGTAGGCAACAACCGAACGACATTGCCTGCAGTGACATTGATAATCATCTTGTATTCATCGCGTGCAATCGCAACCAGATCACCGCATTCTTTTGGTAATTCAATCCCGATCATCAGACCAAAACCACGTACGATGACATTTTGATCCGCCAGCTTGTTACGCAGTTGGTCAACGATGTAAGCACCTTTTTCAGCAGCATTCGCGACGATATTTTCTTTTTGCATAATATCGAGAATGGTATAGACCACACGCGAACCCAGTGCCGTACCGCTATAGGTAGAACCGTGATTTCCAGCAGTTAATACACCGACGCCACGACCTTGGGTCATCACCGCGCCAATCGGGAAGCCATTTCCTAAGCCTTTGGCGGTGGTCAGGACATCCGGAACAATATTGGTGTGCTGATAAGCAAAGTATTTACCGGTACGGCCATTACCGGTTTGCACTTCGTCTAGCATCATCAACCAGTTGTGCTGGTTGCAGATTTGACGAATTTCTTCTAAATAGCTGAAACCTTGAGGCGCGGTATTGACGCCGCCTTCACCCTGAATAGGCTCAATCAAAATCGCTACGATATCTGGATGATTGATTGCCGCTTCTTCAATTGCTTCGATATCACCAAAAGGTACACGGACAAAACCTTCAACCAGCGGGCCAAAGCCTTCTTGAACTTTTTTATTGCCTGTAGCAGACAAGGTAGCCATGGTGCGGCCGTGGAAAGACTGGTTAGCAACAATAATTTTTGGTGAAGCAATGCCTTGCATATGACCGAATTTACGTGCAATTTTGATTGCACCTTCATTGGATTCTGCACCGCTGTTTGAGAAGAATACTTCTTCCATGCCTGCAACCTCAGCCAGTTTTTGTGCGGCAGCAGTTTGCCAAGGCACTTCAAACAGGTTACTGGTATGAATCAGGGTCGCTGCCTGTTCAGCAATCGCTTCGGCAATGACTGGATGCGCATGGCCCAAACCACATACGGCAATGCCGGTTAATGCATCTAAATACTCTGTACCATCTTCGGTATAAAGATATGCACCTCGTCCTCGGACAAAGCTGATCGGTTGACGGCCAAAAACAGGCATCAAATGAGACGGTTGATCAGTTTGTACCGGTGCGAGGGTAATATTATTCATGACTAACTCTTAACTGTTAGGTGGAAAGAAAAACTTATATAAGCAAAAACCCGCTCAGATTTAAAGGGTAATTGTAAATAAAATTGGAATTATTGCTTTAGACATACTGTTTTGCCTGGATTTGGGTATAATGCGAGACAGATGAGTTGAGGATTTATCAATGACTGAACAAGCACGCGATACCGAAGCGTTAATTCGTGACCAAATTGCAAAACACGCAGTACTTCTTTACATGAAAGGCACACCGCAATTTCCACAATGTGGTTTTTCTGCACGTGCAGTAGAAGCACTCAGTCAAATTGGTCGTCCGTTTGCTTATGTAAACATTCTGGAAAACCAGGATATTCGCGCGATGTTACCACAAATCGCCAACTGGCCGACATTTCCACAGCTTTGGATCAATGGTGAGTTGATCGGTGGTAGTGATATCATGCTCGACATGTTCCAAAAAGGTGAATTAAAGCCTTTAGTTGAACAGTACAGCCCGGTAGCTGATGCTTAATTTTGTATTAAATTAAGTTCAGAGCTAAAAAAGCGCTTCATTGAGAAGCGCTTTTTTTTATCTCTATTTTATCTGGAGCAAGGTCAGAGTTAATTCTCTGTCGCTGCATCCGGCTTTTCAACTGTCGAAGCATCAGCTTCAACTTCAGTTTGTGGCTCGACGATTTGCTTCTTGTCTTTTTTCTTCTTTTTTTTCTTTTTCTTCGGCACTTCGACCAGTTCGGCACCATCTTCAATCGCTTGCCAATAATCCAGCTGTGCCATCACTGCGGCATAGATTGAATTTTTGCTATAGCGACCTTTTTTATCCAAGGTACCGACAGGACGCGCCATCAGGATTTCCAGCGCCTGATCAATGGTATCAATCGCGTGAATATGGAACTGACCTTCTTCCACAGCAATCGTGACATCTTTACGTAGCATCAGATGTTGCATATTTTGACGCGGGATGATCACACCTTGTTTTCCGGTCAGACCTTGTAACTTGCAAGCATCAAAGAAACCTTCAATTTTGGCATTCACACCGCCTACCGGTTGTACTTGTCCCAGCTGGTTCATGGAACCGGTAATGGCCCAAGACTGATCAATTGGTAACTGGCTGATGGCCGACAGTAAGGCAGAAAGCTCCGCGACTGTGGCGCTGTCACCATCGACCTGACCATAACTTTGTTCAAAGGCCAGTGCAGCAGAGAAATGCAAGGTCTGTTCACGACCAAAATGTGCTTTCAGGAAAGACGACATCAGCAACACGCCCTTGGCATGTAAAGAGCCACCAAGTTCCACACTGCGTTCGATATCCAGAATATCACCGCCACCTTGATACACCGAAGCAGTCAGACGTGAAGGCAGACCAAATTCGACATCAGCATAATGAATCACCGACAGGGCATTAATCTGTCCCAGACGATGGCCGCGGGTTTCGATCAATTGGGTACCACGAGTCAGATCTTGCCAATACAGTTCACGTAAATAGCCGAGACGATATTTGCGATGATCCAGTGCGGTATTGATATGTTTTTCTGACACCATCTTGTCACCGGCCTGGAAGGCATGATGATGTGCTTCACGGATCAGATCACCCAGCGTCAGGGCATGTAATGACAATGAGCTTTGATCTTCGGCTTGACGGCTAGAATCTGTGAGCAAGGCGGCTAAAGCAGAACGGTCAAAAGGTAGTAATTTATCCGATTGCACATAGTCGGCAATCAGCTGCATATAAGCCTGCTCGTTATCGTCATTACGTTGTAATGTATCGGTAAAATCGGCACGGATTTTAAAGATGCTGCCTAGCTCTGGTTCAAGCTCTAAAATTTCATAATAGATTTCAGGCTCAGCCAGCAAGATGACCTTGATATTCAGGGGAATTGAGGCAGGTTCAATCGAAATGCTGCCGGTTAGCGTGATCATATGCTCAAGCGAGGACAGTTTTAAATGCCCCGATTTAAGCGCGCGCTTCAAGCCTTGCCATGCATAGGGCTGTTCCAGCAATTGTTCCGCTTCCAGCATCAGGAAGCCGCCATTGGCCTTATGCAAGGTACCTGGACGAATCAGGGTGAAGTCTGTGGTAATCGTACCATTTTGGGTCAGTTGTTCTACATGACCCAAAAGGTTGTAATGTGTTGGAAAATCTTCAAAGATCACTGGTGCACCACTGTTCGGCTTGTGTGTGATAATCACATTGGCCTGATAACGTGCAGGAACGCGACTGAACAGTGCCGGAGTGAAATCATCTTCTTCCTGTTCCAGCACAATTTCGACATTGTTGATGATGTCTTCGGCATAGTATTTCAGGTAATGTTCCAGACCTTTCACATGTTTGAATTTCGCCAGAATCTGTTCAACTCGCGGTAAGACTACCTGTTTGGCGATATCACGGTTCAGGATCTGTACGCGATCGCGTGCATCATCTTCCAGATCACCCAGATGCAAACCCAGACGTTCCAGTTTCTTGTCCATATAGCGCATATTGGACGCCAGTTCGGCACGATCTTTATTGCTTAAGGCATTCAGATCTTCTTGAGACATTTCCTGCAATTCGTCATCAATCAGATGCACAGGAACAAAACAGTGCTCATCATGTCGCGAGATTAGCTTCAGATCCAGTTCTGCACCTTCTTTGGTCAGTTCGATCAGTGCATGCTGTTGCTCATCACCCGTTTCCTGGCGAATCATTTCAATGCGGTTGTGATAGGTCTCTGCAGTAAAACGGCGCTCAAGCTGCTTGAGGATCGTTTGCCAGCTTTGATTCAACATGGCCTGAAATTTCGGCCCTTGACCTGAGGGCAGTTCCAGCGCAATCGGCTGACGCTGGTTCTGAAAGTTATTGACGTATACCCAGTCATTCGGGGTTTCCATGGTTTTGGCGTGCTGTTGCAGCAAACGCTTCACCATGGTGCGTTTACCGAGACCTGCGGTACCAACAGCAAAAATGTTATAACCGGAATAAGGCAAGGCAATCCCGGCCTCTACTGAGGCGCGTGCGCGATCTTGGCCCAAAAAGTTATTCAAGGGCTTGATCCGTTTGGTTGACGCAGGAATTTTTTCTAGGTTTGGAATATGCGTCAGCTGGGTGGATGTTAACCGGGTATGGTCCAGAGTATTTTTAATTTCGCTTTGTTCAAATGCAGAGATAAGTAAATCTGAGCGGATTTTTTGTGGAGTTGTGCTGGTGTTGCTGGCAATAGAAGAATTAATTTGATCGAGTCTCTGGGTCACTGTTGAAAATCCAAAACGAAATATTACGTTGATGAGAGTTAAGGTATACAGATTTACTTGAAAAATTCAAGCCAACATGTCGCTTTTGCCAGAAAATAAAAAACCGGAAATGTGATAAATATATAAATCTTGTTGAAAGATACGCTATTACAGGATTGAATAGCAGCAATTGGTTTTTCTGCGGAAAATAATAAAGCAATGACAACACAAACGACGGGTTGGAAATCCGCATTTACAGCATTTTTAGATCGACGTGCATTGATCATGCTGTTCTTGGGATTTTCGGCTGGTGTGCCGATTCTTCTGATTTTTTCCAGTCTGTCTTTATGGTTAGGTGAGGCCGGAATCAGCAAAAGTGCAGTAACTTTCTTTAGCTGGGCCGCATTGGGCTATTCATTTAAATTCGTCTGGGCACCGCTCATTGATGAACTGCCAGTCCCATTTCTGACCAAGGCTCTGGGACGTCGTCGTGCCTGGTTGCTGATTGCGCAGATTCTGATTGTCTGTGCCATTTCCATTATGGCCTTTTCTGATCCGGCGTTGGGTGCAACACATTTACAGCAAATGGCGCTCGGTGCAGTCCTGCTTGGTTTCTCCGCAGCAACGCAGGATATTGTGATTGATGCTTACCGGATTGAGCTGGCGGAAACCCAGATGCAGACCGTATTGGCTTCTACCTATAATGCCGGTTACCGGATCGGGATGATCGTGGCCGGTGCTGGTGCCTTGTTTCTGGCAGCCTATTTGGGAACAGCCAAAGGCAATTATATCTACGATGCCTGGAAATGGACCTATCTGGCGATGGCTGCCGTCATGCTGGTCGGTATTATTACCACACTGTCCATTCGGGAGCCGCAGGTTGACCGTGTACGAAAACACTATGTGCGCAGTGATTATTTTCGTTTAGTCGCGGTGTTTTTTGTGGCGGTGATCAGTTTTGTTTTGAGTTATATCTATTCGGGCAATCTGGTGGCCAGCATCACTGAAAAATTTGCTATTCAAGATACCTTTGCCTTGTTCTGTTTTGAGGCCTTGCGCTTTATTGGCTCAGGTGCCGTCGCATTTTCCATCGGGGCAAGCTTGGTAAAAATGGGTGCGGTTAACAAGCAGATGGCCTATGAAACCTGGGTTAATCCGGTTGCAGATTTCTTTAAACGTTATGGCTTGAAACTGGCATTGGTGTTGTTATTGCTGATCGGTTTTTATCGGGTCTCCGATATTATTGCCGGGGTCATTTCCAATGTGTTCTATCAGGATCTGAATTTCAGTAAAGAACAGATTGCCGAGGCCGTTAAAGTCTATGGGGTCATTTTCTCTTTAGTCGGTGGTTTCCTTGGCGGGCTCTTGGCCCAGAAGATGAACATCATGAAACTGATGTTTGTCGGTGCCGTACTGGCCTGTTCCACCAACCTGATTTTTATCGGCCTGGTCAAGTCTGGTGAAAAACTGGCAGCTGTGGAAGTTAAAGCCGGTAATCAGGTTTATCAGGCAGAGACCGATGAAGTGGGTTACTGGAAGCTAGATGTACCGAGTGCAGTGCTGGCGCAGAGCAAACAGCTACAAGTGTCAGCCGCTTATCTTAATACAGCTAATACCAATCAAGCGCCGGTGCAGGTCAATATGCCATATTTGACCGCACAACAGGGCAGCACCCAGTTACAAATCCTGCCGATCACCAGTGACAATACCCTCACTGTAGCTGAACAGGACAAGACCATTGTGGTGCGTGGCCAGTATGTCGGTAAAACACTAGAGCAGAATCAAAAAATTGTTTTGCAAATCAATGATCAGAATATTGAGGCAAAACTGGAAAGTGAAGGCGTATTTACTGCCGCGATTCCTGCACAGCAACTGATTCAGTCACCTGCACATATTATCAGTGCAGTTTTGATGCAAGATGATCAGGCACTGCAGCAAACAACGCATGTTTATCAGGTCAATGATCAGCTGAGCAATACCCAGAATCTGGATGTCGATATTCAGCCCTTGGCAGTGGTGGATGGCAACAGTTCAGATACGGTCGAAGTCAGTGGTAAGGTAATTAAACCTTATAGCGACAAGTGGCTTTATTTTGCCATTATTGTCGATAATCTGGCTGCAGGGCTGGCTGGTGCTGCGTTTATTGCATTCTTGTCAAGCTTGACCAGTGTGTCATTTACCGCTGTTCAATATGCGATTTTTAGCTCACTCATGACCCTGACCCCTAAGATTTTAGGCGGATATTCGGGTACTATAGTGACCAATATCGGTTATCCGAATTTCTTCCTGATGACCACTTTAATTGGGATTCCGATCCTGATTCTGGTGGTTTGGGTCGCAAAACTGCTCGGTGAACACCAACAACAATCTGTACAGAAGGATGATTAATATGCGCATGCTGCATACCATGTTACGTGTAGGCAATTTAGAACAATCTCTCAAGTTCTATACTGAAGTACTTGGCATGACTTTGCTTCGTAAGCGTGATTACGAAGAAGGCCGTTTTACCCTGGCTTTTGTCGGTTATGGCGATGAAGAAAATCACACCGTACTGGAATTGACGCATAACTGGGATACAGACAGCTATGAACTGGGCAATGCTTATGGTCATATCGCAATTGCAGTCGATGATGCATACAAGGCGTGTGAAGAGATTAAAGCGCGTGGCGGTAATGTGGTGCGTGAAGCCGGCCCAATGAAAGGTGGCGTGACTGTAATTGCATTTGTTGAAGATCCAGATGGCTACAAGATCGAGCTGATCCAGCAAGACAACAATGCACGTAATAACTAAGTGTGACGTAGCGAGATATATGAAATGCATTCATGTATAGATGAAAATATTACATCAATCTGAGTGCATAGCATGGGCCCGGCATCTGTTAAGATAGCCGGGCATTTTTATATCAAACAATAAAATCTGAGGGATTATAGGGATATGCTTAAGTTCTTGGCATTGGATCGGTTTACGATACTGTTGTTTGTGATGGTTTTGCTGGCCAGTGTGCTGCCAGTTTCGGGGCAGGCGGCTGAAGTCTTTGGCTGGGTGACGACAGGAGCGATTGCCATCCTGTTTTTCCTGCACGGCGCCAAACTGTCTCGTGAAGCTGTGGTGCAAGGCATTATGCACTGGAAATTGCATACTTTAGTTTTTGCGCTAACTTTTGCCCTGTTTCCGATTCTCGGGCTTTTGGCCAAGCCGATTTTATTACCCATGCTCGGACAGGAACTATATTGGGGTTTCCTGTTTATGTGTTTCCTGCCATCCACCGTGCAGTCCTCGATCGCCTTTACTTCAGTGGCTCATGGCAATGTCGCCGGGGCGGTATGTAGTGCCTCTTTTTCCAATCTGATCGGTATGTTTATTACTCCATTATTGGTAGCATTTTTTATTCTCGGTCAATCTGATCATGGTTTTGATCCGACTTCTTCGATTATCCAGATTACACTGCTGCTCTTGGTGCCGTTTATTTTAGGACAGATTCTGCGTCCATGGATCTATCCGCAAATGATGAAAATGCCAAAAATCGTCAAGGTCTTCGATCAAGGCTCGATTTTACTGGTGGTATATGGCGCTTTTAGTAGCGCCGTCGTGGCCGGGCTGTGGAATGAAGTGAGCTTGAGTACCTTGTTGTTGCTATTGCTGGCTTGCTCGGTGTTACTCACCATTGTGATGTTATTATCACTTTATATTCCACGCTGGCTGGGCTTTAGCCGCGCTGACCAAAAAACGGCATTCTTTTGTGGTTCCAAGAAAACCTTGGCCAGTGGAGTGCCGATGGCGCAAATTTTATTTATTGGCCAGCCGCTGGGCATGATTGTCCTGCCGATCATGATTTTTCATCAGATTCAATTAATGGTCTGCGGGATTATTGCCAATCTGTGGGCCAAAGAGACTGGGTCAGAAGCTGAAGAATAATTCGCATATTAAATTCGTTTCACGTATAATAATGCCCACTTGTTGTGCTTAGCTCTGGCGGTATCCGTCTCGGTGGGCCAAAAGAATGGTCTGTTGTGGTGTTGATCTGCATGAACGATGTTCCTGCTTCCTCAGTTGAGAGTGATCAATAGCGATGACAGCTAAACCTTCTTGAATCTAATGGAGTAATCGACGATGCGCGCCGATATTCACCCAAAATATGAAACTTTAGTTGCTACTTGTTCATGTGGTAACGTAATCGAAACTCGTTCAGCTCTTGGTAAAGAAACTCTTTATCTAGACGTATGTTCAGCTTGCCACCCATTCTACACTGGTAAGCAAAAGAACGTTGACACTGGCGGTCGTATCGACAAGTTCAAACAACGTTTTGCTGGTATGTCACGTTCTGTTAAACGTTAATACCCAAAATGAAAAAACGGGCGTTCAGCCCGTTTTTTTGTGCCTGCAATTTAGAAGATGATCATGCCACTTTCTAAATTGCAGGCTTGTACAAGATCTTAGTGATCTTGTACATCAATCAAATGATCAAGTTTTTTCTGGAAATAATTCCCCTGAATAAAGCGGGCATCCACGTTCCAGGCATTCGCGAACAGTGTCATATCATTTAATTCACGAATCAGAATATTGAGTGGCTTGATTTCATTATAGCTGGTGATTTTTTCCTGTAGTTGCTCAATCTCGGTATCTTTATTGAGCATATTGGTTAAGCTTGAATGTAAGCTGACACCATCCAGTTCCAGTTCACGCAGTAAATTTGGACTGTACATTGATTGACCAAAATCACGCAGTGCAATCAGCGCGCCATGTTCATACAGCACGCGTAGATATTTTTGTGCATCTTGCTGATTCAGTAAAATATCTTCTTCTGAGAATTGCAAGATTAGCGGATGCTTCACTTTACTGCGAATAATCGTAATCAGTTTGGAAATAAATTCCGGGAAGGTACGGTCTTTAAATAGCACGGCACGGTTCAAATTGACAATTAAGCTTGCATCAGGATACTGGGTAATAAAGTTGTGTAACTGTTTACTGGCCTCAACCAGAATCCAGCGATCCAGTTTAATGGAAAGTTCATCATCTTCATGAAGTTCTAAAAGGCTAGAGATATCCTGCCATTTATTCTCAAAAATAAAGCCACTGGTCACTTCATAGGTATATAAACGCGTATCTTCTTTATCATAGAGTTGCTGATACTTTAAATGGATCTCGCCACGTTCCAGACATTCACTTAAGGCTTTCAAAATAGAAGGTGTAGCGCTAGAAATAGACGTGACTGCTGGACTGACGGCTGCAACTGTTGAGCTGGTAACTGGTGTTTCAGCAACACTGAAATCTATACTTGGCATTTCTACCGCGGCCGGACTGCTCAGTGACGCAGGAATATCAAGTTTAAATTCAGATACAGCTTCTGCTTGAGGTAAAGATGTCGAGAATGCTTGTCCAATCAGCGTATTGCAGTGCATTTCATCCTGCAAACCCTGTTCAAGCATGACATAGCCCAAGCGCAAATTTAGAGGGAATGACTTTTGTTCCACTGTAATGAGTTGCGGTTTGCTTAAGGCATTTAAACTGATCAGTTTGGATTCAAGAATTGCTTTAGAGTCTGCCTGGAACAGACCGACAACGACATCATATTCCAGTTTAAACAGGGGAATATGGGTCTGTTCCTTGAGGAATTCTTTGACTGCATCAAAGTACCCATTAAAAGTGGTCCAGTCAGACTGTAGAACTTCCGGGTCATATGCACTTAAAGAGAAAGTGACCAAGGCATTCACTGGTGCAGACTGCTTGTTCAGTTCACGTTTAAGTGACTGAAAAACGCTTGGTTTTCCAGGAGTCTTCTCAGAAGAAACTGTTTTAGATTGGGTATCAATGCTAATTTGCACTGCATCTTCTTCAGCAGTTGAAGGCAAGAATTCCAATTTTAATGGGTTAGATGCGGACACATGCGGATTCAGAGACTGAATCTCGACTCGACCTAAATCAAATTGACCCTGAGAAATCTTTTTGAAACGGGTTTTAAAATCATTCAAATCTGAAGGCTGGAGCAGATCTAGCAAAGGTAGACCAATAATCTCATCTTCATTTTGTAAGCCAAACAGTTTCAGGTAGTCCGCATTGGCCTGAATATGAATCCCTTCCTGAATGGTAGCGACAGCACGGTTGCTGTCATCTACCAAAGATTGTGCCTGAATTTGAGCTGTTTCCAGCTCAGTCATTAAATGTTGCTGAGATTGTGACAAACGGCTAAATGACAATGCTCGAACCAGTCCCACATAAAAGCGTTCCAGGTAGTCAAAATTGAGAATGTCATACACCCCTTTACGGATATATTGCGCATATTGTTCAGCCTGGTAATCATCCGGTTTAAGCAAAATCATCGGCAGATTAGGTTGCTGCGAAAGGCGCACCAAACTTAAGGCCTGTTCATATTTCAGATCGTAGGCACGCCCAAAAATAAGCAGATCCCATTTGAAATTCAGCTGTTTTTCAAAAGACTGCAGATCATCCAGCAGCACAGCATCGACCTGATAATCATGACTGGTCAGAAGATCACGGATTTGGTTATATCTAATTTGATTATCATCAATAATCAGTAAACGTGTTTCAGTACGTTTTAACTTTTTAGACAATAATGGATTTCTCACTTCAATGCTTCCCATAAATCATGATTTCTGCTTTCATTCATGTGCTGATCGATAAAGTTTTCGATCATCTCTTCTTCCTGATCATTGAGTAATTCATAATCAAAACGGATGAAACTCTGCGTAATCAGTTGTGCTTTGGTCAGATAGATTTTGATTTCTTCCTGACCGAGACGTAAATGAATGGTTTGTTTTTCCCTAAACATCTGTGAACCAGAGACAATCAGGCTGGTCGAGACCTGATCCAGTTGCGTCATTTTCACCAACAGGGCAGGCTGATAGTTGACATGATGACGTTCGGTACGGGTATAAGCTGCACAAGGAAAGAGCTCTTGTGCCAGAATTTCCAGTCCGATTTCCAGGCTCTTGTCAGTGGACTGCTTGATCCAGCGAATCACACCGCCACGCCACTGGCTCTGGGTTTTTTCCTGAACCAGAATAAATTCACCAGTTTTTAAATTGGCAGGTGTAATACCAGTCCATTTAATCCGGTAACCATTGACACTAATATCCAGAACTTCAGCGCTATGAATCTGTTTCGTTTCGCGATCGAGCGCCTTGATACTGCTAAAGGCACTTGGAATCGTATTTTCCATCGAGCTGACAAAACTGCTTTCGCTCTGGAAATTATAATTGGCATCGAGTTCCAGGGTTTCATTGAAGTTTTTACCTTTAGACAGGTAAAAATGCGCCACGCTCAAGCCAAAGCAGATATTGATCTGTGCTGAATATTCATAACGTTCATGACGACGCTCGACATTGTTCGAGAGCAGATTGTAGATATGAAAATGCAGTGCAGGGGTCAGGAACAGTTTTTCATTTCGCGACAGATACTGCGCATTTTTGCTTTGAGTACCCGTTAAATGATCCATCAGATTCTGTGTGGAAATATAGAAGCTCGGCTGAAACTGTGGCTCTTGATGGGAATTAAAGATCGGCGGATGATCTTTGCTGGCATCGACCACATAACGGGACAGCGTGGTTTCCTTCGGCAGGATCTGTACCAGTTTGGCCCAGTCAAAACTGCATAGATACAGGCCCTGAATTTCTGCAGGCCGGATCTGATGAGTATTGAAGATATCCAGTAAAATCAGCTGTGCATAGGCATGTGCAATGTTCTGGATCTCATGCTGGGTACCTAATACCTGATTGATATTGCTTTGATAGAAATTATTGTCTATTGCACATTCAAGCAGTTGATGGGCAGCCAGCCATTGTCCCAGACCTGGCGTGCTATACAGCATATGCTGTTGATATAAAAGAAGTGTGAGTTGTTGCAGGGCATAATAAATCGATACCATCCGGGCAGTTTGAATGCTCTTCTTTTTGCCTAGAGAAAATAGCGAAAACTTCTGATGGGTCAGCTGATGATTACAGCGTTTGACGATATCGATATAAATTTTGGCAAAATGACTGCGCAGCAGCATGGCCAGTTCAATGATCTGGTCATTCCGGTCGGAAGTGATCAGGCCCTGATTGACGAAATGCTTTTCCAGACTGGTCAGTACATTTTCAAGGGTGGGATGCAAGACCTGAATCAGGTCAAAGCGCAGGGTTTCTGTACATTTCAGCTCGGAAACTTCCAATAAGGCATTAAACAGGGATTTGGATGAATTCCCCAGCTGTAGAATCGAAATTCCCGCAACCCATTCCTGCAAAGCCTTGGCAGTGGTTGGGCAAAAGCTCAACTGCTCTCGTTTAAGTTCCGTCGGTGTCTGAAAAATGTCTGAAGTATGCGTGCTCATCTTTATTATTTAACTCAAAAATGTTGAAACCCCAAAAAGCGGTGTCTTATTCTTCTCGCCCGCTATTTCTCGAACCAGTTTAGGAACCAAATACCCCGGAAGGTTCGCTAAAACTTCTGTATAAATCTCATTAATATGGTCAGGCACCAAATCAAAATGATGCGCACCTTTTACTTTATCAAGTACATGTAAATAATAAGGCATGACCCCGGCATCAAACAAGCGATAGCTTAAATCCACTAAAACCTGAGCAGAATCATTCACCCCGTTTAATAAGACCGCCTGATTCAGAACGGTGATCTGCTGTTGAACCAGTTGGTTTAAACGCTTGCAAGTGAAGTCATCCAGCTCCGATGCATGGTTTGAGTGTACCACCAGAATAATACGTAGCCTACTGTTTTTTAACATGCTAAGTAGCTCTTCGTCGACTCGGTTGGGGATCACAATAGGAACTCGTGAATGTATTCTTAAGAATTTGAGATGTGGTACTGATTCTAGTCGTTCAATCCAGGTTTTTAATTTTCGGTTCGATAAGGTCAGTGGATCACCGCCGCTCAGAATCACTTCATTAATATCGGGTTGGCTTTCCAGATATTGCTTGATATTTATCCAGTCTTCGTTTTTAGGCAGATTTTCCTGATAGGGGAAATGTCGGCGGAAACAATAACGGCAATGCACGGCACAGGCACCAGTCAAGGTCAACAGGAAACGAGATTTATATTTGTGCAGTACGCCGGGTTGCTGATTGGCCTGTTCTTCGCCCAAGGGATCGGTAACAAATCCTGGATGTTCTTCCAGTTCAAGATGATGGGGCAGCACTTGTAAAAGCAATGGGTCTAAAGGGTTTCCGGTCTGCATTTTGCCCACAAAAGTACGTGGTACGCGCAGTTTAAACTGTTCAGACGCCAAGATGGCACCTGAGAGCAGTTGCTCTGGTGCAAGTTGCAGTACTTCAAGCAGTTCGTGGGGATCAGTGATTAGGTCGCTGAGCTGTGATTGCCAGTTTTGTTCTTGATATAGATAGTTCGTCATGCCGGAAGATTAACAATAATAAGTGAGAGGACAAAGCCTGATGGGCGCAGTTTAACAGTTTGTGCGGAAGCGCAATAATCCACTGCGCTATAAAATAAAGAGTGATTAAGCTATGCTGATCTTCGTGCTCGCCTGATGGTATTTTAACGTTGAGCAAGACATGAATAAACAAAGGATTTTCATGTCTGATTGTAACTTAAACAGCCTGAGTGGGTGAAAGCGGATTTTTTCATTGCGGCAAAGTGTATTGCTCATTTAGAATACGCAACATCAAATGAATGTGCATGTGGCAACTCAATGTTCGTGTCAGACTTGCTAAATGACATCGCAACAGCCCATAGCATCAATAGATTAAAGTTAGTAAGTTTGGAGTGCGCCAGTCATGGCCTATTATTCTACGAATGATTTCAAGTCAGGCCTTAAGGTTATGCTTGATGGCAACCCATGTTCAATCATGGAAAACGAATACGTAAAACCAGGTAAAGGCCAAGCTTTTAACCGCGTAAAATTACGTAACCTTAAATCAGGTAAAGTTCTGGAAAAAACTTTCAAATCAGGCGAGAACCTAGAAGCGGCTGATATCGTTGAAGTAGAAATGGAATACTTGTACAACGATGGCGAAATGTGGAACTTCATGGATCCTGTTACCTTTGAACAGATCGCAGCTGATAAAACAGCAATGAGCGATGCTGCAAAATGGTTAAAAGACGATTCAAATGAAAAATGTACCATCATGTTGTTCAATGGCGTGCCTTTAAACGTGACTCCACCGAACTTCGTAGTACTTAAAATCGTTGAAACTGATCCAGGTGTTCGTGGTGATACTTCTGGCGGTGGCGGTAAGCCAGCGAAACTTGAAACAGGTGCTGTGGTACGTGTTCCATTATTCGTACAGCAAGAAGAAAGCGTTCGTGTAGATACCCGTACTGGTGATTATTTAGAACGTGCATAATGGTTTGAAAATAGACTATTATCGAGAGGGATGATTTAAATCATCCCTTTTTTTATGCCAAAGTCTTAGAGGAAAAGCGAAAGAACAGGCGTAAAGTCGCAAGGGAAAACAGCAGTACCTCGAACAACAACAATCACGCTGATTTGTATGCATCACAATATGAGGGATTGAATGGAAACTTTACAAAAGAAGTCGACGCTGACTTCGAAAATGATTTGGCTTTTGGTAGCCATTGTGGGTGCAGTCTCTTTCGGAGTTCTGGCACTGAGTCGGGGTGAGCATGTAAATGCAGTCTGGCTGGTACTTGCCGCCGCCTGTGTCTATAGCATTGCTTACCGTTTCTACAGTTTATTTATTGCCACCAAAGTATTTGAGCTGAATGAACGCCGTTTAACGCCTGCGCATCGTCTGGCCGATGGTCTGGACTATGTGCCGACCAATAAAAGCGTTCTATTTGGCCATCACTTTGCAGCGATTGCCGGTGCAGGTCCTTTAGTCGGTCCGATCCTGGCAGCGCAGATGGGCTATTTACCTGGGACGATCTGGCTACTGGTCGGTGTGGTGCTTGCCGGTGCAGTCCAGGATTTTCTGGTACTGTTTATTTCCACCCGTCGTGACGGTCGATCACTCGGTGAGATGGCCAAGCAGGAACTCGGAACCTTTGCCGGTATTATCGTGATGCTCGGTGCCTTGGGCGTGATGATCATCATTCTGGCAGTATTGGCGCTAGTCGTTGTTAAAGCACTGACTAACAGTCCATGGGGTGTATTCAGTATTGCAGCCACCATTCCGATTGCGATCTTTATGGGCATCTACATGCGTTTTATCCGCCCGGGTAAAATTGCTGAAGTCTCGATTATTGGTTTTGTCTTGATGATGCTGGGCATTATCTACGGTGAAAACATCGCACAACATCCATATTGGGGTCCGTTCTTTACGCTTTCTGGCACTGAACTCACTTGGGCACTGATCATTTATGGTTTCATTGCATCGGTACTGCCAGTCTGGCTATTGCTTGCTCCACGTGATTACTTATCCACCTTCCTGAAAATTGGTGTGATTGCCGGTCTGGCGATTGGTATTCTGTTTGCCATGCCTGAAATGAAACTGCCAGCAATTACCAAATTCGTTGATGGTACTGGTCCTGTATTCGCAGGTTCTATGTTCCCATTCCTGTTTATTACCATTGCCTGTGGTGCGATTTCCGGTTTCCATGCTTTGGTGTCTTCAGGAACGACACCGAAACTGGTCAACAATGAACGCGATATCCGCATGATCGGTTACGGCGGTATGTTGATGGAATCTTTTGTGGCGATCATGGCCTTGATCTGTGCTGCAATTCTGGATCCAGGAATTTACTTTGCCATTAACTCACCAGCCGCATTACTCGGTACTACAGCCGAAAGTGCAGCAGAAGCAGTACGAACCCTTGGTTTTGTGGTAACCCCTGAAGCCTTGACCTTACTGGCACAAGAAGTCGGTGAAAACTCGATTTTGTCACGTACTGGTGGTGCGCCTACCTTTGCAATTGGTATGGCACATATCATCACTGAAATTTTCAACAGTCGTGAAATGATGGCATTCTGGTATCACTTTGCGATTCTGTTTGAAGCACTATTCATCCTGACTGCTGTAGATGCTGGTACCCGTGCCTGTCGCTTTATGGTTCAGGATACCGTGGGTATCGTGATTCCTGCGGTGAAACAGTCGCATAACTTCTTCGGAAACTTGTTGGGCACTGCGGTTGCAGTTGCAGGCTGGGGATTCTTCGTCTATCAGGGCGTAGTCGATCCACTTGGTGGGATTAACAGCTTATGGCCACTGTTTGGTATCGGTAACCAGATTCTGGCTGCGATGGCGCTCATTCTCGGTACCGTCATTCTATTCAAGATGAAAAAACAGAAATATGTCTGGGTGACAATTATCCCGACAGTGTTCCTGTTCATCACTTCCATGACTGCGGGCTGGCAGAAGATTTTCCACGAAAATCCGAAGATTGGTTTCCTTGCACAAGCTGACCGTTTCAACACTGCAATTGCCAATAATGAAATCCTGGCACCAGCGAAAACTGTGGCAGAAATGCAGACGGTAGCGATGTCAAACCAGATTAATGCTGCGCTCTGTGCCTTCTTTATGATTGTAGCCTTTGTCATGTTGTTTGCTGCAATTCGCGTGATTCGCCGTGCATTGGCAAATCCTGAGCCATCGGTGCATGAAGCAGAAGCGATTTATCGCGATCCTGAAGAGATTCAGCCAGCGAAAGGTCATTAAGGGGAATATTATGAATCTGAAGTTTGCCAAAAGCGGGAAAACGATGATTTATAAAATCATCAAAATGACCGTGATGTCACAAAAGGATTTAATCCTGAATCCGAAAAACTGGTCGCGGATTGCGACCTTGTGGCAACGTTTGCAGCAAAGTTTCCGTTTGATGGTCGGTGTGCCTGATTATCAAACCTATGTGGAGCATATGCGCAAGCATCATCCGGATCTGGAAGCGATGGACCCGAAAACATTTTATCGTCACTGTGTGGATTCCCGTTATCCATCTGCGGGCGGTGATATGAAGAAGTGTCCGTGTTAATCGTTAAGTAACAGCAAGCGCCTTTCTGGGCGCTTTTTTCTTGTTTAAAACTGCTAGGGAAATAGACGATCCGGTTAAATCTGATGTCATTGATTGAGCTAGCTGAGAAAAATTTTATAAAAATCCAGGAAATCGCTTAAGTCTCTATACCTTTTAAGTATGATTCTTTTCAAATAGATGGATGAGCTCAGATTGGTATTTTGAGATTTGAGCGAAAAGAAAAATGATCTCTATTTGTGTCGATCATTTTATTTGTTTTCTGCGCTTCTTACTTCTTTTCAACCTGATCATTTTGACTCTTCTATTATTTAAATCCTCGCCATTTTCTAATCAGTATTTTTATTCAGTTACACAGACAGATGATTGATCTTTTGGGAAAATTTAAATTTCAGTGTATGTTAATCTTAGGCCATGTTTTATTAAGGAAATTATTGTGATCTGGGGCATGAAACAAAAGGAAAATAACGACATTGCACACATCAATACTGTGCTTGAACAAAAAATTGCAAGTTATGCACCCAAGATCCAGCGTTTTTTTGAAGAGGTCAATGCCATCGTACTGGACAAGCAGGCCCAGACCAAGTTGGCGCTGTGCTGTCTGATTGCAGGTGGTCATGTTCTATTTGAGGATTTACCGGGTCTGGGGAAAACCACATTGGCGAGTAGTCTGGCACATCTGGCAGGGTTGAAGTTCCAGCGGATTCAATTTACCAACGATATGCTGGCCAGCGATGTCATCGGCATTAATATGTTTAACCAGAAAGAACATCAGTTCGAGTTTAAACAAGGCCCGATTTTCACCCAGATTTTACTGGCAGATGAAATTAACCGTTGTAGCCCCAAAACCCAGAGTGCCTTACTCGAGGCCATGGAAGAGGGTTATGCCACCATTGATGGCGTACGCTATGCCTTGCCAAAACCATTCTGGGTGATTGCCACGCAAAACCCGCTGTTTCAAAGCGGCACTTATGCCTTGCCGGAATCGCAGCTGGATCGTTTTCTGATGCGTTTGTCTTTGGGTTATCCATCGCGTCATGCCGAGAAGCTGTTATTACAGCAGGAATCCCGTTTTGCCCTAATTGCCAGTCTGGCGCATATTTTTACTGAAGATGAAATTCTGGATCTGCAAAGTCTGGCGCATCAGGTCTTTATGAGTGAAGCGATTCAGGAATATCTGCTCGATCTGGCGGAAGAAACCCGCAAGAACCGTCATGGCCTGTCCACCCGTGGTTTATTGGCACTCAAGCGTGCAGCACAAGCACATGCGCTGATTCAGCAACGTGCCTTTGTCACAGCGGATGACGTACAGGCCGTATTTGTCGCGGTGACTTCGCATCGTCTGGGGTTAAGTGAAGCTGAAACGTTTAATGTGATGCAACAGGTTGCGGTCAGCTAAAGGAGTCCTCTCTTGGATAAAACCTGGCAAAAATGGCTGGCCAAGCGCTTTCAATTCTCACAGCAGAAACAGCTCTCGCAGAAAGATGTCTTGGTATTTATTTATCAGCAGGGCTATCTGTATCTGGTGTTGATCTTCATCACCTTTGTGGCTGGGGTGAACTATGCCAATAACCTGATTTTAGGTTTCTGCTTTTTAATCAGTACGGTGCTGTGTATCAGTTTTTATCTGACGTTTAAACAGTTGCATGACCTGAAAATTGAGTTGATCGCGGATGATGTCGGGCAGGTCGGTCATAGCGTGAATTTGCATCTTTATTTTCAACAACAGCAACTTCGCCCCCGTTATTTGTATATCAAAGCAGGGAATCAGCTAGCGAAAGTTTATCTGAATGCAGCAAAGCAGCAATTTATTCTGCCATTTTATGCAGAGCAACGTGGCAAGTTTGATTACCCGGTGATTCAGATTTATTCGGTTTATCCCTTCGGGTTAGTTCGGGCCTGGACCTATCTTTATCATCAGCATTCGGCCTGGGTCGCGCCTAAAGCTGAAGTTTTTAGCACAGAAAATAAATATCACTTTAACCGTTTTGAACCGGATATGGATGAGTTCCGTGAATTGCGCAATTACCAGTCAGGTGATTCCTTGCAGGCGGTGTCCTGGAAGCAGTTTGCGCGTGGACAAGGCCTGTATGTCAAAGTCTTTGAGCAATATGAGGATGAACACAGTATCGAGATTCATTATGCACATATGCCGAGTCAGTCACATGAAGAAAAACTTGAATTTGTGATGGGTCTGGTCGAGCAGTGCGAGCAGCAGCAATGTGCGTATAGTCTGCATTTGCCACAGGCCGAATTGCCTCAGGGCGCAGGTGAAGAACAACTGCGGAAAGCCAAACAATTGTTGGCGCAGGCCTAAGGCGGGTAAATTCATGATCAATGCAAAAATCCGTACCTCGATTGTGCTGACTTTGGGCCTGATTCTCATCGCCCAGATGGCATTTATTCCGGTTCTACTCAGTATTATTTTTGCGATTAGTATTGTATGTATCTGGATTTTCCTGAAACGTCAGCAGCCATTTCCCAAAACGGGCACTTTTCTACTGACGGCTTTGGCACTCGGCAGTATTTATTTGAGCCATCATAGTTTTATTGGTGTTGAGGCTGGGGTAGCAGTTTTATCTACTTTTTTATTTGCCAAATCACTGGAAAGTAAAAATAAACGTGACCTGATTATTCTGTTTAATTTTGCCCTGTTTGTCGCTGCCAGTTCATTCCTATATAGCCAATCTTTTGGGATGGCGATCGTGATTGTGCTGTGTTTAATCAGCTGTTTGATTGGCCTGTACCGGATTCAGACCAGTGAGTTTGAACAGGAGCAGACTACTCAGCGCGCAGCATTGCAACAGGATGCCAAGCATGTGGGCAAGTTTATCTTGTACGCCGTTCCATTTTTCATTTTACTATTTATTTTCTTTCCGCGCTTGCCGCCACTTTGGCATATTCCCATTCCTGAAAATAAGGGTATGACCGGCATGAGTGACAGTATGTCACCTGGGGATATTGCCGAATTATCCCAATCTAGTTCACTGGCTTTCCGGATTATTGGTGATGTCGGCAAGCTTCCGCCGCGCTCAGAACTCTATTGGCGAGCTTTAGTGCTAGATGAATATGATGGGCAACGCTGGACCAGCAGTTTCGTCAATCAGCAGCCTTTAATGCGACAACCGATGGATACTTCACCCGTACCTACAGGCTGGAACTACCAATATCTGGCTGCGGATCCTTCGGTGTTCTGGATCATGGGGTTGGAAAAATCGATACCTGTGGAACGCCGTTATTATAACCGTCAGGATTGGAGCATTGTGCCGAGACGGCTCACGCAACGTGTTGAACCGATTTCGTTACAATGGATCGGGACAGAATATGACCCTCAGACTTTGCCAACGCAATATATCGAGCGAACGAATACCCAAGTGCAGCGCCGGCTTGACCCGCGAGCGCAACAATTAGCACAACGTCTATATGCGCAAAGTGCGGAAGATCCTCGGAGTTATGTGCAGAAAGTCTTGAATTGGTATCGACAGAATAACTTTGTTTATACCCTGAAGCCGGGCCAATTGGGGCAAAACCGGATTGATGAATTCCTGTTTAATTCCCGTCAGGGATTTTGTGAACACTATGCCTCGAGTTTCGTGATGTTGATGCGTTATGTCGGGATTCCTGCACGGGTGGTCACCGGCTATCAGGGGGGGGAGTTGGCACCAGATCGCATGAGCTGGGAAGTCCGGCAGCTCGATGCGCACGCCTGGACAGAAGTCTGGATTGACCAGAAATGGCAACGCTTTGATCCAACCGCAATGATCACTCCACAGCGTATAGATGATGGTATGCAAAATCTGCTTTCTCAGGATGCATGGGTATCGGCAAATCAGTCGATCTGGAACTCGCAGCATAATCTATGGATCACCAAACTACGTGTTTGGAGCGATTATGCCAGCTACCAATGGCAAAGTAAGGTGGTGGGTTATAATGCAGAATCACAACAGAGCTGGTTATCAAAATTAGGACTCGGTTCAGTTTATTCGAGTGTCATAATTTTACTGGGCAGTATTGCACTATTGATTTTGGCCTATATCTTCAGAATTTATCTAAAAGCCCGACAGGCGCAATCTCCATTTGATCGTGCGATTCAACAGCTGAATCAATCTCTAACTGATCATCTCAAAAAACAGCCTGCAGAAACTTTTCATCACTGGATGCAGCGTTTATCTCAACAGGTTCAGATTGAAAACCAGACTGCCTTTATTCAAGCTATACAGGTTTTTGAAAAAAATCTTTATTCGGGAACCCCAATAACTGAACAAGAATTGAAAAAATTCAAGGATTTGCTTAAAACTTGCGCGGACGTTTTAAAAACTAAATGAAAAGGCTTGTTTTCGGTCGGAAAAATTTATAATATGCCAAGCATTCTAGGTGTATAGCTCAGTTGGTTAGAGCGCTACGTTGACATCGTAGAGGTCTCCAGTTCGAGTCTGGATATACCTACCAAGATTCTAAACGTTATGTTATAAGGGTTTTAAGCGAAAACAATAGCTTAAAACCCTTTTTTGTTGTCTTGAATAAAGTCTACCCTTAACAGCACTATCCGTAAAATCGCTACTTTTTGCCGATAATGCCGTTAAATTTAGACCAAGATTAGACCAAGAATATAGAGTTATAGATCATGAAAATGCCTAAAGCGGTCAAGCGCGGTGAAAGCTACAGAATTAAAATAATGATTGCTGGAACAACATATTCAGCAACCAGAGATACCGTAAAAGAATGCGAGCAATGGGCTGCGCAAAAGATGCTTGAAGCGAAGGTCAATCAGATGGCGGAAGACTTGAGCATAAAACAGTACTATCCCTTCAAAACACTTTTTCATAAATACTATGATGAGCATGGCCGTAAACTTCGCGGATCCAAATACGTCAAAGAACAATTAGCGCCGTTTGATGAAAAGTTTGGTGCACTGGCAGATATGTCTATTCATGACATTTAGCTTAAATATTTCAGCTCAAAGTGCCGCAAATTAATAAATTGATTGAAGTGCTGCACTTGCGTTGTACTCGGCTGGAATAGGCTGATCAGCCACAGGCAGATTCGCAGTGTAGGTTCAGTCAATTTTTTATCACGCACAGCGCTTGCTTCATGCTAGATGACATCTTCTAGGGTTTGCGCATCGTAAGATGTTGCTGATGCTGATATGCCTTAAAGAAGAAAGGTAAGAGCAGATAGATCTGTATAAATGTTTGGGCCTGCAGCATTTCGGCTTGTATGACTTTTTTACGTTGGTCACTACGGCGCTCGCTGGCGAACTTAAGGTTTTTTGGCATGGACTTTTATTATTTTTATAATCAGTCTTCATGATAAAAGTAAATTGTTAATCCTAACCGTTTGATCAAAAACCTGGGAATAAACTGCAGGATTTTTGTTGGAAAAGTCGCAATTTTGATAGGGCTAAGTGCAGAATTAAAACGGATTAAAGCTCTTAATGATATGAAAAATAATAGTTTTTATTTCAAAAAATCTCTAGGGTTTTCGGTTATATTGAATTATTTCAATAGTACATCTTCAGATTGTAGATAAGGCCTTACCAGATACAAAGACTGCATCGGGTAAGTAGTTTAATTAATGGCTACTCGATTTGACCATAACTTTATTCTGATACATCTTTGCATCTGCTTCTTTGATAGCTTCAGCTAACCCAAAGGTTGGATTACGCATTGCAAAGCCAATTGCAGCACTAATTCCAACTTTTGTAAAAGTATTTTGAATTCTTGATGCAAGCTTCTTCGCATGCTCTAAGTTAGTTTCAATGGTCATCACAGCAAACTCATCACCCCCTAAGCGAGCGATAATATCATTACTACGTACCGTGTTTTTGAGAGCTAAAGCCATTCTTTGAATGAGCTCATCACCTGCAGCATGACCCAGAGTATCATTTGTGATCTTAAGATCATTAAGGTCTATCATAAGAATAGCAGTAGGGTGACCATAACGCTTACAGCGCTCTTCCTCTTTGATAATAAGCTCATCCCAAGCACGACGGTTGAAAAGTCCAGTCATTGGGTCGGACATTGCTTCCATTTCAAAACGCTCAGCTTTACGTATGTACTCAGCAGCTTTCATATCAGCTTGAATCGTATAACTGAGTACCTTTGCTATCAACTCGAATAATGGAGCATCTTCAACAAGAATTTTAGGTTGAGGTTCGGGATCAATTGCACATAGAGTGCCAAAAAGAGAGCCATCTTCTTTATACAGAGGTTGGCCGATATAGGCTTTAATTGAGACTAGGTGATTTATAGGTGCATCTGCGTAAACTTGAATATCAGGTGAATAGGGAGCAATACGAGGCATATTACTTTGTACCATGTGTGAGCAGAATGAGTCTGCCCAATGAAATACTTGTCCGGGCTTAACGTTATAGCCATTATCTTCACTCAATAATACAATCCAGTCGTCACCCTCAGTACGAGTAATCATCCACAATTTGAAGCCAAAGCGTTGAGATAAGAATTTTAAAATGGCTTGGCCAGCTTCTTCAAAGTTCTTAAAGTTAATATTATTCATGAAGTGAACCTACTGCAACAGTAAGAATATATATGCGAAATACCCAATATATGAGTAATTCTTATAAACGGGAGCCTAAGATAGATATTATATAGAAATGTGTGAAATTTATACTAAAAATAATACTTAAAGAAATTTATTTTTATAATGAAATTTAAAATTAGCCTGCGGTTAGAAATACCAAGATGTAATTTTCTTATTACTTATGAAAAAATGCAATCACTGCCATTATAGCTGCGATATTCATAAGTATTAGAAATATATAAAAAGTCATAATGAATCGAAGCTACCAAAAAATTTTCAAAATTATAGTTCTAAAGAAGCATTTTAAATGTATCTTAATTATTAACAACGAAAGGAAATTGTAAAGTCGAAAGGAAAAGTGTCTAACCCTTTATATTATAATAATATTTATATTAATTTAGTGATTTATCCAAATCATTCAACAGTTTATCTTCATTGTACGCATTGGGGGGGGACAATCTTATAAGAGCTGGTATATAGTTTCCTTTAAATTTTTTGGGATAAGCTTCACATATAAGAAAAAATATAAAGTTTATTGTTATTTAACTTTGAATTGTATAGAGAATCTTATAAAAGAGAACTCGTACATATCGGATTGTTTAATATGAACTTAGAAAAATAAGAGATTAAAATCATGTCATCGTTTCTAATAATTATAGGATTTATATGATGTTTTACAGGGATAATTTTTAGACCACATATTTCCCATAAAAAGGTCAAGAATTATATGGCTGCAAAAGCTGCTGGCTTCTTATGTATGTTACCAGGAGTATTTCTATTTTGTCTTAGATCTTATTTAACATAAATCCCCACGCTAGGGGGACTCGATTCTAGTCTTGAAAAACTTCGTAATTACATACTTCTATTCTTGAAATAAAATCGAGAGGCATTGTCAGTCTCTCAGCTGTAATAGTTTCAAAATGAACCCAGATAGCAGCATCTCTATTCTCAAAACTAATACTTACAAGTTTAACTAAGTCGTAAGGTTCAACATTATGGGTCAAGATAATATTATAGAGGTGATCTGAGCGTACGTACGAAATAAGCATTTGATGGATAGTTAATTGCTCTTTACTGCTTAACTCACTGTAATTACTTAGTTCTGGTAAATCATTTTGAATATTCACTTCAATCCTTAATAATCTTAAATTTTCTGTAGAAAACGGCGATTTTATCAATTTAGACAACGCTGAATATATTGGCTTTTGTTAATTCTTTCTAAATCTTGTTCTCGCTCGATAAACATAGCGTATACAGTTAACTACCTGACCTACAAATATACATTGGTTGTTTAACTCAATAATATTTGGCTTGAACTCTGGACTTAGAGCCTGAAGATATCTTTTTCCATTTGTCTCAATAACTAATTTTTGAAAGTAGCATCATCACCGTAACGAACCATAATAATGTCATCAGATTGCATGTCTCCGTAATAAGCATCCGGATCAACTGGACTGCTCCCAGTATCCTAGACATAAGGCAGCCTCATTTTAAAACTGTTTGCAATGGTTTTGGAGTCCCCATCTCAGATTGTATTCATAAAGCACATATATTTTATATTGCGAATATGCGTATATTCATATATAAAGCTATGATTCATCGATAAGAGGGAAGCTCATGAATCAAATGCCAAAAGTCCAAATTTATCATAACCCGGCCTGTGGCACCTCACGCAATACGCTGGCGTTAATTCGCAATGCGGGAATTGAGCCGGAAGTGATCGAATATCTGCTTACGCCACCCTCGAAAGATCAGCTGGTCAACATGATTCGGGATGCCGGTTTGACGGTTCGTGAAGTGCTCCGTAAAAATGTCGATCCCTACACCGAGCTGAATCTGGATGATGCCGGCTGGAGCGATGAGAAACTGCTGGATGCCATGCTGCAACATCCGATCCTGATCAATCGCCCGTTGGTGGTTACCGAGTTTGGAACCCGATTATGCCGTCCATCGGAAGTGGTACTGGATATTCTGCCTTTGCCACAATTAAAAGCCTTTGCCAAAGAAGACGGTGAAATCATCGTGGATGAACAGGGCAATCGGGTAAAATAAAGTGTCCCCCCATGCGAAAAAGCTTCAACTTGATTGGAGCTTTTTTATCTGAAAAACACATTGACGATGATCTATATCGGAAAAAGCGGGAAATTGTTCAAGCGAGCGCTTTCTGGTAGGCATATTCTGATCTGGATATCATTTTTGACAGGTCATCTTTACCATATATATGGATATGTGTATATTTGCATAAAAAATGGGAGCAATTATGGACCACGTTCAGTTTTTTAAATGTTTATCTGATGAAACACGTCTCAGTATTGTCCTGCTAATTGCACAAAACAAAGAGCAATGCGTCTGTGATCTGACCGATAAACTGCAGTTAAGCCAACCAAAAATTTCACGGCATTTGGCCTTGTTGCGGTCTTGCGGTCTGCTCAACGATCGTCGACAAAGCCAGTGGGTGTACTACAGCATCAATCCGCAATTACCGGCCTGGTGCTTTGAAATTCTGGATGTACTGAAAGGTAGTGAAGTTCCGGTTTTATTTGATTCTTCCGCTCTATCGATTCAGAGCCATTGCGAGTAAGTTTTCATGAAATTTTTATTTTTATGTACCGGCAACAGTTGCCGCAGTATTCTCTCTGAAGTGTTGTTTAACAGCCGCGCACCAAAAGGCTGGGTCGCTTACAGTGCTGGTAGCAAACCTTCCGGTCAGGTGCATCCCTTGACGCTTGAAACCCTGCACAATCTGGGCTTGTCGACTGAAGGCTTGTCCAGCAAGACGATTGATGCCTGTGAACAGTATCAGCCAGACGTGGTGATTACCGTCTGTGATGCGGCTGCACAGGAAGCGTGTCCTCTTTATCTTGGCGGAGCAATCAAGGCGCATTGGGGCCTGTCTGATCCGTCACATTTAGAGGTGGGTAAAGAAGAAAAAATGCAAGCCTTTATGAACACTGTTGAACATATCAATCGTCGCCTGGATGCTTTGTTTAAACTTAACGTAGATGAGCTTTCTCGCTCACAATTGATTGCAGCGATTAATCAAATTTCAAATGTTGAGTAAGTCACATGTCTGAAAAACGCATGTCCTTTTTAGATCGCAACCTGACGCTCTGGATTTTTATTGCCATGGCGTTAGGCATCGCCATAGGAAACTTTTTCCCTCAAGCATCGGTTGCTCTGGATCAATTCAGTATTAATTCAGTCAATATTCCAATCGCGATTGGTCTGATTCTGATGATGTATCCACCCTTGGCAAAAGTGGATTATGCGACCTTGCCACAAGTATTTCAGGATAAAAAAACCCTGACGCTATCTTTAATTCAAAACTGGTTGATTGCTCCGGTATTGATGTTTGCGTTGGCTGTGATTTTTTTGCATAGCTATCCAGAGTATATGACAGGCGTGATCCTGATTGGTTTAGCTCGATGTATTGCCATGGTACTGGTGTGGAATGGTTTGGCCTGTGGTGATAACCAATATGTTGCAGCATTGGTGGCGTTTAACAGTATTTTCCAGATTTTATTCTTCAGTACCTACGCCTGGTTATTCCTGACCTTTCTTCCGCCATATTTTGGTATTGAAGCTCAAGTGATCAATGTTAGCTTCTGGACTATCACCCATGCTGTTCTGGTTTATCTTGGAATTCCGTTCTTATTGGGTTTCTTAACGCGCTTAATTTTGGTGAAACAAAAAGGCGTGGAATGGTATCAAACCAAGTTCATTCCAAAAATCAGCCCGCTGAGTTTGATGGCTTTGCTGTTTACGATTTTGGCGATGTTTAGCTTAAAAGGGGGGGATGTCGTGAGTCTTCCAATGGAAGTTTTACGCATCGCGATTCCTTTAATCATTTACTTTGTGGCCATGTTCTTTATTAGCTTCTTTATGAGTAAATGGATGGGCAATGATTATCCAAAAACTGCTGCAATCTCATTTACTGCGGCTGGAAATAATTTTGAATTATCACTTGCAGTCGCCATTGCAACTTTCGGTATCGCTTCGCCGGTTGCTTTTACCACGATTATTGGGCCATTGGTTGAAGTACCTGTGTTAATTGCTTTAGTGAGTGTTTCACTGTGGCTAAGAAAGAAATATTTTAAAGAGGCTTGAGATGATGAACCTGCCTAACGTAGATCCAAATCTTATTGAACAACCCACCTTTGAAAAAGTCCAAGCCAAAGAGCTGGCTTATCCTCCTCGGATTTTACTGCTTTATGGTTCTAATCGGGAACGTTCTTATAGCCGTCTTGCAGTTCTTGAAGCTGGTCGAATCCTTGAATATTTTGGGGCAGAAGTCAAAATCTTCCATCCCAAAGGGCTACCTTTACCGGAAGATGCTGATACTGAACATCCAAAAGTAAAAGAACTGCATGAGCTTTTGGCATGGGCTGAAGGTATGGTGTGGTGTTCACCGGAACGCCATGGTTCTATGAGTTCCATCTTTAAATCCCAGATTGACTGGATACCTCTGGCAGGAGGTGCAATTCGTGCCACTCAGGGAAAAACCCTTGCCTTGATGCAAGTCAGTGGGGGATCACAGTCCTTTAACAGCCTAAACCAGATGCGTGTTTTGGGGCGTTGGATGCGGATGATCACGATTCCAAATCAGTCTTCAATTCCAAAAGCATTCCTGGAATTTGAAGAAGATGGACGAATGAAGCCATCGGCATTCTATGACCGGATTGTCGATGTGATGGAAGAACTGTATAAGTTTACTTTACTAACCCGTGGGCAAAGTGCTTATTTGACCAACCGTTATTCGGAACGCAAGGAATCGGCTGAAGAGCTTTCCAAACGGGTAAATCAGCGTAGTTTATAAATTCTAGGTGATCAGAGAGACTGAAAAGTATCTTGAGCAATGGAAGGCTAATTTAAACGCTTGAAAATTTTATGAAATACGCCCAGTCTGATAAGCAGGCTGGGTTTTTATTTGATGACAATAAAGAAGGGGGGGAAATATTTTGGCTCAATCACAAGCTGAAGTTGATGTGATCATCATCGGTGGTGGACAGGCCGGTTTGTCCACAGCTTATTTCTTAAAGCGCAAGAACATTCCGTTTATCATCCTGGATGATCAGCCTCAGCCTGGAGGTGCCTGGCAGCATGCCTGGGAGTCCTTGCGTCTTTTCTCCCCGAATAGCTGGAGTTCGCTGTCAGGCTGGATGATGCCGGCGACCGAACTGACCTATCCGACCCGCAATGAGGTGATCGATTATTTGACGGCCTATGAGCAGCGCTATCACTTTCCTGTAGTTCGTCCGGTGCGTGTGGAACGCGTGGAAAGTAAGGGTCAGTATTTAGAGGTTTATGCCGGGGAACAATCCTGGAAAGCCAAAGCGGTGGTAAGCGCTACAGGGACATGGAGCCAACCATTTATTCCCGAGTATGCCGGCCGTGAGCATTTTCAGGGAATACAACTTCATTCCGCAGATTATAAAAATGCTGAGTTATTTAAAAACAAGAAAGTCATGGTGGTGGGTGGCGGTAACTCTGGTGCCCAAATCTTGGCAGAAGTGTCTCAGGTGGCTGAAACGCTTTGGATCACCCAGACACCGCCGCAGTTTCTTGCAGATGATGTCGATGGCCGTGTCCTGTTCTTAAGGGCGACTGAGCGCCTGAAAGCCCAGCAGGAGGGCAGAAATGTTGAGCAGCCCATTGGTGGTCTGGGCGATATTGTCATGATTGATTCAGTCAAAGAGGCACGTGAGCGAGGCGTTTTACAGAGCAAGCGTCCATTTTCGGCTTTTACCGAACATGGCGTGATGTGGGAAGATGGCAGCACCGTGCAAGTGGATGCAGTGATCTGGTGTACCGGGTTTAAGGCGGCGCTGAATCATCTCAGCAACCTCGGGATTATCCAGCAGGACCAGACCATCGCGGTTCAGAATGGCCGCTCGGTTCAGCTGCCGAATTTATGGCTGGTCGGTTATGGGGAATGGACCGGTGCTGCTTCAGCCACGCTGGTGGGTGTTTCCCGGACAGCCCGGGCAGTAGCGGAAGATATTGCCGCATTTTTGGCCTGAGATGATTTGATCCTGCTTCAATCGGGCAGATGGAGTGAATAGCATTTGCCCGCAACGAGCATCATACCCGATGGTCTGATGCTCGTGATGATACGCTTGTATTGTTGTTCGAATTTAATCAGGTAACTTATGCCCACAATGCGGACAGAAGAAATATTTGTTTTTTTCCTGCTCGAGTTGTTCTTTCTTGCGCTCATGAATAAGTTCTAACAGGATATCCTGCATTTGCTCTGTGCTCAGCCCGACTTCTTTACGTAAAGTTTCAATTTTTTCTTGATCTTCAATCAAGTCAATTTCTGCGTCATCAAGCAGTTCACGAAATCTTAATTCCAGCTTGTGCTTGCGTTGTCTCAGCTCATTGGCCAAGCCATTGGCCAGAATACCCGCAGGAAGTGCTGCCAGACCCACCCCTAAAATGGTAATTAAAGCCCCCAGAAAGCGGCCTAAGGGGGTGATTGGTGTCACATCGCCATAGCCGACTGTGGTCAGCGTCACCACCGCCCACCACATGGACGCAGGGATGGAGCTAAAGTCTTCCGGTTGCGCCTTGTTTTCAACCACATATACCCCAGCCGCCGCGATGATGATCATGATCAGCAGGATAAAAATAACCGCCTGAAATGAGCCCTTTTCGCGCTTGATCACCCGCAATAAAATTTGCAGGGAGACAAAATAACGGGTCAATTTGAGTAATCTGAATAATCGAAGGATTCGTAGGTAGCGTAAATCGAGATGTACAAAGAAATTAATATAGGCTGGGAGAATCGCCAACAGGTCAATGATGGCACCGCCACTGCGGATCCATAACCATCGGTTTTTCCATGCAGCTTCAAAGGGGTCTTTTTCCGCAATGGCCCAAAATCTTAATAAATATTCCAGGGTAAAAATAAAGATTGAGAATAATTCAAAGGCATCAAACAGCAGCTGATAGGATTGATAGAGGTCATTGACCGATTCAAGTAAAACGGCAGCAGTATTGCCAATAATCAATATGATCAGAAATATATTGATGACGCGACTTAAGATGCTTTCGTGTTCTTCATTATGCAAATTGTCGTAAATAAATCTGCGAAGCTGATACCAGGTCTTGAATTCCATAACAGTGCATTACGGTGCGATAAGATGTTTTGAGTTTAGCGCAAGCCCGGTCATCGAGAGGAAATTTTTAAAAAATTAATCACAACTGTGGGGCGGTGATTATGCCGGATTTTTAGGGGCTAAAGCGAGTGTGCACGACTCTAAAATCCCCATAGCGTTCTGGTAAATCTCGCTACGGAATACCTGAACGATACCGATACAATACTGCTTCAACAAATAGCCTGTTGTCTTTGGCAGTTACTCCAACAGTAATTGCTCGTCCGGGCAACAGATCCTTAATCAGTTCCCACTGATCATCTTTTAATGCGTAGCGTTTAGTCATGAAAAAATAATGAGGACAGATTAGCTTTTCTTAAGCTAATTGATGATAGGTCCCAGTTGCATCAAGTGATCTTTTACCTCTGGCGTTTTTGTTTTCATAGAGGGGTCTTATTATTTTTATACCTGTTTCTATGCTAAAAATTAAAAGTGCGTTGTGATCACCTGATCAGAAACTTGGGAATACAGAGAAGGTTTTTGTTGGAAAAAGTGTGTTTTTAAAAAATAAAAAAGAATGATTTAAAATAGTAAGTGTTAGATAGTTTCTTGAAAATTCGATATTTTTATCAATAGAAATCTCTTTGGTTTTTAGCCATATTGTATTTTTTATGTCCACGCTTGCAGGTCACGCTTAGACACATCGCACTTGATTTTAATACGAAGTCCATAGGGTCGACGGGCATTGAAAGAGAGCATATAACCATATTGTTTTAACAGGTTAGCAGTTAATGTCAGTCCTAAACCATGGCCATGCTGCTGAGCAGATTTGCGCCAGAAGCGTTGTCCTAAATGTTGAATATCTTCTGCTGTAAGTTGCTGGCCATTATCTTCAATCACCAGGCAACCAGACTGCATGGAAATCCAGATCTGTTCAGCCTGTGCATGCAGCAGTGCATTCTCAAGCAGATTTTTCAGTACGTTATACAGCACAAATTCAGGCAGTTGAATTTCGCCCAAGTTGTCCCAGTTTACTTGTATTTTTTTGTTCATTTCTGGATAGCGTGTACCTAAGTCTGCAAGAACTTTCTCAAGTGTGGGGCGAAGCCAGATGGCCTCAGGCATTGCCTGGATACTGTTTTCTGATTGGGTCAGCAATAAAAGCTGCTCGAGTAACAGCGTATAACGCCGGATACTCTCATTGGCCTGCTGCAAATTATGCTGAATGGATTCAGGCAGGTGCTGCTGCTGACCGATCAGCTGGGCCAGTTGTACATGGGTTTTAATTGCAGTCAGGGGACTGCGTAATTCATGTGCAGCATAGGCACTAAAGGCTTTCTCCTGTTGCAGACTGTCATTGAATTTTTGAATCAACTGCGTGGAATTGTTGACAAAAGGCTGTACTTCTTGGGGAATACTTGCAGGCTTGAGCTGCATTAAAAAATCTGCCACCTCTGAATAGCTAAGGTTTTTCTGGTTCAGGTATTGACTGAGCTGACCCAAAGACCGGAACTGTCTGCGGATAATAAAGATGATCAGGGCAATACAGATCAGCAGTGAGAAGACCAAGGGAATCAGTACGGACTGCAGAATCTGCTGTAGTAAGGTATCCCTCAAGAACATACGTTCTGCTGCCACCACCTGAATATCGCCACGACGCAGAACATAACTGCGCCATTCCGTATCACCCTGCTGCCAGGTGCTGAATCCTTCTGGTCGCTGGCTTAAATTTTGGGGGGCACCGCGTGTTTTGGCAATTACCTGATTACCTAACGAGATGTCAGAGCTAAAAAGAGAAACTTCACAGGCAATTAACTGGTTTGCATCATCATTCTTGGCTAATTTGGATAAGGTTGCATCCCCTAGACTATCCAGCGGTAACTGCTGAATCAGCCGGGCAACCATTTGTGCAGATGCCGATAAGCGTTGATCCAGTGTGTCTTGTAAACGCTGTTTCAGGTCAATATACAGCCATGAAAATACTGCACTCCACAGCACAATAAACACGGCCAAAAGACTCATGACCAAACGCCATTTCAAGCTGTGACTAAACATGACGCTGCTCAAACGGTTTGAAAATATATCCCACACCACGAATGGTCTGAATTAAATCTGGATGCAGTTTTTGTCTCAGGTGATAAATGTGTACATTCTTTGTTTGTTTTGTTCGCATTTAATCTGTTTGGAGCATTTCAGCTGTCCTTACCTAAAGGCATGTTACAGCGTCTGGATCAATGGCAGCAAAAGCAGAAGGGTGACACGCTGATTGGTGCCGGTCTTATGGGCATGATCGCTGCACTGATTGTCGGGCCATGTATGAGTGCGCCGTTGGCCGGTGCCTTAATCTATGTGTCTCAGCTCAATCAACCGATGCTGGGAGCTAGTTATCTGTTCGTCTTAGGCCTTGGGCTGGGCTTGCCGCTATTTATTGCTGCCGTATTTGGGTCCCATTTTTTACCCAAACCTGGCATCTGGATGGATCGCCTGAAGTTTAGTTTTGGCTTTGTCATGTTGGCTCTGGCCTTGTATTTCGCCCGTCCATTATTGCCCGGCATTTTATACCTGGGCCTTTTGGGTGTGGTACTGATCACCTGTTCAGGCTACTTCTTGTTCAAGATGCTGCCTCATGTGCATCGGTCTGTATCGAAAATAGTCCTGATGCTGCTCAGTGGTTTACTGGTCTATGCAGGAGGCATGCAGCTCTATCATGTCTGGAGTCAGGTACAGGTCGCCCATGTGAAATCACGGCTTGAATGGCAGAGAGTCAGTACAGCCGCACAATTGCAACAGGTTTTAGCCAAACATCCTGCACAGCCGGTGGTGATTGATGTCTATGCAGACTGGTGTGTGGCCTGTCAACCGATTGAAAAGGAAGTGATTCCACGTAGTGATGTCCAAGCGGCTTTACAAAATGTGGTTCGTATCAAATTAGACCTGACCCACTATCATCCAAGTCAGGATGAGCTGCTAAAAGAATGGCAAATCCTCGGTCCGCCCACCTTTATATTTTTAAATGCCGCACATCAGGAACAGCGCGAGTTGCGCTTGACAGGAACTTTTAGCGCAACACATTTGCTCGGTAAATTGCAGCAACTGCAAGGGGAACAACCATGATGATTTCAAGTGATGCGCTACATCTGGGACCTTTGATGTTGCCCTGGACACTCATAATTGTTGCCACTGGCTTGATGCTGTTATCTGCCATCCTGTTTGGATTAGCCAGAAAGTATTCATGGTCTAAACAGCAGCTTGGGCAAAGTCAGGATTTGCTCTGGAGCAGTTTTTTGCTGGGGATGCTGGGTGCGCGTCTTGTTTTCGTTCTGCTCAATGCCGAGCTGTATTTTGCAGCACCCATCGACATACTGAAAATCCAGGACAAAGGTTTTCATTTATGGGGAGGGGTGCTGCTTGGTGCTTTGTGGTATGTCATTCGAAACAGACAGCTGCAGACCAGATTTAAAGCCATCTTGTTGATCATATTGGTACTCTGGATCGGGCTTGGGCTCGCGTTCAAATCCAGTCTAAAAACTGAAGCAGCGTTTCCTGATCTCGCCTTTGCTGGACTAGAACAGGAGCGTCTGGGTACAGACAAGGTTTCACTCAGCCAATTCATTGGCCAGCCCACGGTAATTAATTTGTGGGCGAGCTGGTGTCCGCCGTGTCACCGTGAAATGCCGGTGTTGGCCAAAGCAGCCAAGCAGCATCCTCAAGTGAATTTTGTCATGCTCAATCAGGGTGAGGAGGTAGCCACTGTAAATGCCTATTTAAGAAAACATCAGTTTCAATTTAAACATGTCCTGCTGGACCCATATGGTGAACTACCCCAGCAGCTGAATAGTTTCGGCCTGCCAACGACGCTGTTTTTTAATGCTCAAGGTCAGCTGGTCGAGCGGCATATGGGGGAACTCAGTCCGGCCATGTTGCAGCAATATTTAAACAGGATTTCAGATCAACCTTAAAAAACGGAAGGACGTAGTATGAATAAAATTAACCAGGTGCTTGGTGCAGGCATGTTTCTGATCATGAGCATGCACACGCAGGCAAATATTAAACAGAATATTGAAAAACAGGGTTTTGTGTTTGTAAAACAGATTCCGGCACCACAAGGAATGACCGGCTGGGTGGGGCATGAAGACCAGTACTCCAATGCTGTATTTATCTCCAATGATGATAAATACTATATCAAGGGCGAACTGTTTGATGCGCAAGGGAAAAGCCTTTCCAATGAGCAGATTGAAAAGCATATGAAAAAAGCGGTATTGGACGATGTATGGAAAACCCTGGAAAAATCGACCTGGATCCAGGATGGCAAGCCAGATGCACCACGGGTGGTTTATGTCTTTTCCGATCCGAATTGCCCATATTGCTATAAATTCTGGCAAGCGGCTCGGCCTTGGGTCGAATCAGGCAAGGTACAGTTGCGTCATATTCAGGTCGGTGTGATCCGTGAAGAAAGCCGTGGCCAGGTGGCCACATTGTTAATGTCGAAAAATCCAGCAGCAGTTTTTAATGATATAAACAAGAATAAAGGCAAAAAGCAGCTCAAGAAAATGGAAAAGATTCCTGCCGAAATTGCTGCAAAAATTGATGCCAACCAGGCCCTAATGGGGAAATACGGCTTTTTCTCCACACCGTCGATGGCCTGGAAAAATAATCAGGGTGAATTTAAATCCACTCAAGGCCTGGCGATGGACGTCAAGGAAATTTTTGAACAATAAGATTGGATGAGATATGTCAACTTTGGATCATCCACGGATACTGTTTGCTTTGGAATGAACCGCTCTGGCATGAAACCGGAGTGGTCTGACATTAATTGCATTGGGTTTTGTGATTAAAAAAACCAACCGGCTATTGTAATTAGTCGATCATAAACGTTATGTATAAAAAATAGCCTATGCATAGTAGATGGGAATTGCGGTGATCGTATTCGGTATGTTGGTAAATTTCGCCTCAATACTGCAATATCGGCGCGGATTGGCATCACTGCGATCGCCGGAATTTATTGAAGGTTATTCTTTTGGGCTGTACTAAGAGGAGGGCTAGGCGCAATACAGCTCGTACAGCTTTTGCATCAGGCTCAAGACCTTGGGATCACTCAGACGATAGAAAATCTGTTTACCCTCACGTCGGGTGCTGACCATGTCGGCCTTACGCAGTACAGTCAGCTGTTGTGAAAGTGTAGGTTGATGAATGTCAGTGGATTCTTCAATTTCCTGAACATTCATTTCCCCATCGACCAGGCCACATAAGATTTTTAGACGATCAGGATTGGCCAAAACTTTTAGGCATTGGCTGACGAAATCGACTTGAGAAAAATCAATTTTGGCATTTTCAGCAATCATATCCATAAATGTCCTCACAACTTTTGATGTAGCCCGTGCAATTTACATAATTTACCATAAAACTGCTTGATTAATATTTTTTATTATATAATATAAAAAAGTATATTGTATAGGGATTAATTCATCATGCATGACTTCCTCATCGCATTTATTGGCGGCTTAATGCTCGGGCTTTCCGTAGTTGGTTATCTTTACGTCAATGGCCGTATTGCAGGAATCAGTGGTTTGATTGGGCAAGTATTAAACTCAAAAACCATGTTTAAAACGTCTGCAATCTGGTTTTTATCAGGTTTGATCATTACACCGTTTATTTATGGTCTGTTTGTACAACCTGAAATCGAATTGAACGCCAGCCCACTGATGATGATTGTGGCAGGTCTGCTGGTGGGCTTTGGGACACGTTTAGGTTCGGGCTGTACCAGTGGTCACGGAATTTGTGGCATCAGTCGCCTGTCTAAGCGTTCTATCATCGCGACCATGACTTTCATGTTTGCAGGTTTTGTCGCTGTTTATATTATCCGTCATATCACAGGAGCATTCTAAAATGAAAAATGTGTTTGCCTTTTTATTTGGTGCGCTGTTCTCTGTGGGATTGATGGTATCGGGCATGTCCAATCCGGAAAAAGTACTCGATTTCCTGGATCTGTTTGGCGATTGGGATGCCAGTCTGGCCTTTGTCATGATGGGCGCGATTGCGGTGGCCTTTATTCCCTTCCAGCAAGCATTACGTACGGCGCAACCAAAAACAGTATTTAATGAACCTATTGATTTACCTAAAAATAATCAGATAGATAAGAAGCTGATCACGGGTGCGGTTTTATTTGGTGCAGGTTGGGGTATTGCCGGCATCTGTCCGGCGCCAAGTTTCACCTTGATCGGTTTGGGCCACTATCAAGTGCTCTATTTTATTGTAGCAATGCTGGTGGGTGTATGGATTCACCGTAAATGGTCAGGAGCTTAACGATGTCAAACTTACCTATAGTAAAAGATTTTTTTCACGAAGATACCAATACTTTCAGTTATGTTGTACGTGATCCGGCGACCAAAGCCTGCGCTATTATTGATAGCGTTCTGGATTATGATCCGGCATCGGCAAGTACCTCAACTGTTCATGCCGATAAGATTATTGCCTATATTAAAGAGCAGGATTTAACGGTTGAGTGGATTCTCGAAACCCATGTCCATGCTGATCATCTGACTGCAGCGCAATATCTTAAAGCTGAGTTAGGTGGCAAAATTGCCATGAGCCAGAAAATTAGTATTGTTCAGGAAACTTTTGGCGCGATTTATCATCTGGATATTAAACAATGGAATGCTCAGCAGCTCTTTGATTATTTATTTGAAGATCATGAGTCGTTCCAAATCGGAACATTGAAGGCCTATAACATTCCAACACCGGGACATACGCCTGCTTGTCTGAGTTATGTGATTGGGGATGCGGTTTTTGTGGGTGATACCCTGTTTATGCCAGATTATGGTACAGCACGTTGTGACTTTCCGCGAGGCAGCGCAGAACAGCTTTATGATTCGGTACAAAACCTGTTTCAGTTGCCAGAAGATACCCGGGTCTTTTTATGTCATGACTATTTGCCTGAAACACGTGAATCGTATGTGTGTGAATCTGATATCCAGACACAAAAGACACAGAATATTCATATTCATGAGGGAGTCAGCAAAGCTGAATTTGCTCAGATGCGAAATCAACGAGATTCAGGACTCAATATGCCTAAGCTGATTCTACCGGCGATTCAGATCAATATGAAAGCAGGGCAGTTTCCTGAGCCAGAAGCCAATGGGATGTCTTATTTGAAATTGCCATTGAATTATTTTAAGTCTTAAACCTTCCTTATAAGCATGGGTTGTCTTTGAGAGCACATGCTTTTTTTGCCTGAATCAGACTGGATTTAATTTCATGTAGGTGTAGGGAATTGCATTACTAAATATTAAATTATTTAAATGATGATTCACCTTGTATTCCGATCTACATAAATTTAAAGCATACTCATAGGGATATATTCTGTTTTAGACTTAATTCAGGATGCATAAATGACGTATTCATTTATACAGCAGGCTTTCACTGGCCCAGTGGATATCGTAGGTGATATTCATGGTGAGATTGCCGCGCTGGAACAACTGATCCAGGTATTAGGTTATGACCGGAATGGTCATCATCCAGAACAGCGCAAACTAATTTTTGTCGGTGATCTATGTGACCGGGGGCAAGACAGTGTTGCGGTGATCAAACGCGTCAAACAGCTGGTAGATGAAGGCTATGCACAATGTGTGATGGGTAATCATGAATTGAACCTATTGACCGATACTTTGCGGGAAGGCAATGGCTGGTTTTTTGGTTCACCGCATCAGGATGATCTGAAACCTTTTGATTCGATCCAAGCCTCAATCAAAGATCGACAATGGATTCTGGATTTTTTAAATAGCTTACCGTTGGCCTTGGAGTCGGAGCAGCTGCGTGTTGTACATGCCTGTTGGCATCAAGGATCAATTGATCAATTACGCAATTCTGGTTTTACTTCGCTTGGCGAAGCCTATGCTGATTTCGTTCAACATACAGCGCTGGATCTGCAAGCCTTAGGTATTAATGAATTCATCCAGATAGAGCAGCAACGCTACCAACACCAGTTCAAAGACCCGGCTGCAACTTTACCTTTATTGCAACATCTCGCAGAAAAAGAGCTGCGTGAGCAAATGCACAATCCGATTCGGGTCATTACTTCTGGTGCGGAAAAAATCGCCTTAGAACCGATTTATGCCGGTGGAAGGTGGCGGATGATCGACCGCGTGCCATGGTGGGACAGCTATACCGACCAAATTCCAGTCATTACTGGACATTATTGGCGGAACTTTAAATCTACTGAAGAAAAAACCGGTTTACTCAAATCGATCGATGCACTGCAATGGTATGGACAGCAACAAAACGTATTTTGTGTGGATTATTCAGTGGGTAAACGCTATCTCGATCGTCAACAGGGTGTCGCGTTCAGACATCGACTCGGCGCCTTAAGATTTCCAGAAAATATCTTGAGCTTTGAAGATGGCAATCAGTATTCAGTTCAGCGGTTCTGAGAAAAGGCAATTTTCTGATACAAAAAAAGCAGCTTTTCCAGCCGCTTTTTTTACAGAATCTAGATTTTATTCTGCTTCGATTATTTCATAATCATGGGTGATTTCAACACCGCCATCAGACAGCATTTTGCTGGCAGAGCAATATTTTTCAGCAGAAAGTTCTACGGCTTTTGCGACCTGTTTCTCTTTAATCGCTTTGCCGGTCACTACAAAATGCAAGTGAATTTTCGTGAATACTGCCGGAATTGTATCTGCACGTTCAGCCTTTAATTCGCAGCGTACATCGGTAATATCCTGACGAGCCTTCTTTAAAATGGTAACAATATCAAAAGACGCACAACCGCCCAGACCCGTTAAAAGCAGTTCCATAGGACGGGGACCACGGTTTTCACCACCGTATTCAGCTGAACCATCCATGATAAGGCTATGACCACTTTGAGTTTTTGCTTCAAAAGCAACATTCTCTAACCAATGAACGCTTGTTTGCATTGCAACTACCTAAAAAAAGCTATAAATTTGTCAAGTAACTGTACACTAACATAAATTGGGTTGATACGGAATTTCAATCCCACTGTGTGACAAGTTCACATTAGGTCTTGTGCGATCTATAAATTATCCATAATCGGAACTGTTAGCATGACTTCAAACTTTTCACAATTAAGCACTGATGCGCTTTCTCCGGGGCAATTACCAGAATCAGTGAAAGCACTATTAAAACGTGCATATATTAATCGTTATCCAAAACGTACCACAATCATTGATGCAGGAACAGAATCTAAATCTTTATATTTAATTCTGAAGGGGTCTGTATCTATTATTCTTCGTGAAGATGATGATCGTGAAATTGTCGTGGCATATTTAAATGCAGGTGACTTCTTTGGGGAAATGGGCTTATTTGAGGTAAATCCACAACGTACTGCGGAAGTTCGTACGCGTGATGTGTGTGAAATTGCCGAAATTACTTATGAAAATTTTCACGAAATCAGCAAGCAATATCCTGATCTGAGCTATGCAGTCTTTGCCCAGCTGGTGCGTCGCCTGAAAAATACCACACGTAAAGTGACGGACCTGGCATTTATCGATGTCTCAGGCCGTATTGCACGTTGCCTGATCGACCTCTCTGCACAGCCAGAAGCGATGATTTTACCAAATGGCCGTCAGATCCGGATTACCCGTCAGGAAATTGGCCGTATTGTTGGCTGTTCCCGTGAAATGGTCGGACGTGTACTGAAAACTCTGGAAGAACAGGGCATGATCGAAACCGATGGTAAGGCCATCCTGATCTTTGATGCTTCACTTGAAGAAGCGTCGGAACCGGTGGCAGACGGTGCCATAGACGAATAATCCAGCTATTCAAAAGCAAATCTTCGGGTTTGCTTTTTTTATGGCGAAATTACTGAATACATAAAAATTTAGAACAAGCTTCTCAGAAAAGATGATTTAAATCCCCGCTATAATTCCGATAGGCTATGGCCAACTTGAGATTAATCAACTGAATAAAATTCACAGGATGTTTTTATGCAATTCAGACCATTGGCAGATACTGGCATTCTTTTGCCGGAAATTTGTTTGGGCACCATGACTTTTGGTGAGCAGAACACGCAAGAACAGGCTTTTCAGCAACTGGATTATGCTTTAGATCACGGACTGTATTTCTGGGATACCGCAGAAATGTATCCGGTACCGCCAAAACCTGAAACGCAAGGGGCAACCGAGCGCATCATCGGTCACTGGATCGCGTCCCGTGGTGGCCGTGACAAGCTTTTTTTAGCCTCTAAAATTGCCGGACCCTCACAAGGTGGAAGTCATATCCGTGATGGACAGACCCGTTTTGGGGCAGATGAAATCTCAGCGGCGATAGACCAGTCATTGTCACGTCTGCAAACCGATTATATCGACTTGTACCAGTTGCACTGGCCGCAACGTCCAACGAATTTCTTTGGTAAACTCGGTTATGGTAATGCTGAAGCGGCAGAAGACCGCGCAGTGACGGATCTCGAAGAAACCCTGACTGCCTTGCAATATGAAATTAAAAAAGGCCGTATCCGTTATATTGGGCTTTCCAATGAAACTCCGTGGGGCACAATGAAATTCCTGCATCTGGCAGAGAAATTAGGTTTGTCCAAATTCGTCAGTGTACAAAACCCTTATAACCTGTTGAACCGTACCTATGAAATTGGCATGTCCGAAATTGCCAAATATGAAAATGTCGGCCTATTGGCTTATTCACCTTTGGCTTTTGGTTATCTGACCGGAAAATTCCGTCATGGTGCGCGTCCGGCCGATGCTCGGGTTACTTTGTATTCCCGTTTTAGCCGCTATAGCAATCCGCAAAGTGAATGGGCAACCGAGCAGTATGCACAGTTGGCAGAACAGCATGGTTTAAGCCTGACCCAATTGGCTTTGGCCTTTATCAAGCAGCAGTTCTTTGTGACCAGTACCATTATTGGTGCGACCAATCTGGATCAGCTCAAAGAAAATATTCAGGCCTTTGAAATTAATTTGTCTAAAGAGGTACTAGACGGTATTGAGGAGATTCACCGTCAACAGCCGAATCCGGCACCTTAATTTTAGGCTATTTGAAATGCACCCTCATATGAGTAATGCCAGTCAGTTAAGCAATTGACTGGCATTTTTTTAAAATTCAAGATTATATTTGATAGGTAGCAAAGTCATCCGCAATTGTTTGAGGCAGGACTACATTAAAAAATGATTGTTTTTGCGACAAATTTACTAGGGGATGGTGGCTGACGAGTTTTGCGGTGAGGAGTATTGCTCCGCAAGATGCCTTCCTTGCGAAGCTTCGCTTCTCATTTGGGCGAAACCAAAGTAACAAATGATATTGCAAATATTTGATTTAAAACGTTAAGACTCTGTCATGAACGACTGAAAAGCTAAAGAGTCTATTTCTAAATTCCTTAACTGATCAGCATTACCCTCATATGAGGGTGTTTTTATTGATAGAAGATATTAAATTTGATGATAAATGACTTTGATGAAGAAGAGTCATAACCGCATAATCAAAACTAAACTGTTATATATGGGCTTATAAAAATGAATAGTGAAATCAATATTTCTCAATCAGACGTATTGGCTAAAGCGCTACTGCAGGTAGCTGAACAATTGCAGTTAAACGAGTCAGAGCTTGCGAATATTCTCGGTACATCTCATGTTGATTTATCCCTCGCTATAAAAGAAAATCGATTAGCACTTGATACAACACAAGGAGAAAGAGCGGTAGGTTTAGTACGTATCTATCAAGCAGTGTTTAGGGCGTGTCCTCATTTG
>NZ_DCLL01000051.1 GCF_002321025.1 Acinetobacter lwoffii
TATGTCGAACTCAGGTTAATTATAGCCATCATGTTATAAACCTACCTCGTGATCTATTTTAAATAATTAAATGAGAGCTAATGGATGATGAAGATGGAAATGAATGGTGCGAGCTTATATATTCTGAAGCCTTGAGAATATATAAACCAACAAAATACAACACAGTCAACAAACTGAGATTCTTTGCCCTGATTTTAGAATTATTCGCAGAAATGCAGCATGAGGATGCAATGATTCAAGTAAAGACTGTGAATGTGAAACTTAAATTGAGATCTAAAAATTACATTTTTTGGGTGTTTGAAATGCCTGATTTTCAGGATAAGACGTTATTTTTAACTTATATGTCTAGTAAATTAAGTCAGCTATAAAGTGTCGTTGAAAGCTAAAATCGCCAATTACTTCAACAAGTATAGTTATTTTTTATAAAACTATAATTTTTTTAAATGTTAATGGTGTATTTATATATTTTTATCAATAGCTTGCTTATTCTCTAATCGTTGCTCACTTTGACAACATACCTGAATCAGCGCAAAAGTGATAAAGGGAAAGGCCCATCTAAAGGTGGGCTTTTTTAATATGTACAGCTTATTGAACGAAAAGTAACTTAAAGCAAATGTAAGAGAACAGTTTATTGATACTCCCTATACTTTATTGATAAATTCACAGTGCTATAGTCATTTTGCGAAAACAAGAAGACGCAAATAATACGAAGAAAATGACTACAGCACTAGCCCGCTTATTTGAAAGAGTAAGTGGGCTTTTTAATTGAAAAATTAATGTAATATTATGCTAATGTATAAATTATAAGTTTATATATAATTCATGAATAGATTCTATCGCTGTAGTTTCTTTCCAATTTCAGCCTCCTTCCCTAAGGAGGCATTTTTTTGTCGATAGAAAAGTAATGTTCCAATGACTATTGTGTTTATTCAGTTACACAAATGATCATCGTTGACTCTTGAATGAATCTTTCAAATATTTGAGCATGATATTTTATTGGTTAAATAAGTGATGGATCGCCATGATAAATGAAGAAAAGCCTTTGAACTTTGACGACGATAGTGAGCCTCAAGATTTCGAAGATGAAGAATTTATCGATGATAAGAAAGAGGATGAAATGTACAATGCTATTACCAAAGATGGTTCTAGTGTTGATCCTGCGGATGATGGGACGCGTCATATTCGCCCTGAAGACGGTGATCCTATAGAAATTGAAGAGTAATAAAAAGCCCAATTCAATATTGGGCTTTTTATCGTCTGGTGGATGAGAATGAAAATACAATATTTCCCATTTAGAATTGAGCGGATTGATCAAAATCCCCATCTAGAAAATTTAAATAGTCATTGAAATGATTTTTTTCACTTAATAAAAAAGCCCCCATGAATGAGAGCTTTTATGTCAACTCAATCTAGCAGAATAGTCTAAGCTAATATTTGAAATGACATCCAATTAATCTTTAAAAGTATCATTTAACGCAGTTTGAACCGCTTCAACCCGTGCCTTGCAAGCTTTATAGGCGGTCATGGATTCTTCCACGATTTTCATCAAGTTATCAATATCCGGTTCTTGCTGAGATTCGAGCAATTCCGCATTCTTTTTCAAGATGTCATAGCCTTGTTGGAAGCTCAAAGTATCATGATTCATGAGGAAGTACCTGTATAAGTTGTGCTGAAAAAATGCCGTCATGTAATTCGACTTCAACCAGATCGCTGGACTGAATCTGTTGAATAGAGGCAACCACATGTTCTTGCTGGCGCACGATGGCATAACCCTTGGATAAAACATGTTTAGGATTTTGTAGTAGCGTTTCCCGCATCAGGGCATCAAGCTGCTGATTAATCAGCTGGGTATGCTGCTGGGCCAGACTGGTAGTATTGGCCTTGATCTGTTGCAGACGTTGCAGCGCATCCATAATCTGGTTGTTGGCCAGACTTTGAATCAGTTTCAAAAATTGATCATTCTGATTTTGATAAGCTTGAATCTGTTGCTGGGATAAACGCTGAATGCGCTGTAGATAATTCAGGACATCCTGGGTTAGTTCAAAGATATGATTGCGGATTCCGGCAATGGCTTTACTCGGAGTATCAAAGGAGCGATGCGCAATCTCATCCAGAATGGTACGGTCTTTTTCATGCCCGATGCCGACCCAGACCGGTACCGAACGTTTACAGAGCAGGGCAGCCAGATCATAATCATTCAAATAAGCCAGATCATTGACTGCGCCACCCCCTCGTATAATCACAATCAGATCCGGGGCAGTGTTATAGGTCTGAGCCCATTGTTTGAGCGCTTGTGCCAGACTGTACATAATACTTTGCGGGGCGGTATTTCCCTGAAAAGTCGCACTGTAGTAAATAAACTCACACACCTGCGCACGCTGAAGTGCATCGGCATCTTTTTTAAAATCTCCCAGGCCTGCTGCATTTTCGGGAGCAATCACCAGAATCCGGTTCAGGTCAAAAGGACTGGGCAAGTTTCTATTGCGCTGAATCAGTCCTTCAGTCGTCAAGCGCTCAACAATCTGCTGATAACGCCGGGCAATATCTCCTAAGGTATAGCCCGAATCAATCTCGACAATATTTAAAGAAAAGCCATATTGCGGATCGAAATTAGCTTTAACTTTAATCAGCACTTTCAGATCGTGACTCAGCTCAATCCCGCTTTCACGTTCAAACTGCGTGACAATTTTCTAGGCACTAAATTTCCAGATGGTTGCTCGGCAACTGGCAATCACCTGATCGCTATCGGCTTCTTTTTCTGCCAGCTCCAGATAATAATGGCCGGCTTTAATACTTAGATTACGAATTTCGGCTTTGACCCATACTGGTGTATCGAAAGTGAGTTTGACCACTTCCTGAACCGTAGCAAGATATTCCTTGAGGGAGAGTTGAGGATCGTCTGTCATGCCAATAGAAAGTTTAAAATTCAATCAAATATTAAATCAATCCAGCACAGATCACAAATCTAAAAGTGAAGTCATATTTGATTGATGTAATGACAATGCAATGCTATTGAGGTGCATAATTACTTGGTTCAGACTATTCATCCGGAATTTTCGTATTTTGTAGAGGTTCTTCTCTTCTGTTTTTCTTGTTCATTGAAAGAAGTTATAGCGTTGAAGTCCTTAATTTACAAAGGTCTTATTTCCATTTTTTAATGAAAAAGTACAGTTAAAAATGTACACAGACTTGTGTCTGGCGAGGACAAGGAAATATGCTAAATTGGTGAAGAATTATGAAAGAAGAATAGGCTCTCATGAAAAAAACAATGCTGTTCGGTTTGCTGGCTGTCGCTTTAAGCGCATGTACTACCACGCCGCAATCTAAGACGGAAGCTCCTAAAATAGGTTCAGCGAATCCTGCAAGCGCTTATTGTGTCAATCAGGGTGGCAAGCTTGAAATTCGTACTGAAAGCAATGGTCAGGTCGGATATTGCCATTTAAAGAATGGTCAGGTGGTCGAGGAGTGGGAATTACTGCACATGAATCAACCTAAATGTATTGCTGATCAGGCAGCGGCATTGGTCGGTCAATCTAGTCTGACTGAAGAACAAATCAAGCAAAAAACCAAGGCACAAATTGTACGTATGGTCGAGCCTGGTCAAGCGGTGACGATGGATTATCGCGAAGAACGAGTGACTGTAACCGTAGATCCTGCAAGCAAAAAGATTATCCAGGCTTCATGCGGTTAATCACACAAAATGAAAAAGCCCATGAGTGGGCTTTTTTTAATTCCATACAACTGGCATTTTGAAATGACAAATCTTCCCCGATCTTTTATATTGCCCCTCGGAAGGAGAAATTCATGAAAAAGTTATTGGCTTTATCGTTTATGCTGGCGCTGGCCGGTTGTGCCGAGAAGAAACCCTTAACCCCTGAAGAGCAGTGGCAAGGTTATTGTCGAAGTGTCGGTAATGCGGCGCGCACTATTATGCTGGATCGTCAGAATGCGATTGAGAAAGAAAAAGCAATCGAGCATGCCAACAAGATCGACGACGAAACCACCAAAGGTTTTATCCTGAATATTATTGATGAAGTCTATGCAATTCCAGCCGAAGAGATTAAGGCAGATGTAAAAGCAGCCCGTGAAAAAGTCCGCGCTGAATTTACTGCAAAGTGTATTGCGACACCGCATGATGAATTACCAGATTACAAACCGTTCTAAGGAACGGTTTTTTTATATCTGGATAAAATTATCCAACCCATATTTCCCATTAAACGTATTTAAATATACGCATCGTCAAAAGACTGAATAATAAAAATAGCCTAAGCAAAATGTACACTTTGTGACAATTTCTAAATCTAAAATATAGAAATACTTATCTTTATATTGAATAATGAATTTAACTCCAATTAACCGAGGAGTAGCACAATATGGAAGTCGTAAGATATTTGCATCATTCTGATCTGCTGCTGGAAGATGAAGAGGGTGTGGTCATTATTGGCGGTAGTCGCTATGTACTCAGCGTGGGTGACAAAGTCGTTTTAAAGAAGATACTAGAACAAGATAAAAAACTTTATCAGGTTGATATTTCCTTTGCCAGCAATAATCACAGTAGCACCTATGAAGATGAATGCGTGGTGAAATTCCAAGGCTGCCGAGATTCATATCAGCAGTATTTAAACTCGACCACTGTACACTAAGGTGGAGTATCTTTTTAACTTCAAATCAGGCAACATCAGGGTTGCCTTTTTTATGCATTAAATTCAGTTAAAAGGGCCTATTCATGGGCTTGTTTCGTGTGATGTAAGCTGGAACTGATTATGGAATAATCATTAAGAGCATCATTTAGTTATAAAATAACGAGCATCACGAAGAAACACTTGAGTTGCATTAACTTTTAACTGGAAATTTAGTAAAATTTCGGAGTCCATATTATTTATGAAGCTTGGAATAAGCAGGAATTCATAAGTAATTTTTTAAAAAAGAGGAATAACACTGTGCTAGAAGCTTACCGCCAACACGTTGAAGAACGTGCCGCACTCGGAGTCCCACCGAAGCCACTTGACGATGCCCAAACAGCTGCATTAGTTGAACTACTAAAAAACCCGCCAGCTGGTGAAGAAGCATACTTGGTAGATTTGCTTGAAAACCGTGTACCAGCAGGTGTTGACCAAGCTGCATATGTAAAAGCTGCGTTCTTAGCTGCATTGGCAAAAGGCGAAGCAACCTCTCCACTCGTTTCTAAAGAACGTGCTGTTTACTTACTAGGTACTATGCTTGGTGGTTATAACGTAGCGCCTTTAGTTGAACTTTTAGACAATGCTGAGCTTGCTGAACTTGCAGCTGAAGCATTGAAAAAAACGCTTCTTGTATTTGATGCATTCCATGACGTTGCTGATAAAGCAAAAGCTGGTAACGCAAATGCTCAAGCAGTTATGCAGTCTTGGGCTGACGCTGAATGGTTCACTAGCCGTAAAGACGTTCCTGAAGAAATCAAACTGACTGTTTTCAAAGTAACTGGCGAAACCAACACTGACGACTTGTCACCTGCACAAGACGCTTGGAGCCGTCCAGACATTCCATTGCACGCAAATGCAATGTTGAAAAACGTACGTGACGGGATCAATCCAGAAGTTCCTGGTGAAGTGGGTCCACTTAACCAGATTAAAGAATTGATCGCGAAAGGCAACCAGGTTGCTTACGTAGGTGACGTTGTTGGTACAGGTTCATCTCGTAAATCTGCAACTAACTCTGTACTTTGGTTCTTCGGTGATGACATTCCGCACATCCCGAACAAAAAAGACGGTGGTTACTGCCTAGGTTCTAAAATCGCTCCGATTTTCTTCAACACCATGGAAGATGCGGGTGCATTACCGATCGAGATCGATGTTGCCAACATGAACATGGGCGACGAAATCGTTCTTAAGATCGATCACGCTGCTGCTAAAGTAACTGCGTTCAAAGACGGCGCACAAATCGCTGAAGCTGAACTTAAAACTCCAGTACTTCTAGACGAAGTTCGTGCTGGTGGTCGTATTAACCTGATCGTAGGTCGTGGTTTGACGACTAAAGCGCGTGAAGCTTTAGGTCTTCCAGTATCTACAATGTTCCGTACTCCGGTTCAGCCTGCTGCAACTGGTAAAGGTTTCACTCAAGCTCAGAAGATGGTTGGTCGCGCTTGTGGTCTTCCTGAAGGTCAAGGTGTACTTCCAGGTACTTACTGTGAACCTAAGATGACTACTGTTGGTTCGCAAGATACAACTGGTCCAATGACTCGTGACGAATTGAAAGACTTGGCTTGCCTAGGCTTCTCTGCTGACCTTGTTATGCAATCTTTCTGTCATACAGCTGCGTATCCAAAACCAGTTGACGTTCAAATGCAACACTCGCTTCCTGATTTCATCATGAACCGTGGTGGTGTGTCTTTACGCCCAGGTGACGGTATTATTCACTCTTGGTTAAACCGTATGCTTCTTCCGGATACTGTTGGTACTGGTGGTGACTCGCATACTCGTTTCCCAATCGGTATTTCATTCCCGGCGGGTTCTGGTCTTGTAGCGTTCGCTGCAGCAACTGGTGTTATGCCACTAGATATGCCTGAATCTGTACTTGTGAAGTTCAAGGGTAAAATGCAGCCTGGTATCACGCTACGTGACCTTGTACATGCAATTCCTTACTACGCAATTAAGGAAGGTGACTTAACTGTAGAGAAGAAAGGTAAGAAAAACATCTTCTCTGGTCGTATCCTTGAGATCGATTTAACAGAAATGGAAACTGACCTGACTGTTGAGCAAGCATTCGAACTTTCTGATGCTTCTGCTGAACGTTCAGCTGCTGGTTGTTCTATTACGCTTTCTGAAGAGAAAGTTGCTGAATACCTTCGTTCAAACATCACTATGTTGAAGTGGATGATTTCTGAAGGTTATGGCGATGCGCGTACTATGGCTCGTCGTGTTGAGAACATGGAAAAATGGTTGGCTAACCCAAGCCTGATCAAAGCAGATGCTGATGCTGAATACACCAAAGTGTATGAAATCGATCTTGCAGACATCAAAGAACCTATTCTTTGCTGCCCGAATGATCCAGATGATGCGAAACTTCTTTCTGATGTTCAAGGCGCAAAAATTGACGAAGTATTCGTTGGTTCTTGTATGACTAACATCGGTCACTTCCGTGCGACTGGTAAGTTGTTAGAAAAAGTTCCTGGTGGTGCGTTGTCAACTCGTTTGTGGATTGCTCCACCTACGCGTATGGACGAACATCAGTTGATGGAAGAAGGTTTCTATAACATTTATGGTAAAGCTGGCGCGCGTACTGAAATGCCAGGTTGTTCATTATGTATGGGTAACCAAGCACGTGTAGCTCCGAACACAACTTGTGTATCAACTTCTACTCGTAACTTCCCGAACCGTCTAGGTCAAGGTGCTAACGTTTACTTGGCTTCTGCTGAACTTGCTTCTGTTGCTGCTGTATTGGGTAAATTACCTTCTCCAGAAGAATATCAACAGTACGCAGCTCAAATTGACAGCATGTCAGCTGACATCTATCAATACTTAAGCTTCGACAAGATGAGCGAATATACTGACGCTGCTAAAGACGTTGATACTAAGAAAATTGCTGCTGCTCAGTTGACTTAATGAGCTAGGATCAAGAAAAGCCGAAAGGCTTTTCCCTAGCGCAAGAGCAAATCTATGATTTGCTTTGTTAATTAGGCAATAAGCGGTATAAGATAAGGGCTGAGTAATCAGCCCTTATTTTTTGATAAATATTATGATATATGGAAACTTTAATGATTTTGTTTCATGGTTGAATGATAATCAAGGAGTGGTAAGCCTAGCTATTTTTATTTTGACATTGTTATTAGGTTGGGTTTCAGGAATCTTTAGTGCTTTGAGAAAAAGACCAAAATTCAAAATAGGGACTATAGATGGGCCAACTTTCTGTTGTACTTATAATACTGGAAATACATTTAATGGCCATGATGCACATATAACAGCATTTGCAATATATTTAAAGATTGCAAACATTGGTTCAGCATCTTCAAGTATTGAAAAAATACAGATAGGCTATCATTGGGATATAGAACCGATTAGTTTGAATTGGCTTAAGTATAGACTTGGTTGGTTTTGGCTAAAGAATGAAATAGTAATGCTTGAAGATTTTAGAGTGGAAATTGGTGATCATTTAAAAGTTTATCCATTTTTAACTCAAAAAAACTATTTATCGCCAATACAAGTGGATAAATTTCTTGAAGTGGGTAAGTCGAACAGTGGCATTGTATATTTTGAACAGCCAGAGAGTTAGGGAGCATGCTTTCCTTTGTGTATTAAAGGAAAGGTATTAGTAAAGATTAAAGTTTATGATATTTTTGGAAAAGTACATTCTAAAAAAATTAATGTAGCGTTAGTAAATATGGAAGAGGCTAAGAAATTTAACCCATATTTTGGCGATACAAGTAAACATTTAAATAATATTTATAAATGATTTCACAATATAAATAAAATTTTTAAAATTAAGTTTTAGCAGTATGAATTTGTGTCTTATTATACCTATTGTTTTGTCTTAATGATTTTACTAGATGCGCAAACAATCCCGCTTCCTCTGTATTGGTGGTTTCCTCAACGGAACGCAGGTCAAAGACCAAGGTGACAGCTTTATCTGCGTCGAAAAAGGCAAAAATGTCACCTATACCAAAAGGGAAATATTCCATCCTGATTCATGGGATCACGACTACTACGTTTGTGAAACGACCACAGACAAACAGGCACGAAACTGGGTCTATGACATTGAGTCAAAATAATATTTAATTCGATAAAGAAAGACATGGGTTGGTGTTATCGTCAGCCTATTTTTATATACGTTTTAAAATGTTCAGACAATAAAAAGCCCCATGGTTAGGGGCTAGTCGTATATAGGTCAAGCCCATATACTGTAAGAGGCTCATCTCAAACTGCGTGTATTAGAACACAGCAGCCCGCAAATAACCATCTAAATCTGATTTAAACAGCCAATTGCTGTTCAATCACCGGCCATAAATTCTGATGCGACTTTTTAAACATCAGCATATGACCAATGGTTTTATAGGCATAACTTTTAGGTCTAAGTTCAATTATCTGGGTTTTTGCGTTTGGATATAAACGCAGTAAATCTTTCACGTTGGCTTCCGTGGCAATTTCATCATCCGATGACCAGATTGAGGTAATCGGGCAGGTGACTTGAGCATGATAATCATGGGATGGTGCAATATTTTTACCAATCGCGTTGATTACATAACCCGGTTTACTACAGAACTGCGCCCATTCGCGAGCTACATCTTTCGGCAGGTTTTCACCCATACCAATCGCTTGAGTCGGGCCATAACCTTTGGTGATTCGGGCCAGTGGGAAAATGACATTAAACATGACCGGCGCAAGCAATCTAGTTTTACCTTTAAGTCCTTTGATATGTCCGGTTGAGCAAGACACGGCTACGACTTTTGCGACTTTATGATGATTTGGTACGATCCCTAAAAGCTGACCACCGGCACTATGTCCAAGTAGTATCACTTTTTCTGCATTAGTACGCGTTGATAAAGCATCTATTGCGGCCGGTATATCCAGTTGACCCCATTGCACAATACTGGCTTTTGAATTTTTCAACGGGCCATGTAGTGAATCACCAATCCCTCGAAAATCAAAGACCATAACGGCATAGCCTTGAGCTTGTAACCAGACACAAAACTGATGATAAAACTGTTTGGTAATGCCAGTTGCCGGACACACTAATACCGGAAGTTTTTCAGTTTCAGAAATAGCTGCATAAAAACGTGCACTTAAGCGATAGCCATCCTGACACTGGAGAGTCAATGTTTCAAATTCAGACATACGTTACACTATGATTCTTATAATCCTGATGAAGCTTTTACTGTATAGATTTTTAGCAGGGTAGCTCGGGGAAAACATGACTTAAAAGTCAGTAAAATAATAGAGATGGAATAAACTTATGCAGCTAATGGAACTTGAGCTGGCCGTTAAAATAGCCGTTATTTTTAGTGGAATATTGTTGTGGATCGGGATGTTGACCGGTGTCTGGAAATATTGGCAGATTCGTCAATCACCTCAGTCACGCGCACATTATTATGTCGATATTGCCCATCGTAGCAGTCTACTTTATGCGCCTTCAACCTTAATTCTAGCAGTGCTGGCCTATTGTTCAGTGTTATCGAGTGCAGTAAATCTGATTTGCGTATTGATCAATATTCTGTTTTTTAGTTTTTCTATTGGGGCTTATGTGTTGCATGGTTTCCTGCAAGACACAACGAATCAGTTTAAACAGCCGCATCAATTGGGTAAGTTTCATTTGCCAGAAAGTTTGATGACTTTAGCCATGCTGGGTTTAATTATCGCAGAATTGGGCGGGACAGGGATTTTGGTCTATGGAGCATTTGCGGGATTATTCTAATCTTCTTTTTATAGTTATTCTGAAAGGATGCTGGAATGTTTGAAAGTTAAAACACTTTTTTCACCAGATGGATGACTGGCCAAATCATCCATCTGGGCTAATTTAAAATTTGTTTATCGGTATTTCTGGTCTATGGCAGCCCATAGGAAAAACGCAGCTGAGACAATCAGTGCATAGCCAAAGTATTCAAGTTTTAAATTACCTTGAATTAAGCAATGGACGGTTAAAGTCAGCATGAGTGCAAAAGTGGTGCATATAAATGTCACCAGATTGGTGTTGTTGGCTTTAAGAGCGTCAATGAAGACTTGCTTGTTGAAATGTAATGATAACATCTCCATCCCTCCCATTTATTTATGTTATTGAAGATTAAAGCAGATTTAATCAGTCAGAATTGAATATATAGTTGTACTGTTTAATTTGGACCTTTGCAACTGCTGTGGCAGGCTTTTACAGTCAAAATGGTCATCTTTAGTCGTATAACTACATAATTACTTGATTAGGCAAGAATTATATTTTCAGATTTCACCTCCAGCTAATTTTGGAAATAAGATGTAGTCATCATTTGATCAATGCGACCAGATAGAAAATGCAAATTCTACGCCAAAGATATGTAGTGTTAATCAATACTTTGTAAGCTTGCGTATGACTCGGAGGGGGACTTGGTTTAAGTTGGCAACAATAAGTATCTAAAATCAGGAAATTAAAGTTTTGTTTATATTTATATAAAAAATAAAATAATTAAAGTGCAATTCTATACATCATATTTTATAGAAAATCTTAGTATCAAGATTTACAGCGTTGATTTGATGTCATTATTAAGAAACAATAAATGTCCGTTTGGGTAAAACCTGACAATTATTGATCACGCTCAAACCGGATTTTGGGTAAAAATACGATTTTTCAGACATCCTAGAAATTTTAGTTTCTAATACGGTCAATCACAGCTGTAATCAGCAATACAATCATGGACGGGATAAACCAGGCCAGATTCTGATCTGATAGAGGTAAATTTTGCAGTAATGCAGGCAATTCAAAACCAGCGACTTTTAATCCATCAAAAATACCAAAGATAAAGGCTACCAGGGTCACTGGTGCAATCACATGAGATGGTTTCTTGAAGAAGTTTGCACAGAAGCTCAGCATAATGACGCTAATGGCAGGCGGATAAATCGCACTTAAGACTGGAACCGAAACAGCGATCAGTTTGGTTAAACCCAGATTTGAAATCACCAGTGAGAAGCCCACCAGAATAAATACAAAGATCTTGTACGGAATTTTGGTCAAGCTGGAAAAATACTCAGCGCAGGCACAGGTCAGACCAATTGCAGTCACCATACAGGCAATAAAAATCATGCCGGACAGGAAGTAAGCACCCATATCGCCAAAAGCATGTTGTACATATGCATGCAGGATAATGGCACCATTGGCTGCATTTGGTGCAATCTCATGGCTACCTAGCCCAAGTTTAAACAGACTTAAATACACCAGAGTTAAACCAATACCAGAAATAATGCCGGCATTCACTGCATATTTGGTAATCAGTTTTTTATCGGTTACACCACGTGAAGTAATGGCTTTGACAATCACAATACCGAAAACTAAAGCGCCCAAAGTATCCATGGTTAAATAACCATTTACGAAGCCTTCAGTCACTGGACTGGTAACGTAATTATCGATCGCTGCAGGCGGATTGCTGGCAGGAATCATCACGGCTGCTACACCCAAAATGATCAAAGAAATAATTTTAAGTGGCGACAGGAAATAGCCGACGGTATCCAGAATCTTATTGGGATATAAGGACACGATGGTCACCACAGCAAAATAGATGATGCTGTAAATGAGCAGACTGCCAGATTCATTGCCAAAGTAAGATGAAAAACCGATTTCATAAGAAACGGTTGCGGTACGTGGCGTCGCAAATAAAGGGCCAACAGCTAAGTAACAGATTACAGTCAGCAAAATACTGGCTGCTTTGCCCAGAGGCGAGCTTAGTGCCTGAATGGAGCCTTCAACGCGAGACAACGCAATAATGGTAATCACGGGTAAGCCGACTGCTGTAATAAGGAAACCTAAAGCAGCGAGCCATACGTGTTCACCGGCTTGTTGAGCCACAATCGGTGGGAAGATAATGTTGCCCGCACCAATAAACAGTGCAAAGGTCATAAAACCTAGGGCGACAATATCCCGGGTACGCAGACTTGTCATAAAGGGAGATCAATAGAACAAAAGAAAGCGATTTTAGTGTATATGTCCAATTTTTTGGAGTTTATTTTAAGGCTGGAAGCCTTGATTCTAGTGAGTTTGCGAATCATATAACCAGTCATTCAAATCTTGGTAGAAATATATGTTTGATAAATCGCTGAAAAATATATTTTTCCTTATAAGCTCAATAAATATCTGCACTTGCTATCAAAATATGTCAGTTATTGTTTGTACAAATAAGCAGCAGTGAAAAGTCCTATTTCAAGGAAAATTACTGTACTGAAACTCAACAACTGCGACATATTTCGCAAAAAAGGGATTATAATTCAGGGATTCATAGTGAGGATAGGTATATGCGCGCTCCAGCGATTAGTCTTAAAACTGAGCAAGATGTTGAAAAACTGCGGATATCTGGGCGTTTGGCTGCAGAAGTTTTAGCGATGATCGGGGAGCATGTCAAGCCAGGTGTCACGACTGAATATCTGGATGATCTCTGTCATGATTTTATTGTAAATACCTTAAAAGTGACGCCCGCCAATATTGGCTATTATGGCTATACCAAAACCACCTGTATTTCACCGAATGAAGTGGTTTGTCACGGCATTCCATCATCGAAAGTCGTTCTGCAGGATGGCGATATTATCAATATTGATGTTGCCATTATTAAAGACGGTTATTTTGGTGATACAAGCCGGATGTACTATGTTGGAACTCCTTCTCCAGAAGCCAAGCGACTGGTCAATACCACCTATGAAGCCATGGTGGCCGGGATTCATGCGGTGAAGCCGGGCGCGACTCTAGGTGATATTGGTTATGCCATTCAAACGGTTGCACAGCGTGAAGGTTATTCTATTGTGCGCGAATATTGTGGTCATGGCATCGGCAAAGTCTATCATGAGCAGCCAAACATTCTGCATTACGGCCAGCCGGGTCAGGGCATTAAACTGGTTCCGGGCATGGTGTTTACCATTGAGCCGATGGTGAATATGGGAAAAGCCCGCGTCAAAGAGCTGAAAGATGGCTGGACTGTGGTCACCACGGATAAATCCTGGTCTGCGCAATGGGAACATATGGTCTATGTGACTGAAACCGGGTTTGAAGTGTTGTCGCCTTGGCCTGAAGGCACAGGTGAGTATCCGGAGATTTAAAATATTGATTGCATGATCTTTATTTAGATAATCCACTTACATAAATTACAACTCACTCGTGCTTGTTGACGAAAAAATACAAAACACTACATTAAACAGTGGTCTAGGGTTTTATATCTGATTAAAATAAGAGTCAGATACATAGGTTACCTTTTTTTCGCTCACTATGCTGTAGTGAAAGTTTCTCTAGCTCATTTTTCCCCAAGAATGAGCTATTTTTTTGTCCAGTTTTCCTCAACAGCATATCACTTAGCGCTGATTTAATTCAGCGACCAGATAGTCAATAAAGACCCGTACTGCGGGCAATAAGCCGCGACGTGAAGGATAAACCACATGGAAAATACCATGCGGCGCTTTCCAGTCAGGGAGTACCCGAACAAGTTCACCACTTGCCACGTAATGCTCGACCACGTTATCTGGTAACAAAGTAACGCCTGATCCTGACGCGGCCAATTGTGCCAGCATATTTAAGTCAGAACCCATAACGGTTGGACTGACACGAATTTTTTTTTGTTCCTGCTGTTCATTTTGTAAGGTTAGAAACTGTTCGGTATGGTCTTCGGCCATACTCAGGATTTTATGTTCAGCCAGTTGCTCTGGGTTTTTTAGTTCACCAAATTCATTTAAATAACCCTGACTGGCGAATAAATGCTGCTCAATTTTTTCAAACTGGCGGATCACCAGATTTGGGTCATCATCCAGGCTGGAACGGACACGTAAGGCCAGATCAAAGCCTTCATTGATAATATCGACCCGTCGATTGGTGATCATCATCTGGACTTTAATTTCGGGATATTTTTTCAGGAAATTTGGCAGAATTTTTGCCAGTTCATTCTGGGCAATAGAGACTGGCAGACTGACTTTAATGGTTCCACGCGGTTCGGTACTCAGATGATCCACCAAATCATGCGCTGCCTGTGCAGCACTCAGCATCACCTGTGCATGCCGATAAATATTCATGCCGATATCGGTCACGGCAAAATGACGCGAACTGCGCTGAATCAGACGTACACCCAGACGCTCTTCCAGATTAAACACCCGGCGGCTGAGTTTGGATTTGGGAATATCGGTTGCGCGTTCGGCCGCACTAAAGCCGCCATGTTCCACTACCTGCGCGAAACAGTAAAAGTCATCCAGATCAGACAGCATGGTTTAATTCCATTCTTGCAACGATAAGCTGATTAAAAATTGATTGTTGCATACTGTCAATCAGAGAATGCAGCGCATAAAGATTTAATTCCCGGATTTCAGTAAGCCTAGCAGTGTTTGCATGCCATCGGTCGCGTTTTGGGGGATTTTGTAAAACTGCCCAGGCAAATGCTGCTGCTCGGCTTTCGGGTCGATGTAATAGGCCGGACATTTCGCAGGAATCTCATGAATTAACCCGGCAACTGGATAAACTTGAAGGCTGGTGCCAATCACCACGAAAATATCGGCATCCTGTACACAGTCTTGAGCTTCTTCATACGCGGGTACGGCTTCGCCAAACCAGACCACATGAGGACGCAGCGGATAGCCTGCCTTACAAAAGTGTTGATTTAAATCTAATTCAGAGCCTTCAATTGGATAAAACTCGGTTGTGCTTTGTGCATCGGGGCCTGAGCTTTTGGCCAGGCGAATATTGCCATGTAAATGGATCACCTTGGAGCTGCCGGCACGTTCATGCAAGTCATCAATATTCTGTGTGATTACATGCACATCAAACTCATTTTCAAGATCCGCAATCACTTGGTGGGCAGCATTTGGCTGTGCTTCTAGAATATTTTTACGGCGGGCGTTATAAAAGCGTTGTACCAGTTGCGGATTTTTAGCCCAAGCCTCAGGTGTAGCCACTTCTTCTATACGATACTGTTCCCAAAGTCCATCACTGTCGCGAAAAGTATGAATGCCACTTTCGGCGCTCATGCCTGCACCGGAAAAGACCACCAGCTTTTTCATTGTTCTATCTCCTGAATCTTTAGGCAGCTGAAGTGCTAGATTGTGAATCTTCTTTTAAGAAGATGCCAAGTTCTCGCGCAAATTTTAGCGGTTCAGTCAGTAAAGGTGTATGGCCGGATTTTCTGAAAAGTATCTGTTTGGCCTGAGGTAGGCTTTCTGCAATCAGGCGCTGACCTTCAAAAGGATACAACTTGGATTGTACACCGCTAAAGAAAGTCACCGGACAGCTGAGCTGGGCCAATGCTTCTCGGTAATCTTCACGATGATATAAATAATTGTTGATATACCACGTCATATAATCCACCCGACTGGAAGGCAATAACAGACTTTGCAGTCGTGGTTGATTCAAAATGAATTCGAAAGCTTTCAGGCTATATTTTTGTTTATTTTGTAGCTGAATAAACTTTAGCCATAGGGCGGCAATTTGTTTACGGACAGAAACGTCAAGATCGCGAATCAATTCAACTTGCTGATATTGTGCAAGTAGGGCAGAGAGCTGCTGCAGAATGTCGATAAATTCCTGATGACGTGGGCCAAAAAGACCAAAAGCCCAAGCATCATCGACTGGTATTTTGGGAGTCTGATCAATGTGCAAATAAGCTGTTATGTGTTTGGCAAAGTCCCCATAGTGCAGGCCATGCATGGTTGTCGTCGCGCCTATAGAGTAAGCAATCACAATGAATTTATCTAAATTGAGCTGTTGAATTACCGATTGAATATCCAGCCAGTGACTGGAAATTGCATTAAGATCTTGCGGAATTTTACAGCGACTGGAAGCCCCAAAGCCGCGCTATTCCGGAATAATGAAACGGAAATTTTTCTGATGCGCATAGAGAAAAGCTTTCCATTGCCAGCTCAGCATGCCGAGTCCTGAGAGTACCAGTACCGGCTGTCCCTGACCGTATTCGAGTACAAATAGCTGTTCACCATCGGGCATGCGATAAAAGGGCATGTGTGTCTCCGTATTTACAGTTATTTTGCATCAAATTGTTTGAGTCGCTGAATGACCTGTTCCAGCCAGGCAATCCAGCCCAGTTCCTGATCAATCCCCAGTTGTAAAATCATTTTATGAATATACAAGGTACGGTCATTTTCGTGTGCTTGAGCAAAGTCCTTGGCAAAAATCTGCTGATAGGTTTTTAGTTTTTCTTTATGCAGTTCCAGATGGCGTTCCAGCTCTGCCAAGGTGTTATTGCCACCAAGCTGGGCTTCGGCACGTAAACGCACCATCAGTTCTTCGCGCAGTTGTGCCGGTGGACTTTGTTGCAGCATCCAGTTGGCCAGTTCTTCCCGGCCCAGACGTTCCACCTGATATGTCTTTTTGCGGCTATTGGAATCTTCCTCTTCTATCGTCGAAATCCATCCTTTTTGCAGCATGGCATTCAGCTCGCGATAAATCTGCTGATGAGTGGCATTCCAGAAGAAGCCCATGGATCGGTCAAAACGGCGGGCCAGTTCGATTCCGGTGCTGGGCTTTTCAATCAGGCTGGTCAATAAAACATGCGCTAAAGACATAAGCGTCTCAAAAAAGTGACTCAGGATTATTATGCAACATGTTGCATAAAAATCAATTCTGGCATATAAATTAGTGCAACAAGTTGCATTAAACTGGAAAGTTTGAGGGATCAAACTGCCAGTTGCTAAAACAATAGCCAGCCTAAACGCACGCTCAGGAGTTGAAATGTCTAAATATCCGAATTTACTTGCCCCATTGAACTTGGGTTTTACCACGCTTAAAAACCGCGTGTTAATGGGTTCCATGCACGTTGGTCTTGAAGAGGCACCCGGCGGATATGATCGGATGGCAGCTTTCTATGCAGAGCGTGCCAAAGGTGGAGTCGCTTTAATCGTCACCGGCGGGATTTCACCAAATGATCATGGGGTGACGTTTCATGGTGGTTCCAAACTTGACACTCTTGAAGAAGCTGAAAAGCATAAGGTAATTACCCAGGCCGTACATGAGGCGGGCGGGAAAATTGCCATGCAGATTTTGCATACCGGACGCTATTCTTATCAGGCTGAAAATGTCGCGCCATCCCCAATTCAGGCACCGATCAATCCGGTCAAACCGCATGCTTTAACTTCGGCTGAAGTGCAGCAAACCATTGATGATTTTGCCAATTGTGCCAAGCTGGCTCAATACGCCGATTATGACGGTGTAGAAATCATGGGCTCGGAAGGCTATTTGATTAACGAGTTTATTGCCGCGCGTACCAACCATCGTGATGATGAGTGGGGTGGAAGCTATGCAAACCGCATCCGTTTCCCGATTGAAATCGTACGCCGTACCCGTGAAATGGTCGGTGAGAACTTTATCATTATTTATCGCCTATCTATGCTGGATCTGGTCGAAGGCGGTTCAACTCTGGAAGAAGTCATCCAGTTGGCCAAAGAAATTGAAAAAGCCGGTGCGACCATTATCAATACTGGCATTGGCTGGCATGAAGCGCGTATTCCGACTATTGCTACCAAAGTACCTCGTGCAGCCTTCACTTGGGTGACGCGTAAACTGAAAGGTCAGGTGAAGATTCCTTTAATTACTTCAAACCGTATTAATACCCCGGAAATGGCTGAGTATGTATTGGCATCTGGTGATGCTGATATGATTTCTATGGCTCGCCCAATGCTGGCTGATTCGGAGTTTGTTCTGAAAGCGGAGCAGGGTCGTAGTGATGAGATCAATACCTGTATTGGTTGTAATCAGGCCTGTCTGGATCATATTTTCTCAATGAAAATTGCCACCTGTCTGGTCAATCCACGTGCCTGCTATGAAACAGAACTAATTTTTAAAGAAACCAATGTGGCAAAAAATATTGCCGTGATTGGTGCAGGTCCTGCAGGTTTAAGTTTTGCTGTATATGCGGCAAATCGCGGTCATCAGGTGACGGTATTTGAAGCCGCTGCTCAGATTGGTGGGCAGTTTAATATTGCCAAGACCATTCCAGGCAAGGAAGAGTTTTATGAAACCTTGCGTTATTTCAAACGCCAGATTGAATTACAGCCACGTATTAAATTGCAGCTGAACCATAAGGCGAGTCTGGAAGAACTGGCTCAGTCAAACTTTGATGACATTGTGGTGGCAACAGGCGTGACACCGCGTCAACTTGAGATTCCAGGTGTTGATCATGCAAAAGTACTGTCTTATCTGGACGTTTTGAAAGAACGTAAGCCAGTGGGTCAGCGAGTTGCCATTATTGGTGCAGGCGGTATTGGTTTTGATACAGCCGAATTCCTGAGCCATGAAGGGGAAAGTGGCAGTATCAATCCGGAAAAATTCTATGATGAATGGGGTATTGATACTGACTATGAAAATGTCGGTGGCTTAAAAGCCGCAAATGTAGAAAAACCGCAACGTGAAATTTATTTACTGCAACGTAAAGCTGCTTCAGTCGGCGCGAGTTTGGGTAAAACCACAGGCTGGATTCATCGTACCGGTTTAAAACACCGTGACGTAAAAATGATTGCGGGCGCCAATTATGAAAAAATTGATGATCAGGGCTTGCATATTGTCGTGAATGACAAGCCTGGTGTGCTAGAAGTCGATCACGTCATTATCTGTGCCGGTCAGGAGTCTTATACTGCCATGTTTGATGAGCTAAAAGCGGCTGGTAAAAATGTGCATCTGATTGGTGGAGCGAAAGAAGCGGGTGAGCTGGATGCCAAACGTGCCATCCGTCAGGGTGCTGAATTGGCAGCGGTGATCTGAAAATATTAAAACCTGCTTTTTCCCCTCTCCTTTATTAAAGGAGAGGGTTAGGGAGAGGATTTGTAAGAAAGAATCTCTCCTTGCGAAGCAGTACTTCTCACCTTTAATAAAAGGGGGAATTCTGTCAATTAAAAGAAAGAAGTATTTAAGCTTTTATTAAAAAATATCAAAAAAGAAGGAATCCAAAATGACCATCGAAAATACAAAAAAATCCATTGCACGCTGGCATGAGATGCTGGAAACACGTGATATGTCGATCTTGAATGAGCTGCTTGCTGAAGAAGTGGTATTTCGTTCGCCTGTGGCTTTTCAGCCTTATCCTGGAAAACAGGTGGTATTTTTTATTTTGACCAATGTCATTCAAGTCTTTGAAAACTTCACTTATCACCGTGAATTTATAAGTGAAGATGGTAACAATGTCGTACTTGAGTTTTCTGCCAATGTGAGCGATAAAAAACTAAAGGGAGTTGACATGATTCAGTTTAATGAAGAGGGTCAGATGATTGATTTTGAAGTCATGATCCGACCTAAGTCCGGACTTGAAGCCCTGGCTGTACAGATGGGCCAGCGGATGCAATCATTCCAAGCTAAAACTTAATTCGAACTATTGATTCAAGTCGGCATGAAATTTGTAAATCACAGCTAGTACAACTAGAGGGGGATGACAGATGAAAATGTTGCTTAAAAAATTGGGTCAGCTTTCCAGTGAATATCTGGATCGTTTCAGCGGAGCAGACGAGCCGACCCTGTATTACAATCCGAATGGTGTATTTTCAGGACTCATTGAACGCTTACCGCAGCTGCAACAAAAATATCGTCCTACGCCGTGGTTAGCCAATGCACACGCACATATTCTATATTTCGATTTAATTAAAAAACGTACCATTAAGCTGAAATATGACGCGCTTGAACAGCTGAAAATGTCAGATGGCGGAATTACCGGTATTGCCTGGTATGGACTGGATCTTCCGGCAAATACGCCAACGATTGTCTTACTCCATACCATTACCGGTTCTCCTGAATCGATGCGTGAACTGGTTCGTGATCTGCATAAACATACCGGTTGGCGTGTGGCATTGTGTTTACGCCGTGGTCACGCAGACTTACCCATGCCTGTGCCTAAAATGAACCTGTTTGGTTCAACTCAGGATTTGCGTGAACAACTCTTGTATATACAGGACAGATTTCCTCAATCCGATCTCTATGGAGTTGGCTCTTCTGCGGGTACGGGATTGTTGGTGCGTTATCTGGGTGAAGAGGGTGAACAAACCCCACTCAAAGCAGCTTTTGCTTTATGTCCTGGCTATAACACTGAAACCGGTTTTGCCAATGTGCATCCGTTTTACAGTAAAGTCATGGCCAAAAAACTGATTAAGCGCTTTATTCATCCTTATCAAGAAACCTGGCAGGTCTGCCCAAGCTGGAAACAGTTATTAGAAGTTAAAGATCTGTCTGAATTTGAAAAACTTTATTTTGAACTGGCCGGATTTGCGGATTATGCCAGTTATACTCAGGCAACCAATCCGATTTATGTGTTTGAAAGTGTCAAAATCCCACTGATGATTTTAAATGCGGAGGATGATCCGGTTTGTCACATCCGAAATTTAGAACCTTATAAAGAAAAAATTCGGGCGATGTCTAATATTATGGTGATTACCACCAAAAAAGGCAGTCATTGCGGCTTTTATCAGGGCTTGATGCAAACCGAATCTTGGGCTACCCGACTAATGGCAGACTATTTGATTCACTTATCTCGTGCACCGGCAACAGTATCCGCTTAAAAAGCTCCAATAAAAAACCCAGCATCTGCTGGGTTTTTTGATGAATGATACTGTAATTAGTCAAGTGCTGGCATCGCTGCGGCAATTGCGTCAGCAACCGCATCATCCTCAGACTTGTTTTCTGGATTTGAATTGGTTTTAGGTGTGGTCGCAGCAGGCTTTGACGCAGGTTCTTCGCGGGTTTCAGGCACTGGTGCCGGCTCAGTAGTTTCTGGGTTTTTGATTTCACGACGGATTTCAGTCGTGGTGTTTTCAGTTTGCTCACGTTGAATTTCAACCGTTGGCGCTACTTCCTCTTCAATTGCCGCTGGCTCTACAGGTTCAAGCGGTTCAAATTGCGTTGGTTCTGGAGTCGAGATTTCAGATGCTGGAGTAACTTCTACTTGCTCTTCTTCTTTTGGTGCTTCTTTTTTTACACACGCAGTTAATGTCAGGCCAGTCAGGATTAGGGTGGAGATTAAAAGTTTCTTCATCATCATTGCATCAAACATAAAAGTGTGGAGTGGATACACTATTATAGCAGCAAAATGCAAGATAGAAATCATATGAACTTACTGTAATTTTTTATAGGAATTGCTGTTAGAATAGTCAATTGTTTATTGTTCTTTGAATTGATGCGGATTGACTTTGCTTTCTAGGTACAAGGTAAAGTAAAATTGCGCAACATTGCAGGCCGATTTAGGCTCGATTGTACGAGAAACCCAATGACCCATTTTATTTTCGTTACTGGTGGTGTAGTTTCATCACTAGGTAAAGGTATTTCAGCTGCTTCTGTTGCTGCACTTTTAGAAGCTCGTGGTTTAAAAGTGACCATGGTAAAAATGGATCCATACATTAATGTCGATCCAGGGACAATGAGCCCATTCCAGCATGGTGAAGTTTTTGTTACAGAAGATGGTGCTGAAACAGACTTAGACTTGGGTTACTACGAACGTTTCTTGCGTCGTGCGAAAATGACCAAATTGAATAACTTCACATCAGGCCGTGTTTACCAGGATGTTCTAAATAAAGAACGCCGTGGCGACTACCTGGGTGGTACTGTGCAAGTTATTCCACACATTACTGACAATATCAAAGAGCGTGTACTTCGTGCAGGCGAAGGTTATGACGTTGCGATCGTAGAGATCGGCGGTACTGTAGGTGACATTGAATCTCTCCCATTCATGGAATCTGTACGTCAGTTAATGGTTGAACTTGGTCATAAACGTACCATGTTAATGCACTTAACGTTACTCCCATACATTAAGTCTGCAGCAGAATTAAAAACCAAACCAACACAGCACTCTGTTAAAGAACTCCTGTCGATTGGTATTCAGCCAGACATTCTCATCTGTCGTACAGAGTACGATGTAGATGCAGATACGACGCGTAAGATTGCATTATTTACCAACGTTGAAGCACGTGCCGTTGTGGTATGTAAAGACGCACGTTCGATCTACCAGATTCCACGTACATTCTACGAACAAAATGTTGATGATTTAATCTGTGAACGTTTTGGTTATAACGATCTTCCTGAAGCTGATTTAACAGATTGGGATAACGTTGTAGAAGCATTACTGAACCCTGAATACACCGTACGTGTTGCAATGGTCGGTAAATACGTTGAACTTCCAGATGCTTACAAATCTGTCAACGAAGCACTTTTACATGCGGGTATTCAAAACCGTGTGAAAGTTCAGATTGACTACGTAAACGCTGAAGAGCTTGAAGGCCAAGATGTAGCAGAAGTATTGAAAGATGCTGATGCGATTCTAGTTCCTGGTGGTTTCGGTGAGCGCGGTACTGAAGGCAAAATGAAGGCGATTCAGTTCGCACGTGAGAACGGTGTGCCGTTCCTCGGTATTTGCTTGGGTATGCAGTTGGCTGTGATCGAATACGCACGTAATGTTGCTGGTATTGCAGACGCGACCTCGACTGAATTTAACCGTTCAACCAAATCTCCATTGATTGGTTTAATTACTGAATGGTTAGATGAGCGTGGTGAAGTTCAGCAACGTTCTGCTGATTCTGATCTGGGTGGTACGATGCGTCTTGGCGCGCAAAAATCTGAACTGGTTGCAGGGACTAAAACTGCAGAAGTTTATGGTTCTGAAGAAATCATCGAGCGCCATCGTCACCGTTACGAGATGAACAACCGTTATATCCCAGTGCTGGAAGAAAAAGGCATGAAGATTTCTGGTTATTCTCCGGTACAGCATCTGGTAGAAACTGTTGAAATTCCTGCACATCCTTGGTTTATTGCAGTACAATTCCACCCGGAATTTACCAGCTCGCCACGTGATGGTCACCCATTATTTGCAGGTTTCATTGATGCTGCGAAAAAGCAGTACCAAAAAACCAAATAATCGGTGCGTAGGACACAACTAGGGAAGTTTAAATGTCGCAATTAAAACCACAAGAAATTGTACGTTTGGGCGATATACAAATGGCAAATCATTTGCCATTTGTATTATTCGGCGGAATGAATGTACTTGAATCTAAAGACCTGGCTTTTGAAATCGCAGAGACTTATGTCGATATCTGCACACGTTTGGGCATTCCTTATGTGTTCAAAGCCAGCTTTGATAAAGCCAACCGTTCAAGCCTAAACTCTTTCCGTGGGCCTGGCCTGGAAAAAGGTCTCGAGTGGTTAGCTGACATTAAAAAACACTTTAATGTACCGATCATCACCGATGTGCATGAGCCGTACCAAGCGGCTCCTGTTGCAGAAGTGGCAGACATTATTCAATTGCCAGCTTTCTTAAGCCGTCAGACGGATCTTGTTGAAGCAATGGCAAAAACCGATGCGATCATCAACATCAAAAAAGCCCAGTTCCTGGCTCCACACGAAATGCGTCATATTTTGCATAAGTGTCTGGAAGCCGGAAATGACAAGCTGATCATTTGTGAACGCGGTTCGGCATTTGGCTATAACAATCTGGTTGTAGACATGCTGGGCTTCGACATCATGAAAGAAATGAATGTCCCGGTTTTCTTTGATGTGACCCATGCCTTACAAACCCCAGGCGGCCGTGCAGATTCTGCCGGTGGTCGTCGTGCGCAAATTACAACGCTTGCACGTGCGGGTATGGCAACGGGTCTTGCAGGCTTGTTCCTGGAAGCACATCCAGATCCGGAAAAAGCCAAGTGTGATGGTCCATGTGCGCTGCGCATGTCTCAGCTTGAGCCGTTCCTGGCACAGCTAAAAGAATTGGATACCTTGGTTAAAGGTTTCGAAAAGTTAGATACACACTGAGTTTATCACTCTTGCGCTGCCGTATAGGCAGCTCATATTAATCAACTGAGGAATAGTTCATGAGCCAAATCGTTGACATTCGTGCACGTGAAATTTTGGACTCTCGTGGTAACCCTACCATCGAAGCAGACGTAATCTTAGCATCTGGCGTAGTTGGCCGTGCATGTGCACCATCTGGTGCTTCAACTGGTTCTCGTGAAGCTTTAGAACTTCGTGATGGCGATAAAGCGCGTTACTTAGGTAAAGGCGTTAAAACTGCGGTAAATAACGTCAATACGTTAATCCGTGACGCTTTGGTCGGTAAATCAGTATTCGAACAAAAAGACATCGATAACACGATGATCGCGCTTGACGGTACTGAAAACAAAGAAAAATTAGGTGCAAACGCAACTTTGGCAGTGTCTTTGGCTGCTGCTCGCGCTGCTGCTGAAGAAAAGAAAATTCCTCTTTTCCAATACATCGCAGATCTTCGCGGTCAAACGATTCTAACCATGCCTGTACCAATGATGAACATCATCAATGGTGGTTCACATGCAGACAACAACGTCGATATTCAAGAGTTTATGATTGAGCCAGTTGGTTTCACTTCATTCTCTGAAGCACTACGTGCCGGTGCTGAAATCTTCCATTCACTTAAATCAGTATTAAACAAAAAAGGTTTAAACACTGCGGTAGGTGATGAAGGTGGTTTTGCACCGAACTTACGTTCAAACGAAGAAGCAATCACAGTTATTCTTGAAGCAATTGGTCAAACGGGCTACAAAGCAGGTTCTGATATCATGCTTGCGCTGGATTGTGCATCTTCAGAATTCTACAAAAATGGTCAGTACATTCTTGCGGGCGAAGGCAACAAAGCGTTCACAAGCAACCAGTTCTCTGACTATTTAGCAGGTCTTGTAAACCAATATCCAATTATCTCGATTGAAGATGGTCTGGACGAATCTGACTGGGAAGGCTGGTCTTACCTGACTTCTATCCTTGGCGACAAGATCCAGTTGGTTGGCGATGACTTGTTCGTAACGAATCCGAAAATCCTGCAACGTGGTATCAACGAAAAAGTTGGTAACTCGATTCTGATTAAATATAACCAGATCGGTACGTTGACTGAAACTTTAGATGCCATCTATCTTGCGAAAGAAAATGGTTACTCTACTGTAATTTCACACCGTTCAGGCGAAACTGAAGATTCAACCATTGCTGATCTTGCAGTAGGTACAGCAGCAGGTCAAATCAAGACTGGTTCACTTTGCCGTTCTGACCGTGTAGCGAAATATAATCAATTACTTCGTATTGAAGAATTGACTAATGCTGCATATCGCGGTAAAGCTGAGTTCAAAGGTTTGAACTAAGCGACTTATGTCAATGTTAAATGTATTCGACTCGACTGCGAGTAAAGTACTGTTGGGCCTTGCGATCATTTTGATCGCAGGGTTTCAATATTTATACTGGTTTGGTGAAGGTGGTTATCATGATCATCAGCAACTGACCCAGAAAATCCAACAACAAATGGAATTGAATGATGAGCTAAAAGAGCGTAATCGCGTTCTGGCAGCAGAAGTTTATGATTTGAAGAATGGTATTGAAGCCATCGAAGAACATGCGCGTTTAGATCTTGGTCTGATTAAGCCACGCGAAACTTTTATTCAAATGAGCACGATCAGTACTCAATATAAACCGATCTATCTTAATCCTAATTCTAAAGTAGACCTGCGAACCAATGAGTCAGCTGAAGCACCAACCACACCCTAAACTTTGGGTCATTCTTCCAGCTGCAGGTTCCGGTAGCCGTTTCTCCAAAACAGAACTGAAACAATATCAGATGATTCAAGAGCGAACTGTTCTTGAACATACGGTGGCTCGTCTGAATCAACTGCCTTTGGCGGGTTATGTCCTGGCGATTGGTGAGCAGGACAACGTCGCAAAAATGCTGCCATTTTCCAGTCAAGAGAAAGCCCATTTCTGTCTGGGCGGTGCCGAGCGGGTGAATTCCGTGTTAAATGCACTCACGTATTTATCTCAAATCGCTTCTGAAGATGAGTGGGTGCTGGTACATGACGCGGCGCGTCCCTGTGTCGGTCTGGATTGTCTGCAACAGTTAGTCAATACGGCGATTACAAATGATCAGGCTGCGATTCTGGCGATTCCAGTAAGAGATACACTTAAGCGTGTAGTAACCAATTTTGATATTGAGGAAACAGTGGATCGCTCAATGCTATGGCAGGCACAAACACCACAGATGGCCAAGCTAGGTGTGTTGAAACGGGCGATTGAGCAGGCTTTGCAAGATGGTGCCGCGATTACCGATGAAGCCAGTGCGCTGGAACATATCGGCGAACAGGTGAGTGTAGTACAAGGGCGTTCCGATAATATTAAAATTACCTATCCGGACGATCTGGAACTGGCCAAGCTGATTTTACAGGCTCAGGCTTAAAAATATATTCAAATAATATTTAGGGTCTGTTGACATTTAC
>NZ_DCLL01000052.1 GCF_002321025.1 Acinetobacter lwoffii
TCGCCAGCTCATTATTCGAAAATCCCCCTCCGCTAAGGCAGAGGGGGATTTTTTTGTGCGTGGAATTTTAGATAAGATATTTAACATATCTATATCTCAAAGTTGATCAGATTCTTCTGAGACAGAGAATTCCTGTTAATTTGTTTGACCTATTGGGATCTCTGTAAAACTAGCGCTATAAGAGTTTACAAGCTGATCTTATAAACCTTACAAAATAAAAAACCAGCGAATCGCTGGTTTTTTATTGCAGACTATTTTAGCTGAATATATATATCATGGCTGAGATTAATAGGTTGTAGGTATACTTTTATGGTAAAAACTTTAATGGACACAATTAGCGATTACTATTTACCAAATATTAAATAAAATAGCCTAAGTATGGTTAAATTAATTCTCTTTATTCAGTCATTAGAGAGAGTCTTTTAGCATTTTTTTATGCTGTTTTACTTGGTTGGCATAACGTTTACCTTGTTTACGCATTTTACGATTATTTTCATAACCTGACGGACCTACATTATAATAGGCAAGCGCTTTCTTCCAGTCACCGGAAGATTGATTATATTTAGAAAGAATATATGTACCACATTGGATATTACTGCTTTCATTGTATAAATCACCAGGGCAGGTTTGTTGCCAATATCTTGGAATTACTTGCATCAAGCCTACCGCACCTGCTGGCGAAGTTGCTTGGCTACGATAAGTAGATTCCTGATGAATCACAGCCGCCACTAGGAGCGGATCTACACCTTGATTTTGTGCATGTTGAACAATTAAAGGTGAAACACGATTAGCTGTACTGGATGGGGTGGAGTAAGCAGTTTGAATGCCTTTAGATAATTTAGCTGCGCGCTTTTCTACCGAGCCTCCGCCCAAGGATGAACAACCCGCAAAAAGAAAAGTGCTCAATAAAATAGAAGAAAATTTAAAAGAATGAGAATTAAATAGTGAACGTTTAGATTTAATTGGATTTAATAGATGAGAAAAAAACAAACTGTGAATTCCATGCCTGAATAAACGTATTTCGATGTTAGGCAGCCTATATACAAGAGTCAAGCTCGCTGCTGATGAAAGCACTTTATTAATGTACAAACTTTATCTATCTACTAAAAAATCTCTAAGTTGAAAGGTTTTTTAGCATCCAGATTTCACAGGCTTCACTATGTCCGGTATTGCCTTCAGGGTGATCAAGATGCTGAAAACCGAATTTTTCATAAAGTTTCACCGCTTGCCAAAGCACTTTAGTTGTTTCTAGATAGACTGACTTAATCTGATGGGCCAGTGCAAATTCAAAGGATAATTCTAAAATTTTCTTGGCAAAACCCTGCTTACGAATTTCAGGTAAAAAGTACATTTTCTGAATTTCTAAAATAGTTGCATCACCTTTTAATGGCGCAATTCCACCACCCCCGTAAATTTTATTTTGTTGATCCACAACAACCCAGTAAGCTGATTTTGGTTGCTGATAAACTTGATATAGCTCATCTAGAATAGAATCACCTACGGCAAAACCAGATTCTGCTGCCAGTCCAAATTCTTGGGAAACACGACGAATAATGTTTGCAATTTGGGCATTATCTTCAGGCTGAATAGGACGAATAGAGTACATATTGGACTGATTTTATTTTGAAAAAACGATGAATTTTTATAACCTTAAATCCTTAAAAAATCCATCGTTTAATTAACTCATGTAAGTTTAATTCGCTATTTAATGAGTAATCATTATTTTAATTCGCTCGATGATTTTCCTAGTTCCCGACGGGCAATAATCAGTTGCTGAATTTGCTGGGTGCCTTCAAAAATATCCAGAATCTTGGAATCACGCGCCCATTTTTCTAAAAGTTCAGTTTCGTTATAACCAATGGCTGCCGCAAGTTCGACACATTTTAAGGTAATTTCATTACCGATCCGACCGGCCTTGGCTTTGGCAATAGATGCTTCACATGAATTTGGTTTGTGATTATCGGCCATCCAGGCGGCCTTCAGCATCAGCAAGCGTGCTGCTTCCCATTCAGCTTCCATACGATAGATTTGTGCTGCGATATTAGAGCTTTGTAAATACGGTGTGGCATAAGTGGAGTCCAGCTGATCCTTAAAAATCTCCTTGATGCGTTCCAGCGAGGCTTTCGCACAACCAATCGCCATGGCGGCGACCAGCGGACGAGTATTATCAAAGGTTTCCATCACGCCAGCAAAGCCTTTAGCAACATCGATTTCTGCATGGCCGAGCAAGTTTGCAGCAGGTACTCGACAGTTGATAAAGCTGATCGTGGCAGTATCGGATGATTTAATTCCTAGTTTATGTTCCAGTCGTTCAACCTTCATTCCTGGTGTGCCTTTGGCCACCACAAATGATTTAATGGCTGATCGTCCCAGTTTTTTATCCAGAGTGGCCCAAACGACAACCGCATCAGCACGCTCTCCGGATGTTACAAAAATCTTCTCACCATTCAGAATATAGTCATCACCGTCTTTAGTCGCAGTGGTACGAATCGCAGCGGAATCTGAACCGCAACCTGACTCAGTAATGGCCATGGCCGCCCAAGTTCCATGAAAACGGTGCAATTGCTCCTCATTGGCAACGGCTGCAATGGCTGAATTTCCTAATCCTTGGCGTGGCATCGAGAGTAATAAGCCAGTATCGCCATAACACATTTCAATAATGCTCAGGGCAGTAGACATATTAATGCCATTTTTATTGCTGTTGTCTGCATCGCCACGTTTATTGACTGCTGCACCAGCATTCATGCCTTCACTACCTTGGTTCATGCCATCGACAACAGAAGCGAGCATGTCTAGCTCTATCGGATAAGCATGTTCAGCCTTGTCATATTTACGTGAAATCGGACGCAAAACATTGAGGGCAACTTCATGTGCTTGATCAATCAAAAGCTTAAACTTTTTTGGAGTTTGTAGATTCATTATTGTTCTTCTTTATGTTCTGATCAGGCATGCAAGCCAGAATGGAGAATGGCAGTGGCTCTCAGGTCTCTATACCAGCGTTCTACCGGATGTTCTTTGGTAAAACCATGACCACCCAAAATTTGTACACCATCGGTGCCGATTTTCATGGATTTTTCTGCACAGAGTAGACGTGCCAAATAAGCCTCACGATGAAAAGCTTGACCAGATTCAGCCAGGCTGGCGGCATTCAGGATCAGCATTTGCATCGCGTCAATTTCAATGGCCATATCGGCAATCATAAAGGCGACACCCTGACGATGGGAAATCGGTTCACCAAAGGCAATACGTTCATTGGCATATTGCACACAGTATTTTTTGACTGCTTCACAGGCGCCCACCGCCATTGCACACCACATCAAATTACCCAAATCTACGAATGCACGATAATCAAAATCTTCATCACCCAGACGATGTGCCGGAGTATCTTCAAATTTGAGCGTAACGGTTTGAGTAGCTTTTAATCCCATAGCCGGCGATTTTTTTGCAGTAACCGTAATGTCGCGTTGCACCACAAAGACCTCAGCTTTTCCGTTTAGATCAGCACTGACCAGATAGAGATCGGCACTTTCTCCGAAGAGCACTAAGGTCTTTTGACCCCGAATCAGATAATGTCCCTGATGTGCAACAGCCTTGGTTCTAAGTTGCTCCGGGTTAAACGCTGCTGTTTTTTCCTGCACTGCAAAGGTGGCCTTTAACTCAGGATTCTCTGCGAAAGCGCCCAGATATTCTGACTGAATCTGCTCTGAGCCCCAGCGGGTAATGGCGTTAATGAAACTAAAAGTCGAAAGTAAGCCAGCCGTCAGACTGAAATCACCCTGAGCCAAATGTTGAGCGATTAAAATATTGCTGACAATATCCTGTTCTGATGCAACGCCCCCCACTGCTTCAGGCAGGGCATAGAAATTCAGACCTAAATCAGTGCTGTATTGCCAGAGTTCATGGGGAAATAATTCATGCTGATCTGCATCATGTGCCAATGGATATAGCACCTCTTGGGCAAATTGCTGAATGGCATTACAGGTCATTTGCTGTTCTTCAGTCAGGTTCAGATCAAATAAGGATTTGGACTGATGGGGCAAACGCTGTTTTTCAATCTTCTGGCCAGGTTTTAGGATTTTCTGGGTTTGACTCAGTGTTTTAAATCCTGCTTTTGAACTTTGATAAAGTGATTTTTCTACAAATTTACGCAGTTTTAATTGATCTAATACTTCGCTACCCGCGATTTTTGTCAGTAGGGACAAGCCAAATCCTTGGGCTTTATTCACCATATTATTCATTCTGATTATCCTAAAGGTGTTGTCACGTTATTTTTTAATACTGACATGCACTCAGAGATAAAACCATGTCATCCCTGACATGAATGATTGACAATTTTTAGGTTTTTTGGATTGAAGAAAGGGATGAATAAATCAATGAAAGTTAAAAGAAAGATAAAAATATAAAAAATCGAATATGTCTAAAAATTGACCCGAATGACAAAATCATCCGGGTCTTTTTGATGCAGGTTTTATTTTAAGAGAGATGATGTTTAATCATCGCACGCACATTGGTTTTAGCATCAATCACGGTCATAAAAGTATAGGCACCGATAAATTTACGGCTAATAAACATAAATTCTTTAGGTGGAACACTGAAATAACGTGAAGCCATTGATCTCGACGCCTGTTGCATTACACGGCTATGCAGCTGGCTTTTTTTCCAGTCATAGCGATTATGTTCATCCATGATGCCAGCTGGCAATTCTTGATTATTCAGTGGTGAGCTAAACGCTTCGGTGGCCAGTAAAAAGACTTTGGCCATATCTGGTTTAATGCTTTGCGGAATCGAATCAAAAAACTCATAACCGGTCATCGCCTTGACCATCATATCCGAGTCATGATGATAGCCTGCCTGAATCAGGTTACGCGCAACACTGAGCAGATGCTGGTCAAACTGACGGATCGCGCCAAAGTCGAGCAGAATGATCTTGTCGTGCACATCTGCGCCATTGCCCAGACGAACCAGATAATTACCAAAGTTCGGATCGGTTTGCATCTCGCCCCATTCGAAGATTTCACGCACTGCAATTTCCAGAGATGCTTCACCTAACTGGTTGCGACGTTCTTGGGGCAGGGATAACATCACCGGGCTATTGATCGGCACACCGCGTTCGAAGGTCATGCACAGCACACGATCAGAGCAATATTCATTAATAATGGTCGGGACGATATAGCGCGGATCATCTTTTAAACGGGCAGCAAAACGACGTGTGGTATCTGCTTCAATCTGATAATTTACTTCACGGTGCATCATTTCACGGACTTCATCGAACCACTGGTCGAATTCGCGGGTCTGCGGCACGATGCGGGTCAATTTCAGCATGTTTTTAAACAGGCTCATATCCGAATCAATGGCTTCTGCCACACCCGGATACTGAATTTTTAACACCAGTTCCATACCATCGGATTTTCGGGTAGCACGATGTACTTGTGCCAAAGAAGCTGTGCCCAAAGGTTCATGATCAATGGTTAGATCGTCGAGTTTAGAACCGAGTTGTTGCTGTAACTGGGTCTTGATGGCTGGCCATGCCAATGCTACCGTCTGATTGTTCAGGGTATTGAGGGCCTGAGTGACTTCTTCTGGCAGAAAATGCTCACCATACAGCGCCATCATCTGGCCAATTTTAACGATAGACCCTTTCAGCTTGCCAATTTCTGCTACCAGATAATCGGCCTGTTCTTTCATGGCTTTTTTACGTTTCTTTTCTTTTTCTTCTTCGCTTGAGAACATGGAGCTTGCACTAGAAGCCGCCCAACGCGTGCCTGCCAGCAAGGATGCCTTTGCGATCGATAAGTGTCGATCCATAGAGGAGGTTTTCAGTTGTTTAAGCTTATCGTTCTGATCTGACATGTAAACTCGATCCTTTCATCATCAGCATGAAGCAGAATAAATCATTGTAAGGGATAGTAGCGTTTCTGCACGTATTAAAAAAGTTTAAGCCGCTGAATTCATAGTAAAAGCTAGGCAAGCTTTCATTTATTCACCAACTTGTATCAGTTTAGACAGGGGATTATGCCATTTGAAATTGGATTTTTAATTCAGATCGTTGTTGTAACTGTTGTTTATTTGTTTGAATATGTTGATGAATCAGGCGCTGTACACTGTCATGCATAAAGCCCAAAGCATAGCCTTTTACAATCACAATACTTGGCAAGCCAAAAAACAAATATTTAGCATCGTCCAATGTCGCATCGGTAAATACGCCATGTTGCATTAAGGTCGACTGCAAAAATACCTTTTCTTGCTGCACCTGACTGGAGGCTTGATCATTCCAGTAATTCTGGCGCATCGCCATAAGATTATTGTGCTTATAGCTCATAGATCTGGGCTCATTTGAAGATTCAATGCGGATTATATGTGGGTCATGTGCCAATTTTCAATTGTGCAACTGTTTAATCTTTCATTCCGAGAAAGGCATAGGATTTTTGTCCGGACTGCGTTAATATCAGTGGATAATTTAAACAATATTGATTGTTAAACATTTATTGGGATTGTACCGGTTTCGGTCAAGGGGAAGTTATGCGTCTTGCATGGTTTTTAGTTGCAATTTTTGCGGGTACTGCGGTTCAGACACAAGCTGCTGTTGGGTATTCCAAGGAATATACACAGTGCATGAATTTTAGTTATGGTAATACACCCAAAGCGGAAAAATGCCTGGAAAAAGAGTTAAAAGTTCACAATAAACGTCTAAAGAAAAACTATAAAACTTATCTTAAATTGAATCCGAATCAGACCGCCGCCATTCGCAGTCAGCATGTATTGTGGGAGCGTAAACTGGCCCAGCAATGTAATTTTAGAATGTCAGGAAAATATGCCAAGCAGCAACAGGGTCAATGTATGCTGGCTTTGATCATGGATCAGGCCAATCTTTATCAATCCCGCTCTTATGCGTCCGGGTTCCGATAAATCATCATAGTATTAGCATCGACATTTAACAGAAACATCCCTGAATAAGGTAAACATTTATCCGCATCATCGCCCACAAAAACAGGAATTTTATAATTTTTGTGGGCGTAGAGAATTCGTGTTTTTCATACTTTTAGCATTATAAAAGCAGGCAAAACAAGGTATCATAAGGCATTTAAAAAAATGACCTTGGAGACGCCTTAAGTGGATCGACCGACTATTAGCCCTGAACATATGCAGGAAGCCGCTGAAAATTTAACCACCATTCGTGATTTTATTCGTTTTGGTGTGACAGCATTACGTCAATACGATGCACATTTGGGCCAAGGCACAGAAGATTATTTTGCTGAAAGTTCAGCGCTAGTGTTGCAAACCCTGTCACTAGAATGGAAAGCGGACGCTGAAATTCTAGATGCCAAATTATTACCAAGTGAAAAAGCCGAATTTTTAAGTCTGCTGGAACGCCGTATTAATGAAAAAGTACCGACTTCATATTTATTGAACTTGGCTTACTTCGACGGCAAACCCTACTATGTCGATGAGCGTGTGCTGATTCCACGTTCACCGATTGCTGAACTGATTCAGAACCGTTTTGCCCCGTATTTCCTGGGTGAACATGGTCAAATGGGTGAAGCGGTTAATAACTTGCCGGAAAACCCGAATCCGAAGATACCACAACGCATTCTAGATATGTGTACCGGTTCCGGCTGTATCGCAATTGCCTTGGCTTATGCTTTCCCTGAAGCGGAAGTAGATGCGACTGATATTTCGAAAGAAGCCTTGGAAGTTGCGCAAATCAATACTGAGCATCATGACAAGCAATATCAGATCGCTTTGCTTGAATCAGATCTGTTTGAAAAAATTCCAGCTGAAAACCAATACGATTTAATCGTATCTAATCCGCCGTATGTCGATGCGGAAGATATGGCTGATTTGCCTGAGGAATTCCATCATGAGCCTGAGCTTGCACTTGCTGCAGGTCAGGACGGTCTGGATCTGGTGCGTAAAATGCTGGCTCAAGCAGCAGATTATCTGACTGAGAATGGCCTGATCGTGATCGAAGTGGGTAACTCAGAATGGGCTATGCGCCAAAACTTTAATTCGGTTGATTTCTACTGGTTACAATTCCATAAAGGTGGTACGGGTATCTTTGCATTGACTGCAGAGCAATGCCGTACTTACCGCGATTTATTTATTCAGTCTATTCAAGCATAAGGAGTCGTTTGACATGGCAGGTAATAGTATAGGGCAACTGTTCCGTGTAACGACTTGTGGTGAATCTCACGGTGTTGGCCTGATGGCCATCATCGATGGGGTTCCACCCGGCATTGAGCTGACTGAAGCGGATTTGCAAAAAGATCTGGACCGCCGTAAGCCGGGTACATCGAAATTTGCAACCCAGCGTAAAGAACCAGATGAAGTAGAAATTATTTCCGGTGTGTTTGAGGGTAAAACCACCGGTACTTCAATTGGTTTGTTAATTCGTAATACGGATCAAAAATCGAAAGACTACGGCAATATTGCGCAGACATTCCGACCGGGTCATGCCGACTATACCTATACCCAAAAGTATGGTTTCCGTGATTACCGTGGTGGCGGCCGTTCAAGTGCGCGTGAAACGGCAATGCGTGTTGCAGCGGGTGCCATTGCCAAGAAATTCCTTTTTGAGAAATTTGGCATTGAGATTCGTGGTCATGTAACCCAAATCGGTACAGAAAAAGCAGAAAAACTGGACTGGAATGAAGTTCCAAACAATCCGTTTTTCTGTGGTGACGTCGATGCAGTACCACGTTTTGAAGCGCTAGTGACGTCTTTGCGTGAGCAAGGTACCAGTTGTGGCGCTAAACTGGAGATCATTGCATCTAAAGTGCCAGTCGGTTGGGGCGAGCCAGTCTTTGATCGTCTGGATGCTGATATTGCGCATGCCATGATGTCGATTAATGCCGTTAAAGGTGTAGAAATCGGTGATGGTTTTGGCGTTGCTGAACAGTTTGGTCATGAAAGCCGTGATGAACTCACCACAGAAGGCTTCCTGGCCAATCATGCTGGCGGTATTCTAGGCGGTATTTCTAGCGGTCAGGACATTCGTGTTGCGATTGCGTTGAAGCCGACTGCATCTATCACCACGCCGGGTAAAACCATCAATATTGAGCGTGAAGATACTGATGTGTTGACCAAAGGCCGTCATGATCCTTGTGTGGGTGTGCGTGCAACCCCGATTGCTGAAGCGATGCTGGCGATAGTACTCATGGATCATTTCATGCGTCACCGTGCGCAAAATGCCGATGTAGTTGCGCCATTTGCACCGATTGAACCTAAATAATTTGCTTTAACTTTAAAGTGAAATTGTTTTAAAGTCAGACTCCGGTCTGACTTTTTTATTTATAAAATGAATCACTATAAAAATATACGATTGGTAAGCAAAGCTGATATTCAGCAACTTACCATACTAATTAATACAGCTTATCGTACTCGGGGTGGATGGACCACAGAAGAAGGAATGATCCAGGGTGATCGTATTCAAGAACAACAGTTATATGAATTGCTCAATTCAGCAGATTTTCAGCTGTTTGTGTTGGAAATTGAAAATAAGCTTCTTGGTTGTATTGGCGTGAGCTTAGGGCAGCAAGTAGCAGAGATTGGAAGCTTTGCTGTTGCACCTGCTGAGCAAAACTCGGGTTATGGCAAGCAATTATTGGACTTTGCCGAATCCCATATTTTCGAAATATTTAAGAAGAACGTGATTCAGATGTCAGTGTTAAATGTTCGTACTGAACTGCTGGCATATTATCAGCGCCATGGCTATCAGCTGACTGAAAAGATTGAAGCATATCCACTGGGTCAAAAGCTCGGAGAACCTTTGATTCCGTTACATTTACTGATTTTAGAAAAAATCAGCAAATCAATATGATTAGTTGATGAAAATTCAAGCTTTTTACTGCTTAAATTGAGTAGTGGGAAAGCTCCTGAACATGCTAAGTTTTCTGTTCAGTCTAAGTGACTTAAGATTAGGCAGAAAACAGACCAGGATGTCATATGCTGCATATTATTTTAACTTCTTTATTTCCTCTCATCGGACTGATCAGCTTTGGCTATTTACTTAAGCGCAGGCAATGGTTGAGTGATGATTTTTGGCGAGGCGCAGAAAAGTTAAATTATTATGCACTGTTTCCGGTGATGCTGTTTTTAAATCTGGCCACTGCCAAGATTCAAATGGATGTCATTCAGGATGTAGTGCTTGTCGTATTTAGTATAATGGCTGTGGTCAGTATTGCACTGTATATTTTGCGTCATATTTACCAGATATCTTATGCGCGTTTCGGCGTCTATGTTCAGGGCTTGCTGCGCTTTAATACCTATATTGGCCTTGCTGCTGTTAGTGCCTTATTTCATCAGCAAGGTATGACCATCTTCGCGGTGATCATGGTGCTGTGTATTCCTTTGGTGAATATCTTATCGGTGCTGGCATTTACCCGTAGTCACGATATGCAGCTGAAAAAAATCATCCTGGATTTGTCTAAAAATCCATTAATTCTAGGCTGTATTGTGGGTGGTTTATTTAATCTTTCTGGTTTGTCACTCTGGACTGGAGCAGAGCAGTTTCTTAAACAGATTGCACTGTGCAGTTTGCCGCTCGGTTTGATGTGTGTGGGAGCAGCCTTACAGTTTCAGGGTTTTCAGCGTGATGTGTTGCCACTCAGCCTGATAACCCTTGGCCGCCTGTTCGGAATGCCGCTGATTGCATTTTTAGTGTGTAAAATTTTCCAGATTGATGCATTAACTACTCAGGTTTTGGTCTTGTTCTTTGCACTTCCTACCGCCTCAGCTTCGTATGTTTTAACCCGGGTATATGGCGGAGATAGCGAGTTAATGGCCAGTATTATCAGTGTACAAACAGTGGTCGCAGCAGTAAGCTTAGTACTGATGCTTTCTTGGCTTATCTAAAATTCTAAAATGGATAAGGAAAACTCTACATTTTGAATTATTAAAATAGCCTAAGCAAAAAAAAGGTTAAATTTTATTTAAACGCTAAAATCAAATAAGTCTTAGAATTTTGTAAAGGGTAGAACTTACTCGTTTCATTTAGAGCAGCAAAATCTAGAAATTTGATATCTAGGCAATATCCTCCATCACACATGTATGCTGTTAATTAAGAAAAAATCATAGATAAATTCACGTGAATTAACATAAATAAAAACTGTGTTTTTCCTAAAAATGGTATATAAATTGCTCATGATAATAAAACATTATTGCAGGAGAGAAATGCTTCTGCATTCGCCGAAGGAGCAAGGTCCCAGGAAACTCTCAGGCAAAAGGACTGTGATAATGGATAAAGACTCTGGAGAGAAGTGTTCAATCACTCACCGAAGGGGAAGGTGGCCGCATTGATGTGCAATGTATCTACCGAAGCTCTCAGGTACACATGACAGATGGGAAAAGACATCAATATAATCAAGGAGGTGTCTATGCGTCATGTCGTGGTGATTGGGGCCGGTATCACCGGAGTAACCACAGCTTATGAGCTTGCGCTATCAGGCTATCAAGTGACCGTGGTTGATCGGCATCTATATCCAGCAATGGAAACATCCTTTGCCAATGGCGGCCAGCTTTCTGCCTGTAATGCTGAAGTATGGAACCAGAAAGCCACGGTACTCAAAGGCATCAAATGGATGTCACAAAAAACTGCACCACTTTTACTCAATCCTTCTTTTAGTGTGCATAAATACAGCTGGCTCATGGAATTTCTGGGCAATATCAAACATTATGAAGCCAATACCCGAGAGACTGTACGGCTGGCTTTACTGGCAAGAGCACGCTTATTTGAAATTGCCGAAACAGAAAATATTGATTTCAATTTAGAAAAACGTGGAATTTTACATTTTTATCATAACAAGACAGATTATGATGTTGCGATCAAAGTCAATGATCTGTTGTGTAGCGGTGGTCTGGAGCGCAATGCCATTTCCAATGCAGAAATCAAGCAGATCGAACCTGCATTAACTGGCGATTATTATGCAGGATTTTACTGTCAGAGCGATGCCACCGGGGATATTCATAAATTTAGTACCGGTTTGGCCAAAGCCTGTATGCAAAAAGGCGTGAAATTTGAGTTTGGTCAAGATGTTTTTGTTGTTGATCATCAGGCTCAGAATATTCGGGTTAAATGCAAACCTAGTACTGAAAATGTCCATTCCTCTCCAGAGGATGTTCTGGAAATTAATGCAGATGCCATTGTGGTCTGTGCAGGGGTTGGCAGCTATCAATTGGCTGAAATACTTGGTGAACGAGTCAATGTCTATCCAGTCAAAGGCTACTCGATTACCGTGCAACTGAATGATGAGCAGAGCCAGAACAACGCACCTTGGGTCAGTCTGCTAGATGAAAGTGCGAAAATTGTCTTGTCACGCCTAGGCAAGGATCGTTTGCGTGTTGCAGGAACAGCCGAGTTTAATGGCTATAACCGGGATATTCGTGCTGACCGAATTCAACCTTTAATTGACTGGACCAATCGTAATTTTGACCTGTGTACTGAGCATGTTGTTCCGTGGGCAGGCTTACGCCCCATGATGCCAAATATGATGCCTGTGGTACGCCGTGGCAAACATGAGCGGGTCTTTTACAATACCGGACATGGTCATCTGGGCTGGACTTTATCAGCTGCAACGGCTGCGATGATTAGTCAGGAAATTGCGCAATACTATCCAGCTTAAATTGATAGCCCGCTTGCGGGCTATTTTTTACATCAAAGATATCATTTTATATAACAATAAATTTTAATATTTTTAAATTAAATCAATCATATAGTCGATAAATACCGGTAAAGCGTTCACAGCCTTTCTGCTGGCTACTGACCGCTAAAATGGCTTTACTATAGTTAAACTCATAGCGGCAGTCATTTTCATTATCGGTGATCTGGTTTTTTGTCTCAGGCGTGGTATAGGCTAAAAAAGGAACGGTCTGCTTCTCGGTCCGGTTATTTGGATTACGATATGCCAGGCCTTCAATCTTGATCCGGTCTTTGGTCAGTTGATGAATCTTGAGATGCACGGGCTGCTTGGCGATTTGTCCCTGTTCAAACTTAATATAATGCTGGGTCAGACTTTGATTCAGTGAAATATAGACATTTAAATCATCTAAACGCCATTCAAACTGCTGTTTAAAACAGTCTAGCGTTTTGCATTGCTGTAAGCGGGTCGCCCATAGTTGTTGGCTATCTTGTAATAAACGCACAGGTGCATCAGTAATCAGAAAAGCAGTAAAGTATTGGTCTGTGAGTTTTTCACGAGATTCAGCCAGCGATGCTGAGCAGACTTTATTCATGGCAGCCGTTTTTTTGCTGTCATCGCTACAATCCATTGTGATCGCTGAGCTACCCGTAGAAATCGTCCCCAGACCGAGCATCAGGCCAATTATTTTCAACATATTTATATCAGTTTTCAGTAGCATGATCGCTTATACTTTCACTGTGTTACGCTTGGTCTAACTATAGCGAAATAGAAAGCAAGTGTACAAGATTTCAATGGGCTATTTCTAAAGGATGTATAAGGTGATCGCACAAATTCGTATTGGCCAGGGTCTGGATGTGCATGCATTTGAAGAAGGTGATTTTGTCACTCTGGCAGGCATTCAAATTCCGCATACTCACGGTCTGAAAGCACATTCGGATGGTGATGTAGTGCTGCATGCACTCTGTGATGCTTTGTTGGGTGCTTTGGCGCTCGGAGATATTGGCCAGCATTTCCCAGATACAGATCCTGAGTTTAAAGGTGCAGATAGCCGGGTATTACTCAAGCATGTTTATCAGCTAATTCTGGATCGTGGTTATCACCTGAATAATGCCGATATTACCGTGGCCTGTGAACGTCCAAAACTGGCTAAGCACAATCTGACGATGCGTCAAAGTATTGCAGATGTCTTAGATGTTGATGTAACTCAAATCAGTATCAAAGCCACCACCACTGAACAGTTAGGTTTTACCGGTCGTCAGGAAGGCATTATGTCGATGGCAACCGTGTTATTGAGCCATAGTAAATAAAATCAGGCAAAATAATTTGGATTAATTAAGGAAAGTTCCAGTTCCTGCGTTGCTTTACGGCCTTGTAACTGTAGGGCAACTGCATGCATTAAACCAGTCCAGGTTTCATTTGGTTCCCAGATCTGATGCAAGTATTCTTGTGCTGTAGGTAGATCCATATCCATATAGTACTGACGATATAAGTACATCAGACAGCTGACATGGTAGTTTTGCGAACAATGTACCCAGACCATTTGCTCTTTTACCAGATGATCGATCAGATCCAGTACCAGCAGGCATTGATTGTCTGAAGGGGTTTCCCAGGAAATCGGAACCTGAATATAGTTCAGTCCCAGCTCAAGGCAAATTTTATCTTCATGCGGCAGATACTGTTCGCTATCGGTCAACGCCACATTGATGACTGTAGATACACCGTATTCTTTCATCAGCTGTAATTGGGTAGTGGTCGGTTGACCGGAGCTAAACAGATGTTCGTGTATGAACTGAAAATTCTCAATCTGGCTTAATGCCGTTTCAATATCATTCATCAGATAAATTTTCCTTGTTCTAGAAATGCAAACGCCATCTTGGCGATGGCGTTGGTCAGATCATTTAACGATTAGGTAAAATGTCTTTCAATGCCTCATGCATGTCGAGTAAAACTTTTTCAGTCGTTTCCCAGTCGATACAGCCATCCGTAACGGATTGACCGTACTCCATATCACAAAGGTTAGCAGGAATATCCTGACGACCACCTTTAAGATGACTTTCTACCATAATACCAACAATTGACTTGTTACCATCAAGAATTTGTTCTGAAATGTTTTTAAGTACAAGTGGTTGCAGGTACGGGTCTTTGTTAGAGTTGGCATGGCTGGCATCAATCATGATTTTGGTGCTGACTTTGGCTTTGGCTAGCGCGGCTTCCGCATCTGCGACCGAGCCTGCATCGTAGTTCGGTTTGCCATTACCGCCACGCAGTACCACGTGAGCATAAGGGTTACCTGAAGTACGAATGACAGCTACCTGACCCTGATCATTCAGACCGAGGAAGCTGTGACCATGTTTCACAGATTGCATCGCATTGGTCGCGACCGTTAAACCGCCGTCAGTACCATTTTTAAAGCCGACTGGTGAAGAAAGACCAGAAGACATTTCACGATGGGTCTGGCTTTCTGTGGTACGTGCACCAATCGCTGACCATGAAATCAGGTCTTGGTAATACTGTGGCGAGTTTGGATCAAGTGCTTCAGTGGCACATGGCAAGCCCATTTCATTCAGTTCAAGTAATAGCTTGCGACCGATACGCAGACCTTTTTCAATATTGAATGAATCATTCATATCCGGGTCATTGATCAGACCTTTCCAACCTACGGTAGTACGTGGTTTTTCAAAATAAACCCGCATCACGATATATAAGCTGTCTTTAACTTTTTCGCTCAGCACTTTTAAGCGCTCAGCATATTCATGCGCCGCCTCTGGATCGTGAATAGAACAAGGGCCAATTACAACGAACAGGCGTTTGTCTTCACCATCCAGAATTTTACGAATCGTTTCACGACCATGCAGTACGGTTTGATAAGCAGTTTCAGTCAACGGTAACTCTGCTTTAAGCTCAGCAGGGGTTACAAGAGGAATCATGCTGTGGATATTCACGTCATCAATATCTGATGCTGAAATAGGATTTGACTGTTGTGTATTCATTGCCGTCACTGGTTCGATCATACAAAAGGTTGTTTAATAGCCCGAATATAACATGAATGATGCGTCACTTTGTTATAAAAAAGATGAATACTTCTTTGAAAAAAAAGTGATGAATCGGATAGTTAACTTAAACGGACGGGGAATTTTGGCTCACAATTATCATTGCTGTTTCAGCAGGTTGAGCCGGTTTTGATTTCACAGGATTAATCATGAAATTCACACCCAGCGCAAACAGGGTAATGCCTAAAATTTTGCGGATCAGTTTTTCTGGCATACGTGAACTGAGTAAAGTGCCGACAATAATCGCTGGAATAGATCCCACCAATAACCACATGAGCAGCATGAAATCGACATTGCCTGAAGACATATGACCCAGCCCTGCAACCAGGGTCAGTAACACTGCATGCACAACATCTGAGCCAATGATACGAATCATCGGCAGATTCGGGAACATGACTACAAGTGCCATGATGCCAAATGCGCCGGCACCCACTGAAGATAGCGTGACAAATATGCCCAAGATAATGCCCATGATAATAATGGCTACGCGCTTATCTTTGGCTTGCAGCTTCACTTTTTCCAGATCCTGCGTCATATCCGGCAGTTCTTGTTTTCTGTATTTATTAAAAAGATTTTCGATCTGGGTACGGAACAGAATAGATAAGCCGGTAATAGTCAGCATAAAGCCCAATACCATGGTCAGGACAGCTTTGTAATGCGTTGATTGGCTCAGATAGTTATCAAGAACCCAATGTGTTGCAAAAGATGCGGGAATACTGCCGACGGCCAGCCAGATCACAATCGGCCAGACAATATTCATTTTCTTGGCATGCACAAACGAGCCACAAAATTTAGAAATCGCGGCATAGAGCAGGTCAGTACCAATTGCGATATGCGGTTCAATCCGGAATAAGCTGATGAGAATAGGGGTCATCAATGAACCGCCACCCACACCGGTGACACCTACACAAAAACCTACCAGAACGCCTGCTAAAATAAATTCAATCGGACCAAACATGCATATATGCCAAAATCAAAAAACGAGCATATCTTATGACTTTTGGATATAAGTCGTTGTCTTGATTATTGATTTACTTATGCATAAAAAAGATAAAGCTAGGTGAAGAATATTAGGTGATCTTTCATGTTTATTCGCTGTGTCATGTATAAAGTGCAAATATGATGATTGATTTTAACTGTCCGATTTGCCCCATTTCTGTCTAATTGAATGTACCTGTAAATGTCGATTTAATTCTTGTTAGGCAAGCTCGATCATTGACTAAGTCATTCTAAATGGTAAGTTTCTTAAAATGAGAAGATGCTTAAGCTTCTTCCGGAATAGTCACAGGATTATGTTAGAATCCCGATTCAATAAATTTCCATGCGGATTTGAGAGGAAACCCACTTGCTAAATCGAAAACTTAAAATTGGAATCGTGGTCGGTGAAGTCTCTGGAGATACGCTTGGCGCAAAATTGATTCGCCGTTTTCGTGAGCAAGGCATTGATGCTGAATTTGAAGGTATCGGTGGGCCACAAATGATCGCGGAAGGCTTTAAAAGCTATTATCCGATGGATATTTTATCGGTGATGGGCATTGTCGAAGTTCTGAAAGACATTAAAAAACTGTTTGCTGTGCGGGATGGTCTGGTGGAAACCTGGACTAAAGATCCGATCGATATTTTCATTGGGATTGATGCGCCTGATTTTAACTTGCGTTTGTCAAAAACCATTAAACAAAAACAGTTACCGATTAAAACCGTGCAATACGTCAGTCCTTCGGTCTGGGCATGGCGTCAAGGCCGTATACATGGCATTAAAGCCAGTATTGATCTGGTACTGTGCCTATTTCCATTTGAAAAAGCCTTTTTCAAGCAATGGGATGTTCCGGCAGCTTTTGTTGGACATCCGCTCGCCAGTCAGTTGCCGCTTGAAAATCCGATTCTGGATGCTCAGACAGAATTAGGTCTGGATCCACATCAGAAATATATTGCCTTATTGCCAGGCAGTCGTCGTGGCGAGATTGAGCGTTTGGGACCTTTGGTTCTGGATGCTGCCAATCTTCTGCATCAGAAACATCCGGATTATACCTTTCTGATTCCTGCGATTAATGATGCGCGTAAACAGCAAATCGAAAGTTTATTGGCCACTTATCCTGAGAGCTTAAAAGCCCAAATTCGCCTGATGGAAAATACCAGCGCTGAGTCCAAAATTGGCCGTCAGGTCATGAATGCATCCAATATTATTGCCTTGGCTTCGGGAACTGCAACGCTGGAAGCGATGTTGCTGCACCGTCCGATGGTGACCTTTTATAAGCTGCACTGGCTGACTTATCGAATTGCCAAATTGCTGGTGAAAATCCCTTATTTTTCATTACCGAATATTATTGCCGGAAAAAAAGTGATTCAAGAACTGATCCAGTCCGATGCTACCCCGGAAAATCTGGCAGCTGAAATTGAAAAACTGATGGATATTGAAGCAGCGCAGATTCAGGTTATGCAGCATATCACCATGCACAAGCAGCTACTTTCTAGCAATAGCGAAGATCCGGTCAACGCCGTACTTGCTTTAGTCCAGTAATTTTAGTCTGGTAATAAAGACTGGTTCTTCTGACAATTCAGCCGGTATTGGGTCGGCGTCTGTTCAAACTGTTTTTTAAAACTTTGACTAAACGCCGTCTCGGATGAATAACCAACCAGATAAGCGATCTGCTGGATACCAAATCCACTATTTCTCAAATATTGCGCTGCCAGACGCAGGCGGTGCTGTTGCAGATAGGCAAGGGGCGGTTCACCGACAATCTGGGTAAATAACTGGGCGAATTTGGAACGTGACATATGACATTGTTCGGCCAGACTTTCTACAGTCCAGAATTGTTCAGGTTTGCCATGAATCGCTGCCAGTGCATTGGATAGTTCCGGATGCGAGAGCGCATTTAGCCAGCTCGAGGCATTTTCCAGGTTTAAAATATAATCACGTACGCATTCAATCAGTAAAATACTGACCAGATGATCCAGAATCTTGTCACGTCCGGGACGAAGCTGCTGGGTTTCCAGTGCCAGAAACTGCAAGCCAACCTGTAACCATTCTGGCGCCGTATCACCCAGAATATGTTGAATATGCAGGTATTTAGGTAATGCACTCAAAAGAGGTTTGGCCATCTGGATATCCAAGCTAGAACGAATAGCCAGTATGAAACTATGCTCCGCCGAATTTTCCCGATTGAGATCAACACATTGCTGTGCATTGCTCTGAAAATAAGGATTAATCGCATGGTGCTCAGAAAAATCGGCATTGTCTGGGCAGGAAACATGATGGGAGGAACCTGCGGGTAATAGCACCAGATCACCTTGTTGCAGCTCCAGTCGATCACCATTCATGAACTTTAATTGCGCCTGTCCTTGTAACAGGATATAGGCCAGCATAAAGGGTTCATGTTGATAGTCAAAGCCGCCCGGATGAAATACATTCAGATAAAGATATTCCGATTTTTCCAGATGAATATCATCAAAAATTTTACTTAAAGCATCCATGCCTAACTCTATTCTTCTGTTTTATTTCATTTAATTGACTATAAATTTTTTAACTTTGTGATTTTAGGCCAGAATTTGGCAGCATGTGCCAAAGACGCTGACATAGCTTTTCTGGACGTTGAATACTGTTCGCTACTGCTGAAATAATCAACTATAAGTGCAGAGTAACATAAAAAAGGAAGGTCGCAATGAATGCCCCTGCACAAATCCAGAAAGCGCAGTTTACGCAGGAAGCGTCGGCACTAAAAGGTGTCAAGCTGGATAAAAAACGTTTTGGCTGGTTGCTCAGCCCAGGTCTGCCTGTGATCGGAATGGGAATTCTGGCCGGTTATCATTTTGGTCCCAAAGCGACTAAAAAAGTCTTTGCCATGGGCGGACTATTATTACTGCACGTAATCATTCCGACTCTGGATGCCCTGATTGGCGATGATGCCAATAACCCAAATGATGAGCAGATCAAGGCACTGGTTAACGATCCTTATTATGACCGCATTGTAAAAGCATTTATTCCCTTGCAAATGGCAGCCAATGCCTTTGCCGGTTATGTCGTAAGCCGGCCAAATGTGTCTTTGCTGGATCAGGTACTGCTTGGAGTTTCTATGGGTGCGATTAATGGTGTGGGGGTGAATACCGCACATGAACTCAGCCATCGTCCCCAGAAAAAAGACCATTACTGGTCTCATGCCAGCCTGATGCCTTTGGGCTATAACCATTTCCGGATCGAACATCCTTATGGACACCATAAACGGGTGGCGACACCAGAAGATCCGGCATCTTCAAAAATGGGTGAATCTTTTTACCGTTTCTGGCCACGTACCGTAATAGGCGGATTAAAATCTGCAATCCAGATTGAAAAAAGACGGCTCGAGCGTAAGGGACTGAAATTCTTTAATCAGGAAAATGAGCTGTTTCATGGTTGGGCCATGAGTGCCGGCTATCATGCCTTGATGCTAAAGGCGTATGGCAAGAAAATTATTCCTTATACACTGACACAGGCATTTTATGGCGTTAGCCTGTTTGAGATTGTGAATTATATCGAGCACTACGGACTGAAACGTGGACAGAAAGCGGATGGCAGTTATGAGCGAACCTTGCCGGAACATAGCTGGAATAACAACAATATCGTAACTAATCTGTTTTTGTATCAGTTACAACGCCATTCTGATCATCATGCTTTTCCAAGCCGTCCATTTCAGGCGTTGCGGCATTTTGATGAAGCGCCAGAATTACCCAGCGGTTATGCAACCATGCTGATTCCAGCCTTGATTCCACCTTTATGGTACAAAATCATGGATCAGCGGGTATACCAGCATTATCAGGGCGATTTAAGCAAGGCCAATATTTTGACTTCCAGGCGTGCCAAGCTGTTTAAAAAATTTGGTGTAAATAACTCTACCGCTTAATGAATTACAAAATAAAAATGCGCCGATAAAGGCGCATTTTTTGATTAATTCTGCCTAGAACCAGTCGGCTTGCATATTCAGGCAAGTATCATCTAGATTCATCAGTAATTTGGCCTGATGTTCAATTTCAGGGAGTTCCCAACGAATAAAATATTGAGCTGCCTGAATTTTCCCTGCCAGAAAAGTCTGATCTTCTGCATGCGAAGATGTGCCAAACTTGAGTTGAGCCTGATTTGCCATTTCCAGCCATAGCCAGGATAGGATGGTTTTACCCATCATATCCAGATACAGTCCTGAATTGGCCAAAGCCTCATTGACTTTGCCTTGATGCAAGGCCTGGCCTAAAATCTGTGTAGTCTTTTGCACAGTGGCAAGATGCTGTTTATAGATCTCTGCCAGTTCCACTATCTTCGGTTCATGAATCTCTGACAAGGTCTTCTGGATGCGCTGCATGAGCAGATTGAGCCCTTTGCCATTGTGTTGCCAGAGTTTACGACCCAGCAGATCCAGAGATTGAATACCGTAAGTTCCTTCATGAATCGGATTGAGCCGGTTATCACGGTAACATTGCTCCACCGGATATTCACGGGTATAACCCGCGCCGCCCAAGACCTGAATGGCCAGATCATTGGCTTTTGGACCATAGGCAGAAGGGAAGGATTTAACCACCGGGGTGATGAGATCAAGCAGAATGGCACTATCTTCATCTTGAGCTGCCTGATGTTCATCAATTAATCGGGCTGCAAATAAGCAAAGTGCCAGCGAACCTTCTACATACGACTTTTGCGCCAGCAGCATGCGTCTGACATCGGTATGTTCAATGATATTCACCGGTTTGGAATCAGGTGTTTTTTCATGAACTGGCCGGCCTTGCGGACGGCTTTTAGCATAATCCAGAGATTCCAGATAGCCACGATAACCAATCATGGCTGCGCCCAGACCGACACCCACACGTGCTTCATTCATCATCTTGAACATATATTTTAAGCCATGACCGGGTTCACCAATTAAATAGCCTAAGCAATTATCATTTTCTCCAAAGCTTAAAACTGTGGATGTGGTACCTCGATAGCCCATTTTGTGCAGTAAGCCAGCCAGCTGTACATCATTAGCTTCACCGAGTGAACCATCCTCGTTGGTTTTGAATTTTGGTACGATAAACAGGGAAATTCCTTTCACGCCTTGCGGCGCATCCTGAATCCGCGCCAAGACCAGATGCACAATATTTTCGCTAATGTTCTGATCGCCACCCGAAATAAACATTTTCTGGCCTTTAATTTTATAAATTCCATCTGCCTGAGGAATGGCTTTAGTGGTCAGATCGCCCAAAGAGGAACCTACATTCGGCTCTGTCATGGCCATGGTGCCAGCAAAGCGGCCACTCAACATATGCGGTAGGAATATTTGCTTTTGTTTTGGGGAGGCAAAAGCCTGTATCAGGTTCGCCGCAGCGGCCGTTAGAAAAGAATAAGCTACGGTGGACGGATTGGCCGACATAAAATAAGCATTGCAGGCCATATTCACCAAAGTGGGCAGTTGCATGCCACCATCTGCATAATCATGCTGGGCGCAAAGCAGGCCGGCATCGGCAAACTGTTGCCAGGCTGTCTTCACTTCATCAATGGTTTTGACCTGTTTGCCATCAAAGTTCGGTTCTTGTTGATCAGCTTTGGCATTATGCGGCGCAAAATAATCAGTCGCGATACCTTTTGCCGTTTCCAGAATACTGTCGAAAGTATTTTTGTCATGATCCTGATAGCGTTGCAGTTTAGTCAGCGCTTCAAGTTTGAATACGTCATAAAGCTGGAAATGCAGATCTTTATCATTAATCAGTTGGGTCACGGTACTATCCTGAATGTGCAATCCTTGAGATAGCATCAAGACTAGCAGTTGCTTTTATTGAGGAGGATTGTCAATAATGACATGAATCGGGTGAAAAGTGACAATTAGTAAAGTATGCAACAGGTGGTGATTTTAGGCTTTCATGGGGCTCTGGCTTCGGCCATTACGGGTGTGGTCGATTTATTTACCATGGCTGGCGTAAGCTGGAACCGGATCCAGCAGCAGGACGTACAGCGCCTGTTTAAGGTGAGTATCGCCAGTCCGGATGGACACCCGATTCGGTGTATCAATGGGCTGCAGTTGCAGGCACATGTTTCTTATCAAGAGATTCAAACTGCAGATATTCTGGTGGTACCGACCATCGCTGCACCAATTCAGGATGTATTGCAACAAAATCCAGAACTGATTCATTTTTTAAAATCTGCACATGCAGAGGCGACTTTAATTGCAGGAAACTGTACCGGAAATTTTTTTCTGGCAGAAGCAGGCATTTTAGATGACCGAGTTGCAACAACGCATTGGGGTTTTCAGGAAATGTTCCGTTCACGCTATCCTAAGGTGAAACTGAATGCCGATCTGATGATTAGCCGGGATCAGAATATCTATTGTGCGGGTGGAGGCCTGGCCTGGTTTGACCTGGGTTTGCATCTGATTGAGCGCTTGTATGGCTTTGAGGTGGCCATGCAATCGGCTAAATCTTTCGTAATTGATTACCGCCGTGATAGCCAGTTGTCTTATTCATTGCTGAATATTGGCCGGCCGCACCATGATGAACTGGTACAAAAAATCCAGAACTGGCTAGAGCAGCATTTTCATGAAGATTTTAGTTTGAACCAGCTGGCAGAGCAGTTTAATGTGACTGGCCGGACCCTGATTCGACGCTTTAAACAAGCCTTAGACATACCGCCCAATCAGTATCTACAAGCGATCCGGATTGAGGCTGCCCGTAAACGACTGGAAGAAACCGATCAAGCTGTGGATGTGATCATGCAAAATGTCGGCTATCAGGATCCAAGTTCATTCCGCCGTTTATTTCATAAAAAAACCGGTCTGACGCCGTTGGAATACCGGCGCCGGTTTAGCCGACGCTTTTAAAAGCGCTTAATGAGAAGGCTGTACTTTTCCCACTTTACGGCCATGCAGAAGGTAATACCAAACCAGGCAGCTCAGGGTGAGCAGCGCCGAGAACAGATAAAGCTGACGATAACCAATCTGATCCAGCAGCATACCCAGGAAATAAGGGCCAAAACCAAGACCGGCATCCAGGGCAATAAAGAAGGTTGAGGTAGCAAGCCCCATACGCTGCAATGTCGTACTTTTCACCGCAATGGTTTGACACACTGACTGGATATTACCAAAACCAAAACCAAGCAAGGCAGCACTGGCAAGTAACATCACAGAGTTTTGCGCCTGACTGAGGAGCAATATCCCCAGTGCCATAATCACAATGGCAGGATAGATAATGATATTTTCGCCTTTACGGTCCATGAGCGGGCCGGTAAAAGGACGCGAAAGCAAAATGGCAAAAGCATACATCAGGAAGAAAAAAGATGCTGCTTCGACCAGATTAATTTCTTTGGCATAAAAGTGAATAAACGACAATATGCCTGAATAAGAAGTAGCCACCAGCAGTACAATCAGTGCAATCGGTAGCGCATTCGGTTCAATATATTGGGCTAGTTTGCTGGTGCTTTGCGAAGTAGAATCTGCCGACGAATGACTTGCCTTAAGGCGTGGTGGCTGGATAAACAAGCCACAAATCAGGCAGCTGAGCGCAACGATACTGGTAAAGATGAAAATTACCTGATAATTAAAATTTGTCATCAGCCAGATTCCGACAAAGGGACCAATCGCTGTGCCCAAGGTGCTGCTCATGCTGAAATAACCAATTCCTTCACCACGTCGTGTGGCAGGAATGGTCTGTGCAATCACTGTACCCAGTACAGTAGAAGCCATACCCATCATAAAGCCATGTATCAGACGGATGCCCAGTAAAACTTCCAGCTTGGCCGGAATCATATATAGTCCGGAAAAGAGCAGAAAGCCAGTCAGGCCAATGACAAGCGTATTTTTTAGGCCCAGACGATTCAGTAATTTTCCGATCAATAGTCGTCCGAATAGGGTGCCGACAATAAACAGACCTGATACCAGACCGGCTTGTGCAGTCGATGCACCTAGCTCAGCAACCGAGTAGCCGACAATCACAATCACCAGCAGATAGAACACCAGAACCAACTGGAAATTCACCAGACTGATCAGGATAAAATTGGGCGTCCATAAAGGCGCTTCTTGTTCTTGGCTCATTGAGGTTTGTCCTGAGATGAGGGATGTAACTGCTGTATGAGTTGGATTAAGGTTTTTTTACTGCCTTCAAGATCATCTGATGCAATGTGCTCAAGCAACTGATCTTCAAATGCATCGATCTGTTTGGAACACATCGCAAAGGTCTCAATTCCTTGCTCACTCAATTTGAACAGCTTTTGACGTTTGTCTTCAGTTTCGAGTTGGGCAATCAGATCGAGTTCAACCAGTTGCTGAATCCGCTTGGTAATACCGGGCTTGGATACATTGAGATAACTGGAAATATCTGCCAGCGTGCATTGTTGCTTTGACTGGATGACGTATAACACCTGCCATAAAGAATAATTCAATTGTGATGACAACAAGATCGTATTGATCTCATCGCTCATCAGTCGTGCGCAGCGTAATAGCAGCGTACGGAGTCGGGGAGATTCGGAAAACATATGGTTAGTTAACCTGGGTAACTAAATTTAGGCCTAATTTACGCCTGTTTTATCTAAAGCTCAAGAGGAGAGTTTTAAAAATTATTCAGAGTAATATTTTCTTTATCAGCAAGAGTTACATAGTTTAACCTGATTAAAAAATAATCAACAAAAGACTACATACTTTTTATAACAGCCACGCCTAAGCTAGCCATGTCACTAGAAAAATTCATGACTTAAAAATTGAAGGGCAAAGATGCCAAATAACAATGCATAGGTGAAGCTTATGACTCTGGGTTTAACTGCATTAGAGTTAGCACGAATACAGTTCGCCTTTACTGTATCTTTTCATATCATTTTTCCGGCAATTTCTATTGGCTTGGCCAGCTTTCTGGCCATTCTGGAATGGCGCTGGCTCAAAACCCAAAATCCGATTTTTCAGGATCTATTCAAATTCTGGGTGAAAATTTTCGCTGTGGCATTCGGGATGGGTGTCGTCTCTGGTGTGGTCATGAGCTACCAGTTTGGAACCAACTGGAGTGAGTTTTCCCGGGTGGCAGGCAGCGTGACTGGACCTTTATTGGCCTATGAAGTACTCACCGCTTTCTTTCTGGAAGCGGGCTTTCTGGGCATCATGTTATTTGGCTGGGGGCGAGTGGGACCAAAGGCGCACTTTTTCTCGACCTTGATGGTTGCGATAGGCACCTGTATTTCCATGTTCTGGATTCTATCGTCCAATAGCTGGATGCAGACCCCACAAGGCTTTGCGATTGAAAATGGCCTGATTGTTCCGCAAGATTGGCTTGCTATCGTGTTTAACCCATCTTTCCCTTATCGTCTGGCCCATATGGCTATGGCTGCCTTTCTGGTTTCCGCCTTACTGGTTGCTGCTACAGCCGCATGGCATCTAATCAAAGGCCGTCGTGATGCACTGGTCAAGACTTCATTTTCCATGGCGATGTGGCTGCTTCTGGTACTCGCGCCCTTACAGGTCATCGTCGGTGATATGCACGGTATTAATACCCTTGAACATCAGCCAGCCAAACTTGCAGCCATGGAAGGGCACTGGGAAACCAATCATGACGAAGGCATGCCCTTATATCTCTTTGGTATTCCAGATATGGAGGCCGAAGAAACCAAATATGCAGTCGCAATTCCCAACTTGGGTAGCCTGATTCTAACCCACTCGATGGATGGAAAGGTTACAGGACTTAAAGACTTTGCGCCTGAAGACCGGCCGAATTCGCTGGTGGTGTTCTGGAGCTTCCGGATTATGGTCGGACTCGGCGTATTGATGCTGTTACTGGCGTTATGGGGAGCGTGGGCACGTACCCGTGGTCGCTTTTATGAGTCCCGTGCATTGCACCGATTTGCCCTGATTATGGGACCTTCCGGATTTATTGCCATGCTTGCGGGATGGTTTACCACAGAAGTCGGCCGTCAGCCTTGGGTAGTCTACGGCATCATGCGAACCAAGGATGCATTGTCTCCGGTTTCCGCTGAACAGGTGGGGCTGACCCTGATTATTTTTGTAGTTGTCTACTGTGTGGTATTTGGTATCGGAATTTACTACATGTTGCGCCTGATGCACAAAGGCCCGGATTTTATTCATACCCGACCAGATCATGAATCAGATAGCGATGTGGTTCAGGCCTCGCGTCGACCATTAAGTAGTATTCGCGAACGTATCGAAGAAGTTCCTGAACAACCGGATCAGGAGGACAAAAAATGATTGATTTATCATTAATCTGGATTGTGATTATTGGTTTGGGTGTATTGATTTATACCATTCTCGATGGTTTCGATCTGGGCATCGGCATCTTGTTTCCTTTCTTTCCGCATCAGGATGAACGTGATGTCATGATGAATACCGTGGCTCCGGTCTGGGATGGCAATGAAACCTGGATGGTACTGGGTGGTGCAGGGTTATTTGCAGCTTTCCCACTTGCTTACTCGACCGTACTCTCGGCACTGTATATGCCAATTATTCTGATGGTGATTGCCTTGATTTTCCGCGGCGTGGCTTTTGAATTCCGCTTCAAGGCAAACCGCAGTAAGCATTGGTGGGATAAAGCCTTTATCGGTGGTTCTGCGATCACCAGTTTCCTGCAAGGCATGATTTTAGGCGCTTATATTCAGGGCATTGAAACTCGAAATGGTGTCTATGTTGGTGGTGGTCTGGACTGGCTCACTCCATTCAGCATCTTCACCGGAATCAGTGTGGTGGTGCTCTATGCGGCATTAGGCTGTGGCTGGCTCATCTATAAAACCGGAGATGACTTACAAGATCGAATGTTTAAACTGATGCCTAAGCTGATTATTGCCTTGCTGATCATATTGGGTGCTGTCAGTATTTATACGCCGTTGACTCATCCTCAGATTGCTGAACGCTGGTTTAGTCAGCCACAATTTACCTATTTTATGCCAGTTCCAGTTCTGGTTCTGCTATTTACCTGGCTGGCCTTACGTGCCTGTAAAAGACGTAGTGAATTAGGCCCATTTACCTATATGCTTGTTCTGGTTTTCCTTGCTTATACCGGATTCTTGATTAGTCTATGGCCATATATTATCCCGCCGAGCGTGACTATCTGGCAGGCAGCAGCGCATGAAAATAGCCAGCTATTTGCCTTGATTGGTGCCTTGATCCTGATTCCTATTATTGTGATTTATACGGGTATGTCCTATTGGGTATTCAGGCATAAGGTCAGGGTCGGCGATGATGGCTATCATTAAGGAGTGGTCATGAAAGGCAAACAGGCATTATGGTTTGTAGGATTATGGCTGGCAGGATTTTTAACGCTGGCCCTGATTGCTGGCGCATTCCGCTTTCTGGTGCATTTGGCTTATTAAATTAGTAAAACTAAAAAAATGAAAAAAGTGATCTGAATGTACTGATCACTTTTTATTATTTGCCATTTATCTTTGATAAAACCAAATTTACGATTTTACCTGTTTACGATAAACACTTGGACGTACAGGACGGCTACTTTTCCAAAGGCCTTTTTTCTGTTTCTTGGCTTTATTTTGCAGTTCCATCATATAGCGTAAATGGGTTTTGTCCTTGATATATTCTTCATAGACCCACGCTGCACCACGTTTGACAATCTCTTCATTGATATTTTTGCGATAGCGATAGACGACACCCACACAGCGACCATAACGGTCAATGTCGGTTATCTTGACCCGAACCATTTTATTATTCACCATGCTTTTGACCAGACGTTGCGATTCCTTGCCATAGGCTTGTGATGATTCAGGGGCATCGACAAAAGCAAAGCGCAATTTGGTCTCAGAGCGACGAATATTAAAACGGTAGCAGGTGAGGGTATCACCATCACTTACGGCTTTTACACGGCACCAGTATTTTTTGCCTTTCTTAAAGGGGCGGAAAACATCTTTTAAATAAACTGTAATTTTATGCAGCAGATAATAAGAAAAACACAGCAGTACGAGGCCCAGCACAATTTGCCAGGTGATGGAGAGATTTAACAAAGGCAAGATCCAAATCAGCAAAACCAGCTGTAAAATCACAGCTAAAAGTCGAGCCATTTTAGAGCAAAGCCAGTAGATCTACGGCTTAAAAGCTAATCACTCAGTGTTTAGTTTTGTACCAGCTAAAATAGCCTAAGTAAACTTGCATTCCTTTATAAATAGCCTAAGCAAAAATTTGATAAATTTCACTTCTCAAAAATTGATGTCTTTTATTCTCTTGCAAATCCTTATGCCAATACATCCCCATATTAATTTTCGGCAGTTCCACAGGGACTTCAAAAATATTTAGACTGGTAGCCAATTGTAAATGCGTCAATACATTTTTAGGAATAGTCAGCATGGCTGTCTTTTGCTGCTCCAGAATTTGCAGAGCAGTTGAGTAATGCTGACAGCGTAAAAAAATCTGTCGTGAATATTGTTTCCGACTTAAATAAATATCTTCAACCAAAACACCAGTACGGCGTGATGACACGCCAATATGAGGCGAGGCAAGATAAATCTGCTCATTCATTTCTGTTAATTGTGTACACACTACAAATTCATCTTGCACCAGGCGTTCAAACTGGATTTTGTCAGCAATGTTTTGTTCCAGATCTATGACAAAATCAATCTGTTGAGAGGCGAGGTCTGCTGCTATATTTTTACGGTCCAGCTTCATGCTGCTAAGTTGAATTTCCAGATTGAGTTGCTGAAAGTGCTGAACGAGTCTGGGAAAGATCATTGGCTCAATTTCATCATGAACGGCAATTTTCAAACTCTGAATCATTTCTGGTCTGAACTGCTGATGCTGTATTGAAATATTTTGAATCGAAAAAAGTGCATTCTTCAGCTCAGGATAGATCTGTTCCGCAAACGGCGTAGGCTGCATTTTGCTACCAGTACGTACAAATAAATCATCTTGTAAATGCTGTCTTAAACGTTGCAGAGCATGACTGGCAGCAGACTGGCTAACTGATAAAATCTGTGCAGCTTTAGAAATACTATTCTGCTCATAAATTGCCATAAAAAGCGGATAAAGGTTAATGTCGATACGATGAAAATTTCGCAGGTCCATGACTGTTTTGGAATGAATATTATGCATAATATTGTATGGGTTAAAATCATTTTATTCATAATAGGTTTTGGGTTAAGGTGTTGTAAAGCGTATGAATTAGAATATTTAGAGGGATAAAAGAGATGTTTGAGCTTTCAGCACGTGCACAAGATTATTTAAATAGAACCAAAAAATTTATTGCTGAGGAAATTGAACCAGTTGAAGCTGATTTCTGGCAGCAGGTTCATGAGTTGAATCAAGGCGGTGACTGGACCAAATGGCAATGGCCAGCAGAACTGGAAAGCTTAAAAGCCAAAGCCAAGGCAGCTGGCCTCTGGAATATGTTTCTCCCTTGTCCTGAACTTGGCCAAGGTTTATCAGTTCAGGAATATGCACATATTGCCGAACTTTCAGGTCGTAGCCTGATTGCACCAGTCGTATTTAACTGTAATGCGCCAGATAGCGGCAATATGGAAGTATTGTGGCGTTATGGTTCTGAAGAACAAAAACAAGAATGGCTGATGCCACTTTTAGAAGGAAAAATCCGTTCAGTCTTTTGTATGACTGAACCTGCAGTTGCATCCAGTGATGCCACCAATATGCAGGCAACGGCGATGGTGGAAGGTGATGAGATTGTTTTGAATGGCCGTAAATGGTGGTCATCAGGTCTGGGCGATCCTAACGCCAAAATCATTATTTTTATGGCACATACTCCAGATGAAACAAAAGACCGTCATCATCAGCATTCGATGGTTCTAGTTCCGGTAAATACCGCAGGGGTAAAAATTGAACGTATGCTGCCAGTGTTTGGTGACTACGATGCACCACATGGCCACGGCGAAGTCAGTTTTGAAAATGTCCGCGTTCCGGTAGCGAATTTTATTGGTGGCGCCGGTCAGGGTTTTGAAATTGCTCAAGGTCGTTTAGGACCAGGCCGTATTCATCATTGCATGCGCTGTATTGGTGCTGCGGAAAAATCCTTAGAGCTGATGATTGACCGTGGTATGAGTCGTAGCGCATTTGGCAAAGAGATTTTAAAACTCGGCGGTAACTTGGAACGGGTCGCGGAAGCACGAGTTGCGATTGATCAGGCCCGTCTTTTGACCTTGTATGCCGCCTATAAAATGGATACTTTAGGGAATATGGCGGCATTGACTGAAATTTCTGCGATTAAAGTCGTTGCGCCAAGTGTGCTGGAAAAAGTCGTCGATATGGCGATTCAGATTCACGGCGGTGCCGGTGTCTCTCGTGATACGCCACTGACTGGATTCTTTGCCCAGGCACGTGCTTTGCGTTTGGCCGATGGCCCGGATGAAGTACATAAGGGCATGATTGCCAAACTGGAACTGGCAAAACGTGGCTACAGTACACGCCACAAAAAATAAACTGGCTTAAATAGAAGATTGCAACGTATTAAAAGACTTTAAGGAAAAATTATGGCGGTTATTGATGTAGGTGGAGCAGTTCGTGCAGGTGAAGAACTAGACGTACAAGCCATCACCAATTGGCTAATTCAGCAAAATGTGAATGTCGAAGGCCCTGTGCAAGTGACCCAATATTCAGGCGGAGCTTCAAACTGGACCTACCGTTTACAATATGCCAATGCCGATTTAATTTTACGTCGTCCGCCGCAAGGCACCAAAGCCAAATCTGCACATGACATGGCACGTGAATATCATGTACAGAAAGCCTTGGCTGAATACTATCCGGTGGTGCCAGAAATGGTTGCGCTTTGTCAGGATGAATCAGTGATTGGCTGTGATTTCTATGTCATGAAACGCCTTGAAGGAATTATCCCTCGCGCCAAAATGCCATCTGAGTTGCAACTCACTGAATCCGATATCCGGACTTTATGTATCAACGTCATTGATAAACTGATCGAACTGCATCAGGTTCCTTATCAAGGAACTGAACTTGAAAATCTCGGTAAGGGTGAAGGCTATTGTCGCCGTCAGGTCGAAGGCTGGGATGTACGTTATGAAAAGGCTAAAACTTTAAATGTTCCATCGTTTAAATATGTGCGCAACTGGCTTAAAGATAATATTCCTTCAGATTCTAAAACCTCTGTGATTCATAATGACTGGCGTTTTGATAATGTCATCTTGAATCCGGAAAATCCTACGGAAGTGATTGGTGTACTGGACTGGGAAATGGCAACCCTCGGTGATCCACTGATGGACTTGGGTTCTGCCTTGGCTTATTGGGTGGAAGATACTGATAATGTCATTTTTAAAGCAACACGTCGTCAGCCGACCAATCTAAAAGGCATGTTCACCCGTAAAGAAGTGGTGGATTACTATTTGGGAAAAACCGGCCTACAACCGGAAAACTGGGCGTTTTATGAAGTATTTGGGATTTTCCGTCTCGCGGTCATTGCCCAGCAGATCTACTATCGTTATTACCACAAACAAACCAATAATCCGGCGTTCAAGGATTTTTGGGTGGTGATTCACGCCTTGCATATTCGTGCCTTAAAACTGATTGGTAAGCAAAAACTGGAAGCCAATGAGATTGCGCAAAAGTATGTGCTTAAATTTAAAGAGATAATGCCAAAATGACTACCATTTACTTGATCCGGCATGGCCAGGCCTCTTTTGGCGCAGAAAGTTACGATCAACTTTCGCCCAACGGCGAGTTACAGGCAAAGCTTTTGGGTCGATATTTTGAAGAAATCCTGAAAGAAGCGCCTTATGTGGTGGCTGGTTCCATGCAACGCCATCAACAGACAGCGCAATTATCACTGGACAAATGTTTTCCGGAAAGTGAGATTCTGACCGATAGTGCCTGGAATGAATTTAATCATCAGCAGGTATTCGCCCGTTATGAGCCGCGCTTTAATCAGCCTGAATTGCTGAAACAGGATGTATCAGAACATGAAAATCCACGGGATTATCTGAGCAAGATTTTTAGCGGTGCAATTGCACGCTGGACTGGCGATGATTATCACCATGAATATGATGAATCTTGGCCAAGTTTCAAAGCACGCGTGGAAAGCGGCTTAGAAAATCTGTGTGACCAGTTGTCCAAAAGCCGACCACGCTATGCAGTAGTTTATACCTCAGGTGGGGTGATTTCTGTGGCTGTAGGCAAAATTTTGGGCCTTAGTCCGGAGAAAACCTTTGCTCTGAACTGGGCGATTACCAATACCAGTATCACGACACTACGTCTGGTGGGTAATGAACCGCAACTACTCAGTTTAAATGAACATCATTTTATTAAAGCACAGCGTCCAGACTTATTGACCTGGATTTAAAACCTAATACGCTAGAAAAATAAAGGAATAGGGTAAATACATGGCTAAAACAATTTTAATTACCGGTGCAAGTTCAGGGATCGGCGCCGGTATGACACGTGAATTTGCGAAAAAAGGCTATAACCTGGCGATTTGTGCACGTCGTTTGGAGCGTCTGGAAATCTTAAAGCAGGAACTGGAAAGCCAATATGGCATCAAAGTCATTGCCAAAACACTAGATGTCACCGATTACGATCAAGTGTTTGAAGTGTTTCGTGCTTTTAAAGAAGATTTTGGCACCATTGACCGAGTTATTGTGAATGCTGGTGTCGGTGAGGGCCGCCGGATTGGTAAAGGTAATTTTGCTATCAATAAAGCCACGGTTGAAACCAACTTTATTTCGGCATTAGCACAATGTGAAGCTGCAGTTGAAATCTTCCGTGTACAAAACTCTGGCCATCTGGTGATGATTTCATCTATGAGTGCAATGCGCGGTATGCCAAAACATTTAACGGCTTATGGTGCAAGTAAGGCCGGCGTGGCTCATTTAGCGGAAGGCATTCGAGCTGAATTGATCGATACGCCAATAAAAGTGACCACCATTTTCCCAGGATATATTCGTACTGAAATTAATGAAGGGGCAAAAAAGCTACCTTTTGAAGTAGATGAAAAAACTGGTTCGCGTTTATTGGCAGCAGAAATTGAAAAAGCACCAGTTAAGGCTTATGTGCCGAAATGGCCTTGGTTGCCACTCGGTCTAGCCATGAAAGTATTACCACTTAAACTGGTGAACAAGTTAGGTTAAAAGCGCTCTTAGATCTATAAAAAGAGAAGCTAGAGCGCTTCTCTTTTTATTTTTTATGACAAACTGAGAAAAATTTCTGAATCAGTATTTTTTTCTAAAAAATGTATAGCTTGAATTTACAAAAAAGCGAAATTTTATAAATCCTAATATATTGATTATTAAAATAAAGTTTTAAATTATCAAAAATTATATTTTTATTTTATTGATGAATTTGCAATTAAATCAATTACTTTTAAATTTTCGTTTCATGAGAAAGACCATCTTTTACTTTTCCTAATTTTCGCCAATTTTAAGAACTTTTCCAAACTGTCCAAAACTTAGACATACTCACTCTAAAAGTGGAAAGATAACTTCTCTTTTTTAGAATTTCCTTTAATGTACAACCGTTCAGAAATTAAAGGTTGTCCATATGTCTACATCTGCGGATATGACTGACCAGCAGCGAATCTCCAAGGTCAGAAGTATCGTTACCCAGGCCGGGGAAGAGGTGCGTGCTCGTTATCCCATACTCAAACATCAGAACTTTATAGGTGCGAGTATTTTAGGCTTTGCCTGGGCAGGCATGATTGCATGCGCGGTAGCATATGGAACAGGTTATCTCTCAGCATGGTTTACCATTCCCTTGATTGCGATTTTTGCGTCATTGACCCATGAATTGGAACATGACCTGATTCATTATATGTATTTCAAAAAAACACCTTGGGCACATCATCTGATGCTGGCACTGGTCTGGTTGGCACGTCCAAACACCATCAGTCCGTGGGCACGTCGTCGTTTACATTTGCATCATCATAAATATTCAGGCACTGAACATGACCTGGAAGAACGTGGCATCAGTAATGGTATGCCTTGGGGCATTCGCCGAATTCTGGTGATTAGTGACCAGTTGATGTCAGTGTATCTGCGTCCATTTCAGATGATTAAAATGATTCATCTTTTTCTGGAAAAACAGCCTGAAAAAGAACGTAAAATTGCCATGATTTCTCAGCTATTTGGCTTTTTACCTCTCAGCATTATTTACTATGGATTGTGCTACCTGTTTGTGGTCTTTCATGGTTTAAATGCAGTTTCACCGCTATTCGGTTATGAGATGCTCTGGTCGCAAGGCATTGTCGACGCGATGCCGATTGTAAATCTGCTGGCAGTCATCTGGGTGATTCCGAACTTTATCCGTTCTTTTAGCTTGCAGTTTGTCAGCTCAAATATGCATTACTATGGCGATATTGATCCACGTGATGTGATCAAACAAACCCAAGTGCTCAATCCATGGTGGATGGTTCCGTTCCAGTTACTCTGCTGTAATTTTGGTTCGACCCATGCGATTCATCATTTTGTGGTCAAAGAGCCATTTTATATCCGTCAACTGACGTCCAAAACGGCGCATAAAGTAATGAAAGAAGTGGGCGTGCGTTTTAATGATGTGGGAACTTTTAAGCGTATGAATCGCTGGAATGACTATAAAATCTAAGCTTTAATTTCCATAAGAAATCCCGTTTTTAAGCGGGATTTTTTTATATTTATCCTTGATGTTTTACCCAATGGCAAGATGTATAAGCCTGTATTTTGCAAGAATCCTATCTTAGTTAAATTTAGGTGAACATTCATTTAAAATGACTGTTGAGGAAATAGTTCAAAAGAATAAACTCAGGTAAAATTAAGTATATCCCTATATAAATTAGCCCGCTATGTTGCTGAAAGCCGCCACCATTGCCTTGATTCCCGCACTTGTCGTTCAGGGTAATCGCGTCAAGAAAAATACCTTGAAGTTGCCTGAACCCCAGGGAAAACGTGAAGGTCGAACCGGAACAGGCAAAAAACTGTCTCTGCTCATTTTAGGAGATTCCGCGGCGGCAGGTGTAGGCGTAGAACATCAGGATGATGCATTACTGGGTGCAATTCTGCATGAACTGAAAAATGACTTTGAAATTGACTGGAAATTACAGGCCAAAACCGGCGATACCAGCTCAAAAGTGATTCGTGCTTTAGACCAGCTTGAAGTTCAGCACTATGATGTAATCGTCACGTCAGTTGGCGTCAATGATGTCACCAAACTGATGCCTGCCGAGGTCTGGATTCAGAAACAGGAAAAACTTTATAGCAAAATCCAGCAAAAATTTAGTCCGAAACTAATTATTGCTGCCAGTGTGCCGCCAATGAATATGTTTCCGGCACTACCGAATCCTTTAGCCTGGCTATTTGGCCAGTATGCTAAACAGATGAATCAGCAACTGGAAAAATTTGTGAATCAGCAAGTGAATATGCAATGGATTGAATACGATATTGAAAAGTATCGTGCCATGAATTTACAAATGGCTGCAGATGGTTTTCATCCGAGTAAGGAAGTTTATACACTTTGGGGACAAGAAGTGGCTGGCAAGATTCGGCAGACGTTCTAAAATAGTTGAAATCTCTCAATTTAGTTAATTCTATGTCTGATATTGAAACCCATCCGCTACCGCCATTTTTACCACCCAATGCCAAATTACTGATGTTGGGCAGCTTCCCGCCACCTGCAACGCGTTGGAAAATGAACTTTTATTATCCGAATTATCAGAATGATATGTGGCGGATTTTTGGACTGATTTTCTTTGAAAATAAAGATTACTTTTTAGATCTACCCAATAAAAAATTTCAGGAACAATTGATCCGGGAGTTTTTAACAGAAACGGGGATTGCGATTTTTGATAGTGGCTATCAGATCCGGCGTTTAAAAGGCAATGCTTCAGACAAATTTTTGGAAATAGTAGTACCCACCAATATTGAGCAACTGCTCAGCCAAATGCCGCAGTGCAATCATATTATGACCACAGGCGACAAGGCCACAGACACCATGATGCTGTCCATGCCTGAAGGGACTTTAAAGCCGAGTATTGGTCAACCTAGCCAGGCCCATTTTGTCGGACGTGATCTGTATTTATATCGCATGCCTTCATCTTCTCGAGCTTATCCTGTTTCCTTAGAGAAAAAAGCCGAAAGTTACCGGACGATGTTTGAACATGTGGGTCTGGTTTAATATTTAATCCAATAATCAGATGAAAAATAGTTAAAGAGGTTTTTGGCTACAGATAAGAAATAAACTTACTATTTGTAGGTTATTGGCCTTATTTATTCACATATTGGGATATTCGACCCAGCGATAGCTATTGATCTTAATCTCCCGGACATGATGAAAGCTGGACCAGATTAACTGGCTACCTTTGGTCCATTTTAAAGCTCGAATACGCGACTCCACCTGCTGTATTTCCTATGGCGAGGCTGGACGCAAAGGACCAATTTCTGCATATAAGCGTACTCCTGGATAACGCTTAAATTTACCTTTAAGTAATGAATGAAACCAAAACAGTTTGCTACTGTTCACAGCCTGTATACAGGCCATCGGCTGATGCTGTAAGTTTTTAGAAAAAGTAGTGGAATAAGTATCAAAAAAGAAACCCGTATTGGTCTTTTTGTTGAGAAATATAGTTCCGATCGGAGTAATGCTAGGCAAACCTTTAGAGTTGACCGTTGCAATAGAGCAATGCATGGCAGCCCGTTGTGCATCAGCGACCACTTGGCGAATCTGTTGCCATTCACTCTCAGAAATCATGTCGTGATTCTCTTTTTATTTTTTATAAATTTTATAACAACTTATTTAGCTTGGCATTGCCTGAAAAAACTAAAACTACGGCAGTTTGATCAATCTAAAACGTCATTCAAATTATAAAAAAGAGCCACATGGGCTCTTTAAAAAATGCAAAATGCGGCGATTAGCCATCGTATTCGACATAATCCCACAAATTTAAACGTGCTTTAATTTCATGACGGATCTCAGGCAACATCGGCAAAAGAGTACCATCAATCCATAAGCTCAACGCTTGGGTAGAGAGTACTTGCTGCTGTTCATCGACCAGTTGTGCACCTTTCAACATAATTCCGGTCTCATCAGTGGCTTCGGTTTCTACACCTTTAAATAAAACCTGTAATTCATAACCGCTATCCTGAATCAGCCATTCCAGTTCGAGCTGAATATTTTCACTGGATTTCAAAACCACCTGTCCCTCGACCGTATCGGAGTCGGACAGACAGTCATGTTCCACCCGAATTTTGGCCAAATACCATTCTTGCTGGGATAAATCATGGAGGGTTTTTACAGGTGTCAGAATATCACTGAACTTAAACTGACGGCTTAAATCAAAAAATTGCATGGGAGTGGAGGGCGAAAAATCGCAAAATACGAGAAAAGTGTAATTCTAAAGTAAGCGCAATCGACTGTAAAACCTTTTAAAAGATGATCGGACTAAGTTAGGTTAATCGGCTATTCTCGAAATACGGGCTTTTCATAGCATGTAATTTTAAGGTCACTCCAATGTCATTACATTAACCATTCACCGGGAAATTTCGTCACCAGATTCATCATAAAACGCTGGAATTTTGTAGTTTCCGGATCATGTAAATGTTGAATACTACGGCCATCTTTTTGATGTTCTAGCCAAATCATTTCATTTTTTTCATTCAGCTTAAGCTGATAAGCCACGCGTGGTAAGTACTGATCCATCGCACTGGTAATTTCCTTCTGAAAATCTTCCGACTCAATGACCAGACCGACTTCGGTATTCAAATAGGCTGAACGCGGATCAAAATTAAATGAACCGATAAAAACCATGCCATCCAGATCAAAAAACTTGGCATGCAAACTGGAGCTATTTTTGTTTTTAGCCGGAATGATATCTCCGGTCATAATTTCATACCAGGTCCGTTCCGGACGGACAATGTAGGGTTTAAATTCCCAGAGTTCGATGCCACTTTTCAATAATTGCTGACGATATTGCTGGTAATAGGCATGCACCGCAGCCACATCATTGGCCTGAAAAGAATTGGTCAGGATTCTGATTTTCACACCTTGTTGCGCACGACGAGTTAAATAGTCAGCGCCTTTTTGCGTGGGAATAAAATACGAGGACACCAGTTCCAGATGTTTTTTTGGCTCACCCATCAGTTCGAGCATATGGGTATAAATATAATCGCCATTTTTGGCATGGGGGCGTGCTTTTGCGGGACTATCCGCAACAAAATAAGCCGGCGCCCAGTGAATGGGTTGTTTTTTTAAGTGTTGTTCGACTTGCTTCTCGGCAATGCCCACCCGGCGTTTGAGTTCAGTTTCGTCAACATCTTCTCGTTCAAATTTAGTTCTGAGCCTTTTGAGCATTTCAGGATGGCCGGCATCATTGAGCACCTGTCGAACGTCATAACTCAGATCATCATTCCAGAAGTTAATAAAGGTCTGATTGGCATCTGTTACGCTTTGACCCGCGAAGAATATATCAACATCGGTGAATTGAAAATCTTCACTGGCATCAAAATATTCACTGCTGATATTGCGGCCGCCGGTCACGCCTGCAGTGCCATCCGCAATGATCAATTTATTGTGCATGCGATGATTAACCTTTTTCATCCGGAAGCCATAATCTAGCGCACGTAAATGACGAAATTTATAGGGATTAAAAATCCGGACTTCAAAATTTGGATGCTGGCTTAGAGCAAGAAGCTTGTCATCAAGCTGGGTGCCATTTTGATCGTCAATCTGAATCCGTACTTTAACACCGCGATCAGCGGCTTTAAGTAATTGAGACAAGATCATATTGCCAATATAATCATCCTTCCAGATGTAATATTGCAGGTCCAGATGATATTTGGCCTTGTTAATCAGGTGCAGACGCGCTGCCATACTCATAAAGCCATCATAGAGCGGCAAGAAAGCCGTTTTACCACTATTGATCTGCTGTTTTGAAAGTTGATTGTCGATCCAATGTGCAGGTCGAACCGGCGTGATTTTCGCTTCTTCAGCAGTGTTGGGAGCCAGTTCACAGCCAGAAAGCATGATGCTAAAAGTAAAAATGCTCAAACATACAAAGGGCGAAGGTTTAGTCATTGATGTTCCATTAATTATAGGATCTTTTATTCCTTATCTGGTGATGTTAATAGTTGAATCTCCGAATAGAAAGAGGTTACTGTTAGTCATCTGTAAATCAGCAAAAAAAGGACAGTTTTACATGAAATCACGTTCAGCAGTTGCGTTTGGTCCAGGCCAGCCATTAGAAATTGTAGAAGTGGATGTTGCTCCACCAAAAGCAGGTGAAGTATTAGTAAAAATTAGCCATACAGGTGTGTGTCATACAGATGCATTTACCTTGTCTGGTGAAGATCCTGAAGGTGTATTCCCTGCAATTTTGGGTCATGAAGGTGCGGGTGTGGTCGTTGAAGTAGGTGAAGGAGTCACTAGCCTGAAACCGGGCGATCACGTGATTCCGCTTTATACTGCTGAGTGCGGCGAATGCTTGTTCTGTAAATCAGGTAAGACCAATCTGTGTGTTGCTGTGCGTGCGACCCAAGGTAAAGGCGTCATGCCAGATGGTACGACCCGTTTCTCTTATAATGGCGAGCCGATCTATCATTATATGGGTTGTTCGACTTTTTCTGAATATACCGTGGTTGCTGAAGTTTCTCTGGCAAAAATTAATCCTGAAGCCAATCATGAGCATGTTTGCCTGCTGGGCTGTGGTGTGACTACTGGTATTGGTGCGGTGCATAACACGGCGAAAGTTCAGAAAGGTGACAGTGTTGCAGTATTTGGTTTAGGGGGTATTGGTCTTGCTGTAGTACAAGGCGCACGTCAGGCCAAAGCCGGCCGTATCATTGTGATTGATACCAATCCGGATAAGTTTGAACTGGCGAAACAGTTTGGTGCGACAGATTTCCTAAATCCAAAAGACTATGATCAGCCGATCCAGCAAGTGATCGTTGAAATGACCGGTTGGGGTGTAGACCATTCATTCGAATGTATCGGCAATGTAGATGTGATGCGTTCAGCACTGGAATGTGCGCACCGTGGCTGGGGCCAGTCAGTGATTATTGGTGTAGCCGGTGCAGGTAAAGAAATTTCAACCCGTCCATTCCAGTTAGTCACAGGTCGTAAATGGATGGGTACAGCTTTTGGTGGAGTCAAAGGTCGTTCACAATTACCGGGAATGGTAGAGCAGTCAATGAAAGGGGAAATTCAGCTTGAACCTTTTGTGACTCATACCATGCCATTAGATCAGATCAATGAAGCTTTTGACCTGATGCATGAAGGCAAGTCGATCCGTACGGTCATTCATTTTGACTAAGCTGTTTTAATCTAAAAAAGACCGGTATTAAACCGGTCTTTTTTATGCGGCTTTCACCTGATTCAGGATACATTAGTGCATGAAAGCCTCACAGAGAGTCACTGAAACAACACACGCCTGCTAATGTCATTACATGCCAGATGCTTATATTAAATAGGACGTATGAAAATACGTGCTAAAACCATTTTAAAGAATAAGGATAAGCTCTATGTCGAATGATAATTTTGATCGTGATTTAATTAAGAATGCGCCTAAAGATGTCCGCGATGATTTGAATGCCGATCCAATTACTGGTGAACCTGGCGCGCATCCTGTGGGTACAGGTGTCGGTGCCGCAGGTGGTGCAGCGGCAGGTGCAGCCATTGGTGCTGCAGGCGGTCCAGTGGGTGTCGCTGTCGGTGGTGTAGTTGGTGCGGTTGTTGGCGGTCTGGCAGGTAAAGGTGTAGGCGAAGCTATAAATCCAACAGAAGAACAGGCTTACTGGCGTGATAATTCGATCAATACGCCATATTATTCAGATGCCCGTACTACTTATAGCGATCTGGATTATGACCGTGATTATGATACGGCCTATCGAGTTGGTTATGAAAACCGTGGCAGCTATGATGCCCATACCCGTTTTGAAGACGTAGAACCTGATTTGAGACTGAAATGGGAACAAATGAAAGGCGAATCACGTTTAAACTGGGAACAGGCTAAATTTGCAGTGCGTGATGCCTGGAATCGTGTTTCACGTTAATTTTTAATCTTCGGATTAAAGAGAAGTTTCTATGGTAAAACCCGCGATAAGTTTGTGGGTTTTTACCACTTTTAGTGATACATCTCTCGGTTTGATGAATCGATAAATAAAAGTAGAAAAGTTAATAAATATTTTTTTATATTTAATGCTTGTCAAATGATCACAGAGCGCGTATTTTAATTTCAGAATCACATTTTATGAAAGACATAACATGTTAAAGCAACCTATCATTTCAAACGCATATTTTTATTTCTGGCAGTTTAGCTAATTGTCTGAACGCGTTTGGGCAATGAAAAGGTTGCCCACCAGTTTATACCTGATCGGCAACCCTGATCAGGTTTTTTTATGCCTTTCATTTTTTTACAATATTTGGAGACAGCCATGACAAACTTTAACTATTCATACTTTAACAACTTTTATTGGTCTTATTTTAGTCAGCTAATGACACTCACAACACCTTCGATTAGACCCATAACGCTCAAATAAAAGTTTGGACTGATTGTCAGTCCCAGGATTAAAGTCATGAATACCTCAAATACATCACAACAACATCATGCTGAAAGCATTTTAACTTTACCCCAGCAGCTTAAGCAACAATTGCCACTGTCTCCGCAATTGGCCAGCCAAGTCGCTGAACATCGTCAAACCATTCAAAATATATTAGAAGACAAGGATCATCGTTTAATGGTGGTCACAGGCCCATGTTCCATCCATGATGAAGCTTCCGCGCTAGACTATGCAGAAAAATTAAAACAGCTTCAGTCACAGCTATCTGATCAGATTTTCCTGGTGATGCGTGCTTATATCGAAAAACCACGGACTACCGTAGGCTGGAAAGGTTTCCTTTACGATCCAAATCTGGATGGTTCATCCAATATGCAATTGGGCTTGGAAAAATCCCGTGACTTATACCTCAAAATCATTGCAATGGGTCTGCCGATTGCCTCTGAAATCCTCAGTCCGATGGCAACCGCATATTTCGATGACTTACTAGGTTGGGGGGCGATTGGCGCACGTACTAGCGAATCGCAAATTCATCGCGAAATTTCCAGCCATATGCCGTACAGCATCGGTTTCAAAAATGGTACTGATGGCTCGATCCAGATTGCACTAGATGCCATTCAGTCTGCCTCTCATCCGCATCAATTCCTGGGGATGAGCCAGTCTGGTTTACCATGCATTTTACACTCACAAGGTAATCCTAAAGCACATTTGATTTTACGTGGCTCGAATAGCGGACCAAATTACCAATTGTCAGAAATTGAGAAAATCCGGACCAAACATCAGATCGACTTACCGGCATTGGTGATTGACTGTAGTCATGGCAATAGCTCGAAAAATCCGATGCTGCAGCCTGAAGTATTGGAGCGGATCGTGGCAGAACGCTTACAGACCAATGTTCGTGGTGTAATGCTAGAAAGTCATTTGGTAGATGGCAACCAGAAAATTTCTGAGCAAATGACTTATGGTCAATCTGTTACTGATGGATGTCTGGGCTGGACAAAAACCGAACAACTATTGTTAAATATGACTGACTCACTACGACTCGAAGGTTTGAAGCGTAGTGCTTAAAACTGAATGATGTCTTTCCTCAATTGATTGGGGAAAGACAGAATCGGATGAGCCTGATCAGCGCATCTCCCAGATGCTTAAAGCAGCTCATCAGAGCGTTTGAAAATAAAAATAATGATTAGAACAATTTTATAAATTGAATAAAAATAATTAAATTAAAAAACAAAAAAATAACAATAATTTATTAGAGGTCTTACTCCAGCTAATTCTATACGGCTGACCAGTCATGATCTCAGGAATCTTGATATGTATACAACCGAATTGCTCGATGAAGCACGTAAATTTATGCACCATATGCTGACCAAGGTGGTTGAATATGGTGGTTCAGACCTTTTTATTACTGCAGATTTCCCACCTAGTATTAAACGACAGGGCTTGATGAAACCTTTTGGTCAGCAGAAACTCACACCGGATAAGACCCGCTTATTTGCCTATGCCTTAATGAATGAACGGCAAATTCAGGAATTTGAATCGGTCATGGAATGTAATTTTGGTATCAGTGTACCCGGTGTTTCGCGTTTTCGGGTGAATGTATTCCAGCAACAGCACAATGTCGGTATGGTCATTCGGGCCATTACCACAGACATTCCGAGCTTTCAGCAGTTAGGCTTGCCGAGTTCATTGCAGCAGGTCATTATGGAAAAACGTGGATTGATCCTGGTGGTGGGGGCGACGGGTGTCGGAAAATCTACGACACTGGCTGCCATGCTTGATTATCGTAATACCCATACCGAAGGTCATATTATTACCATTGAAGATCCGGTGGAATATGTCTATCAGCATAAAAAATCAATGATTACCCAGCGAGAGATCGGGGTGGATTGTATTTCCTGGCATAACGCGCTTATCAATACCATGCGACAGGCACCCGATGTGATTGTGATCGGTGAAATCCGTGATACAGACAGTATGGAACACGCTATTGCTTTTGCCGAATCAGGGCATTTATGTCTCGCAACGCTGCATTCGAATAATGCCGATCAGGCTTTAGACCGGATTATCAACTTTTTTCCGGAAGAGCGCCGGAATCAGTTATTGATGGATCTGTCTGCAAATATGAAAGCAGTGATTTCCCAGCGCCTGATCCGTACTGAGGATGGTAAAGACCGCCGTGCAGCAGTAGAAATTCTGCTGATTACACCTTTGGTTTCTGACCTGATCCGTAAAGGTGAGTTTCATGAGCTCAAAACGATTATGGCACGCTCGCGTGAGCTAGGCATGCAGACCTTTGATCAAGCACTCTTTGATTTATACAATCAAGGCATTATTTCTTATGAGGAAGCTTTGCGTAATGCGGATTCCAGTAATGAATTGCGCCTGCAAATCAAATTAAAGAGCAGTCGTCTCAATCCGGTTTTGCAGGCGGAAAATATTCAAATTTCTATGCTTGAGCAGTCTAGATCACGCACGCTTTCTACCGATTAATATTGAGTATCTGGGCAAAATAGAATTCGGCTACAAAGATATGACCAATGTCACTTTTAACCTTAGGTGACATAATCAGTGTCATGGTCTGAAAGTGGATATTTCTATTTTGGACTTACAAAAAAAACCTGGGCACCAACCCAGGTCTAAAATTTAAAAAAAAGATAAATATCAGTGCAATAAACTCATTTTTCTAATTTCGCATAACGCCCATTATGTTAATTTTAGAAATTCTTTAAAGCTCATTGGCTGTTTTTTCACATAAAGATAGACTCCAAATTGCAACACTACAAAGAAACCTACATTTCTTAAAATAGTAAACAATAGATCCTTATTACCGAAGATTAAGTCTGTGGCAAACAGCAAAATTACTAATATTGAATGTAAATACAGAGTATGTTTCATCTTATTGTTCAATAGGGTTGCTGCGTTGGTATAACCAATTAACGTTAGCCCCAAAAACACAATACTTAGCCCAAAGATAATGCCGATATATGTATAGGGCTCAGGAGTATATTCTAGAATCGTTAATGCGATCCCAGTTACAACTGTCAAACCAATGAATGATCCTAAGAAATTCTTTAAATAATATGCTGATTGCATGCATGATCTCTTTTTATTAAAAACTGAAAGCCCTCTGATTCAATACTAGCTCAAAAGGTAGCTACACGATATTATAAATAATGATTATCATTTGCTTATACTCTTTTGATAAAAAAAGCATAACTAAAAGCCATGCCTTGGGTGTAACTCCAAAATAGAAATGTCCGGTTTCTCCAAAGTAAAAATGTCCGCTTTTAGAATATGCGCTTTTGCGATTATCGAAGCGGACGGTTTGATATGTTGGTGTCTATGTCGGATAAAGAACTTAAACGATTGTCGGTCTTGCAGGAAATCTGCGATCAACGCATAACTCAATCCCAGGCTGCTCAGCTACTTCATATCTCAGAACGTCAGATCAGACGCTTACTGCAGAAATACAAAGCTCAAGGTCCAGCTGCATTAGCGCATGCCGGTCGTGGCCAAACCAGCAATTCCAAACTTCCTGA
>NZ_DCLL01000047.1 GCF_002321025.1 Acinetobacter lwoffii
CAGCAATTCCAAACTTCCTGAAGAACTCAGACTCAAGTGCCTCAATATTGTTTCTGACCAACTCCATGGTTTCGGACCCACTTTAGCGCATGAAAAGCTCACCACCGTACATGGATTCGATCTTTCAGTAGAAACCCTGCGTTCCTGGATGATTGCAGCTGACTTATGGATGCCTCGATCCAAGCGCCTGAAACGACCGTATCAGCCTCGTTACAACCGGGATTGCTTTGGTGAACTGATCCAAATTGATGGCTCACACCATGACTGGTTTGAAGGACGCGCTGCTAAATGCTGTCTGCTGGTGTTTATCGATGATGCTACAGGAAAATTGCAGCATTTACGCTTCTGTGAGTCAGAATCAACCTTTGACTATATGATTTCAACACGCTTATATGTCGAACAGCACGGTAAGCCTTTAGCGTTTTACAGCGACAAACATTCAGTCTTTAGAGTGAATCAAAGCAGCAAGAAAGACACCAAGATTACCCAGTTTGGACGTGTACTCAGCACCCTGAATATCGATATCATCTTCGCTAATTCACCGCAGGCCAAAGGCCGTGTGGAACGGGCCAACAGAACCCTTCAGGACCGTCTGATCAAGGAGATGCGCCTGAAAGGCATCTGTTCGATTGAGCAAGCTAATGTCTGGCTACCCTGCTTCATTGAGCAGTTCAATCAGAAGTTCGCCAAGATGGCTTTTAATCCTAAGAATCTACATCGGCCTATCATGGAAACAGCCGAAGAGTTAGATGATATTTTTACTTGGCGTGAACCTCGCAGAGTCACGAATAGCCTGACGATTACTTATGATAAATGCGTCTATCTGCTGGAAAATAAAGAAGAAAACCAGAGTCTCATGGGTAAATATATTGAATTTCTAGAATACCCAGACGGTACGGTCGCCATTGAATATCAGGGAAGAAAAATCAATTACAGCATCTTCGATAAATTAAGTCAGCTGAACCAGCGAGAGATTGTTGAGAATAAACGTTTGAGTTCAGTCTTGGACCCATATCCAGCAACAGCATGAAGAACTAGAACAGCAAAACAAACGAAGTCGTTCTCAATCTATGCCACGTAGACGAGCACAGAAAACAGCAATTCAACAACGAAATCTGAATCCTGTGCTTGACTTGGAAATGTCTGTATAGGACATTTCTATTTGGTTATTAGGTAGGACATTTCTACTTGGGAATAACAACGATTGATATACTCATATAAGTCATTCACCATATACTTATAGCTGCTCAAGCAACTTAAACGTTAAAGCACTTCAAATTCAATCCGACGATTTCTCTTACGACCCTCAGCTGTTGCATTATCCGCTACAGGTTTACTTGAACCTGAACCTTCAGTACTCAGTAAATGCGCTGGAAGATTTTTTGCGATTAAATAAGCTTTTACTGCTTCTGCACGTTGCTGACTCAACATGAGATTTTTATTAGTATCGCCTGAACTATCCGTATGTCCAATAATCCGTATCTTTTTTCCGCTAACTTTATTTAAGGCACTGACCATTTCATCCAGTATCTGTATACCTGAAGTTGCTAATATTGCACTGCCAGATTCAAATTCAATAATCCGGTTCTTTAATGCAGCATCAATAATCTTCTGTTCTGCCTGATTGACTGAAAGCTGTGCATTTAAACGGTAATTTTCGGGTGTTAAACCCTTAAATCTTTCTGTAGTATCATGAATTTCATAAGAATTTGATACTTTACCCGTTAGCTGAATATCAGAACCTTTAATTGTTAACATTCCGTGTTTAACCTTTTTAAGGTCTTCATTAATCACATCAGTGACTATATTTGACCAATCCGTTGGTGCTACTACTTGACGAATTTGAATGCGATCTATCACATTTTCCTGACCATAAATTGAATACAATTTCGCCAAAATAGCTTGCTTACTACTGTTATTCGGTACATTACCTTCAGCAATTACAGGTTGTGCATGCACATTAAAACCAATTAAAAAACAGAATAAAATAATGATTTTATTTAACTTTAAGTATTTATTTTTTATTTTCATTTTATGCTTCTATAAATGTTTATTTAATTAATTTAATGCTTTGAGTCAGGCTTATCTGACTCTCAGTTAAAGACTATTCTAGTACCGCCAACCTTGAATTATTTTCTACACTAAAATTGGTTGTTTTTAATTCATATCAATTCACCCACGTGATCCATTTACAATATGATTGATGAGTATCATGGCGCTAAAGTTCCTGTGTTTGCAGCAGTCGTCTTAGTTATCCGAGCTGTTTTTCCTGACATCGTCGTATTCTGTGCTGCGACCACTCTTACTGCTTTATTCGAAACAACCTGATCCACCAACTGTAAATTGCTATAACTTGGATTACTTCCGATAGAACTTGCATTATTTCCACTCACCAAACGAAAATTGGTCTTCACAAATAGTTCAGGATTCTCTTTACTGCGCCAGACCATCTCAAAAATATTGCCTTTTTGTGTACGCTGAGCACTATCAATCAAACGATTGATTCCATATTCCCCAGGCTCATCAAAAATGGTATGGGTCTTCCCTTCCAAATCAATCACCATGATCCGTGCGCCTGGAATTGCGCCGGAATTTGGCCAGATAAAATTCACCCATTGTTGAATTCCGTTTTCAAATAGCATTCTTTGTCCATCAATATCAATGGTATAAGCCAATAAATGAGCCTGTTCCAGTGGGTAAAACTGGAAATTAGATTGATTGGGTCTCACTGCCTGACGACTGGTATTATTTAACTCACCAGTTGCCATACCATTCACAGGCGCGACATAATTTTGAAAGTTTGCAACAAACACAGGATTTAGATTAAGCCCTAAATCTTGCCAGGTTTTCGAGCTTAAGCTATAGCCACGACGGATCACTAAGGGATCAAGATGCTCTTTGACAAAACGGGAAATACTGCCATTTTCACCAAAAATCTGATTAATTTCTTGAGAGGTTGCCTGTAAGCTACCTTGACTGCTAAACGGATATTTTTGCGATAAATTTGCATTAAATGGTTGATAGGCCTGTATTAGCCAGAGTTCGTTCATTTCAGCTTGTGCCGGAAGCATCAGACTTTCAAAGGAACGTGTGAGAGGAACACTAAACAACTTTTTAATCAGCTGTTGATCCAGCTCATGGGTTCCTACCGACATTTTCTCATCCACAAACTTTTGGGTAATATTGAAGATAGAATTCTGTTCATCAATGGTCTGTTTAAGGAGCAGCATGCTCGCCGGACCAATATCTCCAGAACTTTTGAGATCATTAAAGCGACTCCGTATCTTGGCCAGAGATTGCATATACTCATCTAGCAGCGACCGGTTCTGCAAATCATCTCGTGTACGTACAATCTGGTAGAAGATCTGAAAGTCTTTGGCAATCATCCCCTGAGAGAAAGTCGATGCAGAATTCTGTGCCAACTTGCCATCATGACGTTGCAATATCTTGCGTTTAAACCAGGCAATAAAACCTTTTTGTGGAACCGCCAACTCAGCTTGTACCATTGGATTATCCCAGCTGGTTTCTTGCGCTACCCGTTGTATGACTTTACGAATCGGTGAGTTTTCTGGTTCGCCAAGAATATCTATCTGATATGTTTGCTGATTAAAGTCACCGGCCTTGGCATAATAAATGGCACCCAAGAATTTACGCCATTCGCTGATATATTCTTTTTTATACATTTCAGTCAGCTGGCGTCGAATTTGTTCAGGACTGCCACTAAAACTCAAATCATCAGACTGTGATGTATTAAGTACCCAATCTTTACTTTCAGTTGGGCTTTGCGCCGCGGTTTCTATGGCAGGTTGTACATATTCGTTCCAGGCTTGATAGCTATAAAAACCGGGTAAGGCATAACTTCCCAACATGGTTGTCTGAGCATTCTCCCCGACCATCTGTTTGATCGTTAATGCAGGAAAACGTACCAAAGCCCGCATTTTAATTTTGTTATATACACGATCTCGTGCAGACACTCCGGTCATCATCGCGGTTAAAACCTGGCGAGTCTGTTCAACCAGAACAGTATCGGAATCCAGCTGGGGAAATGAACTCGAATCTGTCAGTGTCATGGCATAGCTAAGTAACTGCTCGGCCTTTTGCAGCATTTCAGCACGTGGCAGCTGACCACGATGCTGATCCAGCCAAGTCCGCCAAAAACGTGTCAACTGATCGCTGAGATGACTGGAATCTATAGATTTACGGTTACTCAACATCAGATATGTTTTAAGTGCATTATAAGCATCTTGCGGATTTTGGTCAGATGGTTCTAATGCGAGTTGCTGAACTTGTGCAGTCGGATTAATTTGCACATGAATATGATTTTCTTTAAGAACTGCTGCATTGTTTTTTACCCGTTGTAGATATTCTGCAATATTTTGCTGGCTGGGCTGCAATACTAATTGCTCAATTCCTTTAAGATATTCAGCTTGCAGTTTCTCCCTGATCTGTTGTCCTTGATATAGACCAAAACTGTATTTTAATGGGCGCTTCTGATCAAATTGATCTAACTGTTGTAGATGAGCTTGCAAAATTAATAATGCATCGATTTGTGTGACCAGCTCCGTTCCTGACTGTTTCTGCATCTGTACGACCTTATTCAGGTCCGCCTGAACTTCTTCCATTAATTGCTGATTATTTCGATAAGACCACACCCACAGACTCAACACCATCGATACAGTAAGTAAAGCACCAGTAAAAGCCATAAAGCGTCGGCGTTTTCGTGCCGGATTAATATGCTGCTTCACCAGATTTTTATCTTTAAGAATCACTTCAGAAAATAAACCTTTCAGAAAATAACCATGATTCTGTGATACAGACTCTTTAGACAGGCCAAGATCATGATTATCGCTGCGGATCAGATGAAATTCCTCAGCAATCTGTTCTGTCATTGGACTTTCAATTGAGCCTCCCTGTAAGGCACTGGTAAAATAAAATCCACGAAAAACCGGTTTAAACTGATAAGGATTGTCTTGGAATAAAGTGGAGATAAAGGTTCTTAATACCGGTTTGAGACTCTTAAATTCCAGTGGAAAGGTCATTACACTGGGTGAAATATGCTGTGAATGCCGACGGGTTAAATGGGTCATACTTACATTTTTCAGACCCTCATATAAAATGCCATAATGCTTTTCAAATAGCTGAACAGCATTTTCACTCGAGTCTGGTTGATAAGCCAACGTTGCGCCCCAAACCTGATCCAATTCTTGTCCTTGATAACAATCAAAAAATTCCGTGAAGCCGGCAATCAGGTCCATCTTGGAAAATACCAAATAAACTGGCGCAAAAACTTCTAGACGTTCAGTCAGGTCTTGAATACGGGCACGCAGGTTCTTGGCCAGTTGTAGAGATTTCTCCGGACTTTGATTGACCAACTCAGCGATACTTACGATCACAATAAGACCATTTACGGGCGCTTTAGAACGATTTTTCTTGAGAATATTTAAAAAGCCTAACCATTCAGAATGGTCCTCCGGATAGACTGAATAGCGTCCGGCTGTATCCAGGAAAATACCCTGAGTTGAAAAAAACCAGTCACAGTTTCGAGTTCCGCTAAGTCCGGCAGAGACCATTTTCTGATGAGTTTCTTCAAAAGGAAACCGCAAAACGGAATGATAAATCGCCGAGCTTTTCCCAGCCGCCGGGTTACCAATGACCATATACCAAGGAAGTTCATACAGTGCCGCGTGACCCTTACGATCGCCTAATTTTGACTTACGAATCAGCTGAATAGATTGTTTGACTTGCTGACTGATCTGCTGAAGTTCTTCTTTATTATTGTATTTGCTTTCAGCTGCAAAACCTTGAGATAAGGCAGTCTCGATTTCTTCACCCTTTTTAGTATGCAGATAACACCGGATAAGTGTATAAATCCCCCAGCCTATTAATATGGCGACATAGACGGTCAGCAATATCCAGAAAATGCGATCAGAAACCGTATTTTTTATAGAAATAATGACCACTAAAAAGGATAAGGCCATCATTGTTTTAGGGTTGCTAATGTACTGCCAGACATACCCCAGCACTGTATAAAATAATGTATTCACTTTTATCTCTTTTTTCTTTAATTTTTATAAATAGTTAGGCTACTAATGAGATTTCATTCAGTTGATCACTTTCTTTATTTTTAAAACATAAATAGCTTGATTCTTGTTGTGTGCTATAGCTTATTGTAATGACATTGTCGTATAGATATGATGACATCATCGCTGCAAAAACTGCTGCCAATTGTTGGGTATGCCCCAAATAGCTTTGAGGATAAATGGTATGCTCCGGCTCAAAATCAATATTAGTAAATTTTTCTTGTATTATTTTCATTGTTTTAGACTGAGTGGCTTCATCTAAGAAAACTAAAAAAGGATGTGCCTGTTCCAGCTGATAGGACAGATCAACCTGATTCTGACCCAAGTACGCATATAGGTCAGTGACGTACTTGCTGAGAGTCAATATTCGTGAAGGCATCATTCCCTCAACCTCTAAGTCATGTGCGGATAAACACCAGCTGGCAGTATATTCTGCAGCAATATAGTCTTCATTTTTCCAAAATTGCTGATCTAGATAATCCTGATCAATTTCAGAATCCGCCATAATGATCAGGCTGATCTCATATGATTGACCTGAAATTTCCTGTACTAAATCTAGTAAGGCTGAATAAGCACGATCAGCAGACAGGAAATGAAACTCGATATGAATTTGGGCAGGCAGCAATGCATATTGTTGTTGAATTTGACTTATAAGCTGCTCTTGATAGAGATCACTCCAATCCCCAGTCATATGATCCACCAATAAAATATGCAGATTCAGCCTATTTAATCGACTTGCTGCTGTTGGATTAGAGGCAATATTTTCTTCATCTTCACAGTAGTTTTCCTGTATCCATCCCGGATGCATTCGATATTGATAAGCCAGTTCGTGATCATAAAATAGTGCTGAACGTTTTAACTGTTCCGAAATTAAGCTCAGACTTTCTTCATGCTGTTGGAGTTGTTGTTGAATCAACTGTTGAATTCGTTGTTCCCGTAATGTCGGAAGCATTTCTTCATTAGTTCTGTTTTCTTCAAGTAAGCGGTCTACAGAATGAATGCGATATGTCAATATAGGTAGACCAAAACGATTTAGCAGTTCTGAGTCCAGCTCAGGACTCTTGAACTGCTTCATGTGCTGCAAGATCTCTGCATTTTCGCCAAAACTGTGCCAAGCGGCAGCTGAAAAAATATTGAGCGTGTAATCCTCAATCGCTTGATCCAATTCTTCTTTATTTTCTAATTCTTGCTGTTGTGCTTGAAGAGATTTATGAGCCCTATCCTTTTGTTCTTGCTGTCTTTGTTTATAGGATTTTACAGCTTTATAAATAAAATAAGGTGTTAATAACAACAAGCAAATTAACAAAGGTAAAATGCCAAAATATAATAGGAAATCAATATTTGATGGATCGTATTGAGTATCTCGCCAGTAATAAATGACAAGAACATTGTTTAAAACGGATAAAACTATAAAAGTCTGAATAATACGCTTAATCATGACATTTTTCCTATCAGGCTATAGCAGGTTTCCGCATTGTGGATTGCCGGATTCAGCATTAATAAAGCTCCTCTGGCTAGCCCCATCGAATGTACTTCTCCAAGTTGGGCTGGGCATAATTCATCTTTGTCTAGAATCAACCGAAGATCCACTAACATGGTCGGGCTACACCAGGTTTGAAGTAACTGTTTCAATTTAGCGCTATGTATTCCTTCAGATAAAAAATTTATATAGTCTTCACGTTTTAATGGACCAATGACGATTTCAATTTTTTCATCAATTTGCTGAATGGTCTCTCCACAGAAGCTGTTGATTCCCAGTAAAACTGGTTGCAAAGCTCCCAAACCGCTTTTTTGCTGATCATCCAGTTGAAAGCTTTCCGGAATAAACTCATTAATCTTAAATTGATATTTAAAAATACAAGACAATATGCTGCTTAACGCATAATGGGTATTATTTTGCCCCTGCATCAAGCCTGAAAACTCAGCAAAATAGTCATCTATAGGTTGCTGTTCATGTTGTTGACCGCTATAGCCACTCAAAGCATGAAGCATGTTTAGATAATGATTTTCCTGCTCAACTTCATAACGCATTGGTAAATGATAGTTCAAACAGGCATCGACATATTGGGCGGTTAATTTATGATTAAATAGTCCGAGAAAGTGTAAGCTTTCTTCTCTGTGTGCCCGGGTACTCTGTTTAATTTTATTTGTATAGATATAAGGTAATACGCCCTGTACGCCAGTCAACCCTACGATTAAATTGGTCATCTGCACTTTATGATCTTCACATTGCAATGATTCAATTTCAGAAGTCGGAAAATTAAGATTGAGTGAACTAATAAATTGAAATGATTTACTCCATTCTTGATGTCTGTTTCGTTCAGGTGCATGTCTTAATAATCGCGTGGCTTGAATAAATTCAAAGCTGGTCGGCTGCTGAAAGAGCCGATCAACTACAGAAGCCTTTTGCCACCAACATTCTGTATGCATTGGTATAACTCCTGTTTTGACTTTGAATCTATGACGTGCATATCCACATAACTATTCATTTGAACTTTCAAATTAAAAATATGATTTAAAAGTTGCACAAAGATATACAGACTGGCTCCTCTAAAGACTTCTGGATCGATCTGGATTTCAACTTTGACACCCCGTACAAAAAGTGGAAATGGTTTATGCTCACGCAACTTCTGGCTCAGAGAAAACTGGATCGATTGAATTGAATTAATAATTAGCCGGTTGTCTTTGGATTGCGGCAAGTTATACAGTTCAAGTAATTCCTTAATGTGACTGACTGCATTTGCTTTCATTAAAGAAAGATTATTCAATGATAAATGCGAGATAATTCGCCACTGTTCTTGCTGCTTTTGATCAAAACAATAAGGTAAATTGGGTCTTTTTAATAATATGGCTTTACGTGCCAAACTATTGTCATTGAGAGATAAGTTATTCTGATCTTTGTTATAACTTTCATAAGGTAAATCCCGATTGCTGCATAACAACTGCATACTGATAAAGTCTGATGAATTTTTTTGTGGTTCTAAAGATTTGGAAATAATCGAATATTTCAGTTCTGTATGCTTGGTATTACTTTGCTCGGGCAACAGGTGATAATAAAATTGAGCATCAGCCTGATGATAATGACTCATGGCAAAAAAAGGTAATACGGGATAAGTTTTTTGACTGTTCTCGCGTTTCTCTCTCAATAACTTCATTTCGGTGATCGCATATACCTGAAAATATTCAGGATGATGTACATCACTTATTAATGAATATTCCAGGCGCAGATGATCAATTTTTTGTGGCTCAGCCTGTTTAGGGAATAAATTTATAACTGGTGTCGCAAATAATTTGAAATTAGCGCTATTTAATTCTGAATAATTTCTGATCATAGCTTGATCATTCAGATTTATTTTAAAATGAATGTGTAGCTCAAATTCTGCGGTTTCTATATTTAATTCTCTTAAAAAACTCAGATTGAGGTTAAGAAAATTAAATTTTTCTGGAAAGCAAAAATACTCGATTAATAAACGATAGGCATGATGAGTATGTTGATCAACTGGGAGCGCACTTTCCGCTTCAGTAAATCCCATTAGTTCAAATGGATTTTGAATATCAATCTCTTGATTCTGTACTATTACAGAAAAACCAGTCTCTGGCTTAAAAATACAATCTAGTACTTGCAATGGAAAGCTGGAAATTGCATCCAGATAAATAGGTAATTTTTGTTGTTCCAACAGTCGCTGCTGCTGGTTAAAAATTTCAAAACCAAAGCTCAAGGTTGCATTTCGATTTAAATGAACATGAGTCGAAGCATGGGTTTTAAAATTAACAGATTTTAAGGCGATTGGTAATAAATTAACCTGGTTTGTCGTACGATACTCACACTGTACCCCACGGATACTTTTTGATTTTAATACAGTTTGCTTGGGAATCTGCTGGCTACTTTTAAGCTGTCGGATTTTAATGGCATCGTCAAAACTGACCACTGAACATGCTGGAAAAGGTTTAAGGTACTGTGGAAACATCACCTCAAAAATAGCACGTGTAAATACTTCATAACTATCGTGCAGTTTCTTATCGATCCGGGCAGAAATCAGGGAAAATGCCTGAATCAGTCTTTCGATATGCGGATCATCAATCTGCTCTTGATTCAACGAAAGGCGTTGGGCAATTTTTGGGTATTTATTGGCAAACTCTCGTGATTGTTGCCCAAATTCCTGTAATTGCTTTTCGTAATAAGGTAATAATTCTTCGATCACAGCACACCTGCTGATGTTTTAGACAAAATTACGTATTGTTGCGTAGTAGGCTTTAGGAATGCGTCAAAAATTACGGGTTCATATAGAGGATAAATATTTAAAAATGCCTGAATACTTAGACACAGACTTCCCCTATTATGCTCATCCATCAGCATCTCGACTTTTACCTGTGTTAAGCGTGGTTCATGCGCGTGAATAGAATGTTCAATCGAGCGGCAGATTTTATCCCGGTCCATTGGATTCGCCGTTGAAAGACCTACAAAATCAATGATGCCAAATTGAAGAATTGAACGTTTGACCTGGTCATAACTGTCATCTACATCCAAGTTAACTAAACGAGTATTCAACAGATCTTCCAGATCGGCAGCCACTGACTCTCTCAAAGCCTGTAAAGAAAGGCCTTGAGAACATTGAATATCCTGAGACAATAGACGGTCAAATAATGTTGTTCTAAATCCGTAAGGATAAAGCTGATCCAAATTCATATTGTTATAGTCTAATTTTATTTATTTTTATAAATATCAGAGAGGCTGATCAAGACCAACCTCTAAAAGATCAAATTACGCTGCATAAGAAGCAGTATTATTTGATAATGACCATTTCTTGGTCACGGCACCCTTTTGTGTACCATTAATATCTTGTTGATTATACGTCCACTCAACTGCAGCATATTTCAAACCAAAAGCTTCTGTTGGAACGCCTTCTTGATTTACTATCGGAGTAACCTGAGAAACCAGTACATGTTTTAATTTAATTTGCAGGTATTTAACGCGTTTGTCACCATTAGCGCGATAAAAATCGATTTGTACTTCATCGAAGGTATAACCTGCTGAACATGCTTCCCAAAGTTTTGGACTGGTTGCATCCAGATCTTTCATAAAAATCATGTCGGAATGTTCAACCCGTTCTGCAGTATGACCGCCTACACTAGAAGATGTTGCAGATTTTGGCTGACGAATGTTGTGCGACCAAGAATTTGCTTCTAGCCAGCTTTTATGTTCCGAATCACGAGATTCACCATCAACTTTATATTTGCCGCGAAACTGGATGTAAATGTCTTTCATTTTAATAATTTTCCTGTTGTTATAAATATTATTATAATTTTAGCAGCGGTCTTAATGACTCGACTGCGGTAACTCAGTGACCAGTCGTAAAGATACAGACAACTCGTCTAACTGAAAATGCGGTCTCAAAAAGACCACAGATTTGTAGTGTCCAGGTTCATCCGGATTTTCTACAACTTTTATCGAAGCTTCACGCAGTGGATACTGTGCTTTGGCTTCCTGTGAAGCGCCGTCATCCAAAAGTACATATTGAGACAGCCAGTCGTTTAGAAATGCTTCGACATTTCCTGCAGATGTAAAACTTCCCACCTTATCTCGCATCATTGCTTTTAAATAATGAGCGATTCGCGAGACTGCCATAATGTACTGTATCTGACTGGATAATGCGGAATTGGCATTGGCAATATCGTTATCATATTTCTTTGGTTTTTGGGTAGATTGGGCACCGAAGAACGCGGCATAATCGGTATTTTTACAATGTACTAATGGAATAAAGCCAAGATCACTGAGTTCTTTTTCACGACGGTCCGTAATCGCAATTTCAGTCGGGCACTTAAATATGATTTCTCCATCATTGGTTTTAAAGGTATGCACTGGCAGACCTTCGACCAAACCGCCACCCTCAACCCCACGAATCGCAGCACACCAGCCATGCATATCAAAGGCATTGGTTAAACGCGTCCCCAAAGCATAAGCAGCATTCATCCACAGGTATTCATTATGATTTTCACCTGAAACTTCTTCTACATAGTTAAAGCCTGCTGTCGTATTGCCATCTTTAGGATGATAAGGTAAACGGCCTAATACTCGTGGAATAGTCAATGCCAGATAACGAGCATCATCACTTTCCCGGAATGAACGCCATTGCACATATTCAGCTGTTTCAAAAATTTTAGAAACATCGCGTGGGCGATCAATATCAGTAAAAGTTTCCAATCCGAACATGGAAGGACTTGCAGCTGAGAGAAACGGTGCATGTGCCGCTGATGCTACATGTGAAATCTGCTCGAGCAAATACAGGTCTGAAGGTGTGCGATCAAACTCAAAGTCACCAATGAGGGTCGCATAAGGCGCACCGCCAAATGAACCATATTCTTCTTCATAGATTTTTTTAAATAGAGTACTTTGATCAAAGTCGCTGGCACTTTGAAAATCTTTAATCAATTCTTTTTTGGTCGTATTCAACATACGAATTTTAATTAAAGAGTGTGATGGCGTTTCCTGACAAAAGTAATACAGCCCTCGCCAGGTGGACTCAACTTTTTGAAACTGCTCGTGATGCATGATCTTGCTCAGCTGGGTAGAAATAAGCGCATCAATTTCTGCAATGCGTTTATCTAAAGCCAAGGTCATATTGTCTGAAACTATAACGGTACCGGCCATGACTTCCTTGGCCAACTCACCAATCAAACTTTTGGCCCGATCATGTTCTTCTTCATTACGCGCAATTCGACTACGTTCAACAATAGAGTCCAGAATTGAGTATTCTTCAATAGCAACATTCGTGGTAGTTGCAGCATTAGAGTGATTCATTGTCTGCCTCCATACTCATTTTACGGATTTGGTCGGTATTTTTTAAAATATCATCCAGTAAATCTTCTAGACGTTCATTATTGGATATTTTATTGCGTAAATCAGTTAAACGTTCTCGTGCTTCTACCAGTTTTCGCAAAGGTTCGACTTGTTGGACTACCTGTTCTGGCCGAAAATCATCCATTGCATTAAAAACCAAATCTACTGATATTTTACCACTCTCTTCAGTCAAACTATTTTCCACCTGAAAACTGGCACGAGGCGCCAGAGACTGCATCACCTCATCAATATTTTCCAAGTCTACATTGATAAATTTTTTATCTTTGAGCTTGGTTTTTTCAAGTTCAGACGCTGCTGAAAAATCTCCCAAAACTCCCACTACAAAAGGTAACTCTTTGACTTCACGGCCATCACCTACCTCAACATCGTAGGTCAATTGCACCCGTGGTGGTCGAATACGCTGTAATTTTTTTTGTACACTTTCACGTTTAGCCATCATGATTTTCCTTATTAATTATTATTTAATGATCCAAATGGATTAGTACTAGGAGTGTGGGTTCGTGTACTGATACTTTCTGTTTTTTTATTACTGATAGCAGCCGTATTATTTTTTAGATTGCTTTTCGATACTTTATTTTTGTTTTGACTTAGGCTTTGTTTTACTGGGTTATTTGGTTTATTTTTAGTATTTTTTACTTTTGAATTCCGCGCCGTCGTTGATGCAGATTCAGAAAATTTTGCTACAGGCTGTGCCAGATAAATATGTTCAGTCAGCGATTTGGCCTGTGGGTAGGTAAAGTCATTTAAGGCACGGACTTCTGTACTACGCATCTGTTCTAGGCTTTGGGAAGAGATCCCGATCCCTGCCAGGAATTTCAGATCAGTTAAATTCTGATGAATGTAATTTTGCTGATGTAATTGCTCGATTAAATTGAGCGCTTTCAGATGATCACCGACTTCAACATAGCGTTTGGCAATTTGGGTAGACAATTGCTGCTGCAGATGCATATTTTTTCTTGCTGTCTTGTCGCATAACTGCTGGTATAAATCAATGATAGTTGAATCAGTATCATTTTTTGCTTGTGGATAGCTCTTGATACATGATTTTTTTAATTCTGCTGCATGGGTTTGAGCAAAACATAGCTGCGCCATCCCTGAGATGAGCAATACAATAAAACCTAGATTATTTTTCAAAATAAGCCTCAATTTTTGGTTATTGTTTTATATTTTTATAATTAAAATTTATTTTTCTATTTTTATAATTCAAAAATCTAGTTGCGGATTTAACAAAAAATTATCACAGGAAGTCAATACATAAATGCGTTTTTGTTAAATTATTTTATGTAATTTTTAAAATGGTAAGATTCCGACCAATGAATGCAGACATTTGGATAGACTTGAGTAGAATATGCCAAAAATCTTGAGCCAATATATCTTGATTGCTCATAGAAAAACTTAAATAAATAAAAATAAACCTAATAATAACAAATATATAGCTATAAATTCCAAAAACATCAGGCTGTATATTCTAAAAGAGAAAAATATGAGTAATTTAAAAATTTTGATTACAAAATTATCTGAGCATGCACGCCTATGCCTTGAGAAATCAGCGAATTTCTGCATCAAACAGCGAAATTATGAAATCGAAATTGAGCATTTTCTCTTAGAATTGCTACAGCAGCCAGACCTGAACGATCTCAAATTATTGCTCAAAAAGTATAAAATTTCCGAAGATGATCTAACCCATGATCTGAATCAGAGCATTCAGCAAATGACTAAAGGCAATTCTCGTACGCCTATCTTGGCCAAATCCATTATTCGTGCATTAGAACATGCCTGGCTTTTGGCTTCAGCAGAACAGAATCCGATGATCCGCAGCGGACATTTACTGGTTGCCCTGCTCACTGCACCTGATCTATATCAAATGACGATTCGTGCTTCTACTTTATTTGAGCTATTTCCAATTGATCATCTCAAACATCATTTTTTGGAGCTCTGCGAGCAGAGTATTGAAAACCCGAGCTATGCTCAGCTTACTAAGGTAAAAGAAGATTCACCTAACGCACAGCTAAAATTAAATAAAACACTGGCACTCGATCAATACACCATTAATCTGACTGAAAAAGCACGCCAAGGCCAAATCGACCCGGTGATCGGTCGTGAGTTTGAAATCCGTTTGATGCTGGATATTCTGATGCGCCGTCATCAGAACAATCCCATACTTACCGGCGATCCGGGAGTCGGTAAGACTGCTGTAGTAGAAGGATTGGCCCTGAAAATTGTGAATGATCAGGTACCTGATGTACTCAAAAATGTAGAACTTCATGTATTGGATCTTGGCTTATTACAAGCAGGTGCCAGTGTAAAAGGCGAGTTTGAGAATCGCCTGAAGCAAATCATTCAAGAAGTTCAGTCCTGCAGTTATCCTATTATCCTGTTTATTGATGAAGCCCATACGCTGATTGGTGCAGGTGGTCAGGCTGGTCAGAATGATGCCGCCAATCTGTTAAAACCAGCTTTGGCACGAGGAGAACTGCGTACTATCGCCGCTACCACTTGGGCGGAGTACAAACAATACTTTGAAAAAGATGCTGCGCTTAGCCGCCGTTTTCAGGTAGTGAAGGTAGAAGAACCTACTGAGGAAGTCGCCATCGATATGTTGCGTGCCATGATTCCGGTCATGACTCAGCATTTTCAGTTGCAGATTGATGATGCAGCAATTGCTGCTGCGGTACGTAACTCGCATCGTTATATCAGTGGACGGAAATTACCGGATAAGGCCATTAGTGTATTAGATACAGCCGCGGCACGAGTTGCTTTGAGCCAAAATGCACAACCTGCAAAGTTAGACCAGTTACAGGCACAGCTGCATAATCTTCGGCTTGAACATGAGATTTTAAATCAGGAGCATCAAAATTTTCCGTGTCATCAGACACGTTTAATTGAATTATCAGAAAATATTTCAAATTTGGAACAAGAAATTTCTCAGATAAGCCTGCAATGGCAGCAAGAACTTCAACTGGTTCAGGAAATAAAATTATTACAGGTTCAATCCAAAAAAATTGAAAATAAAAATAAAATTAAAGTATTACAGCAGCGTTTGACCCAGATTCAGGCTGATCACCCACTTGTGTTCGAGCGTGTAACAGTCCCTATGATTCATCAGATCATTTCTGACTGGACCGGAATTCCAGTCGGTAAAATGATGAATGATGAAATCCGACAGGTCTTAAAACTCCAAGATAAATTATCGCAGCGTGTGATGGGTCAGGACTTTGCTTTGCATCAACTGGTCCAAGGTATTAAAACATTTAAAGCAAAACTGGATGATCCGAACAAACCACAAGGTGTATTTTTATTGCTTGGTCCAAGCGGTGTGGGAAAAACTGAAACTGCGCTGGCCTTGGCTCAAGAATTGTATGGAGGTGAGTCGCATCTGATCACGATCAATATGTCGGAATATCAGGAAGCTCATACCGTATCTTCCTTAAAAGGTGCTCCTCCAGGTTATGTCGGTTATGGTCAAGGAGGCATTTTGACTGAAGCGGTACGCCGTAATCCTTATAGCGTGGTTTTATTAGATGAAATCGAAAAAGCTCATTCTGATGTGCAGGAATTATTTTATCAGGTCTTTGATAAAGGCATGCTGGAAGATGGTGAAGGCCGTCTAATTGATTTTAAAAATACGACAATCCTGTTAGCCTCCAATGTTGGCTCAAGTGCCATTATGCAGGCCTGTTTAAATCAACCCGTCGAAAACTGGCCGGATGCAAATAGATTAATTGAACTGCTCAAACCAAGTTTATATCAGCAATTTAAACCGGCATTTTTAGGGCGTATGCAGATTGTGCCTTATTATCCTTTACACGATGAGCTATTGATCCAGATTATTCAGCATAAACTGGGGAAAATTACCCGACGCATTCAGCAGCAATATGTCACCCAGGTCACTTATAGTGGGGACTTGCTCGAACTTCTGCTCAGCCGATGTACCGAGGTTGATAGTGGTGCGCGCAATATTGATCATATTTTAAATGCTTCAGTATTGCCTGCTTTGGCTACAGAAATATTGAGAACCATGAGTGAGGGAAAGATTCCTAAACTGATTCACATTGAGATCAAGAATGATGAAATTTTTTATAGCGTAGATCCGAAAGTTAAAATAGCGCAAAAAGTACGTTCTAAAAGCAATAAAGCAGATGCTGCCTAGTTGAAGTAACCTAAAAATAAAAACAAATAAAATATAATAATTGGAATAAAGATGAGCCTGGAATTTGAATATTTATTGCAAGACATTTCAGTCGATCAGCCGTGCGGTGTGGACTATTCATTTTCAAATGATTTTCATGTGATTAACAAGGCCAGAACTCGTGATGATCCTTTATTGGAGCAAGGTGACTGGGTCTCGGAACCGAAACAGGCCGATTGGCAACTTGTACATGATAAAACGATTGAATTATTAACTGAAAAAACCAAGGATATCCGTCTATATACCTGGCTTATAGAAGCTTGGAGTCATCTCTATGGTTTTGAAGGAATTGCTCGAGGATTAGAGTTGACCCAGCAAAGCCTTGAGCGATACTGGTTCACGTTACATCCTCAAATCGAAGAGGATGATCTTGATCAGCGTTTGGGATTATTACAAGGTCTGATTACGCAATTGCCAACGTTGATGAAACAGGTGTCTTTGGTCAGCTCTGCGCCTTTTTATAGTTTGGGTGATTATGAGCTATTACTGCATCAGCGTAATATACAGCTAAAACAACAGCAGCAAGATGACTGCTCTGAAAATAATGCTGTTCAGAACTTGGAGTATTTTGAACAATCGTTGCTGCAGACCTCCAAAATCGTGTTAAGCGAGAATGAAGGTTATTTTCAGGAAATCCAAACCCAATGGCAGCATCTTAAAAATACGCTGGATCATTTGCTGGGTCTGGATGCACCAAGTTTTGCAAGCACAGATTCTCAACTTGAGTCGATCTTTTCCAGTATTAAGCGCATTTATAAAACAGATATTTCTCCAATATCTCAGGATCAAATAAATCCACCACAATCTGGCACTCTCAAAATACCTGAAATAATAGTGATGAATACCTCGCTTAAAGATATACAAGAATTTCGACCTCAAGCCCAAAACCATCTGGCCAATCGTCAACAGGCGATGCAGTTATTACAAGAAATTGCACAGTATTTTCAATCGAATGAACCGCATAGTCCAGTGAGCTACATGCTGCAAAAGACGATTAAATGGAGTCAGATGCCATTACATGAATGGCTGGCTCAAGTGATTAAGAACGAGAATCCGATCGAAAACGTACATGAATTACTAGGTGTATATGTCAACGATGAACTTAAGAATGAGTGGTAAATATTAAAATGTTTAAAGCAGAAAAAGTACTTTGGGGCGAAGGTCTGTTTTTAAGACCGCAACATTTTCAATTACAGGATGCCTATCATGAACAACGCTTGAGTCATATGATTCGGGCGACATTTCCTTTTGCTCACGGGATCCAATCCATTCAATTTGATGAAGCTCAATTCAATATGCATATATTGGCATTGAGCAAAATTGAAATGATCTGGCAAGATGGTGAAATTTATCAGGCGCCTGTACAGGATTTATTACCAGAACCGGTACAACTGGATACCTTAAACCTGCGTGGTGAAATGCAAATTTATTTGGCTTTGCCAATGCTACAGCCGAACAAGCAAAATGTAAGTCATGTCGAAAACACTCAATCTAGTCGTTATCACTCACATTTAATCTCGACCCATGATTTATTCACCGATGCCACTACTGCAGAGATCACCCTGTTACGCCGTCGGGCAGAATTTAAACTTTTTGAAGTTGGCCAAGAACCTCAGCAGCCTCTGGATGGTTATTTATATCTTCCGGTTGCTCAAATCAAACGACAAAGTTCTGGAAATTTTATTTTTGATCATAAATTCATTCCTCCAATTTTACATATTCAGGCCTGTGAATATCTGCTAGACAATTTAAAGCGAACTTTGAATATCATCCGGGCCAAGACTAAAACGATTCAATCCAATAACCGTGAAAACGAACAGAAACTGATTGAATTTCGTTCTGGGGATATTGTCTCTTTCTGGCTGGTGAATGCCTTAAATACTGCTTATGCAACCTTAAATCATATTTTGCAGTATCCACAAATTCATCCGGAACGGCTATATGCGGAACTTTTAAGACTCAGTGGTTCCCTACTTACCTTTTCAACAGCCTATGACATTGATCAATTGCCGCAGTATCAGCATCATCATCTATACGACAGCTTCAATCAGCTGGATATTATTCTCAGAGATTTACTCGATACAATTATTTCGAATCGATATATCAGTATCAGCTTAAAAGAAACTCGCCCATCCTATTGGTTTGGCAGTCTGGAGACCGATAAGATCAGTCACAATACGCGGTTATATCTTGCTGTATCAAGTAGTGTTATGCCTGCACATGACTTGATTGCCTATGTTCCGATCCGTTTTAAAATTGGTAGTACTATAGATGTAGAACAACGCGTGGTTGCAGCTTTACCGGCTGTACCCGTTCAGCATCTCATGCAGGTGCCTACTGCAATTCCGGTACGTTCCGGCGTTCATTATTTTGAGATTGAACCCAATAATGAACTGTATCAGCGCATGCTGGATTCAGAATCGATTTGTGTTTATATCCCGAATGGCTTTCAGGATATCGCGATTGAACTTATTGCTGTCATGAATGGATAAAAATATTAATGAATACAATCTCTAACACTCCTCTTTCACTCTTTGATGGCGTTCAAATCGGAGTAGATTATACAGCCATGCAACCTGTAGAAACCTACCCTACCTCTACGAATAGTCTGGTAGATTTACTGCATGACGGCTTCTATATTGTTTTCCTGTTAAAAAATCACTATGTCCCTGTAAATATAGAGTCTTTCCGTGAAAAAATTCTGGAGATGTTGAAAAGTTTTGAACATCAGGCACGCCAGATGCAATTTTCAGCTGAAGATATTCAAGATGCAAAATATGCCTATTGCGCTTTAATAGATGAAACAATTGTCACCCAACAGGATGAGCGATTTTTTGATCTGCAAAATTCATGGATGATCAGTCCCTTGCAGTTAAGCCTTTTTGGTTCACAACTTGCAGGTTATCGCTTCTTTGAATATCTGGAAGAAATACGCCATAAAGATAAGCAACGTCTGGCAGTATTAGAGGTATATCATTATTGCCTTTTATTGGGCTTCCATGGAAAATATCGAATTGAATCTATTGAGCATTTAAATAGTCTGATTGCTCGTATCGGAGATCAGATTGATTATCTCAAGGGTAAAAAAGTTGCTTTTTCTCCTTTTTCAGCAATTCCAGATCAAATCCGACATATTATCCATCGTGAATTACCATTTTTCTGGATTCTGATATTTTTATTATTATTTGCCGTGATCAGCTTTGTGGTTTTTAAATATGCCTTATCAACAGAACAAGCTGCTGTTTTTTCTCAATATCAAAATTTGATTAGCGCGCCTGCTGAACAAGCCTATATTACGATTCATTTACCCTAACTCAATTTTCAAATAAATATGATGGACACTTATAAAAATAAAGACTTAAAAAATGACGCCGTTGGAAAATTTATATCGATGAATAAAAAAAAAAATTTGAATTATTATTAGATCAATCATTCAACTGATGATTTTGATTATATTGAGCAGCTTTATTCTATTAAGCTTAGCTATGTTAGCCTTGCTGTCTTACGAGTTTCGATTAAGAATACAGGATTTTTTTCTTGATTTGATTTCACAAAGCAAACAACAATTTTCTCAAGCAAAACAGTTTGTTCAGAAATTTCATCAGGCGGCATCGCCTGAGCATCTTCAGTCTGAATGGTATTTGCAGCAATGGTGGATTTTGATTTCAGGATTTAGCTTATTTGCCAGTATTTTAATGTTCGCTTTCACTCAGCCACTTACTGCAAGTAGGTTTGAAGCTGAATATTTAAGGAAAGTTGATCCACAGATTTATGCATTATTAGATGGGCAAATATTAACAGCTCCAACTGAAGTTGATGAACAGCTTATTATCGAAGCCTTACAAGAAGAATCTTTAGCAAATCATTCTGTAATTTCAGCGCAAAGCCTTAATCTGAATATTGAAGACATTCATATAAATCCAAATATCAGCACAGCAGACCGTAAATGGCATAAGATGAATCCGCGATTTAAACAGCGCTTACTGATGGTTTTTAAAATTATGCGCGAACAGCATGGTTATGAGCTGGTTTTACTCGAAGGTTATCGAAGTCCGGAAAGGCAAAACTCTTTGGCGACCAACAGTAATATTACCAAGGCCAAAGGCTTTCAAAGTTATCATCAGTTTGGTCTGGCCGCGGATATTGCCTTTAAGCGGAATGGCAAGGTGGTGATTAGTGAACGTGATCCATGGGCCATGCGTGGTTATGAACTGTTTGGCCAGATTGCAGAATCGGTGGGTTTAACCTGGGGCGGTCGCTGGAAATCCATTAAAGATTTTGGACATACTGAATATCGTATGCCCGGTTTAAAGAAAACAGCTGAAATGGCGCATCAACTCATTCATGAAGGACAATTACAGACTCAAACATTTCAGCCTTGAGTGCGAAATCGTAAATCAATTCAAAAAGGCTCTCATGTGCTGGATCACTTCTTCTGGTTTTTCGCCATGCAGCCAATGTCCTGTATTTTCGATCATTTCAATTTTTGCTTGAGAAAATTGCTCATCAATTGCTGCGAAGTGTTCCGGTTTTGAAATATAAAAAGAATTTCCACCACGCAGGAATAAAGCTGGCTGATTCATTTTTTCGAGCTTTTCCCAATCCATAATATCTGAATAATGATCAAATAAAGCCTGAACATTAAAGAGCCATTGTCCTTTATTAAAGGATTTTAATAAAAACTGAATTACCATTTCTTCATGAATGTATTCACGCATAATTTTTGCTGCCTCAAGTCGTGAAGCAACATTTGCTTGCTGTACTGCGAATAAAGCTTTAAAAATTTCAGTATGATGACTTTCATGATATTGGATCGGTGTGATATCCAGGACGATCAACTTTTCAGTTTGTACGCGGGCTAAATCAGCCAATTTCATGGCAATTTTTCCGCCCATAGAATGCCCTACTACTACGAACTTTTGAATATTTAAACTCGATAAAGTTTCTAGGACATCTTCAGCCATAAGTTGATAATTTAAGTCTGAGCTATGAGCAGAAAGACCATGATTGCGTACATCAATTTGAAGCACGGTTCTTTGCTCAGAAAAATATCGAGCTAGTACTCCTAAATTACTTAAACTACCGAATAAACCATGAATAAAGACCATTGGAGATAGCACTGACGTTTCGTGGTGTTGGAGTTGATAATTTAGGATCATTTGAGAATTCCGTGATTTCTGTATTTAACTGTTAATAGTGGGTTTATATTAGGAATTAATCAATTGTAAAATTTTTAAATATAAAATTTTGCTTAGGCTATTTTATGGAAGTATATTTTGCTTAGGCTAAAAAAACTTAATCGATTCATAAGTTTTTAAAATTACGATTTAAGATCTGGATGGATATCTGGCTATAAATATGAACGAAGATGGTTAAATTGTGATGCAGACCAAATAAAATTAATGAAAACCTTAAAACTGGGATTTAATAACATGTAAAGCACTTTTAGGTCGGAGTGTTTCTTAAATTAACTCGCTGTGATTATCCAAATAGACTGAGGTAATTTAAATAATCTGCCTTAATATTTACTGCTCATAATTTATTAAAGATCGACCATTCATAAGTAGCTTATTAATCGACTTAATTCTGTTTAAAAATAATACGTTTTAAGACCAAATGAGTTACAGGCAGTAAATATCAGTATTATCAATTCCCCCTTCTCCCTTTCTTGAGAAAGTTGTTAAACTTATGTGTTGCTTAGGCTATTTTTAGCATCTTAAGATATTCAAGTTATTAGCTTAAATATCAGCGTACAATCACGCTATCCTACTTAAATCGTCCTGTTCAAGAAATTACAAAACCACGATTATTCATTTATTCTTATCAATGTATTAAAAACAGTGGATATATACCCGAGATATTAGATATTCACATCAAAATAAATTTAAATTAACTTAACAGATTTTTTATTACATGATATTCAGGAAATGGTCTTTCAGGTTTTAATATCTATAAAATCTGGTTGTGAAATAGACTTACCTACTTAATTTTTATTCCACTGCGAAAAACTTTCAAGATAGAAAAGTATTTTATAATTTATTCTACATTCCTATTTTTACAAAATACGCTTGTGGTCATTCCAGATTGAGTCAAACTTTGATCTTGCCGCTCAAGAAAACTTTTGGCGACCATGACCATCGTGGGCGCCATATCCAGACTGCTGTTTTCTTCGGACACCTTTTGAATATCCTGATAGGCTTTCAGTCGTTTGCAGAAAGCCTGACGTTGAGTTTGGGCATCTACCTTTTGATCATCTTCATCTAAAATATGCTTGGTTTCATTCACGATTTTAGTCTGAGCTGAAATAAACTCGTCATAGGCACTTTGTGAAAGCGGCTCTGCGAAGACCATGCTATTCAGTCCTAATAATAATCCAGCACAAATGAAAGATGATTTTTTTAGCATTTAAATTTCTTCTTTCCAGACATCTTCATAATCATCGGCATCAATCATGAAACGAAAACCTGTTTCCAGAGCCAGATACGGTAAAACTTCTGGTGCGATGTCCTGTAATTCACGTACTGTCATGGTTTCGAAAGCCTCTTCACTTGAAGGTTCTCCACCATAAATGTACCAGCTGATATTTTCAGCCGTTTCAGGCTTTTTACGGATGCCAACAATCGGATCCTGCTTTAAGGTATGTACGGCCACCGCAACAACATCATCACCCGTGACTTCAACATAAGCCGAGCCTACTTCTTCACAAAGTAGCTTTTGCTCTGCGATCAGTTCTTGTAAAGGTGATAGGTTTTGCGTGTTTTTCGACATTCGGTCTTACTCATCAATTTTCATTAGCGCGCTATTTTAACTTAATTTTAATGAAGCTGATTGGGATTTCATCGAGATCTAAAAAATATCTGCCCTTAAACCGTGTTAAGCGCAGATATGGATCTCAACTTATTGGAAGACTTTAAAGCGCTCTTCATCCGCGAGATAATCTTTGGCACGTGGCTCGCCTTCTATCGAACCAAATACCAACTGTGCACGCAACTTCCAGTTCGATGGAATGTCCCATTCCGCATGAACTTGCTCATCCACGATCGGATTGTAGTGCTGCAATGATGCGCCCAGCCCTTCTGTGTGCAATGCTGTCCATGTTGCAAATTGTGCGATCGCAGTCGAATGCTCTGCCCAGATTGGGAAGTTATCAGCATAAGATGGGAATTGTTCCTGTAAGCCTTCTACAACTGTGTGATCTTCAAAAAATAAAACAGTGCCTACCCCTGCCGCAAAACTGGCCATTTTTGCTGTGGTTTTTGCAGCGCTTTCTTCATCTTTGGCATAGCTTTTTAATTTATCTGCGACGAAGCCCCAAAACTTTTCATGTTCTGAATTGAATAAAATGACGGCGCGTGAAGACTGAGAATTGAAAGAAGATGGACTTTGCTTAATTGCAGTCTGAATCAAATCAGTCAATTGTTCAGGAGATTGTTCAACATTCTTGGCAATAGCATAAATAGTACGGCGTTTAGTAATTAAATCTAAAAACTGATTCGACATTTTTGAAAATCCTGGGATATATCTTCGGGAAAATTTGAACCTTCAGTTATTTTTATGAAGGATAGCTAATCAATGAAGCTTTTGCTCATCTTGAGATAAAGCTTTTATACCTTAAAAAATAATGGGCTGAATTACTAGGCTATTTAATTGATATTTTTATATATTTTTTAGCTAAAAATGATCATTTTCATCTATTTTTTGAACATTCGTTAAAACTGCTGCCCTATGATAGAGCCCGACGCTAAACAATGGTTCAACATGCGCTCTTACTGAGTAAAATTATAAGAATAAAGACATTCAATGACCACACTCAATATTGCTTAGGCTATTTTAAGAGATAGCACATCATGAAATAAATCTCATATTGCAGATAAAATTAATCCCCCAAAATTGGAGGATTAATTTTATAAATAAAAGCTAAAAACCCAGTTTAAAACTTCGCGTTCAACATCTGAGCAGATACTTTAGTCTTCCACAGCTCACGTAAAGTCGGTAAATAGAATTTCTCACCGAGTTCCACCAGTTCTGCATCAATCAGAGCATGCATCTCATGCATAAACAGATAGTCTAGTTCAACTGTAGTCAGTTTAGCCTGCTGCTTTTGATAGTCTTTGCGTTTTTGTTGGGCTTGTTTAACCAGACGATCCGCAAATGCTTTATCTTTAAACTGGGTAATCGCTTTTAAACGCAGTTCAATAATGCCCCATCCGGTTAAAAACATCTGGAAAGTCTCAAAATCATCGCTGGTCGATTCCCAAGACATTTCTTCCAGATTTTCATTATCCGGAAGCACAGGTAAAAGAAGTTCCATGACACTCGGAAAAATCTTTTTAAAATTCAGAATAAATTTAACAGGATGCTCACCTGGATAATCCTTGAATTGCACCTTTCTTTGAACATCTGTTAAATAAATATCAAGCATAAAACAATCATCAGTGGTTAGTCTCATCTAGCACTATTGTACGCAACTCTGCCTGAGATAAAAACCACTGCTGACTATTCCATGATAAAACAGGAGGAAAGATTGAAAATAAAAGCGCTACAGCCCTTATTTGGCATTCGGTGAGACCATCTGTTCAGGACGCACAACTTCATCAAACTGTTCAGCGGTAACTAAACCAAGTTCAACAGCCACCTGTTTTAAGGTTTTTCCTTCCTTATAAGCTGTTTTGGCAACCTTGGCTGCATTCTCATAACCAATCACCGGATTCAAGGCTGTAACCAGCATTAAAGAATCATGCAGGAAATGTTCAATTTTCTCATGATTCGGCTCAATACCTACGGCGCAATGATCATTAAAACTGTTACACGCATCCCCTACAAGCTGGATAGATTGCAACAGGTTATAGGCGATCACCGGCATAAACACATTCAGTTCAAAGTTACCTGATGCGCCTGCCACGTTAATGGTGGTGTCATTTCCGAGAACTTGTGCAACCACCATGGTCATTGCTTCACTTTGCGTCGGGTTCACCTTACCGGGCATGATGCTAGAACCCGGCTCATTTTCAGGTATACGCAATTCACCAAAACCACAGCGAGGCCCGCTGGCCAGCCAACGAATATCATTGGCAATCTTATTCAGGCTAACTGCTAAAGTCTTTAATGCGCCAGATGCGAATACCGCAGCATCACGGCCTGCCAGAGCCTCAAATTTGTTTGGCGCAGTCACAAATGGCAATCCAGTTAACTGTCCCAGGGTTTTAGCAGACTGAACGGCATAATCAGGATGAGCATTCAGACCGGTACCAACCGCTGTACCGCCTAATGGTAATTCATATAGTCCGACCAAAGCCTGTTCTAGACGAAGGAGTCCATGATCCAGCTGAGAGACATAACCGCTAAATTCCTGACCTAAAGTTAAAGGTGTAGCATCTTGTAGATGTGTCCGGCCAATTTTTACAATATCAGCAAAATCCTGAGATTTGGCATATAAAGTATCGCGTAAGCGTGTGACTGCCGGAATTAACAGTTCATTGATCTGCAAGCTCGCAGCCACATGAATCGCAGTTGGAAATGAATCGTTAGTAGATTGGGCACGGTTGACATGATCATTTGGATGAACAGGTTTTTGCGCACCTAAATGATTGCCCAATTTCTGGTTGGCAATATTGGCAATCACCTCATTACAGTTCATATTACTTTGTGTACCTGAACCCGTTTGCCAGACCACCAATGGAAATTGACTGTCCCATTTCCCGCTGATGACTTCATCTGCAGCATCCACAATGTAGTGTGACAGTTCTTGGGGAATCTGATTCAGCTCGGCATTGGTCAAGGCCGCAGCTTTTTTGACGAGTCCCATGGCACGAATCATTGGCTGTGGCAAACGCTCATTTCCAATTTTGAAATTTTGCAAGCTACGCTGAGTCTGAGCGCCCCATAAAGCCTCACTCGGTACAGCCACCTCTCCCATCGTGTCATGTTCAATACGTGTTTGCATGTTCAACCTCAATTCTTCTTGCCTGTTACGGATCTTAGGGATTTCTATATCAATGATTTAATCTATTTATTTAAAGTAATCGATTACAGCAATCATGTAAATGATAATTATTATCAAATATGAGCTAAATACTCTAACTTACTGCCCTCTGAGCATATTCTGATAAAACAACCATTCATCCTCAAGCATCTTTCTAAGTGATCGCTGAGGTTGCCAATGCAGGATATTTCGCGCTTTTTCGATGTTCGCCCCCAATTGATCCATTTCAGCATGTGGATATGGCAAAGCATCCATGGTTTTGATTGCAGACTGAGTCACTTCAGCCAGTTGATCCAGTAAATCCTGTATGGAAATCAATTCACCGGCAATATTAAAAGCTTCACATTTTAATTCCTGCTGTTGTGACAGCCATTGCAAGGACTTGATCACCGCATCACAACAATCTGCGACATGCAGAAAACTGCGTTCTACTGTGCCATCCGCAGTATGGGCCTGACGGCGTAATTCCAAATATTCACGTTGCTGTGCAGCGACCTGCATTGCCAAAGGCAAAATATTTTTCGGTAAAGGTGGCACTGCTTCCCCCAGCACACCGTGTTCAAAGGCACCGGCGATATTAGACAAACGCAGGATCGCAATCCGCCATTCATTATCAGTTTTGGCAGTATCCCGGATAATTTCCTCAACCATCTGTTGCGATTTGATATAGGGATTCGGATAAGTATAGTTAAAAGGCAGATCTTCGCTTAAATCTGAGCCAGATTGTCCATATACCGCCAGACTGGATAAATGTACCAGATGACGCACGCCGGTACGTTGCATGGCACGCATGAGACTCATAATACAGCTGACATTATCATTATAATATTCAAGTGGTTTTAATACTGATTCTTCCAGTGATTTAAAACTTGCGGTATGCACCACAGCCTGAATCGAATGCTGCTCAAAGACTTTGTTCAATGCTGGCGTATTGCGAATATCAATTTTGATAAAAGGTACATACATACCAGAAATAAATTCGAGGCGCTCCAGAGTCTGTAAGTTAGCATTGGCCAAATTATCGACCACAATGACCTCTAGTCCTTGTGCTAACAGACTTAAAGCAATATGTGAGCCTAAAAAGCCTAATCCACCCGTCACTAAAATCATTTATACTACCTACTTTCTGATGAAGCCAAGATCAATCTGTTGCTATTGATCAAGCCTGTAGTGAATTTCGATGAGCACCTTAATTCTTGTTACCTCCGCACCGACTTCCATTTATGCCTGGCATGCCCTGGGTTTGGCTCAGGCCTTGCAAGATAAACAGGAAGCATTCCGTGTATTCTTCTATCAGGACGGCGTATCGGTCGCAAATGCACTGCAATGGGTACCCGACGATCAACGTCATCTTACACATGCATGGCAAGCGCTACAGATTCGCCTCCCGGTCTGTGTAAGTGCAGCATTGGCACGTGGAATTACAGATCTGGACAATGCTCGACGTCACAATATTCAGCAGCATAATCTGGCAGATGCCTTTGAATTGGTCGGTTTAGGTGAACTTGCCGATGCTGTTCAGTCCTCACAACGTCTCATTCAATTCTAGATGTTTCATTTTTTAGAATGTGTTGCTTTTCCAAGGAATCTTGTGTGAAATCTGTACTTGTTATATTAACTCAAGCCAATCTGACTAGCCTGCAAGTGCATGAAAGCCTGTCGGCTACTATGGTCCTGGCAACCTTTGGCGCCGAGGTTAAAGTCCTGCTACAAGGGGCTGCCCTTAGTCTGCTGCGTTCAGAGCTGCAATTTGACCAGGTGCATCATGCATTCAAACTGGCATCAAATATGGTCGACAGTTTTGAGTTTTATGATCTCACTCCAGTTCTGATTGAGCAGAAAAACCAGAATTCCCCATTTGTGACGCAGAGCGAACAAGAAATCGAATTTATTGAGCTTAATCCTGAATTTATTCAAAGCTTTGATCATGTGTTGTATTGGTAAGGAATAAGGATATACAAATGTCAAATCATACACTTTACCTGATCCAATCCAGCTATTCGGCAACAGCGCAGATCCTAGAACAACTGGCTCAAATTTATGCAACGGGTGATCAGGTCGTGCTGATGGGTGAAGCGGTTTTGCTGCTAGAGCATTCATTTCTTCAAAGCTTGCCGAAAATTCACATGCTGGAAAATGATGCGGAGTTATTAGTACAACCTTTGCCTACACAAATAAAGCTTTTGAATTATGCAGATTTTGCAGATCTTTGCCTCGAGTTTAATCGCTGCATTTCAATGAAATAATGAATGAGTTAGATATGAATTTAGAATTGGATCAAGATGGCCATCTAGTTGACTATACCATCTGGAATGAAGACGTTGCTCAAGTGCTGGCCGATAGTCTGGAACTGAGCTTAACTCCTTGGCATTTTGAAATTCTGCAAGCGGTACGTCAGTTCTATCAGCAGTTTGGTCATTCACCAGCAACACGCCCACTGATTAAATTTTTAATGAAAACTGTCAGTGCCGATATCAATAATGCCATACTTCAGGAAAAGTTTAATACTGGTCTGGTGGCCCGTCATTTAAGCCGTTTGGCTGGTGTACCCAAGCCTGCGAATTGTTTATAAAGATACTTAGCTTTCTATATTGTGGATTTAAAAGTCCGAATCATCATTTGGGCTTTTTTATGAGAGCAATTTTTAGGCTTAGAATAATGAAAGATGCATCTGGATCTAAGTCTTCAAATTCGAGTTTGTTCTAATACTCGCAACGCCCGATGCAATTCATGATCCATTTCAGGCAGAACTTTAATCAGAAACTCAATTTGTGCTTTCGCTTCGGCCTTGCTCACCAGTTGAGCCTCTACCAGTTTTTGCTGCTGAGTGATCAACAAACTGACTTGGTGAGGATCGGGTTGTTGCCCCTCACTTAAAGCGTTAATAATCTGAGTAAAGTCCAGATATAACTGTTCTTGTTGCTTTGATAATTCGCTTTGCTTTGCAACGGTATCGTTCTGTTCCTTCTTCGTAGTTTGACTATTCTCAGGAGAATTAACAGATATATAGCTTGCCGATTTTTCAGCTGGCAGGACCGGATCAGAATGGGTCTGATCAGTAAAATTCGTCCGATAGATTTCTTGTCGTACCTGATAGCCAATACCCACTAAAGTCCCGAACAAGAGCAATCCGATCATTACATAGAACAGAATTGTTTTATCATTCATTTTTATGTCCTCAGCTCAAGAAAGACAGCCTTTATTAAAAAGCTGTCTTTTTCGCTAATCGACGATTGACTACGGCGTTGACCAGTCTGCTGGTGCATAACCAATCCGGACACGTTGTGGATGATTTCCCACCGGCACACTGAGCACTTTATTGCCTGTGGCAAAATCAATCACTGTGACTACATCTGTTTCACTTTCTGAAATTACACAGCTACGACCATCCGGGCTTCGCGTTGCCCAATAAGGTTTACCTGCAGAAATCAGTTTCCCGGCTGTCAGCGTTTTGCGATCTACAATCGTAGCGTAGTTATCCATGGTACCAGCGACACAGAGTTTTTCTCCATCAGCACTGATTGACAATCCATGATGACGTGAATCATTGACCCATTTTGTCCGGTCTTTCGGAATACTGTCACTGCCAGGCAGCTGTCCGATCCGGCTAATCTTGTTCTGATTAAGATCGTACTCAATCAGCCCATTAAAAAATGAAACCTGGGCATACAGTTTGGTTTCATCCTTACTAAATACCATTGGTCGTACTGAGTTGGATAAATCTTTACGACCAAATGCATCGAGTGCAGGTCTGAAGTCAATTTTTCTTAGCACCTGATGCGTATTGGCATCTGCGATAGTGATAAAACGCTTACCCTTAGTAAAGTCTTGCCACTGTGCATCCATCGACGTTTCCACATTGCCGATAGCAGAGTTCAGAATCTTGTTGCCGCCATCAAAATAAATATTTTCATGCGGTTTATCACCCGTGCTGAAACGGCCCAACTCTTTACCGGTATGGATATCCAGTACATGCACCACATTTCCTGAAGATGCAGATACGGCGACCCGCTGCCCATCTGGTGATACCGCCATATGATCGGCACGGAAGCCTTCAACAGGCGTGCGCCAGTTAATCTTGCCGGTTTTGATATTAATTGATACCACATCAGCGAAACTTGGGCGCGATGCGACCACTGACTGACCATCTGGTGTCGAGTACATATCATCCACCAGCTGGTCATTGCCTTCACCCGCTGTAGTCTGAATATAAGTATAGGCAATCAGCTTGATTGGATTCATGTGAATTTCCTTAAGGCGCTCTTTACGGTCAGGAATCATGTTAATGACGCCAATTTTTCCAAAATCACCCGATGGACGAATCACGGTTACCGTGCCATCCCAGTTATTTCCGACAAAGAAAACCTGCTGTGAATTGGCAGGTGCAGCTGAAGGTGCAGAAGAGGCCTGTACACTCGGCAACGCAGATAGCATCGCCATCGCAGATAATGTCAGACAGAACCGTGGCCATTTTTTATTTTGAATTTTCATCCATTATGCTCCGCATAATAATTTATATTTTTGTTTTCATTCCTTGTTGTGCACACAGTCAAGCTGTGTTTTAACTTATCTAATATACAAACGTATAAAATGATTTACTGTTATTTCCGACCAAAAAATATGCAGCTATTTTAAATCTCTCACTTCAGGTTCTATGAATTTAGGTGATCGTCGTACTTCGATCTTATGTATCCAGCACATCGACAAACTGTGCATTGAGTACCTTGGCAAGATCAGCCGGCTTTAATCCAATATCCAAGCCTCTTTTACCGCCACTGACATAGATCTTATCCAACTGTTCTGCGCTGGCATCAATCACCGTTTTTAATCGTTTCTTTTGACCAATGGGACTGATTCCACCGACCAGATAACCGGTCAAACGTTCTGCATGTTTAGGATCTGCCATCTGGAGTTTTTTGCATCCTACGGCCTGCGCTACTTTTTTCAGATTGAGTTGATGATGTACCGGCAATATGGCAACAAAATACTGTTTATCATCCGTGACCAATAAAGTTTTAAAAACTTCTTCTACCGAAAGCCCCAATTTCTCAGCAGCTTCTAGCCCGAAACTTTTGGCATTGGCATCATGTTCATATTCATGAATGCTGTATTCGATTTTATTGGCTTTTAATAGTTTGCATGCAGGTGTCATAGAAGATCTTGTTTGAGATGAATCGCATGATTATATAAAGATTAGCTCAAGAAGTTAATTTAGATGAGGCAACTATAGAGCAAATTTTGCTTTAAGCCCGTATTCCGCTTCAATCAGACCTATTTGGTTCAATCGTTACACTCTTCAATACTTTTAAACTTTTCTTGAAAGATGATGCTGCGCAAAATTGCATCAAATGTATGCGTTTTTGCCACTGTCTAAGCGTTAGGTGATTAATGGCTTCACTGTATAGAAGGCTTGAAGATGAACACATTCGTCACCTCATAGATCTATACAGGCGAAGCATATTAGTCGAGCGTTTTATCTTAAACCTACTGAGATTCAACCTTTATATCTGAAAGAAGAAATACATTCTTGCACAGTGTCTGTCATGAATACTTCAATTGAAAGTGATATAACTAATTCCAAAATATTGGAAGAATAGGCCTAGGAAAATCCAAGTAAAATAAGAGAAAAAACCCTTAAAACATTGTCTTATCTTATATTTTTAAATTTTTCATCACATTTTGAGAATCGATCGATAGCTTATAGATAAAGAGGATAATCAGCACAACTCTAAAGTCAGAATGTAAAGAGTTTTCTATGCTCTAGAAATCGAACATTGCAGTAAAATCAGCCAAACAACTCTTGTTCAAAACTAAAAATATCACTAAAAGGAAGAATTTAGCGTTAACATGAAGATACAGTTACATAAAGGATATTAACTGTTTTTGCCAATTGGGTTTACAATGAAAATAATCTGAATACCCAGCGAATTGTAATTTTTTAACATTGCCAAATCTCTGCAAAGTTTTCATTATAGCGCCACTGTTTGCTATATGCTTTCTACGTTAATTCAAAGAAATTATAAATAGTAATGTAGAAAATCATGCAATAATAAGCAGAGTTTGCAGACATCTTGCAGACAAATCCCGATACTTTTTAATTGGAGCACGCTGGATGAGTTCGACCATTTTGGTTATTCATGGACCGAATTTAAACTTGCTTGGGAAGCGCGAACCGGAAGTTTATGGTCACCTTAGTCTTGACGATATTAACCAGCAGCTGATTGCTCAGGCTCAACAGGCCACATTACAACTCGAAACTTTCCAGAGCAACTGGGAAGGTGCCATTGTTGACCGAATTCATCAAGCCCAGCAAGACGGCGTTCAATATATCATTATTAATCCGGCAGCATTGACCCATACCTCTGTTGCGGTTCGCGATGCCCTTCTTGGCGTTGCAATCCCTTTCATTGAAGTCCATCTGTCGAATGTGCATGCACGTGAGGCATTCCGACATCATTCATACTTGTCCGATAAAGCCATCGGCGTGATCTGTGGTCTGGGTGCAAAAGGCTATGCTGCTGCCCTCGACTATATCATTGAAAAAATACAACCTTCTACACAATCTTAATTAGGAATACTGTCTCATGGATATCCGTAAAATCAAGAAACTCATCGACTTGATGATTGAATCTGACTTACAGGCGATCGAAGTTAAAGAAGGCGATCAGTCGATTGCATTAACTCGTCGTAATCCAGTGGTTGCAGCAGCTGTTCCTGCGATGCCTGCACCAGCAGCCGAAGCGCCCGCAGCAAAATCTCCTCGCGGCGCAGTTGAAACTTCGCCAATGGTCGGCGTGTTCTATGCAGCACCAAGCCCGGGTGAACCGACATTTGTTAAAGTTGGCCAGACCGTTTCTGCAGGCGACACGCTCGGTATTATCGAAGCAATGAAAATCATGAACCCGATTGAAGCAACTCAAAGCGGTGTGATTGAAGAAATTCTGGTGAAAAATGGTGAAGTGATTCAATTCGGTCAACCACTTTTCCGCTACCGCGCTTAATCACCCCGGGGATTTATAATGTTGCAAAAAGTTTTAATTGCAAACCGTGGTGAAATTGCGTTACGCATCACCCGGGCTTGCAGAACTTTAGGGATCAAAACTGTAGGTGTCTATTCTGACGCAGACAAGGACCTGATGCATTTACGTTTCTGTGATGAAGCAGTGTGTATTGGCCCTGGTGCGAGCAGTGATAGCTACCTGAATATTCCTGCGATTATTACAGCTGCTGAAATTACCGGCGCAGATGCCATCCATCCTGGTTATGGATTCCTCGCTGAAAATGCAGAATTTGCCGAAATCGTAGAAAATTCTGGTTTTATCTTTATTGGTCCACGTCCGGAACATATTCGTTTAATGGGGAACAAGGTTTCTGCCATTATTGCCATGAAAAAAGCTGGTGTACCAACAGTACCGGGCTGCGACCATGCCGTAACGATTCACAATGCCATGGCTGAAGCGAAAGAGATCGGTTTTCCATTGATTGTAAAAGCTGCTTCTGGCGGTGGTGGTCGTGGTATGCGTATCGTGGAAAATGTCGATACTCTACTCGAATCTGTTCAGGCTGCACAGCGTGATGCGGAAATGTGGTTTGGTGATGATACGGTCTATATGGAACGTTTCCTGCAAAAGCCACGTCACGTCGAAGTACAAGTACTTGCTGATGGTAATGGCCATGCGATTCATCTGTATGATCGTGACTGTTCGCTACAGCGTCGCCATCAAAAAGTACTGGAAGAAGCACCAGCACCGAACTTACCAGAGCAAGCACGTGCTGATATTCTAGAAGCCTGTGTCAATGCCTGTAAATTGATGCAATATCGTGGTGCAGGTACCTTCGAATTCCTGTTTGAAGATGATGAGTTCTTCTTCATTGAAATGAATACGCGTGTTCAGGTTGAGCATCCGGTGACTGAAATGGTCACGGGTATCGATATTATCGAACAGCAATTGCGTATTGCTGGCGGCTTAGGTCTCGATATTCAGCAAGAAGACGTCAAGGTTTTAGGACATGCGATTGAATGCCGTATTAACGCAGAAGATCCATCGACCTTCCTGCCTTCACCAGGCAAGATTGACAACTTCTATGCACCAGGCGGCGCAGGTATCCGTTTGGATTCACATGTTTATCCAGGCTACAGCATTCCACCGTATTATGATTCGATGATTGCCAAACTGATTTCGCATGGTAAGGATCGTGAGACGTCTATTTCTCGAATGAGAAATGCTTTGGAAGAAATGATTTTGACTGGCGTTAAAACCAATATTCCTTTGCATAAAGATTTAATCCTTCAGGATAAAAACTTCTGCAAACAGGCAATGGATATTCATTACCTAGAGAAGCATTTGTTAAAGCAGCTTGAAGGTGCTGAAGACAAAGCTTAAATCAAAGCTCATAAAAAAACCGCTGTCATTCAGCGGTTTTTTTATTATTTGCAAGTTAAGGCAATACGCGTCTGAGCACGGCAAAACATTGCTCGGCTTTTTCATTGGCACAGAAGTTAATGGTATAAGGGTTTTGCCATTTCACAAAATACTGCGAAATTTCACCAGACTGATCCATCTGATTGCCTGAACAGTCTTTTTCATTATTGTCATATTTTACTTGCAGAATCAGCGCTGGAATCTGCTGCGAAGGATCCTGTGCCGGCTGATAGTCATATAGCCCCGACGTCCACTCATCGCCACTTTTAATCACCACATTATTGTTGCCTTTAAAATTATAATATTCGATACATTTTTTATTATTCGGGATTTCCATTCCCCACAATCCGACAATTTCCGGACGGGTTTTCACGGTAAATGTATTTGGGATTTCAGCAGCTTTAGCAGGAGCATTCGCTGGTTTTTTATTTTCTGTCGCCATTAGCCAAGGTGAGCTCATGAGTAAGATAAGGCTAAGACATATTTTTTTCATATTTACCGGCATCTTGTTAACAATTGATTCTAAATTATCATATTTTTTGGGATCGTGTCCCGCTCTAACGCAATTTCAATACAGAGTCAGAAATTATTTATCACATTGTTTAAAAAGATGGATTTCCTTTCTGACTTTTTTTGTATATATTTCGTATATAAGAATCTTAATAGTTCGTATTAATAACAGATTAATCAAACAATAAAATTATATTTTGGGTCAAACTTAGTTGCTGAACAAAGTGATCATTCACACTTAAAAATTTGAATAGGATTTTAAATTTGCAATTAGCTCGAATAACAGAACAACAATTAAATCATGAAACCTATGCTTATTTTGTCATTGTTTTCGCTGTTTTAGTCTGTTGTTTTATTGGGATCGCAACCAGACCGATTGAGTACCTGGCCTTATTGTGGCCGGCCAATGCTGCCTTGTTAGCCCTGTTCTTACGCTTTCCACATTTAAATAATATGGGAGGTTGGCTCGGTGCATTCAGTGCTTTTATGTTTGCAGATCTGGTCACCGGGAACAGCCTATTACAAAGCCTGTTTCTTACCCTGTCTAATCTGATCAGTACTATTGTCTCGATATTTTTTATTCGATATTTCAAGATTAATTACAAATACTATAATACCGGTTATACCTTCGTTCATTTATTTGGCATCTTCGCTTTTGCAGGCTGCCTGGCCAGTGCGGCTTTTGCAGTTATCACCTTGCCCAATCTACCCAATTCATTCATGACCAAAGAAAATTTATGGATTGATTTTGGTCTGTGGTGGACCGGTGAAATGGTGAATTATATTGTGTTTCTTCCTTTAATCTTGGCATTCCCAAGAATAAAAGACATGCAGTACTTATTTAAAAACCGTCGTCAAAAACGTAATTACTTCAGCTATTTTTTACCTGCATCTTCAGTCGTGGCCTGTGTCATCATTACCAATATTTTTGCAGGCCCGGGTGCAATGCTCTACCCTCTGGCTGCACTGATCTGGGCTGCGTTGACCTATCGCCTGTTTACCATGACCATGATCAACGCTTTTGTGATTATCCTGACCTATTACAGCCTGACGCGGTTTTATGCCACAACGCATGACACCTTGGCAGATTCTACGATTTATATTTCGCTCCGGATCGGGCTGTTTATGCTGGCCTTATCGCCGCTTATTCTTTGTATTATTAGTCAAAACCGCAATGAGCTGTTTAAACGGGTTCTCTATCTGGCCAATCATGACAGTCTGACCCGCACCATGAACCGTCATTTTTTCTTTCAGAAAGGTGAATATTTACTGCAATATGCCAACAGAATGGAATTTTCGGTCATCATGCTGGATATTGATCATTTCAAACGTCTGAACGATGATTTTGGCCATCATGTCGGTGACAAGGTGCTGCAACATTTTGCGGAAATCATTCGCTGCAATTTACGTGCTGAAGATCTGTTTGCACGAATTGGTGGGGAAGAATTTGTGCTGTTACTCTGGAATACCGAACCATCAGAAGCACGTCTTATTGCAGAACGGATTCGTGATCTGGTGGAAAAAACCCCGATTTATCAATCAGATGGCTCGCCCCTGTATATTACCGTGAGTGTGGGCATCACTCATCAAAATGAACCGCAGGCCCAAGACCTGCAAAACCTGATCAATATTGCAGATCAAGCCTTGTATCAGGCCAAACATCGTGGGCGAAATCAGGTGGTGCTTGCATCTTGAGCCTAAATGATCTACAACCTTGAAGCAGCAACACTAGGGAATGGCAATGAAATTTGAAGAATATCTGCAATATGACGGTTTAGGACTGGCTGATCTGGTCGCCAATAAACAAGTACATTCAAGTGAACTTTTATCTGCTGCACTAGAGCGTAGCTCAATTGCCAATCCCGAGCTAAATGCAATTATTATTCCGATGCATGAGCATGCATTGAAACGGAGCCAGCAAAATCTGTCCGGACCTTTTGCCGGTGTGCCTTTTCTGGTTAAAGACCTGTTTCAGGAATATGCCGGTTATCCAACTTCTTATGGTTGTCAGGGCTTAAAACGGATTGGTTATATCGCCGAGACCAATGCCGAGATTGTCAATCGCTGGGAAAAAGCCGGGATTGTGACTTTTGGACGTACCAATACTCCTGAATTTGGGATTAAAGGTATTACTGAACCAGATGCTTGGGGCAGCTGTAAAAATCCGTGGAATTTACAGCATAATAGCGGCGGCTCGTCCGGTGGTTCCGCTTCTGCCGTGGCTGCCGGAATTGTACCAATTGCGGGTGCTGGTGATGGTGGCGGCTCGATACGTATCCCCGCTTCCTATTGCGGCCTGTTTGGCCTGAAACCGAGTCGTGGCCGCACGCCTTGGGGACCACAAATGAGTGAAGCCATGCATGGCGCCGCGATTCAGCATGTACTGACCAAAACGGTACGGGATAGTGCTGCAATGCTGGATGCCACCCATGGTGAAGATCATAGTTCACTGTTTAAGATTCAGCGTCCACAGCATCATTATCTGGATGTGATTCAGCAACCGCCAAAAAAACTGAAAATTGCGTTTAGCACTTATTCTACGATTGGCACACCTGTTTCCCAGGATGCCATTAAAGCCATTGAAAAAACAGCCAAATTGCTAGAATCTTTGGGCCATGAGGTGGTCGAAGACCGCCCAGCCATTGATGGAATGCAACTGGCCAAGGATTTTATTACCACCTGGTTTAGCCAATTTTCATTTATGCTGGATGAAATCCAGAAAGGCTATCCGTCTAAAACAAATGATTTTGAATTGGACTCTTTAGCACTGGCGGCTTTTGGGGCCAAAACCAGCGCGATTGATTATATCCAGAACCTGAATAACTGGGGCCAGTATGTGACCCAGATGAATCATTTCTTTGATAATTATGACCTCTATCTAACGCCTGCAACGGCGACAGTGGCGCCGAAAAATGGTGAGGTCAAAACACCAAACTGGCAGAAACCGATTCTTAAAGGTTTATTGAAACTGAATAAAGCGCATTTACTGGCGCAAGGGAAACTAGTAAACCAGATTGTGAAAGAAAATCTAAAATGGGTGCCTTTTACCCAGTTGGCCAATATTACCGGACTCCCAGCGATGTCTGTACCACTGTACTGGAATGAACAAAACCTGCCGCTCGGTTCACAGTTTATTGCGCCGTTTGCCCGTGAGGATCTGCTATTACAACTGGCAGCCCAATTGGAACAGGCACAACCGTGGTTTGGGCAATACGCCAAAATCCGTATTTAATACTGAGATGATATTTTCAAGCCTGTTTTTGCAGTTCGACTTTATTTGGCAATCCGAAAATCAGTAACAAGCCAAGCAAAGTCGATACTGCAGCAGCGATAAAAATAGATGTGCCGCCGACTTGATCCCAATAATGCCCAGCCAGAATACTGCCACTCGCCACGCCAACGCCCCACATCGTGCTATATAGCGCTTGTCCACGTCCTTGCTGCCCTGCAGAAAAATTCTGGAAAATCACTCGCATCGCAATCATATGAAATAAACCAAAACTTAAAGCGTGAATCGTTTGAGCAAAAAACTGTGCCATGAATGAAGCAGGAAAGACCCCGACGATGAACCATCTTAATCCGGTCATCAATAAGCATAACGTGACCAGATGGCGCCATGACCAGCGTGTCAGAAAGAACGTCGCATAGGCAAACATAATGATTTCCGCAATGACCCCGACTGACCAGAGCAGCCCAATCTGGCTGGTGCTAAATCCCGCCTGACTGAGATAATTGCTATAAAAACTATAAAACGGCGCGTGTGAAAATAGCAGAATCAATTCAATCAGGAAAAAACTATACACCACTGGGCGTTTAAATATCGGCCATAAGGGTTCGAGCTGTTTCTGGGCGGTAGGCGCCATCGTGGGCTCTTTAATGGTAAATGACCAGAGAAAGGCCAGAAATGAAATACACAGCAACAACACTGGCAACATACTGATGCTCATAATTTCAAAGACGGCGCCCAAGCCGAATACACCAATAATAAAACCGACAGATCCCCATTTTCGTACTTTGCCATAGAGTTCTGCTCTTTTTTCCCCGAGCCAAAACAAAGTCACGCCTTCAAACTGTGCCAAAATAGCATTCTGAAAGAAACTGAAAATCAGCATCAGTAAAGCTACGGATTGAAAGCTATTGGGAATGATAAAAATCATGAACCAGATACAGGCTTCCATCCAGGTGGCAATACGTACCAGCAGCATGCGTTTACCAGACTTGTCTGCAATCCAGCCCCAAATTAAGGGAGCAAAAAAGCGGGTGACGATTGCAATAGAAGATAAAATGCCAATTTCCTGATAATTGAAGCCCTGATCTTCTAGATACAGACTCCAAAAAGGCATGAACGCCCCAACAATCGCATAGTAAAAAAAGTAAAATCCACTGAGTCTATGCTGGATTGCTAGAACTGGCATTGATTTATATATCCTAATATTTTCAGAATGTTAAACTAAATAGATTTCTATAGCACTGTATTCGACGACTCTTGATTTTGCTACGAGCATCTCGCATTAGTCTAAAAATAAATTTTCATAAGTTTATGGATAAATTTTGCTAAAGTAAAAAACTCTGTGTGGAGTTAAATTAAAGTAAGAACATAAATCGGCTTCTATATTGAGCACACGATAAAGAGTGGAAACATTTTAGAAAGGAGTATGGAGGGACTTAAAATCTAGAGATCAATAATCATACAGACATTCTCATTATTTTATGGCTAAAGTATGTCCAAAGAATTTTCAGATCATAGGCTAAAAATTAAAACTAACTCTAGCTTTATAGCAAGGAGAAAATCAATGCCTAACTTTATAAGACCTCTATGCTCGGGTCTAGCCTTCATCCCTCTAATGGCAATAAGTATTTGTAATGCTACATATGCTAACGCCTCCCCTATAGCATCTAACTCTCCAAAAGATGATATTCATCCCAATATAGATCGTCATTTAAGTGAAAGTCTTTATCCTGATGAAGCAAACATAACTGAAAAAATCGCAGATATAATTGAGATATCTATTCGGAAAGAGTATTCCACAGGTATCGCGCTACGTGATGCCCATCCCAAAGCACACGGTTGCGTACGCGCAGAATTCAAAGTAGATGACGCTCTTCCCAAAAACTTGGCTCAAGGTGTTTTTCTTCCGGGAAAAACATATCAAGCCTGGATTCGTTTCTCTAATGGGTCTAAAAATGCCCAACAAGCAGATATTAAAAAAGATGCCCGTGGCATGGCGATAAAACTTTTGGGAGTACCGGGAGAAAAGCTTTTAGATGATGAAACCTCTACTCAAGATTTCATTATGATCAATCATCCTGTCTTTTTTGTGAATGATCCAGTCCGATATATGTCATTTATGCAAGATATAAATAGCGATAGATTTTTCAATAAGCTCCATATTCCTTTTGCATTAGGAGCTAAAGGAACCTGGATTGCCTTAAATACGAGAAATAAAATTTCTAATCCTTTGCAAACTAGATATTGGTCTATGGTGCCCTATCAATTAGGAATAGGCACTGATCGTCAAGCTATAAAGTATTCAGCTCAAGCATGTTCGACAGTGACAGATCCTCTTCCACATGCTCCGCATCATAATTTTCTAAGAGAAAACCTGCGCAAATATTTGCAAAAAAGTGAAGCATGTATGGAGTTTTTGGTACAGCCTAGAACCTCAAACACCATGTCGGTCGAAGATTCCATGACTGAATGGCAAGAAATTGAGGCGCCTTTTTACAAGGTAGCCACTATCCATATTCCTCAGCAAGTTTTTGATACGCCTGAACAAAACAAGTTCTGTGAAAACCTCTCTTTTACACCATGGCATACACTACCGGAGCACAAACCTCTGGGAGTAATAAACCGAATGCGAAAAGTGATTTATGATCGTATTAGTCAGCTTAGACATGATTTGAATTCTACTCACAGATCAGAACCACATTAAAATATAAGTGCTTATATGAAGTTGTTAGTTAGACTAAAATAACCTGTTGTACTGCTCATTCGCCTTAACTTAAAAGCTTTAGTTTACAAACTTTGTGCAGAGTTAATTTAGAAACATAAATAAAGCTGCTACATTAAAAATGACATTATAAAAAGGAAAATGGTTTCAGTGATGAAAATTAAACCTCCTATTATTAAATTGATCATGAGTTGTTTATGTTTAGGCTCAACATATACAATGGCCTCTCCTCTGCCCGATAACAGCAAAATCCAACCATCTAATATTTCGGAAAAAATACCGGGTACAATATTATCTATACAAGAACAAAATACTGATCTGTTTACAAATGCCTCACAACGTTTCTTAATCAATTATCGCAGTCGTGGCACAAAATCCGAGCCCATCGTCACTTCAGGCTATATCTTGTTACCTAAAGGCAAACTCCCTGAAGATGGATGGCCTGTTCTGGCTTGGGCGCATGGTACAACTGGCGTTGCTGATACATGTGCACCCTCTGGCGATTATGTGGGTGGGCCAGTCCATGTCTATCAGCAAATCGCTGCTAAGGCATTGAATGCCTGGCTCGCTCGCGGCTATGCAGTCGTTGCACCTGATTATCAAGGCTTAGGCACTCCGGGCGGTCATCCTTATATGAATGCGCGAAGCCAGTTGCATACTGTCGTTGATGCTGTACGAGCGATCCACCATTTAAAGCCTTATAACTTTAGTAAAAATTGGTATGTTATGGGTCATAGTCAAGGAGGTGCAGCATCTCTTAAAGTTGCAGCGGCCGGTCAAAAAGATGCGCCTGAATTTGATCTTCGCGGAGCAATTGCACTGGCGCCGGGCGGTTATCAATATGAAGGAATCGCTGAATATGTTGCCAGAAATTCGCAAATCACGACTGATGTCGCCGCATTTTTTCCAATTGTGCTTTTAGGAGCAGAAGCTGCAGATCCGATGCTTGCTCCAGCAAATTTAGTGAGCCCAGAAATGGGAGAAATTCTTAATCATGCACGCAGTCGCTGTTTGTCAGAATTACAATCGGACCTAAAACAAGCACCTAAAACTGTCTTTAAATCAAACATAAATTTGGCACCTTTGACCAATTATTTAAAAGAACAGTCTATTGAGAATATGACACCGACTGTGCCGGTTCTGCTGGTACAAGGCGAGAAAGATCAACTGGTCGATTATCGTGGTACTTATGCTTTCTACCAGCAGGTATGTACAAAGCAGAAATCTATCGCCTTCCATCTAGTCAAAAATGGAGATCATCGTGATTCCTTAAGACAGAGTGAATTTCTGATTGAAAACTTTATCCATTCAGTTGAACAAGGAAAAGCTTTGAGCACCTGCCCTACAAAATAACCCGGCGAGCTTTTATATTTAATCATTAAAAACTCAAATATTTTAATCTTCATATTTATAGAATAGTTCTTTAAAGGGCACTATTCTATAAAGAGGATAAACTAATATTAATCCGTATTTTTACTTTCTGTTAAAACTACATTTACGATTTCGAATTGTTTTGAGCCCATCATTTTTATACCTTAATTCTTTAGCAGACAATAATTAGAATGAAAGAGGTTATTTATGTGCTCGAACTATGAATTCCCCTCAAAAAAACTTCTTTCCTTATTAGATATTCATGAAGATCAACTCGAACTGGAAATGAAAACGCATGTTTATCCTTTAGCACCTGCGCCAATCATTATGCGCGGTGCTGACGAGTTTGAGCTGGATATCGCACGTTTCGGACTGATTCCAGCTTGGGCGAAAGAATTGAAATATGGCCGGCATACTTATAATGCACGAACTGAAACAGTGGCATCCAAACCGAGTTTTCGACATGCCTGGAAAAACAACCAGTTTGCTTTAGTACCTATCGATACATTCTTTGAACCTAAATATATAGATGGCAAACCGCACTGGTTTGGCATTTCACGTGAAGATGGCAATCCTTTTACCGTGGCGGCGATTTATGATGACGCACACATTGATGGTGAAAAAATCAGATCATTTTCGATGCTGACTATAAATTCAGATCACCATCCCTTTATGAAACAGTTCCATGACCCGAATGATGAAAAACGCTCGATTATTGTAATTCCCGAAGCATCACGACATGACTGGTTGCACTGCGATCATGAACAAGCCCATGAATTTTTCTTTGAAATGAAAGATGAGTTTATTGCAAAGCCTAGAGATCAAGGTTTATCGGGAAATTAAAAAGCCCTAAACCAAGTTAGGGCTTCGTCCATGTGAAAAAGCTATTTTTGCTCTCTCAATGGATTTTCGGGTTCTGCATTGGGTTTTTTCTCTGGTTTGACATGCTTATAAGATGCCTGATTACCCTTGTCGTCATTCGATTCTTTATGCGGATTTGATTCTTGCTCTTGCTCTGGCTTATTTGTCATATGCATCTCCTTCATATATCTATTAAGAGATAAATATGACATCTACTGCTAAACATCAATGTTATTTATGTTGCACATTCAGTTTTCTAAAAAGACAAATTTTCCTTGAAGTATTCTTTTACATTTCACAAACCCTAAAGTCCATCGGAGTAAATAAGCTGTTTAGCCTGATCGTGGACGGTACACAGAGAATATAAATTCGCGTGCGCACCGATATCAAATCTATGAGGTTTACTGACCTTCTCCACTGCCGGGAAAAAGTCTTTTCATCTCAGCAAAATTTTTAGAATGATTGGCCTTAATCATTCGATACCAACCATCTAATGCAGTTTCAGTCTTTATCCTCTTTTGAGTTGCTTCAAGAATTCGAGCGTGGTTGATCACCTATATATATTTTATTGTATTTTACTATTTCAGTTCTAAGCACTAAGAATTTATCAAAACGTAATCCTATTGAAATATTTTTCTTATAAAGTATTCCTTGTGCCCAATTACGTTTAAATCCAAAAATTTCATCAGTAAAGAAAAACCCCGCCAACTGATGATTGAACGGGGATTGATCTTCATTAATATGTCTGATGATTTGGCACATTATTCAATATTTTTCAAGCAATCACGACACTGTTTGACCTCATCATGGTCACAAGTGTAGTTAATTTCAGTCGCACCATGAAGACCAAATAAACAAAATATAAATTGCATCATGTTTTTCTCCTGAGTGTAAAAAGCTCGATCTACGATCAAGCTTTATTGCTTTAAATATAGAATGACTCAATACAAAATGATTGGATCAGCAATCAAGAACAACTTCAGTACTCAGCTCTCTTAGCCCTTCAGTAAAATTGAAGCTTTTGGACTAAGTCCGTATAGGCTCTTCAGCTTGAGTCGTCTGATCCTTTTTACAATGATCACTTTTACAATGCTTGCTGCTCCTCATCTGACACATTTTCTCTTTGCAAGATTTAAAACAACAGCCGACCATCACGCCCATGCCAAATGCGCATATACATCTCATCATAGCTTTGTCCTGTCTTTTCGTGAAAAGAGATATATAAATAACATCTATTCATGTATCTCTCCTGAGGGAATTTTCAGGCTTTATGTTGTGTATGAAAACTTATGTGAAAGAGAATGAGCAAAAAATACAATCAGCAAAGAAAAAACAAGATTTAATATGGAAAAGAAAAAGCCTGTTTAACTCTCCTAAATTAAACAGGCCTTATAATGTGCTGATTTTTAATTATTTTCATTAAGTTCTTAGAATGACGCCAAGATATCACTAGCCATGCAACCAATCTGTGTAGGATATATAGATGCAATGTTTCAAAATATGAAAAAGTCATTACTTTTGTTAATTAAATGACTGTAATTTAGGCAGAAAATATTTTTAATAGCAAACAAGGCGATTAAATAACCAAAACCCAAGAAGAACTACTAAACCTATAAATGAGAATGGGCTAATTCAGATTTTTAGGAGAAAATTCCTTATTTCAGTCAACATCGGATGTTATGAATGTTCAATGTATCATAAAGTTTATGCATCACTGCTTTCTTTTTAGTCATTTCTCTCTATAATTTTTCATATGAGCAATAACAATATTTTGGCAGCATGAAAAATCGTATACTAATTACTTTATTGATGAGTCTGACAATAAGCGGCTGCCAAAAACAGCAAGCAGAGAGTTCAGCCGAGGCTGATGCAAATATTAAAGCGCAGTTTGAACAGTCCGATAATCAACTCAGTGCTTATCTGGACAAACTCGACTCTTCAACAATTAGTCTGGAAGAAAGAACACGCATCCTGTGTGAACAATATCCTAAAGAATATAAAAATAACTACATGCCTGCTCTGCTAAAACTTGCACCCAAGGAATATACCGACAAAGAGTTGCTCACCGACCTAGACAATGCCTTGAATTTCTACAAGCTGAAAGCCAATATTCAGTGTTAATAAATACTTAGTTTAATCATGCAATGAAATATAAAAAAAACCGCCTGAATCAGGCGGTTTTTTTATGAAGAGCGTATATCTTAAACAGAATTAACGCTGTGGTTTTCACTGATCTTGTTGATTACGTGAACGTTGTTGCTGTTGGTTACTGTTTTGCTGTGGCTGTTGTTGCTGTTGGCCTTGCTGGTTTTGTTGCTGCTGGTCGCGCTGTTGCTGGTTGTTTTGACCACCCTGCGGCTGTTGTTGTTGCTGGTTATTTTGTTGCTGATTTGGGTTTTGCTGGTTGTTTTGTTGACGCTGCTGATCTTGATTGCGTTGTTGATTTTGCTGTTGCTGTTGTTGCTGCTGTTTCTGTTGGTCTTGCTGTTGATTATTAGCCATGGTGGTATTCCTTACTATTTGCTTTAAATTAAAAGCCGATAGGTTTCGACTTAATATCTACTCTACGCATTTTTCAGATTTCGCCAACCTTTAACCTGTTACAGATTAATTCAATGTAATAAATAGTAAGCTAAGTACTTGAAGTAGAGATTAATGCGCAACATAAATTACCTGATATAATTCAACAGAAACATAATGAAAGATTATATAGGTCAAAAATGTATTATCCAATAAAAGGAATAACTTAAGTCAAATTCTATATATATAATTTTTTTAATAGAATTTAAAAAGCGTTATTAAATAGAACCACTTAATAACTATACTATTGATATTTATCAATATATAAAAATTAATTTAAATCTTCTATATTTTTAAAAGATTAAATAAAATATTAAAAATCCAATTCTTTCTGAATATTCATAACTGTGAGGAAATACGATACTTAACATGACCTCACCAATAACACTTAAGCTGTTTCGAATTTATCTTGACTTTAATTCAAATATTTTTAGCTATTACTTTGGCATTAACTTAGGTCAAATCATTGTTTGTAATTATATTTATTAATCTATTTATAATGAATAAGCCCCTTTAAAAGAGGCTTATTACATTCAGTTTTTATTAGATATTGACCACTTTGACGATAATCGTTTGAGTATCTTCCTGCTCTTCAGACAGATGCAAACGTTTAAGCTCTTTGCTTTTTACTTTGAACTGCAAGTTCTGATAAGAAATCGTGCTTGGTATCTGATCAAAATATTGACCATCAGCGTCAATTTCTTCCTGAAATAATGGTGTACCCAATTGATAGTCAAGACTTTTTAAGACTACATATTTTACTGTGGTTTTCATTCCAACACCCTACTTTCACTAAGCACTTTATTTTTATTTTTACCACTGTTCCGCCTGAGAAGAAACCTCTATTTTTGAAAATAGCCCAAGCTTTAACCACTCAGATTTTGCGATCAGATCAACATGAAATTACACTAATCTATGGCTTTGTTGCACAAAGCTATTCTTGAGGGCTTCTTTAGCAATATAATTTCCAGATGAAGAAGCCTGCACCTAAAACTTACCGTACAACCAATTGGTCCTCGTATAACCAAGCTTTAATCAAGCGAGGAAATATTTCAATCTGGTTTGATCCTAAGACCCAATGGTATGCACAACCACAAGGCAAGCACGGACGAAATCAAACTTATTCCGATACAGCGATTCAATGCTGTTTAATGATCAAATCTCTATTCCGTCTTTCTTTACGTATGGTCACTGGCTTTGCTCAAAGCCTGATTAAACTCTGTGGCTGAGCAGCCCCGAATATCAGTGATATTCGTACTCCACCCTCTGTAGACGACAAAAGCATATTGATATTGCGATAAGCTATCAGAAAAGTCGTGATGGGTTCCACCTACTCGTCGACTCTACGGGTTTAAAATTTTTAGGTGAAGGTGAATGGAAGCGTAAGAAACATCAGCCTGAATACCGTCGGCAATGGCGTAAACTGCATATTGGTATAGATGCTGAAACACTGCAAATACGTGCCGTTCAGCTTACGACAAATAATGTCAGTGATTCACAAGTACTAGGTGATTTACTGGATCAAATCCCACCAAATGAGCGAATAGATTCTGTCTATACCGATGGGGCGTACGACACGAAGCGCTGCAGACAAGTGATTTCAGATCGTCAAGCACATGCAGTAATTCCACCCAGGAAGAATGCCAAGCCCTGGAAAGATTCTAAAATCAGTTCAATAGAACGAAATGAGTTACTTCAAACGGTTAAGCATTTAGGCAGAACCCTATGGAAAAAATGGTCGGGCTATCACCGTCGCAGTTTGGTGGAAACCAAGATGCATTGCATCAAATTATTAGGAGATAAGCTGACGGCAAGACATTTTCAAAGTCAGGTCAATGAAGTTCATGCGCGTGTGGCAGTTCTGAATAGATTTACGGAATTAGGTAGACCTCACACCCAAGTTGTCACTTAAATTTGAATGGATTGGGGAAAACTCAGCTTTTGAATGTTTATGCAACAAAGCCCTAATCTATGAAAAAAATTTTAACTTTCATAAAAATATAAATATACTTGGAGTTGATCGACAGAAAAAAATCTGTCTAAATTGATCTAAAATCACTCCCACAAAGAAAATATAGAGACTATGATAAAAACCTGTTGCGGCTTACTCGAAGAGAAAAACATAAAAATTGCCTTTATCGAAAGCGCAAGTTCTGGATATCTCAGTAGCCAGTTCTCCATCTGTAAAGGAGAAGGTGCCGAAATTTTGATTGGTGGTTTGATCTGTTACGATGTAAGTGTCAAGACTTCAGTATTGGGCATTTCCAAAAATCTGATCAATAGTCATACTGCGGAATCTATGCCGGTGACGGTTGCTCTGGCGGAAGCAGGTAAAAAAATGTTCCGTGATGCTGACTGGATTATCGCCTGTACAGGATTGCTTAAACCAGGTGGTAGCGCGACACCAGAGAAACCGGAAGGAACATTTTTTGTGGCCATTAATGATGGTACGCAAATCCATCAGTTCCAGTATTATCTCAAAGGCTCGCCACTTGAACGCCTCAACAAACTGTCAGCTGTGGTTGCACATGATATGATCAATCTGTTGAATAACAGCTAAACTTTCAAAGTTACTGTGTAGCTTGAATAAGCTTCATTATTTCTACCGTATTTTAAGATAGATTGGCATGATCAGATGCCAATCTATTTTTTTGAGGGTGGAATGACCATGAATATTAAAACCGCACTGCTTCTGCTCCCTCTGAGCTTGCCCGGTCTGGCTTTCGCTACCGTAGGCGGTCCACAAAATATTGAAGTTCTAGGCTATGAAGTCAAAGAACAGAAGCTTTATATCATGCGTCATTATCTTGATGGTCGTGGACGCTTGCCTCAACTGTATTATTATAATTTTAAATCCCAAAAACCAAATCAACTGGTTCAGGTCAATTCCTTATATATCAATCCTAAAACCAAGCGCATCGATTATGATCAAGACAGTCGCAAGTTTGATCAGGACATTGCCAAAATCAAAAAACGTTTAGTTCCATTAAATCCGATTCAAAAATCAAAGCCACAACTTAAGGTGCTAAAGACAACAAAAGGTAGCGCGCCTGCCTGGCATGACCCTCAGGAAAAAGTGCCAAAATGGACCTATCAATATCAAGTGAAATCCGGCTTACAAAAAAGCCCGGTTCAGCAAGCAGTCAGTTATCAGCAAGGTTTGAAAATTAGCCAAGCCTATAAAGTTCCGAAACAGAATAAAACCTTGGTAATAGTAAAGTATCTGGGTATTCCTTTTGAAACAGGTTATAGCATTGAAGATCCGGCACTGTTAAGCCGATAACAGAATTCACTAAAAAATAAGGTCTCAATTGAGACCTTATTTTTATTCTAGGACGAGCGCTAACAAATTAAGCCGCTGTAGAACGCTCAGCGATTGGCACTACTTTACGTAGTTCTGGACCGGTATAGTCCGCGCTTGGACGGATAATACGGTTATCTGCGCGCTGTTCCATCACATGTGCTGCCCAGCCTGTCACACGCGACATGACAAAAATCGGGGTAAACAGCTTAGTTGGAATGCCCATGAAATGATAGGCAGATGCATGGAAGAAATCCGCATTACAGAATAATTTCTTCTCGCGCCACATGACTTCTTCGCAGCGCACTGACACTGGATAAAGTACGGTATCACCGACATCTTTGGCCAAACGCTCCGACCAGACTTTGATAATGCCATTACGCGGATCATTATCCTTATAGATCGCATGACCGAAGCCCATGATTTTTTCTTTACGCTCCAGCATACCCAGCATTTCACGCTCAGCTTCTTCAGGCGACTTCCAGTTTTCGATCATGTCCATCGCAGCTTCGTTGGCACCGCCATGTAGAGGGCCACGCAAGGAACCGATTGCACCGGTAATACAGGAATGCATATCTGATAGTGTTGAGGCACATACACGAGCGGTAAAGGTTGAAGCGTTGAATTCATGCTCTGCATACAGAATCAAGGAAACATTCATCACCTGTTCATGTAATTCGTTTGGCTTTTCGCCATGCAGAAGATGCAGGAACTGTGCACCGATTGAATCATCGTCAGTATTTTCTTCAATACGCACGCCGTCATGGCTATAACGATACCAGTAACAAATGATTGCCGGCAAAGTTGCCAAAATACGGTCTGCGATATCCTGTTGATGTTCAAACGACAGCTCAGTTTCAAGATTGCCCAGCATAGAAACGCCTGTACGCATCACATCCATTGGATGCGAGTCGGCAGGAATACGCTCAAGGACCTCTTTTAATGCCTGAGGTAAAGTGCGCAAGGATTTCAGTTTGGCTTTATAGGCTGCCAATTGCTCTGATGTCGGCAATTCTCCGAAGAAAATCAGGTAAGCGACTTCTTCAAACTGGCAATGTTCAGCCAGATCCTGTACGTCATAACCGCGATAGGTCAGGCCTGCGCCACTTTTGCCTACTGTTGAAAGTGAGGTTTTACCTGCCACTTGTCCGCGCAATCCTGCGCCAGTGAGTACTTTTCCTTCAGCCATTTTTTTAATTCTCCTGTTTAAACAGTTTATCTAATGTGTCTTCAAAGCTGTGATAATCTAAAAATTCGTAGAGTTCTTTTCGTTGTTGCATGATATCCAGCACATTTACCTGAGTACCATGTTCGCGCACCGAACGCATCACTTCAAGTGCAGCTTTTTGCATTGCACGTGTCGCTGACAATGGATACAGCACCATGCCAATACCCTGCTCAGCCAGTTCATCTACCGTATAATACGGCGTATCACCAAATTCGGTAATATTTGCCAAGACTGGCACACCTACTGCCTCACATACTGTACGGTACATGGTGATATCAGTCATCGCCTCAGCAAAGATCGCATCTGCGCCCGCTTCAACGCACGCACAAGCACGGTCAATCACTGCTTGCAGGCCTTCTTTTTGCAGCGCATCGGTACGCGCCATCACTACAAAGTTGGAATCGGTTTTCGCATCTACTGCAGCTTTGATACGATCGACCATTTCCTGTTGCGATACGATTTCTTTATTTGGACGATGACCACAACGCTTCTGTGCCACCTGGTCTTCAATATGAACCGCAGCGGCTCCTGCAGCAATCATCTGTTTGATTGTACGGGCAATATTTAATGCACCGCCCCAACCGGTATCAATATCGACCAATAAAGGGGTATCGACACGCTCAGTGATCCGGCGTACATCTTCAAGAACATTATCCAGGCTGGTCATGCCCAGGTCAGGCAAACCATAAGAATAATTCGCGACACCCGCACCTGATAAATAAATGGCTTTATAACCGACTTGTTTGGCCATCATGGCAGCATAGGCATTTACCGTGCCCATAATTTGCAATGGTTTCTCGATTTCAAGTGCTTGTCTAAATCTTAAACCTGCAGACATTTGTTCTGTCATCTTCCTTTTCCACAGTCTTGGCTATAATTATTGAAATTCGAGTATACTCATTTGGCTTGCTCATTCCATAACCCGATAGAACAAATACTCTAAAACTTTAGTCAAATTTTTAAGTTTTGCTTTACCTAATTAGCAAATAGCACACTTATCTGGCGCAATTATGAAATATGTGCATATATTTGCTATGATGGCGTTTCAATCTCTATTGACATGTTGATGTACTATCTCCTATGCAAGACCTCGCCCTAGAACCGCTCGCCAAAGATCTGCCACAGACCAAACGTGGTCATGAGCGCTGTATTGCGCTGCTGATCAGTGCAACCGAGCTATTTCTGGAACGAGGTTATGATGCTGTGTCTCTGGATGATATCGTTCAGCATGCCGGTGGCTCTAAAGCATCTATTTATAAGTACTTTGGCAATAAAGAAGGCTTGTTTAAAGCCATTTGCGATTATCGTCGTATCAAGTTTTTTGAAGATATCAGTATTCCAATCGAACTGATGGCACTAGATTTTCGTAGTTATTTAGTCCACACTTTGCTCAATTTTTATCACCAGATCATGCAACCGGAAAATTCGGCCTTTATGCGTCTGGTACTGGAACAGAGTCAACGCAATCCTGAACTCGCCCAGCATATTCATGAGCGAGGCCCAGTGCATGTACAAAGTGCCATTGCCACGGCTTTAGAACAGGCAGATGCGCAAGGTTTATTGCATTGCGAGAATCCGCAATATTCGGCGCAGCTGTATTTTGGTATTTTGCGCAATCTGGAATGGCGTATTCTGATGGGAATTCCGGTACAGGAAGATGATCAGGAAATCGACAAATACATCAGTTATTGTGTGGATCGCTTTTTAGACGGTCATCAAAAAGTCTAGTTTTTTTGCATTTTTCATTGCTTATAGTATATTAGCCGATTCCGTATTTTTTCTTAAACTAACCAACAACTGATTGTTGATCGAGTTTTTCGGCAATTATTGTGGAGTAACGAATGGCTCTCCGTCACTTTCTCACCTTACGCGATTTATCAACTTTAGAACTTAACCAGATTTTGCAACGCGCAATTGAGCTTAAGCGCAAACAGCATAACAATGAAGTGTTCCAACCATTTGTTGGTAAAGTGATGGGCATGATTTTTGAGAAATCGAGTACCCGTACGCGTGTTTCGTTTGAAGCTGGCATGAGCCAATTTGGTGGTAGCGCGATTTTCCTGTCTTCACGCGATACCCAGTTAGGTCGTGGTGAACCGATTGAAGATTCTGCACGTGTGATTTCAAGCATGCTGGATATCGTGATGATCCGTACTTTCGGTCATGATATCGTAGAGCGTTTTGCATCTTATTCAAAAGTTCCAGTGATTAATGCGTTGACTGATGACCACCATCCTTGCCAGTTACTTGCTGACATGCAGACCTATGTCGAGCAACGTGGCTCAATCGAAGGTAAAACCGTGGCCTGGATCGGTGATGGCAACAATATGTGTAATTCTTATATTGAAGCTGCACATATGTGGGGCTTTAATCTGAAAATTGCAGCGCCAAAAGGCTATGAGCCACAAGAAAAATTCCTGTCTGAATTTGCGCATTGCGTGGAACTGGTTCCTTCTGCTGAAGATGCAGCGGTGAATGCCGACCTGATCGTGACTGACGTTTGGGCAAGCATGGGCCAGGAAGAAGAACAAAAGATCCGTGAAAAAGCCTTTGCAGATTATCAGGTCAATGAACGTCTGATGGATCTTGCACATCCGGATTGCTTGTTTATGCACTGCTTGCCTGCGCATCGTGGCGAAGAGATTTCAGAAAATCTGCTTGACCATAAAAATGCTGTAGTTTGGGATGAAGCTGAAAATCGTTTGCACGCGCAAAAAGCTTTGGTTGAATTCTTGATTAATGAAAATCTGAAAAAAGACTAATTTTTTTAAGATGAATCTTCACAAATTAAGCACCAATCTCTGGTGCTTAATTTGTCTCAGCTCTTATAATCATTATTGAAATGAAATAAAAAGTGATTTTATACAATGCAAAAAAAATATTGGGTTTTGGCACTCTTGGCAGGTTTTAGCAGTGTCGCCTTACAGGTGCATGCTTCTGAATTTGACCAATATCTTCAAGAAAAAAATATTATTGACAGCAAATTTAAAATTCAGAAAAAAGCTGAACTGAATGAATTACTCGCAGTGCTCAGTGCAGAAGATTCCAAAACTTTACCGTTGCAGATTGATCAAAATACGATTATTGAGCAGTTGCAGTTGAGCGCCAATAAAACCACACTGAAAGGCATGATCATTACGCCCGATTTTAGCCAGTTTGAAAAAGACCTAGGGCGCAAAGAAGTGATGAAAGTCATTCGTAATAATCTACTCAATAATTGTGAAATTTTCTTTGAGCATCGCTATCAGATTGAGAACCCTTATAAGGTTGAACTCAGTCTGAGTTCGCAAACACAAACCTATAAAACGGATATTTCCCAGAAAGATTGCAAATTAAAATAAACTAACTAAATAAGACATCAAGTTTGATTTGAAATTAAAAAATCCAAACACAAAGAAGGTAGCTGTAGCTACCTTTTTTGATGAGGTTTGCTGTGAGATCAAATTATATTCTGCTAACGCACCAAGCCTTGCGGCTGCAAGATAATAATCAATGCGCCCAGTATTACCACCATGCCACCAAGCAGATCCCAACGTGACAGTGTGACTTGATCAACGAAGCGCAACCACATCAGTGCTGAAAAAATATAGATACCACCATAAGCGGCATAGATCCGTCCTGAAGCAGCTGGATGCAAGGTTAACAGCCAGACAAAAGCCGCCAAAGCCAGAGCTGTCGGAATCCATAACCAGTGGCTTCTGCCCTGATTTAAAATCAGGTAGGGAAAATAACAGCCTAAAATTTCCATCAATGCCGTGACTAAAAACAGTAAAAATGTCGTGAACAGCTTGGTAACTTGAATATCCATAATTTATTTATTGAACTGTATGAATGAATTTAATGATTTAAAATATGAGTGCATGAAAAAACCCGTGCAAGCACGGGTTTAATCTTTTTCGTTCATTAGGCCGGTTCAGCAGTCTGGTCTTCAAAAACTTCAAGTTTTAAGCCAACCGCTTTACCATTTTCTTTTTTCACCGATACTGCAACATTGCCGCCATTTTCAGCAAGTTCACCAAACAGGATCATCTCAGCCAGCGGTTTTTTCAGATGTTCCTGAATCAAACGTTGCATTGGACGTGCGCCCATTAAACGGTCATAGCCATGTTCCGACATCCATTCACGTGCACTCTGATCCACTTCCAGCATGACTTTTTTGTCATCCAGTTGTGCTTGTAGTTCAGTCAGGAATTTATCAACGACATTTTCAATGATGCTGCTTGGCAATGCCTTGAACTGAATCACGCCGTCGAGACGGTTACGGAATTCCGGCGAGAAGGCTTTCTTCATCGCTTCCTGATTGTCGTTGCTATTGTCTTGTTCCATAAAGCCAATGCTGACACGCGAAATACTTTCAGCACCAATATTGGTGGTGAGTACCAAGACCACGTTACGGAAATCAGATTTACGCCCGTTGTTATCAGTCAATGAACCATGATCCATAATCTGCAATAACAGGTTAAACACATCTGGATGCGCTTTTTCGATCTCGTCTAGCAACAGTACACAATGCGGATTTTTATGAATCGCATCGGTGAGCAAGCCACCTTGATCAAAACCAACATAACCCGGAGGTGCACCGATTAAACGAGACACCGCATGGCGTTCCATATATTCCGACATATCAAAGCGAACCAGCTCTACACCCATCTGTTTCGCGAGCTGCTTGGTCACTTCGGTTTTACCAACACCCGTTGGACCTGCAAAAACAAAGCTACCTACAGGCTTGTCTGGAGACTTCAAACCGGCACGTGACAGTTTAATTGCAGATGCCAAAGCTTCAATGGCTTCATCCTGTCCAAAGACCACACGTTTCAGATCGCGCTCAAGATTTTCCAGCACACTCTTGTCATCTTTAGAGACAGTTTTTGGTGGAATACGCGCAATTTTAGAAACGATGTCTTCAATATTTTCTACGGTGATCAAACTGTCATCTTGTTCAGCTTTGAGACGGCGCTGAGCACCGGCTTCATCAATGACATCAATCGCCTTATCTGGCAAGAAACGGTCGTTGATAAATTTCGCAGAAAGTTCTACCGCAGACACTAAGGCTTGATCGTCATATTCCACATGATGGAAATCCTCAAACTTCGATTTCAGACCACGTAGGATATCAATAGTTTCAGAAATAGATGGCTCATTCACATCAATTTTCTGGAAACGGCGCGATAAAGCATGATCTTTCTCAAAGACTTGACGATATTCCTGGAAAGTGGTTGAACCGATGCAACGTAAAGAACCATTTGCCAGCGCCGGTTTGATCAGATTCGATGCATCCATGGTACTGCCCATACTCGAGCCTGCACCAATAATCATGTGAATTTCATCAATAAACAGTACTGCTTCAGGTTTCTTTTTCAGCGCATTTAAAAGCTGTTTCAAGCGTTTTTCAAAATCACCGCGGTATTTGGTTCCTGCCACCAAAGCACCAATATCTAGACTGAAGATTTCAGCATTTTCCAGCGGTTTTGGCGCTTTACCATTGACAATTAACCAAGCCAGACCTTCAGCAATCGAGGTTTTACCAACACCTGGATCACCAACAAGCAGTGGATTATTTTTACGACGGCGGCAAAGAATTTGCGCAGCACGCTCGATTTCTTTTTCACGACCAATCAACGGATCGGTCTTGCCTTTTTGTGCTTCAACATTGAGGTTGGTTGTATAAAGCTCAAGTGGACCTGAACTTGCTGAAGATGCCGATTCGCCATCTAGGTCTTCGATTTCTTCTTCAGACTGTACATCTTCTTTACGCGTACCATGAGATAGGTATTGAGTCAGGGTCAGACGGTTAATTTGATGACGTTTCAGCAGATAGACTGCAAATGAGTCACGCTCAGAATACATGGCAACCAGAATATCGGCACCTTCTACAGTACGATCGCCGCCGCTTGATTGCACGTGAAAAATCGCGCGTTGCAAGATCCGGTCAAAGCTTTCTGTCGGGTGTGGTGCCTGATCACTATTTTCACCAAGTTTAGGGGTATGTTGTTCTACGTACTCTTCTAATTCCTTACGCAACACGATGATGTCGGCACCACATGCTTTGAGAGCATTTACGGCAGAATCATTGTCGAGTAAGGCTAACAATAAATGTTCTACGGTCAGGAACTCATGTCTCTTTTGACGAGCCATGCTGACAGCCAAACGTAGTGATACTTCTAATTGACGACTGAGCATGTAACCCCCTTAATCTTTAGGCTCTATTTGGCAAAGTAACGGATGACCTTGTGATCGAGCATAATTATTGACTTGGTTCGCTTTGGTCTCCGCAATGTCTCGAGGATAGACCCCAGCTACACCCTTTCCTTCATAATGTACAGTTAGCATTACTTGTGTAGCTTGGTCAAGATTCATTGCAAAGTATTGTTGTAAAATTTCAATTACAAACTCCATCGGCGTATAGTCGTCATTTAATAAAACAACGGCATACAACGGTGGACGTTTCAGTTCTGGCGGTGCAGTTTGTACAGCTAGGTCAGAATCACCGTCTTCAGAGGGTTCATTTGCTAAACGTGGGCTGATATGCCAATCAACAATTCCAGACTCATTAAAAGAGTTTTTAATATCACTTAAACACATTTGACGTTTATTGCTTGGCATAAGATTTATATTTCACACTTAATTTGCATTTGCTTCGGTTTTCGGAATTTCTGACAAGGTGGCAGACTGATTTTCGACTGCTTTGCCCTGTTCCCAACTAAAACGACGAATCACAGGCTTGGCACCGGTGAGACGCACTTCAATAAATTCTGGTTTAAAGCCTTTCGGCATGGTCCAGCGGCCAGTGAGTCGCTCATAATTTTCAAAATTAAAGTTTTTATCTTCCAGTGGTACCACCAGAATTTCAGTCCCTTTAATCAGGCGCAGTTCCACACTACCTGAGGCACGACTTTTGCCTGGACTGACCTGAACCAGATCAATCTGGTATTCAAAGGCATTTTCGGGTAATGGTTTAATCGACAGGTTTTGAACCGCCAATGCCAAACCACCACGCTGACGCAAGATCTCGCGATAAATGGTTCCCACACTTTCGGCCTGCACCTGTTCATCACGTGCCTTGGTCATGGCCAGATACAGATCATTGGCATTGCTGACCGCCAGATCACGCTCCTGAACCGCAGTATTCAGCGTCTTGTTCAGTGTTTCCAGACTGGCTTTCTGAGTCTGTACCACATCGACCAGTTGCTCTGCATCCGCATCATAACCCGCCGCAGTCAAACCCTGACGATGTCCTACGGTATATCCGAGTACGCCACTGCTTAAGATCAATACAGCCGCACCAATGGCTAAGGGGGTATTGCCTTTCATGAATGGTTTCTTAGTACCGGGTTCCTGAGGAAGCGTCGTATTTGACTCGTTATTCGGCATTTTGATCTCTTGTTTGCTTTAATCAAGACACACATTTAAATGCAAATCTAAATGTGTGTGAAGTTCTAATACGTTTTTTATGGTAATAAACCAATATTATTTAAGCCAGCGTCTTCAGCAAAACCAAACATCAGGTTCATGTTTTGTACAGCCTGACCTGCTGCCCCTTTTACCAGATTGTCTTGTGCAACCAGTACAACCAGTTTCGTTGGTTGTGGCTTATACAAGGCAATACGCAACTGATTCGCTCCACGCACTGAACGGGTTTCGGGTGAGCTACCCGCCGGCATAACATCGACAAATGCTTCATTGGCATAGAACTGCTCATATAGCGCTTGTAAATCTGCTGATTGGCCTGCTTCAGTTAAATCGATATAGATGGTCGACAACATACCACGGATCATTGGCACCAAATGCGGTACAAATAAAATATGATCAAACACATTTTTTTGACCTGAAATATTTTCCAGTGCTTCGACAATTTCAGGATGATGGCGATGACCCGCTACACCATAGGCCTTAAAGTTATCAGCATTTTCAGAATAAATCATGCCCAGACTGGCTTTACGTCCTGCACCTGATACACCCGACTTGGCATCAATAATAATACTTTCAGGTTTCACCAATGCTTCAGCAGATTTTAAGACTGGCGCCAGACCCAGCTGAACTGTGGTTGGATAACACCCCGGATTCCCGATCACATTGGCTTTTTTAATGTCTTCACGATTCAATTCAGATAAACCGTAAACAGAATCTTTTAACAGTTCTGGACATGCATGTTGCATGCCATACCATTTTTCAAACTGTGCAAGATCTTGTAAACGGAAATCTGCCGCCAGGTCGATCACTTTGGTATTTGCAGCAACCAGCTCTTCGGCATGTTTCATTGCGACACCATGCGGCGTTGCAAAGAACACCACATCGCATGATTTTAATAAATCCAGACTTAAATCAGAGAATTTAAGATCGGTATGACCGCGCAAGCTCGGGAACATGTCATCTACACGACGGCCTGCTTCAGTACGTGATGTCAGTGCTGTTACATTTACATCTGGATGTCGTAGCAAAAGACGCAAAAGTTCAACGCCTGTATAACCCGTACCACCCACAATACCCACTGAAATCACGATGATTACCTCAAATAAATGTTTCCTTTATAGAGCCTAGTATGACAGGAAGTTGAGGTTTTCTAAACCATTTCACTGGGGTTTGCTGGTTTTTTAATTGATCAGTAGGATAAGTCCGATTTTGATCATGAAACTTTTAATTTGCTTAGGCTATTTTAATAGAGTTATCTTGACCCATTAATTATGCTTTTAGGCACCCCACCAATATGGCAACGGCGTATTTTTCAGCGCGTTACGATGCTGCTGGAAATGCTGATCATGCTTGGCAACTTCTGCCCAAAAGCGTGGACTATGATCAAAATGCTTTGTGTGCACCAATTCATGGACAGCGACATAACGCGTGACTTGTTCAGGAAATAATACCAGCGCGCTGTTCAACATAATGTCATGCTTGGCAGAACAACTGCCCCACCGGGTTTTAGGCTGTCGAATATTGCAGTTTTTAAAAGGCAAATGACATTGCTGTGAGACGAGATTTAAATATGAGGGAAGCTGTTCTTTTGCGTAGGCAATCACGAAAGCTTTTAAATATTCTTCAGGATGTCGGTCACTGATCCAAAGCTGTAGATTTTCATGATTAAAAATAAAGTTGTTTTTCTGGCTGTGATAAGAGATTTGTACAGGTACTTTTAGATTAAATAACCGCAGCTCAATCGGTAACGTCCGGTCAATATTTTCGATTTTTTCTTGCTGGGATTGCCAGGTTTTAATCAACCAACTTTCAGATTGTTCAATAAAATGCCGTATCTGTTTTTTGCTGCAAAAAACCGGGGCTGTAAGGCGAATCTGCGTTGCATCGACACGCAAACGTAACCGTGTTGAACGGACATTTCGAGTGATTTGAATTTCGGGTAAGTCAGATAAGGTCATTATAGTTTTTTTAATCTCCCCAAACCCCTCTTTTTCAAAGAGGGGCTTTTAAAAATCTCCCTTCTTGCACTTGTTTTAAAGTAGTGCTTTAAGACCTCGCTCAGGGAGATTTAGAGGAATTTTCTCTAGAAAGTTTAATTAAACCGCAGTACGCTCTTCAATTCCGTTATCAGTCGCGACAATGGCGATATCTGCTTTATTAATCGCAAAGATGCCGTTACATACCACGCCCGGAATATCGTTTAAGGTTTTTTCAAGCTCAAGTGCATTCAGGATATTGAGATTGTACACGTCTAGAATCACGTTACCGTTGTCAGTTACCACACCTTCACGATAAGCAGGATCGCCACCTAAAGATACGATTTTACGCGCAACAGCAGAACGCGCCATTGGAATCACCTCTACCGGAAGCGGGAATTCACGGCCCAATTGTCCAACCCATTTAGAATCATCAACGATACACACGAATTTTTTCGCAATAGAGGCAACAATCTTCTCACGTGTCAGCGCTGCGCCGCCACCTTTGATCATATGCATATGACGATCAATTTCATCTGCGCCATCAACATAGGCATCCAGACCACTGACAGAGTTCATATCCACCACTTCAATGCCGAGTTTTTTCAAGCGCTGTGCCGTTGCTTCTGAACTGGCTACCGCAGCTTCCAATTGCAGCTCAGGTAATAAGTCAATTAAAAAGTTTACAGTACTGCCTGTACCTACGCCTAAAATGCCCCCTTTTGGCAAGTGTTTTAAAGCGGCTTTGGCTGCTGCTTGTTTTTTCTCATCTTGGGTTGCATATAGACTCATGGCTTCACTCAACTATTTTGGACTTTTGCAGCTTTTTTAAACCGCAAAGCCGTGTGGTTTGTTACAATAAGCCCCTATTTTAAACTGTTAGATGGAAAATTAACATGCTGTCTCGTTTGGTTCGACAAATTTTACAAGCAACGGTCTACGATGTTGCAATCGAAACTCCACTCGAAGCAGCGCCACGAATTAGCGAACGACTCAATAATAATATCCGCTTTAAACGTGAAGATTTACAACCGGTTTTTTCATTCAAGCTACGCGGTGCCTATAACCGTATTAGTCAATTACCGAAATCACAAATGGAACGTGGCGTTATTACTGCTTCAGCAGGCAACCATGCACAAGGCGTGGCACTCTCAGGGAAAAAGCTGGGTATTCGCGCGATTATTGTGATGCCTAAAACCACACCGGATATCAAGGTACAGGCGGTTAAACGTCTCGGTGGAGAAGTGGTTTTACATGGTGATTCATTTGATGTCGCCAACAAGTATGCGATTCAACGTGCCCAAGAAGATGGCATGACCTTCATTCCGCCTTATGATGATGAACTGGTGATTGCTGGCCAAGGTACGATTGCTAATGAAATTCTGCGTCAATGGCGCGATGTCGACTATGTATTTGTTGCAGTGGGCGGTGGTGGCCTGATCGCAGGTGTCGCAGCCTACCTAGGTGATGTTGCACCCCACGTCAAAGTTATTCCAGTGGAATACGATGAATCTGCCTGTTTAAAAGCAGCACTGGAAGCCAATGAACGTGTGATTCTTCCATCTGTAGGTTTATTTGCTGATGGTACAGCCGTAGCCCAAATTGGTGAAAAACCATTTGATGTGATTCGTCTGCAAAAGTCGGACAATTCAGGCCCGATCGTAGAACCGAATGTGGTGCTGGTGAATACGGATGAAGTCTGTGCAGCGATTAAAGACACTTATGACGAATGCCGTAGTATTGTAGAACCATCTGGTGCAATGGCACTGGCCGGCATCAAAAAATACGTGGCTGAACATGGCATCGAAGGGAAAAACATGGTGTCGATTGTCTGCGGCGCCAACATGAACTTCGACCGTTTACGTTATATCGCTGAACGTACCGAACTGGGTGAGCGTAAAGAAGCAATCTTTGCCGTGACCATTCCAGAACAGAAAGGTTCATTCCTGAGCTTCTGCCGCGCATTACAAGGCCGTAATATCACTGAATTTAACTATCGTGCCAGCGATGCTTCTGCGGCACAGGTCTTTGTGGGTATTAGTCTAAAAAATGGTGAGAAAGAACGTCAGGAAATTTATGAGACCTTAAAATTCCAGTATGACGTTGACGATCTGTCTGATGATGAAGTGGCCAAACTGCATATCCGTTACCTGATCGGCGGTCATGCCGACATTGAAAATGAACGCCTGTTCCGAGTGGAATTCCCGGAGCGCCCTGGCGCATTATTGACTTTCCTTGAACGTCTTGGTCCAACCCATAACATTACCCTATTCCACTACCGTAACCACGGCGCTGCTGAAGGACGTGTTCTGGTGGGTCTTGAAGCAACCGATGCACAACAGAATCCGGATGGCTTGGTTGAAACTCTCGAAACGATTAACTATCCATATCAGGAAATTACCAATAATCTGGGTTATCAACGTTTCTTGAAGTAATTCTTTCAAACATAAACCGCCTTTCGAGGCGGTTTTTTTAGGATGATATTCTAGGCATATTTAAAAGTGCATCATCAATGAAAACACCAATTATCCATTAATTTTCAGTCTTGTTATAATTAAAAAGGCGGATTCAAGCGGCAAG
>NZ_DCLL01000039.1 GCF_002321025.1 Acinetobacter lwoffii
GGCTCTAGACTAGCAGATTTACACTTAATTTTACCTAATGAGGTTCCACAGCTCAGTTGCTAACTCATTAGGTTCCCTCATCCAACGCCATTCAGTTTCTTTAAGATGATAATCAAAGTACTCTTTTGATATGCCGTTAAACTTTGCTAGCCTTCTTTTACAAAAGCTCCAAAATGATTCTATTCCATTTATATGACATTCTCCTCTAGCAAACTCATTTGCTCCGTGATTTACCCTAAAATGCTTTGAATAACCCACATCAACAAGACCATTATAGCCACGCCATCCATCACTATAAATCACACTCTCAAGTGAAACTTTACCAATGATAACCTCTTGTAAAGTCTTCATTTTACAGTCAGGTGCGATTTCAGTATAGACGCGCCCATTACGTTCGAATATTCCAAATACTGGCTGTTTTAGAGTCCCACGACCACGCTTTAACTTTCCATGAAACCCACGTTGCCTTTTCGCTCCAAAATAGCTTTCATCTACTTCTATTGAACCAACAAACTTAGCTCCTAAATCTGTTTGATGATCATAGATAGTTTCTCTAAAAAGCATGTACCAATAGTTAATCGTATTACGATTTAAATTGAGTAATAAGGCTGTTTTGGAAGCAGGAATATCAACACAAAAGCATTGAATAATTTTTTTAATCTTGTAGTGACTTAATTTACTGTTTTCTATCATGATTCTAGACTAACATAATCATTTTGCTAGTCTAGAGCCTAAAAAAAATGCCAGTCAATTGCTTAACTGACTGGCCTGGCATTACCTGAATAGGGAGCATTTTTTGATGGAATTTCAACGCTATTTTTAAGACAACCTATTCAACTTGCTCTATATAGCCCAAAAATAAAAACAAGGCAGCATAAAGTCTATAACTGGATTAATAATCTAAAATACCGATCAATAAAATAAAAACAAACTGTTTTACCTATTTATTCAATTCATTTAATATCCTGTTATCAAATAAACATTTACTCCTTTGGAGACGTTAGCAATGTTAGATCAAAATACTTCAGCCCAACTTAAAACCTTATTAGAACGCCTAGAAGGCCCGATTGAACTGGTCGCGACTTTAGATGATTCTGATAAATCAGCCAAAATTCAGGAACTGGTTTCCGAAGTAGCTGCACTGTCTGATCTGGTGACTGCACGCTTTGATGGGACCAATGCACGTGCGCCAAGTTTTGGGATTGTCAAACAAGGTGAGGAACCGCGTGTGTTCTTTGCAGGCTTGCCAATGGGTCATGAGTTTACTTCGCTGATTCTGGCATTGCTGCAAACTTCAGGTTATGCACCAAAAGTCTCTGATGAAGTTCTGGCGAATATTAAGAGCCTGGGTGTTCAATCTAATTTCGATGTATTTGTATCGTTAAGCTGCCATAACTGTCCGGATGTGGTTCAGGCACTCAACCTGATTGCGATCTATAACCCGGGGACTACAGCGACCATGATTGATGGGGCCTTCTTCCAGGACGAAGTAGAAGAACGCAAGATCATGGCAGTACCGATGGTATTCCAGGACAACCAGCATATCGGTCAGGGTCGTATGACACTGGAAGAAATCATTGCCAAACTGGATAGCAATGCCGCTGCCAAAGATGCTGAAAAGCTGAATGCCAAAGAAGCCTTTGATGTCCTGGTGATTGGTGGCGGCCCTGCGGGTAATACTTCTGCAATCTATGCAGCACGTAAAGGCATTAAAACCGGGATTGTGGCTGAACGCATGGGCGGTCAGGTCATGGATACCATGGACATCGAAAACTTCACGTCGGTACAGAAAACTCAAGGTCCGAAGTTTGCAGCCGAGATGGAAGCCCACGTGCGTGAATATGGTGTCGACATCATGAACCTGCAACGGGTATCCAACATCAAAGGTGCAGATGAAACAGCCAATGGTCTGGTGGAAGTGACGTTAGAGAATGGTGCCAAACTGGAATCGAAAACCGTGATTCTTTCGACCGGTGCACGCTGGAGAGAGATGAACGTTCCGGGTGAACAGGAATACAAAACCCGTGGTGTGGCATATTGCCCGCACTGTGATGGCCCACTGTTCAAGGGTAAACGTGTCGCCGTGATTGGTGGTGGTAACTCGGGTGTAGAGGCTGCGATTGACCTTGCTGGTATTGTTGAGCATGTCACGCTGGTCGAGTTTGATACTAAATTGCGTGCGGATCAGGTGCTGCAAGACAAACTCAACAGCTTGCCGAATACCACAGTCATCAAGAATGCCCTCTCAACAGAAGTGGTTGGTGATGGTGCACAGGTGACCGGTCTAAAATATAAAGACCGTGCTACGGATGAAGAGCACACAGTAGAACTTGCCGGGATCTTCGTGCAGATCGGTTTGTTGCCAAATACGGACTTCCTGAAAGAAACAACTGTTGAATTAACCAACCGTGGCGAGATCGTGATTAACGACCGCAACGAAACCAATGTCAAAGGGGTATTTGCTGCAGGTGACTGTACCACAGTGCCTTATAAGCAGATCATCATCGCGACCGGTGAAGGTGCCAAGGCATCATTGTCTGCTTTTGATTACATCATCCGTTCAGGACAATAAAAAAAATAGCACCTGGGTTCCCCAAAACCTTGGTGCTATATCTTATAAATACATTATTATCGCTTTATAGGAGCTCGGGACGCTAACACCCGAGCTCCTTTTTTTTATTTATTGTTGGATCAGCCAAAAGTGTCCCCACGCACTTTCAGCTGTTCTTTGCCTCTCACTTTTTGTTTTCAACCCTTATTTTTATACTTTCCCCAAGGTTGTCTTTACATAAAGCAATATTTATTCCATTGCTTCATTTTTAAGATTTAAATAAATTCAAACCCTTAAATTTTTCCAGTAATTGTTCTTGTGATTCCCGATACTCCGGATGTGGAACAATGCATTCAATCGGACAGACATCCACACAGGTCTGATGCTCATAAAAACCGACACATTCAGTACAACGGTTCACATCAATTTCATAGACTTTCGCACCTTCATAAATCGCGTCATTCGGGCATTCCGGTAAACACATATCGCAATTGATGCATTTGTCGGTAATGAGCAGTGCCATATTTAACTCGCCTGATAAGCCAGTGAAGATGCCGAAATATTCGCAGTCGAGCTTGGCAGATTACGAATCAGCAGGGCATATTGCATATCGACATCTGCCGGAACCGGAATCTCGACGATATGACCTGAACCTTTGGCGTCTTCGATCAGATTACCTTTTTTGTCTTTCATTTCGGTTAAAGTAAAGATGATATTTCCTTTAGTCGTCATCAGTTCGAGTGAGTCACCCACCACAAAGCGATTTTTCACATCAATCTTGATGTAATCGCCATTACGTTCCAGCACCTCACCGCAGAAAATTTGATGATCAAAACTGGAAGAACCATGTTCATAATTCTGATATTCACTATGTACATGGCGGCGCAGGAAACCTTCGGTATAACCACGATTCGCTAAGCCTTCTAATTGTGTCATCAGTGACGGGTCAAAAGGTTTACCAGCCAACGCATCATCAATCGCTTTACGGTAAATTTGAGCAGTACGGGCGCAATAGAAATAAGACTTGGTACGGCCTTCGATTTTCAGTGAATGCACACCCACTTTAGTTAAGCGCTCTACATGCTGGACTGCACGCAGATCTTTAGAATTCATAAAATAAGTGCCGTGTTCATCTTCTTCTGCGGCAAACATATCTTCATCATTCCGCTGCAATAACACAGGCTCATCAAACTGATGTTGTTCTTGCATGTGTTGTTCGTCGGCATCTTTGGAGCAGCAGCCTGAATCCAGATTTTTCACTGGAATCACATCACCGGTTTCATCTTCCTTAGCATCCAGCACTTTATATTCCCAGCGGCAGGCATTGGTGCAGGCACCCTGATTGGCATCACGTTTGTTCATATAGCCTGACAGCATGCAACGGCCAGAATAGGCCATGCACAGTGCACCATGAACAAAGACTTCAATCTCCATATCGGGCACTTGCTGTTTGATTTCTGCAATTTCTTCAATCGACAGTTCACGTGACAGAATCACACGGGTCAGGCCCATATTTTTCCAGAATTTCACGGTTGCCCAGTTCACGGCATTGGCCTGAACCGATAGGTGAATGTCCATCTCTGGAAAATGTTCACGCACCAGCATGATCAGACCTGGATCGGACATGATCAACGCATCTGGCTGCATCGCCACTACAGGCGCTAAATCACGAATAAAATTTTTCAGCTTGGAGTTATGCGGTTGGATATTGACCACCACATAGAATTTTTTGCCTAGTTCGTGCGCTTCTTTGATGCCAATCGCTAAATTGTCATGGTCAAATTCATTATTACGAACACGCAGGCTATAGCGCGGCTGGCCGGCATAGACTGCATCTGCACCATAAGCAAAGGCATAGCGCATATTTTTCAGTGAGCCAGCAGGTGAGAGAAGTTCGGTAACAGTGGTAATGCTCATGATCAAATCGAAAGACATATAAAAAGTACGGTTTTATTCTAATCATCTGGAATTTGGATTCAACCTAGTAAATCACTCGGAAATACGCCATTTTGAGGTAAAACAAAGTTTTATTTTAAGTAGGAAGCGTCCATAAAATTTCTTCAATATTCAGTCATTTTCAGGGTTTTCAAGCGTTTTTAAAATCTGGCAATGATCAATCGTGGTCGGGGTATTGCAACTTTCTCTCAGTGTAATCAGTTGCTGTTCAAATATCTGTAATTCTTTAATTTTATTTGAAATATCCGAAAGATGCTGATCAATCAATTGGTTGACGGCACAGCAGTCTTGCTCCGGATTTTGTTCAAGTTGAATCAGGGTTTCAATCTCTTTTAACGACATGTCCAAGGCACGACAACGCTTAATAAAAAGCAGTCTTTTTAAGGCGTCTTCACCATAATAACGATACTGATTACTTGCTCGAAAATTCGGCTGAATAAAGCCTTTTTTCTCATAAAAACGTAGGGTATCAGTGCTTAGACCAGTCTTTTTGGCCATTTCTGAAATCAAATAAACTGACATATCTCCCTCATGCTTGACCTTGGAGTTAGTCCATAGTTTCTAATCAATTTATCGTATTTTAGATAAAAAATCATCGGGGGAATGATATGGCTTGTAGTTGTAGTCCTGAACCGGCACCCATCAAGCCCAACAGCAAATTTAGAACAGCGCTATGGATTGCCTTGCTGGTGAACTTGACTTTATTTGTAGTGGAGCTGATCGGTGGTGCATATGCACATTCATCGGCCTTGTGGGCAGACGCGCTAGATTTCTTTGGAGATGCGGTCAATTACGGAATTTCTTTGGCTGTACTCGGTGCGAGTCTGTATTGGCGGGCAACAGTCGCTTTGGTGAAGGGAATGACCATGGCATTGTTTGGTCTGGTGGTTATTGGCAAAGTGATTTACGCCTATCTGCAAGGCATTCCACCTGAAGCACTGACAATGGGCCTGATTGGCGTGCTGGCCCTAGTGGCAAATGTTTTTACAGCAGCCATTCTTTATGCTTTTCGTGAGGGGGATTCCAATATGCGGTCGGTCTGGCTCTGTAGTCGCAATGATGCAATTGGCAACTTTGCGGTCATTTTGGCAGCCGTAGGCGTATTTGGTACAGGCAGTCTTTGGCCAGATATTATTGTGGCTGTAATTATCGCAACACTCGGCATCACATCAGGTTATCAAGTGATTAAGCAGTCTCTTGAAGAAAGATCACTAAAACATAAATCCAGCTAATTTTTATATTTAAAGCTGTCCTAAAGGGCAGCTTTTTATTTCTTTTTATTTGTATAATATGTGAAAAATAAAGCTTTACAAATTAATAAATTAAATTAGAATCTCTGGCGAAATTCATAAAATATACATAAATTTTAATAATTTATTTTTATATTCTACGAGGGTTAATGTGAATTTAATTAAAATTTTTTCAATATTGGCAATATCGGGTTTAGCCGCTTGTAGTTCCAAAGTCGTGACTTATGATGCAACAGGAAAAATCATCGGTTCATGTATGGCGACGCGTGGCCTACTTTCAATCGCGAGCGCACATTGTAGTGGTTCAGGCGATGCCTTGGGTGTGAATTACAATACGCCAAATGCTGCTACAGGCCTGTTACCAACGCCACCAAGCCAAAATCAGATTAATTTAAAACCGTAAATAATAAAGGGGAAGATCATGAAATTATCAGCACTTATTGCACTCGTAGCGACTGTTATATTGACGGGCTGCGCATCGTCAGTGACTACATTTGACTCTCATGGCCGTATGATTGGTTCATGTAAAGCGCAAACGGGTTTCATCATTGCAGGTGGCGCAGGCTGTTCAGGTTCTGCAAATCAGGAAGGTCGTGATCGTTAATTATTTAGTGATTATTCCAATAAAAAACCGGACTTAAAAGTCCGGTTTTTTATTTTAGAAAATCTTATTTTTCTACGAATGCACGTTCAATCACGTAGTCACCTAGAACGCCCATTTTTGGAGATTCTTTCAGACCGTGTTGGTCAAGAAGCGCAGCAACGTCATCTAGGAATGCCGGGCTACCACATAACATGGCACGGTCAGTTTCCGGGTTGAAACGTGGCAGACCGATTTTTTCAAACAGTTCACCGGTTTCAATCGCAGTCGTTACACGACCTTGGTTTGGATATTCTTCACGGGTTACGGTTGGGTAATATACCAATTTTTCTTTCGCGCCGAGTTCAGAGAAGAATTCATGATTTGGCACTTCATTCAGGATCAAATCTTGATAAGCCAGTTCTGAAATGAAACGGGTACCGTGAACTACGATGATTTTTTCAAAACGCTCATAAGTTTCAGGGTCGCGAATAGTCGACAGGAACGGTGCAAGACCTGTACCAGAAGAAAGCAGGTAAAGATTTTTACCAGGGTTTAAGTCATCTAGTACCAATGTACCTGTCGGCTTTTTAGAAACTAAAATGTCATCGCCGACTTTGACTTTCTGCAAAATCGAAGTTAGTGGACCATCAGGCACTTTAATTGAGAAAAACTCTAACTCTTCTTCGTAGTTGGCGCTTGCAATTGAATATGCGCGCATTAAAGGCTTGCCATTGACTTCAAGGCCGATCATTACAAACTGACCGTTTTTAAAACGCAAAGCAGTGTCACGAGTCGTTTTAAAAGAGAATAAAGTATCATTCCAGTGGTGGACGTGAGTAATCTTTTCGACGTTAAAAGCAGCCATTAAAGGTCTCAATAAATTATCAAATTAGAACAGCTTGCTATTCTAATCTAAATTCATTCTCGATAAACTGAATATATTTAATTGAGCTTATCAAAAAAAGTGATGATGACTGAACTGACGCTACCGATTATTGGTTATATGCGTTCTCCCTATAAAGAAAAATTTGGTATTCCTCGTCAGCCGAATCTGGTTCAGGTCGAAAGTTATATCGAAATGGTCGGGCCCTATAATGATCTGCTCGCCTTTGAGGGGATTGAAGAATTTAGTCATCTTTGGCTGGTCTGGCAATTTCATGACAATAAAAACCAGCACAACAGCCAGTTTCGTACACAAGTGCGTCCGCCGCGTTTGGGCGGTAACAAGAAAATAGGCGTGTTTGCGACACGCAGCATGTATCGTCCATCACCGATAGGTTTATCTGTGGTCAAACTCAAGGAAGTGAGAAAGGTGGGCAAGCATGTTCGGGTGTATGTGACAGGGAGTGACTTGCTCGATGGCACACCAATTGTCGATATCAAACCTTATATTCAATATTCGGATGCCATTGTTGAAGCACAAAGCGGTTATGCACAGGATGAACCATCACGTAAAACCGTCATTTGGAGCGATGAAGCGGAGCAGCAAAAGCAACAATTACTAGGAAATGGAAAAATTTCTGTGCAGACTATTCAGGAACTGGAAGCTGTCTTATCTCTAGATCCAAGACCTGCATATCAGGAAGATGAAGAACGGGTATATGGGATGAAGTTTGCAAACGTTGATCTTCATTTCAAAATTCATGCTCAGCAAGTGCTAATTGTTGCTATCTAGCATATTCCTTCCTAGATTATAGGTTCCACCACAGCAAGCCGATCAACGCCGCCATATGCAAAATCTGCACAGGCGCAAAATAAAGGACAAACTTCCAGCCACCGGTCAAAGCGGCATTGGCTGACTTGGCCAAGGCATGAGCACCCAGACCTAAAAGCAGGGCATAAATCAAACGTAGATTGGAGGGATCACCTTGAACGACGACACTGGCCATCGCGGCATGAATCTCAAACAGGGAGGCGAGTAAGGTCCCGGCCAGTAAGCCGGCATCCCCGAGCCAGACCTCCAGTCCGTAAACTCCAGCCTGAATCAATGTTAATGTGACTGCAATAATCACCGCTTCTTTTAAGCTGAACATTTGGCTGTCTGATGATTCCATGCTCGGAGCCGGTTTCGCCTTGCGCAGTAATAAAAATGCACAGGCTGCCAGAAGGATTACGGCAACTAAAGACGGTAAGAGCAGGATTTTAAGCCAGCTCCACGATACACCTCCAACCACTATCAATAATAAAACAATAGTCGAGATACAGGACATCAGCGCGGCGCCGGCATTCGATCGTGCATCCATTTCACCTTTACGGACCTGTAAGCCCAACTGTGCGATGGTGGCTGTACTGGAAACAAAACCGGAAGCGATGGAGGACAGCATCAGGGCATTTTTAGTCGAGAAAAAGCGTTTCGCAATATGCGCCAAAGCTTGTACCACTAAAATTAAGGTCAGTAATTTTAAAATAAGATAAGGGTTAAGCACTTCGCCCCAAAAAGGCCGGTCAGGGGTCAGCGGCAGACCAATCAAAATTAAGGCCAGTAATAATAGTCCATCCCTAAATTCGGCTTCTTTAATCCATTTTCCGGCAATATTGTGCATGGTATGTTTGGCCATCAAAATACCGGTTAAGAGCACAGAAAGACCGGCTGCCAGAGGAATATTCCACAAACACATGGCGCCAATAAAATAGGTCATCACAAATGCAAGCTCTGTGGTAATGCCCGGGTCATCTGGCTGATTTTTGATGGATAAAATGACCATACCACCCACGATCAAAGCACCTATTACAGCAATCACGATTCCAAACAGGAAACACAGTGCACCCAATAAAGCACAGATTGCAAAGGAACGTAAGCCGGCAAAACTCGGTTGCTGCTCACGTTGTTTATGTCGTTCCCGCTCCAGACCAATCAATAGGCCGCAGCCCAATGCCGAGGTGAGTATCGTGAGCAGTTCATGAAAAGAATGCGCATGCAGGGGAACCGCAGTCAAATCCATCTGTGACCTCAGCAAGCTAAGAGTTGATTATTTAAAAATATATGTGATGAGATCAGGTTTGCATAGATCAAAAATGTTGCAGTAGTGATCAAATCCATTCTTTACTTTCTTTTTGAGATTGAAATAGAAACGTACATTCGATAGGTCGGGAGCATGCGAAAAACTGCAAAAACTTGTTATAGTGGAGGCAAGTTTGGGGACTGATAATAATGAAATTTGACTTTGAAATTGATACGGCATGGTGTCTAGACCAACTCTTTAAAGACGGTAAAATCAGTGAACGCGACCGGATGCTGGTACAGACCACTCATCGGCAACGTGAACAATTAAAATGGCACCCTTTACAGTGGATTGCCAACTTTAATCTGGTCGATCAGTCCCATCCTCAAACGACGTTGACCCTGAACCGTTTATGTCAGTGGCTGGCAGAAAAAACCGGATTGATGTTCTATATCATTGATCCGCTCAAAGCTGATGTACAGGCATTGACCCATGTCATGTCGCAGGAATATGCACTGCGCAACCGTATTCTGGCAGTAGAAATACAGGCAGACAAAGTTCTGATCGCTACGGATCAGCCTTATAAAACCGAATGGGTGTCGAATCTTGAGCAAAATATTTCCCCGAAAAAAATACAACGGGTATTACTCAATCCGGAACAGTTACAACGTTATATTACTGAATATTATCAGGTCAGTCGCGCAGTCAGTGGTTCACAAAAATCTTCTGCCTATGACCGAGAAAATAAGGGCGTCGAAGCCTTGCTGCAATTGGGCGATTCCCAGAATCCGGATGCCAATGACCAGCATATTGTCAAACTGGTGGACTGGGTGCTGCAATTTGCCTTTGAACAAGGTGCCAGTGATATTCATATGGAACCGCGTAAAGATACGGGTAAGATCCGTTTCAGGATTGATGGCGTACTGCATACGATTTACAACATGCCCGCCAATACCTTGACCGCCGTCATTTCTCGAATCAAGATTCTGGGCAGGATGAACGTGGCGGAAAAACGTAAGCCACAGGATGGCCGACTGAAAACCCGTACACCCAAAGGACAGGAAACAGAATTGCGTTTGTCGACCTTGCCAACGGCATTCGGTGAAAAACTGGTCATGCGTATTTTCGATCCGGAAGTGCTGGTGAGAAGTTTTCAGCAACTTGGCTTTGAAGGTCATCTGCTGAATGACTGGAACAATCTGACCAGTCATAGTCATGGCATTATTCTGGTGACAGGCCCAACGGGTTCCGGTAAAACTACTACGCTTTATTCAACCTTGAAGCAGCTGGCGACTGAACAGGTCAACGTCTGTACCATTGAAGACCCGATCGAGATGCTGGAACCCAGCTTTAACCAGATGCAGGTCAATAATGGTATTGATCTCGGTTTTGCTGACGGCGTGCGCGCACTAATGCGTCAGGACCCGGACATTATCATGGTCGGGGAAATTCGTGATCAGGATACTGCCAATATGGCGATTCAGGCAGCATTGACTGGTCATCTGGTTCTCTCAACTTTACATACCAATGATGCGCCGTCGAGTCTGACCCGTCTGCATGATCTGGGCGTACAGCCATTTTTGACAGCAGCAACCATCTTGGGTGTTCTGGCTCAACGTCTGGTGCGTAAACTCTGCCCGCATTGCAAGCAGGAAAGCTTCCTGAATGAACAGGAATGGCAGCATCTGGCAGCCGATTATCCTTTGCCGCGACCGGAATTTGTCTTTAAGGCGGTGGGCTGCGAAGAATGCCGGCATACCGGCTATAAAGGCCGTATTGGGATTTATGAGTTTATGCCACTGAGTCTGACCACTAAACAGCTGATTGGTGCCGATGCTAATCTGAACCAGCTGCGTCAGCAGGCGAAAAAAGAAGGGGTAGAGCCGCTCAGAATTGCCGGGGCGCGCAAGATTCTGGAAGGTGTGACCACGCTTGAAGAAGTCTTGAGAGTCGTACCCTTAAATTAATTTTGAAAATGAAGTAATCTTAAGATTCAATTCATCTTCGGCTGTTTTAATAGCATCATCGAAACAAGGCAAGACTTTAAAGAGGTAACTGCGATGAAAATGATGATAAATACGGTTTTGGCAGCTGCATTGATGGGTTCTATTGCGACGGCTACGATAGCAAGTAGTGACACTGCTGTGAATCAGGCCGCTTTTGCTAAATCGACCACCGTCAAACAGGCGCTGGCGATGAAAGATGATAGCAAGGTTCAGCTCAAAGGTTATGTCGTAAAAGCAGTGGGTGATGAAAAATACCAGTTCCGCGACAGTACAGGTACTATAACTGTTGAGATTGATGATGAACTTTGGCAAGGCAAACCTATTTCAGCCAAAACACCGGTAATTCTCACAGGTGAAATCGACATTGATTATAAGCCGGCAAAACGTGTTGAAATTGAGGTTGATCAGGTTCGCTTCTAATATCGCCTGATTTGCTGAAATCAGTTTGAACACAGCAACAAAAAACCACATGCAAGTTACCAAAAAGCATGTGGTTTTTTTGAGTCTGGAACTTTTTCAAGGCAAGATAGAACAAGGAAGCAAACGGAGCAGAGTATGCGTATTCTTTTGGCGGAAGATGATCAGTCTCAGGCAGACAGTATCCAGACTTGGCTGGAAATGGACGGTTATGTGATTGATCGGGTAGAGCGTGGTGATCATGCGATCCTAGCGATTGAGCAGCATCAATATGACTGTATTCTGCTGGATCGCGGCCTGCCGAATGCTACTGGAGATGACATTCTAAAAAGTTTGCGCAGCCAACAGCAAGATACACCGGTGATTTTTATTACGGCCAAAGACAGTATTGATGACCGGGTTGAAGGTCTGGATTTAGGCGCGAATGATTATCTGGTCAAACCTTTTAGTCTGGAAGAACTTTCGGCCCGAGTTCGTGCCCAACTCAGACAGAAACAGCAAACACCGAATCATATCCTGCAATGGCAGGATCTCAGTCTGGACACTCAAGCCAAGACCCTAACTAAAGAAGGTCAAGCTGTGAATCTGACTGCGAAGGAATTTCAAATTCTATACAAGCTGATGCAGCAGCCTGAACATATTGTCACCCGTGAACAGCTGGAAGAATCGCTGTACGCTTGGGGTGATGAAATTGAAAGTAATGCCATTGAAGTATTTATCTATCAGCTGCGTAAAAAAATCGGCAGCCAGATGATCAAGACTATTCGCGGTCTGGGCTATCGCATGCATAAGGCTGAGGTATAAACCTATGTCAGCTGCTATTTCCTTGCAAACTAAACTGATCAAACATGCGCTGTTCAGTTCGATATTGGCTGGAATATTGGCCTGGCTGCTGTTATTGGGAATTTCCAGTTATCAAGCCAGTCAGCTGCATGATGAATTAATGGAGCAGATTTCTGAGTTGCTGCTTGGCGATGTGACCCAGGCCAAAGACGCCCAGGTCGATGAACTCAGTGAACAGTTCGATATCCAGTATGCCTTGTTGCTAGATCAGCAGATACTGACTACTTCGATTGATGATGAATTAATTAATACCATTCCAAAAGCACAGAACAACGGCTTTCAGTTTGCTTATGAAAATGGTCATTTTATCCGGATACTGACTGCGGAAGATGACGACCTTCAGGTCAAAATCGTACAGCCACTTTCAGTACGTTTCGATGAACTCTGGCAAACTACTTTGGGCTTTGCCGGGATCTTATTCACTTTATGGCTAGTGCAATGGCTGATTCTAAGGGTCTCGGTCAAACGCCAGTTACGGCCATTAAACAAGATTTCGCGTGCCATTGGTTCCAAGACTGCTCAGGATCTGAGTCCTATTAAAACACCTGACCCTGAAATCACTGAACTGCAACCGATCATTCGTCAGCTGAATGCCATGCTCGGCCGGCTGGAGAAATCACTGGCTGCTGAACAGCGTTTTACTGCAGATGCTTCACATGAGCTGCGTTCGCCACTGTCTGCGATTCAAATGCGTCTACAGGTTTTAAAACGCAAATATCAAGATGATGCACAGCTCCCTCAGGCATTACAGTTGATCCAAAATGATGTCAACCGCGGCACGCAGGTACTGGAAAATTTACTTTTACTGGCACGACTCGATCCGGAGCGAACAGGGCAATTAGCAACGCAAACGATTAATCTTAAGAATCTGGTTCAGGAGGCTTTGCAGGCCTTGCAGCCTTTTGCAGAAGAAAAAGACATTCATTGGAATCTAAAACTTGAGGATGCTGTGATCGAAGCGAATCCAGAACTGATTTTTAGTTGTATTCGCAATCTGGTCGACAATGCGATCCGTTATACGCCGCAACAGGGACAGGTCGAGATCCGAACAGTTATTGAGCAGCATCAGATACAGTTACTGATTGAAAACTCAGGAGAGGGGATTGCTGATGATGTGCTGGAACGTTTAGGTGAACGTTTTTATCGGGCTTTGGGTACGCGAACTCAGGGTTCAGGTTTAGGCTTGTCCATTTGCCAGAAAATTATGGCACTGCATGCAGCTAAAATTGATTATGCGCCGTCGGTGTTGGGCGGACTTAAAGTGTTATTGAGTTTTAAGCTTGAATAGCAAATCTCATGATCAGAAGATTAAAAAGCAGTATGCGCTGATTCATACTGCTGCTTCCCACGTTTGTTATTATTAGAACTGATTTAATTATTTGGTCAGAATAAGACGGTTATTGCGGGTCAGACGCAAGCGGTATTCTTCGCCGGCATGCATGATCCGGATTTCACGACCCAGTGCAAAAAGATTGTTGGAGTGCAGCATTGGCAAAGCATGGTGAGTATCATTGTTACGGGTAAATAAGCTAAATGGGGCGTTCATTCCGTCGACTCCGTGGTGTGTTTTGGATTGATTTAAATGATAATCATTATCGAATAGGTCTGTCAACGAAATATTGAGCAATTTATAAAAAACTCTAATTTGCTTACAATCTGTAAAACTTCAACGGTTCTGTACATCATGACTAAAGCTACGATTCATGTCGCAATTGCGCTTTTATTTCATCAAAATCAGGTTCTCGTCGGCTGGCGTGAAGCCAAGCAGCATCAGGGCAATAAATATGAATTTCCAGGCGGAAAAGTTGAACAGGGTGAATTACCAGTCGAAGCTTGCCGCCGTGAAGTGATTGAAGAGGTCGGTGTTGATATTGAACGCTGGCATGCCTCTGATTTTATTTCTCATGAATATGAAGATCTCATCGTCAATTTGCATATTTTCCATGCTTTAGTACAGCCTGCTCAACTGGCTGAAATCAAACAGCCTTGGCGCTGGTACAGCCGGGAAGAACTTGGTCAGCTGAATTTTCCGAAAGCCAATCAGTCCATAATTCAAAAGCTGCAATGGCCGCAGCGCATCAAGATTGCTGAAGATCTGGATATCTTATCAAGTCTGGATATAGATCAAATGTTGTATTGGCGCGTGGAAGCAACGCCTGAACGGATCATGCAAGTACAGCAATATCCGGTAGATCAACTTTCCAAGTTAATCATTAATCAGCAGCTTTGGTCACAACTGAATGAATTGCAGCAGCAGACGATTCGCACGATTCATCTAAAACAGACTCAATTGATGGACTTGAAACAAGGCGAACTTAAATCTGGCTATCGTTATCTGGCAGCTTGTCATGACCTGAGCGCTTTAATGCATGCAGAACAGATCGGTTGTGAAGCTGTTTTACTGAGTCCGGTACTGGCGACCGCAACGCATCCGGACACGCCTGCGCTAGGCTGGGAACAATTCAAGCAAATGGCAGAGCAGGTACAGATTCCGGTTTTTGCTTTGGGTGGGATGAAAGCTGAAGAGCTCGATTATGCAAAAAGCCAGCATGCTTATGGCATTGCCGGCATTCGCTATATTTAAACACTTTATTTATAAAATAAACTTTCTATTAGTAAGTCAGTTTCTATGGAAAATTATCTTAAAGCTTTTTGAGTGCCTGTTGGGCTTGCTGAATCGCTTTGGCATTTTTCCGCAACTGAGCAGATTTAAGGCGCACTTGCCAAAGCTGCTTTTTCATGGCACTAGATTGTGCATAACTCAGGCCACGTAAGGCAAAAGCATCGGCGCTTGCTGGCTGATTTTTACGGTTAGCGATCATGCCCAGGTATAAATAGGTTTCCGGTGCCTGAGGGGCCAGTCGCTGTGCCTGAGTTGCAGACGCTTCAGCTTGAGCGAACTGCTGCTTGGTATAGGCCTGCTGGGTTTGCTGCATCAGACTCTTGAAAGCCGGCAGATTACGGCCATCATCAAACTTTTGGCTTTTCGGCTTCTGTTCAGGAATGACAATTTTCTGACGTTTGATGTCAGGACGGTCATAAGGCGTAATCACTACGCTGTCTGGCGTTTTTGCCTTAGGTTTTTCCGTCGCAGGCTTGACTGGGGTAACTGGCTTTTCTGGCTCAGAGATACTTTGGCAGCCCACCAGACTGAGGATGAGCAAACCAGGGAGGATTTTTCTTAACATAAACATAGACTCAATTAATGGCTATAACTTCCACTGGCGATAATACGGGTTTCGCTCTCAAGATCGCGTTCTATTTCTGTTTCACTTTCTTGTATGTAGCGACTCATATCATCCTGTTCAGCATCAGATGGCGCAGGTTCTGAATCAATATCATAAGGTTCCGTCGCATAGTGCGAGATGCCGCAGGCAGTCGCCTGATTTGGCAGGGCATGACGCGAAATCGGGATATACATGGCGCCTTCACAGCCTTGTGCAGACAACAAACCCGTATGACGATCCAGCCAATGCCATTCGATTTCATTCGGCTGTGGCAAATTCACCGGTTTCTGGCGTAGCTGTTTCATGACATTGGTCCACACGGGCAGGGCACCTGAAGAACCGGTTAAGCCAGTGACTTTGTTGTCATCCAGACCGAGCCAAACCACGGTCATATAATTACCTGAGTATCCGGCAAACCATGAGTCACGGCTGTCATTCGTAGTACCGGACTTACCAGCAAGATTCAGACTGCGTGGCAAGCTGTTATAGGCTGCACGACCTGTACCATTCGACATGACCTGTTGTAAGCCATAATTCAGGGCATAAGCTGAAGCCGGATCAATGGTCGGTTGTACACTCAGGCTATAACGATCCAGAGAGCGGCCGTTGGCATCCACCACAGAGCGAATCGCTTTGGTTGGATATTTAAAGCCGCCTGTAGCGAAGTTGCCATAAATGTTCATCACTTCCATCGGGGACATATCTACCGCACCCAAGTAAATCGATGGATAAGATGGAATATCTGAGGTTACACCAAATTTTTTCAGATGATTAATAAAGGTGGACAGGCCAAATTCTTGTGCTAAACGCACAGTGGACAGGTTATAAGATTGCGATAAGGCTTGTGACATTGGTATGACACCATGTCCGCGACCACTATAGTTTTTTGGTGTCCAGGTTTTGCCGTCACTCTTGATGCTGATTTCACTGTCTTCAATCGGGCTCGCCCAGTGATAACGGTTCGATTCCAGTGCACTCAAGTAGATCACAGGCTTTAACAGGGAACCGACTTGACGCTTGGCATCGACTGCACGGTTAAAGCCAGTAAAATCTTGAGTAGAACCCACCGCGGCCACCAGCTCACCATTTTCCGGATGCGATACCAATACTGCGCCCTGTAAATCTTTCAGGCGACCCGGATTGGATTTGCTTAAACGCGCCACAGTTTCTTTAAAGCTGTCCTGAATTCTGGTTTGGGCTAAAGGATCTAAAGTGGTGAAAATTCGCAGACCCTGATTGGTCAGATCGGTTTCCTGATAGTCTGTGCGTAATTGACGACGTACGATATCCAGAAAATCCGGGAAGCGGGCAGGGCCTAAAGTCGGTTTGGAAATGACATTTAACGGACGTGCGGTTTCTTTTTCATATTGTTCCTCAGTCAGATAGCCCATCACCAGCATATTATTCAGGACGATATCACGGCGTTTTTTCGCACTTTCAGGATTGCGCCATGGATTGTATAGACTCGGGCCTTGGACTAAACCCACCAAAAATGCTTGCTGGGAAATATTCAGTTCACGCAGTGGCAGGCCAAAATAAAACTGCGATGCCAGACCATAACCATTAATGGAGTAGTTACCATTCTGGCCGAGATTTACCTCATTCAGATAAGCTTCTAGAATTTCATTCTTGTCATAATGCAATTCAATCAGCATCGCCATAAAGGCTTCATTCACTTTACGTTTTAAGGTGCGCTCAGGGGTTAAATAGAAATTTTTGACCAGCTGCTGGGTCAAGGTTGAGCCACCCTGACGTTTACCACCGGTAATATTGCTGACTACGGCACGTGCAATACCACGCGGTGAAACCCCATGATGCTCATAGAACTTACGGTCTTCGGTCGCGATCAGCGCTTCGATCAAGGGCTTAGGCACTTTATTTAGCTTGATCAGCACACGGTCTTCGTTATGCTGCGGATAAATCCCACCAATTAATAAAGGTTCTAAACGCGCAATCCCGCTTGAAGACGGTTTGGTTGCGCTGACTTCTGCAATCTGTTCACCGCTGAAACTGACTTTCAATATTTGTTCCGGTTCAACCCGGTCACCAAAATCAAAGCCGCGTGTATGCACATACAGGGTATTACCCGTGGTGAAAAAGTTGCCTGATTTAGTATAACTATCCGAATTTTTATAACCGAGTAATTTTAATTCTTGTTGGAAATCCTGCAGGCTGACTGGGGCATTCACGTACACTTCCATCGGACGTGCGAAGACCTTGGCCGGAATATCCCAGCGCTGACCTTCAAACTTGTCGCGTACAATATTGTCTAATCTAATCAAATAGATACTAAATGCTACAAAGATAGAAATGACAATAATAGAAAAAATTAAGGCAAGAAACCCCATGCCACGTTCAGATTTCATAAATACTTATAAGATCCTGTGAAATTGTGCTAATCATGCGAAGCTTTTCATTATTTTGCAATATTTAATCAAGAAATGCGCTTAAAATTAAAATGAAACCCCACAATTTCTCCTTAATTCGAATATATTTCAAATAATTTCCTACCTATGAAGCACTGTTATAAATTGTCATCCAGGTATAGCTTAATGTTATGATAAGCAGGATTCGTAGCGGAGCGACGACACTGGTGCAAATTTCCCATAAGACCTTTCGAAATATCGGGTTAATAGGACGTCCTGATAAATCGTCGGTGGTTGAAACCTTATGCCTTATTCACGATCATCTTCTCAATTTAGGCCTACACCCAGTTTTTGATGCAGCGACAGCTGAACTTGTTCCCTATCAAAATACCCAAACCGTCAGTCGTGCCTTATTGGGTGAGGTGGTGGATCTGGTGATTGTCGTGGGCGGTGACGGCTCGCTATTACATGCAGCACGCGCCTTGGTCAAGTACAATACCCCGGTGATCGGGGTTAACCGTGGTCGTCTGGGGTTTTTAACGGATATCAAGCCGACTGAAGTGATATTCAAGCTGGATCAGGTATTAAAGGGTGACTTTCAGACTGAGCGACGCTTTTTACTCGAAGTCGAAATTCGCTCCAAAGGTGAAGTGATTTACGATGCCATTGCTCTAAATGATGTGGTGCTACATTCAGGGAAATCGGTACATATGATCGATTTTGAACTGAATATTGATGGACAATATGTCTATCGTCAGCACAGCGATGGCCTGATAGTCTCTACGCCGACTGGTTCTACGGCTTATGCGCTTTCTGGTGGTGGCCCGATTGTACATCCAAGTATGGATGCGATTGCCTTGGTACCGATGCATCCGCATACCTTGTCTTCACGCCCGATTGTGGTCGGTGGACATAGTGAAATTAAATTACTGATTCGTGAAAATCGCGTACTGCCGATGGTTAGTGCGGATGGACAACACAGTGTGTCTTTGAATGTGGGCGATAGCGTCCATATTCGCAAGCATCCCTTTAAACTGAATCTTCTGCATCCACCGGGTTATGACTTTTATAATGCCTGTCGAACCAAACTGGGGTGGAATCAGGACTTTGATTATTTTAAGCAGGATTAAATCATGAATATTGAACAAATGCTTGCCGTACTCAATCCTGAGATTGTTGAACGTCTAAGAACAGCAGTCGAAATTGGAAAGTGGCCAAACGGTGTAGCCTTGACACCAGAACAGCGTCAGACCTGTATGCAGGCAGTGTATGCCTGGGAAATGAAAAACCTGCCTGAAAATGAGCGCAGCGGTTATATCGATCGCGGTACTAAAGAAGAGGGTGAGGAATGTGATGATGATCATCACAAGAATGAACCGGAATTCAAGCCAATTCGTTTTGTCTAAGCACTGAGGTCGAGTCAGTCGAAAGATATTTAAAAAAGCATTGTTCAATGAAGGAACAATGCTTTTTTTCTACACATTTCAAAGTTTAAACGGTGTGACGATTCACCCATAATTCTTTGGCTTTTTGCATCGCAACTTCATAGCTTTTACATGCACCCATGCTATACAACGCAATGCCCATGGTTTCCGTAACCGCAATCTCGCCATATTCATGGCTTTGCTGACCATCCCATACTGCTTTAAATAAGGCCAGATCCAGTTCTTCCTCAACCGGACTACGATTGTCAGTCAGTTTCGGTAGTTCATATTCGTACAGTTCGCCATCTTTAATACCGCAGATCAAAGTTTTGGCATCCGGATTACGCTCAAATTCGCCCCCTTCACCTTTAATCACCGCACTATTTTTATAACCTAAGCGGAAAGCCGCCTGTTGGTGCGAACCCCGATACGCCGGATGGAAAATTGCTTGCAGCGTTGCTTTGGCATTAAACGGGTTAATTAAACGAGCCAGCGTATGAATCGGGGAGCGCAGTCCCATTACATTTCGTAGGCCAATCAGATCTGCCAGAATCGGAGAAATTACCTCTAACGGGATATAGGCAAAATGTCGTTGCTGTAATTGCTGCTCCACTTCATCATCATTTTGACAGATTGGATAGCCTAAGCAAGTTAACACTTGTTCGGTATAAACCCGGTTCATGGTATGACCAGCGGCACCATGCATCACAATAGTATAACCATGCTTGGCCAACGTCAGTGCTGCCAGAATAAACCATGGATAATGCTTGCGCTTGCCTGCATAAGAGGACCAGTCCAGATCGACATCCAGCTGCTTAAAGTCAAGCTGGTCGCGTGTGGCCTGAACAAAACCGGCTAACTCATCTACAGACTCTTCTTTGACCCGCAATAACATCAAGAACGCCCCTAGCTGCACATCGAGCACTTCATCTTTCAGAATCATGCTAAAGGCTTGATAGGCTTCATCATAGCTGAGGGAGCGGGCGCCATTTTTTCCTTTCCCCACGATGCGTACATATTGGGCAAAGGGATGTTCGAAATCTTTATAAATATTTCTTTTGGTATTCATAACTTATACAGCTTGCAGCAAATATTGGGGTCAATGAGGAGGGTCTAAAATTAACAAAGCTTTCAGTATACGGAAAACAGGCATTTAAATCTGATTATCGACTAATGTCTAATTCAATGCGAGCAAAAAGCAGGCAATTGCATAAGACTTTATGCACATTTAATGGGATTTTTCAGTAAAATTCAGATAATTTTTAGAGTTTGTTTAAGTTTTCTTAATCTCTTTCTCCCATTTAATACTTTGGTCTGATGCTGCGCGTCAGATTGAATGCGTGGCTGATTTTCATTTTGAACATTCTCTTGAGCCTATTGAGATTTGATCCAGTTCATCTTCAGAGCAGATGAACAGATCAGTGCATTTCTCAAAATGGTCTTTTTATTTTCAGATATCGTTCAAGTAGATTTATTATGGCGAAAAAACCGATTTATAAGTCACTGTATTTTCAGGTGATTGTGGCTATTATTGCAGGTATTCTGGTCGGGCATTTCTCGCCGAGTGGTACGCAAATTATCAATGGTGTAGAACAGTATGTTCCTGGCTTGGGTGAACAGCTTAAACCGCTGGGTGATGCATTTATCCGCCTGATCAAAATGATCATCGCACCGGTGATTTTCTGTACCGTGGTCAGCGGTATTGCGGGTATGGAAAGCATGAAATCAGTGGGTAAAACTGGTGGTGTTGCTTTACTTTACTTCGAAATCGTCTCCACGATTGCGTTGGTCATCGGTCTGGTCGTGATTAACGTTGTGAAGCCTGGTGTGGGCATGAACGTTGATCCTGCTTCACTGGATACCAGTGGCATCAGTAAATATGTCACTTCAGGTGAGTCACAATCGACCATCGATTTCCTGATGAACATTATTCCAAATACGGTTGTGGGTGCATTTGCGGAAGGCGAAATCCTGCAGGTTCTATTGTTCGCGATCATTTTTGGTTTTGCACTGCATAAGCTCGGTGATCAAGGCAAGCCAGTCCTGAAACTCATCGACCAGATTTCACATGTGTTCTTCAACATCGTGAATATGATCATGAAACTTGCTCCAATTGGTGCATTTGGTGCGATGGCATTTACAATTGGTAAATATGGTATTGGTTCTCTTGCTCAGCTGGCACAGTTGATCATCTGTTTCTATATCACCTGCGTACTGTTTATTTTCATCGTATTAGGCTCAATTGCGCGTTTTGCTGGTTTCAGCATCATGAAGATGATCCGCCTGATTCGCGAAGAACTTCTGATTGTACTGGGGACGTCTTCTTCAGAGTCAGTACTGCCACGTATGTTGAAGAAACTGGAACTTGCCGGTGCTGAAAAATCAGTGGTAGGTCTGGTAATTCCAACTGGTTATTCATTTAACCTCGATGGTACGTCGATTTACTTGACGATGGCTGCGATCTTCATTGCACAAGCAACCAATACGCAACTTGATTTATCTCATCAGATTACGCTGCTTCTGGTACTCCTGATCTCATCTAAGGGTGCGGCAGGTGTGACTGGTTCAGGCTTTATTGTGATGGCGGCAACCTTGGCTGCTGTAGGTAATATTCCTGTTGCAGGTCTGGCATTGATTCTCGGTATCGACCGTTTCATGTCTGAAGCACGTGCCTTGACCAATCTGGTCGGTAACTCTTTGGCGACTTTAGTGGTTGCGAAATGGGTGGGCCAGTTAGATATGGACAAGCTGAACTACGCTTTAGCGAATCCTGCAGAAATTGATGAAAAAATGGCGCAAGAAGGCAATAACGCTCACTAAGTTTGAGTCTGTTTTTCGTGTCTAAAAGGGAAGCTTCGGCTTCCTTTTTTATTGACTGTGAAGTTAGTAAAAAGATGAATGCCGGCACATGACAGGAAGCATGAAAGTCGCTAGTCTGTGAAAAGGAAACTAAAATGATAAACAACAAGGACAATAGAATGCTTGCTTACGATGCCGATCTAGAATTATTCCGCGATAATTTTAAACGCTTTATGAACGAACATGTTGCGCCGTACTATGACCAGTGGGAACGTGAAGGTCTGATGCCGCGTTCAGTCTGGAATGCACTCGGTGAAAATGGCTTCTTGTGTGTCGATGTTCCGGAAGAATATGGTGGCTATGGGGTGCCGACCGATTATTCATTGATGTTGATCGAAGAATCTGCACGTGCCGGATACAGTGCCATTGCCACAGGTCTGTCTTGTCATTCCGATATTGCAGCACCGTATATCCTGCATATCGGTACCGAAGAACAGAAAAAATACTGGTTACCAAAAATGGTGACCGGTGAAGTGGTCGGTGCGATCGGTATGACCGAGCCAGGCGCAGGTTCAGATTTACAAGCCATGCGCACCAGCGCTATCTTGCAGGATGAATATTATCTGTTAAATGGCTCAAAAACCTTTATTTCCAATGGTCAGCATGCGGATTTGGTGGTACTTGCCGTCAAAACTGATCCGCAAGCTCGCGCCAAAGGCGTTTCGTTGCTGCTGGTTGATACTCATCTGGAAGGCTTCAAAAAAGGCACCAATCTGGACAAGATTGGTCTGCATGCTCAGGATACTTCGGAGCTGTTCTTCGACAATGTCAAAGTGCCAAAGGAGCAATTGCTGGGTCAGCTTGGACAGGGATTTGCTTACCTGATGCAGGAATTGCCACGTGAGCGTACCGCCATCGCCGCAACCGCTCTAGGCGCCATTCGTGGATCTATTGATGTGACCACACAATATGTGAAAGAGCGTCAGGCTTTTGGTCAGGCGATCGGTCAATTTCAGAATACTCGTTTTGTTTTGGCACAAGCGAAAATTGATGAATTGGCGACCGCAGCTTTTTATAACCAGAATCTTGAGCTTTATATGCAAGGGAAGCTGGATGTAGAAACTGCAGCGGCATTGAAAAGTTTTTCTACCGATATGCAGATGAAAATCGCGGACAATCTCCTGCAATTATTTGGTGGTTATGGCTATATGACTGAATATCCAATTTCACGTTTCTTCGTTGATGCGCGGATCCAGCGGATTTATGGGGGTACCAATGAAATTATGAAAGAGATTGTGGCTCGCGGGCTGTTAGGACGTTAATAGCTCAACCATAAAAAAGAGTCCTGAAGGACTCTTTTTTGTAGGAGAGAGCATAGCCAAGATGGGAAATATTTTTTAAGACTTTATGATTTTAAAACATCCAAACATTCATGAATAAAAATGGGTAAATCATTGGGTAGACGAGATGAAATCAACTGATTATTGTCATTCACCAGTTCTGCATCATAATACGTTCCACCGGCACGTTGTACGCGACTGGCATGCGCGCGAATACTGGTAATAATTCGATTTTTTAGCACATCTGCTTCGCAGAGTAATAATGATGCATCACATAAACTAAAGATGGTTTTCTTGGCTTGATTAAAAGCCTGAATAAACTGCAGCACCCGGAGATCGGTAGATAAGGAAACTGCAGATTCACCGCCAGGAATCAGCAAGGCATCAAAATCATCAATACTGATTTGTTCGATGCCCCGGTCAATCGTCACTGCAGAACAGCCATGCAAACCATAGACCACGTTTCCTGCATTAAACTCAATATTACAGATGCTATGCTTTGCTTCAAGCAAGGCTGCAACGGGTTCAAGATATTCCTGATCTTCAAAATTATTCGTCAAAAGTACAGCTATTCTTTTTGGCATGACTGACACCCAAACGCTTGTTTTAAATTTAGACTATCTGTGATTGGTTAAAAAATCGTCTCTGCTTTGTAAGTGAGTAGTGATTTAATGTAAAAAATAAGTGAAATCAAAGAGAAGTCGCTAAAAATGGGATTGTAGAGTGTGCATTTTATTGTGAAATCTATCTTAGATATGAATGGTTCAAAAATGACGTTTGAAAAGCAATTATTTTAATTTTCTTATGTTTAAAACCGCTATATAGATTAAGAAATAGTGATATTTCATCTTCCTTAAAATCAGTTAATATGGACAGGCAAAGTTTACAATTTAATAATGTAAATCAAGCAGAAAAGCTGAAGTAAATGTTACCAGATATGACTAAAAGCGATAAACGGTTAAAATCAACTGTATGTTTTTAAGACTTAGTCTACCAATGCCATATTGCGTAACATTTGAAAGCTCACTATTGTTATACTGAACAGATAAGGTTTATGAAGGGCGACAGAACAATGATCAACGACGATCAAAACACCACGACTTCTCTTGATTTGGCAAAAATTCGTGAAGATATCGATTCTGTTGATCAGCAAATTCAGCAATTGATTAACCGTCGGGCACGTTTGGCTGAAGCAGTGGCAAAAGCAAAATTTGCCTCAGAAGAGAATCCGCTGTTTTACCGTCCAGAACGTGAAGCTCAGGTTTTGCGTAATGTCATGGAACGTAATGAAGGGCCATTGTCTGATACCACCATGGCACGTCTGTTCCGTGAAATCATGTCGGCCTGTCTGGCACTCGAAGCTCCGCAAAGCATTGCTTTCCTTGGACCAGTCGGGACTTATACCCATTCTGCGGTACTCAAGCACTTTGGTCATGATGCTGTGGTTCGTCCTTTACCGACCATTGATGAAGTTTTCCGTGACGTGGAAGCAGGCAGTGCCCATTATGGTCTGGTGCCGGTAGAAAATTCCTCTGAAGGCGTGGTCAACCATACTTTGGACTGTTTTAAAACATCGAACCTGAATGTGATTGGCGAAGTTGAATTACCGATTCACCATCAGTTCCTGATTTCTGAAAATACCCGTAAAGACAGCATCAAACAGATTTATGCGCATCAGCAGACTTTGGCACAATGCCGTAAGTGGCTGGATGCTCATTATCCAGGTGTGGAACGTGTCGCTTTAAGTTCCAATGCGGAAGCAGCACGCCGTATTCGTAATGAATGGCATTCTGCTGCAATTGCTTCTGAAATTGCCGCGAGTATCTATGACCTCGAAATCATGCATAGCAATATCGAGGACAATCCGGAAAATACCACACGCTTCCTGGTGATTGGCCGTGAAAAAGTGCCACAAAGTGGTAATGACAAGACTTCATTACTAATCTCAGCACATGATCGTGCCGGGGCTTTGCTGGAAATTCTGGCGCCGTTTGCCAAGCACAATATCAGTCTGACCAGCATTGAAACCCGTCCTGCACTTCCTGAAAAATGGGCTTATGTGTTCTTCATTGATCTTGAAGGCCATATTGAGCAGGAACACGTGAAAGCAGCCATTGAAGAAATTCGTCCTTTGGTGAAAGAAGTTCGCGTGCTTGGTTCATATCCTGCAGCTGTACTTTAAGTCAGCTATCCGTGGTCAGGGCGAGGGTGCTGACCACTGTTTTATACTTAAAATTGGAAGTCTAAAATGTCGTTTGTTCCAGCCAATTCAGGCATCTCAAAATTAAAGCCATATCAACCGGGTAAGCCAATCAGTGAACTTGAGCGCGAGTTGGGTCTTACTGATATCGTCAAACTGGCTTCAAATGAAAACCCGCTGGGTTGTTCAGATAAAGTCAAAGAAGCGGTCGCTGCGGAAATTGCTGAAATTGGCCGTTATCCAGATGGTGGTGGTTTTATCCTGAAAGATCAGATCAAAACCCAGTTTGGTTTTAATCACGATCAGATTACCTTGGGGAATGGTTCAAACGACTTACTGGAAATGTTTGCCCGCGCATTCGTTTCAGAAAATGATTCGGTGGTGTATAGCCAGCATGCCTTTGCAGTTTATGCATTGGTGACTCAAGCCATTAATGCACAAGCGATCGAAGTACCAGCAAAAGGCTTCTCGCATGACTTGGAAGCAATGGCGGCTGCCATTCAGGACAATACCAAACTCGTCTTCATTGCAAACCCGAATAATCCGACGGGAACCTGGTTCGAAGAAGCTGAATTTGAAGCTTTCATGCAAAAAGTTCCTGCCAATGTGATTGTGGTTCTGGATGAAGCCTATGTGGAATATTTCCCGGAAAACTTCAACAGCTTGAAATTCCTTGCGCAATATCCAAACCTGATCGTTAGCCGTACTTTGTCTAAGTGTTATGGTTTGGCTGCACTACGTGTTGGTTTTGCTCTGGCTTCAATAGAAGTGACGGATTATCTGAATCGTATTCGTCAGCCATTTAACGTTAACCATCTTGCGATGGTGGCTGCGGTGGCTGCACTGAAAGATGAAGATTTTATCGCGCGTTCTCGTGAAGTAAATAAGGCCGGTATGGCGCAACTTGAAGCTGGCTTTAAGGCTTTGGGTCTTAACTATGTGCCTTCACGTGCCAACTTTATTCTGGTGGATGTGCAGGCTGACCCATCAGCAACCTTCAATGGTTTGCTCAAGCAAGGGGTGATTGTGCGTCCGGTCGGTATTTCAAATCACATTCGCGTATCGATTGGTACTGAAGCAGAAAATGCGAAATTCTTGAGCGCATTGGCTAAAGTACTCGGTTTAGAGGCAAAAGCTTAGACCATGTCGCAGCCACTGTTTGAAAAAGTTGCATTTATCGGGCTTGGACTGATTGGTTCAAGTCTGGCGCGTGTCATTCGAGCCGAGCATTTGGCCAATGACATTGTTGCATCGACACGTTCACAAAAGACTTTGGAAGATGCTAAATCTCTTGGCCTGATTTCCGAAGGCTATGCCGATCCTGTAGAGGCGGTCAAAGGCGCTGATCTGGTGGTACTGGCATTGCCGGTACGTGCCACGCAAAAGGTGCTGGAAGCTATCAAGCCTTATTTATCTGCCAATACCATTATTACTGATGTGGGTAGTACCAAAGGTAATGTGGTCGATGCAGCGAAAGCGGTTTTTGGCGATGAACTGCCTGAAGGTTTTGTACCGGGCCATCCGATTGCAGGTGCCGAGCATACCGGGGTGCATGCAGGTAAAGTTGATTTATTTGCCAATCATAAGGTGATTTTGACGCCACTGCCAAGTAGTGCAGGCTGGGCCGTCGATAAACTGATTCAGCTGTGGCAAGCGGCGAAAGCCGAAGTGATTTGTATGGATGTCGACAAGCACGATGAAGTGCTAGCGCATACCAGTCATCTTCCGCATCTCATGGCCTTTAACCTGGTTGAGCAACTGGCCAAGCGTGAAGACAATTTAGATATATTTCGTTATGCTGCCGGTGGCTTCCGGGATTTCTCGCGAATTGCCGCCAGCGATCCACAAATGTGGCATGACATCTTTTTTGCCAACAAAAAAGCAGTTCTGAATGCTGTTGATGGCTTTGAACAGCAGCTCGCGATTATCCGCAAATTGATTGAAGATGAAGATTCCCACGCATTGATGGGCTTATTGGGTCATGCGCAGGCAGCTCGCCAGCATTTCAACCATATGCTCGCCAAGAAACCTTTCATGGAGAAAAATAAAGTGACACAACAATTTACCATTCAGCCGGGTGCCAAGAAATTTCAGGGTAAATTTACCGTGCCAGGTGACAAATCTGTGTCACATCGCTCGATCATGTTTGGTGCGATTGCTGAAGGCACCACGCATGTGACCGGCTTTCTGGAAGGTGAAGATGCTTTAGCGACACTGCAAGCTTTCCGTGATATGGGTGTCAGCATTGAAGGCCCTAAAAATGGTGAAGTCACCATTCATGGTGTTGGCATGCAAGGCTTAAAAGCGCCGCAGTCTGCCATTTATATGGGCAACTCAGGCACTTCAATGCGTTTGCTGTCGGGTATGCTAGCAGCACAGAAATTTGATTCAGTGATGACAGGGGATGCGTCATTGTCTAAACGTCCAATGGAGCGTATTGCCAAGCCTTTACGTGAAATGGGCGCGCAAATTCAGACCACGGGTGAGCGAGGTACGCCACCTGTATCCATCACCGGCAACCAGAATCTTAAAGGCATTCAGTACGATTTGCCAATGGCCTCTGCTCAGGTGAAATCAGGGATTTTACTTGCAGGTCTATGGGCAGAAGGTGAAACTTCGGTGACTGAACCAGAACCAACACGCGACCATACTGAACGTATGCTACGTGCCTTTGGTTATGAAGTGAAAACCGAAGGTAATCGAATTTCACTGCAAGGTGGCGGAAAGCTGGTTGGAACCAATATTCAGGTGCCTTCAGATATTTCTTCTGCTGCTTTCTTTATGGTCGGTGCGGCCATTACTGAAAACTCGGATGTGACCCTTGAAGCAGTTGGCATTAACCCGACCCGTACTGGTGTGATCGAAATCCTCAAGCAAATGGGTGCGGACATTACAGTTGAAAACGAGCGTATTGCAGGCGGTGAACCGATTGCCGATATTCGTATCCGTGGTACACGTACCTTAAAAGGCATTCATATGCCGGAAGATCAGGTGCCATTGGCAATTGATGAATTCCCGGCGCTATTCATTGCGGCTGCATGTGCCGAAGGTCAAACCATCCTGACCGGTGCTGCCGAGCTTCGCGTAAAAGAATCGGATCGTATTCAAGTGATGGCCGACGGTCTTCAAACCATGGGCATCGACTGTACCCCAACGGACGATGGCATCATCATTGAAGGTAAGGGCAAGTCCGGTGACTGGTCGCCAATCTTTACGGGTGGTGAAATTGAATCGCATCACGATCACCGTATCGCGATGAGTTTTTCGATTGCCGGTTTGCGTAATTCGGAGCAGATCAAGATTGTCGGTACTGAAACGGTCGCAACCAGTTTTCCTACCTTCACAGAATTGACCTCAATCGCAGGACTGTCAATTCAAGTGTCAGAATAATTTTTAAAATTATGTGAAACAGCCAAGCTTTTGCTTGGCTGTTTTGTTTATATTGCTTATGCTAAACCCATATAAGAAAAAAGCCATTTGGAAATAGCGATGCGAAAATTAAAATTCATGGCCAATACCCAGAGCCAAACACCACGGGATGGTCAGGAAACCCAGGAATATGTAGCACATTTACTTGCCGAAGAATTAGGTAAATACGGGTTTCAGACCTTAAGCCAAAGTGGTGCTCAGGTTGCCGTCAGCGTGGAAGAACATGCGCTGCCTTTATCGGTGAGTTGCGAAACCAGAGATGAACAAGGGCATCTGGTTTGTGAAATTGCCTCATATCCTGAAGAAGAGCAGGACTGGCTGGATCGTATCACTGAAAGAAGCCTGCTTAATCAGCTTGCGCAGGCAGTGGAAACCTCTCTAAAAGAGCAGGAAAGCTTTAGCGAGTTTGAATGGAAGAGCTAATTCAACAGACTCAATCAGCTTTGCCCATACTGCAAACTAAACGCTTGATCCTAAATTGTTTTAAATCAGCCGATGCCAAAGAAACTTATGTTTCAATTACGCCGAGTTTGACACGTTTTATGGCGTGGGACCCACCACAATCTGAACAGGAATTTACAACAGTCTGGAAAAATTGGCTGGAAAATATGACCGATCATAAAGAATATGTATTTGTTATCCGTCATATTGAAACACAAGAATTTATTGGACTATGTGGTTTGCATCGACTTCATGATGAAATACCTGAAGTCGGTATCTGGATTCGTGAAACTGCACATGGTCATCATTATGGACATGAGGCAGTGCATTGTGTTGTGGCTTATGCTTTCAATACATTCGGGATTCAAGTCTTAAGCTACCCGGTAGCAGAAGAAAACTGGGCTAGCCGTAAAATTGCAGACCGCTTGGGCGGAAAAATTATCCGTTACATCGATAAGCCTAAATATCGGGCTGTGATGTATGAAATTTTTGCAGAAGATTTTGTCTTTTAATAAAAAAACCCATCAGATGATGGGTTTTTTATTTAGCCAAGCGCTAAGTACCGGGTCATTGCGATCCGTAATTGCTTTAAATAGCCGGTAAAGAAATGGTTGGCACCAGGTAATACGGTCACTAAATGGCGTTGTGGTTTTGCCCATTCAATCATATCTGAGAGCAAAGTCACTTCATCGGCTTCGCCATGAATGAACAGAATGTCGCCTTTAATGGCGGGCGTCACATAATGACGAATACCGGCAACTGTTGCAGTCGGCAGACCACATAAAATGGTTTGCTTTGGTTGCAGTTCTACGGGTAAGGCTGCATAGCTTTTTGCCATGACATGCGCACCAAAACTAAAACCGCCTGCATAAAAAGGCAGGGCAATATGCTGGTTGCGAGCGAACCGAATGACTTCTAATACATCATCCGTTTCACCGAAGCCCTCGTCGTGTATACCTTCACTTTGACCAGAACCACGGAAACTTGGACGATACACAATACAGCCACGTTCCAGATACATTTGTGCCAGTAAAACCGGAACCTTATGTTGTGGTGTACCGCCTTGCAATGGATGGGGGTGACAAACTACCGCGAATCCTTTCACTTCACCCTGAGGATAATCCACAAAAACTTCAATCTGACCCGCAGGCCCTTGAAGAAAAATTTGCTCGGGCATATAAAAACCGATGATTAACAGGAGAATCGTGCATTTTAACGATTATGGTGAATAAAAACATGAATTGGAATTAAAATAAGCAGACTGATATAGTTTGATTAATCATTTTTTGACCAGGTTGCCATGCTCGCTTTAATTTCTCCAGCCAAAACTCTCGATTACGATACTCCATTACCGACTGACCAATTTACTCAAGCGAGATTATTAGAACATTCACAGGACTTGATCAACGTTTGTCGCACACTTTCTGCAACAGAAATTTCCAGCTTAATGAGTGTTAGTGAAAAAATTGCCACTTTAAATACCGCACGTTTTAATGACTGGCAACCGGATTTTAATTTAGCCAATGCCCGTCAGGCGATTTTTGCATTTAAAGGCGATGTCTATACAGGTCTGGATGCCTATAGTTTAAAACATGAAGATCTGCACTATGCACAAGACCGTTTACGCATGTTGTCTGGATTATATGGACTCTTACGTCCCTTGGATTTGATGATGCCGTACCGTCTGGAAATGGGAACCAAATTGGCCAATTCCCGCGGGCATAACCTATATGACTTCTGGGCACATCACATTACTGATCTGATTAATCAGGATCTAGCAGCAGCAAATTCTGAAATCCTGGTGAATATTGCCTCTGATGAATATTACAAATCAGTCAACGAGTGCAAAATTCAGGCAGACATTATCAAGCCGGTATTTCTGGATCAGAAAAATGGCAAATATAAAGTGATTAGTTTCTATGCCAAAAAAGCACGCGGTCTCATGGCGCGTTTTATGATTGAAAATAAAATTGATTGTGTCGAAGAGTTGAAAGCTTTTAATAGCGATGGCTATTATTTTGATGCAGACAGTTCACTCAAGGGAGAACTGGTGTTTAAGCGTGATGAACAACTGAGTGCATAAATGAGATGATTCCCAGTATTCAGCATGAGGATATATATGCCGGATATTGGGATGTCGTTATTATGGTTAGGTTCTTGAACTATGTACATGCATGTGATGTGAGTAGGGAATAATAGACAGCATCATGACAACTATAAAATCTGTAATTCTTGAATATCAGGTAGAGCTTCAAGGTAATTAAAAATAAAAAATATCGCTAAACATCTTGAAATCCCTCGCAAAATCTCCCTTATTTAGATCATTTTATCCTAAAAATTAAAGTTGAGTATTCTTGGAAAAGGCCGATAAAATAAATCGAAATAATTTCTATTGAATAGGTTAGATTTCATTTATCTATATATTTTAATTTTGAAGAAACTTCTTTTAGATATTTTTAAAAATATATTAAATTCAATTATTTATTGTTTATTTGAAAGAATTTTTAATAGTATCGATTTTTTGAAAAAAAGAATTATAAATTAATTAAGTATTAATAAATAAAACGACATAAAATTAATCTTTAGAAGATAAATAAATGCCTTCTATCGGGTTAAATGTAAACTATGTCACAAGTTTGTTAGGTTTTTTGTTAGCATAATTGCATAGTGTTACAAAGCAGCATAATAAAAATGAAAATATATGCTATCCCTGTTTTTGCCTTAATGATCAGTTTATTAGGATTTTGTGTCCATAAACAGTCAGAAATCAGAAAATATGAAAAGATCCGTCATGTCTTGAACGATGGACGTGATTCAAGCAAATTGCTGGAATCCAATCGGCATCGACATTAAGCAGGTTATATATATTCCTCCCGCCAATTGGGCTGGATTAATAAAATTAAAACCATAATAAATATAATAAAATTTTTTAAATATTCACCTGGAATATATTAATTTCTAATAAAGTGTAAAATCAAATAAGCAATAAGAAATCAATGTGTTATAATTTGCCAACGATCAGGATGAAGCAGAATTCATCTTGTTAAGCATTTGATTTAAATCGAGAAAATAAAGCTGCATAAAGGTTATGCAGCTTTTTTGTTTAGATTTTTTTTGGGTTTTTATAGCATAGCCCTGGGGCTGTAAGCTGTTCCAACATTTTAACCCGTCAAATGGCTATGCTGGCATATTCGTTGCTAACACATCCTTAAAATTGATGAATTTTTTTATAAAATTTCATTTATTTGACGGCTTGCTTAAAGCATAAAGTTTACTCAATAGGGGCTAGGTCATGACGACTCCTAATCCATCTTCAGAAAGTATGCTTGAACGTCTGTTTAAACTGAGTGAAAACAAAACCAGTTTCCGTACAGAAGTTCTTGCTGGTGTGACAACATTCTTAACGATGTGTTACATCATTATTGTCAATCCGATGATTTTGTCCGAAACGGGGATGGATCATGGGGCTGTCTTTGTAGCAACCTGTCTTGCAGCCGCGATTGGCTGTTTAGTCATGGGCTTGATTGCAAATTATCCAATTGCACTTGCACCAGGCATGGGCTTAAATGCCTTCTTTACCTATTCCGTCTGTTTGGGAATGGGTGTGCCTTGGCAAACAGCACTCGGGGCTGTGTTTATCTCCGGTCTTGTGTTTATTGCGATCAGCATGTTCAAAATCCGTGAAGCCATTGTAAATGCGATTCCAATGTCGCTGAAACTGGCCATCGGTGGTGGTATTGGCTTATTCCTTGCGCTGATTGCTTTGAAAAATGCCGGCCTGATTGTGGATAATCCTGCTACGTTGGTAGGTTTGGGCGATTTAAAACAACCATCGGTTTTGCTTGCATTATTTGGTTTCCTTCTGGTTGTTGTGATGCATCACTTTAAAGTGCGTGGTGCGATCATCATCAGTATTTTGGTGTTAACCGGTATTTCAGCAGCATTGGGTCTGAGTGAATTTAAAGGTGTGGTTGGCGCAGTGCCATCGATTGCACCCACATTTATGCAAATGAGCTTTGAAGGTCTGTTCACTGCCAGTTTAATTGGCGTGATTTTTGTCTTCTTCCTGGTCGATTTATTCGACTCAACCGGTACGCTTGTAGGTGTTTCACACCGTGCAGGCTTGTTGAAAGATGGCAAACTGCCGCGTTTGAAAAAAGCACTTTTTGCGGACTCTTCTGCAATTGTTGCAGGTGCAGCGCTGGGTACATCTTCAACTACGCCATACATTGAATCTTCTGCGGGCGTAGCAGCCGGTGGCCGTACAGGTCTAACTGCTGTTGTAGTCGGTATCCTGTTTGTTGCCTGTTTGTTCCTTGCACCATTGGCACAGTCTGTACCAAGCTTTGCAACAGCACCAGCGCTGTTATTTGTCGGTGTCTTAATGATTCAAGGTATCGTGCATATTGACTGGGAAGATATTACAGAAGCAGTTCCTGCATTTTTAACCATTGTATTTATGCCATTTACCTATTCAATTGCTGATGGTATTGCGATGGGCTTCATCAGCTATGCACTGATCAAATTGTTAACCGGTAAGGCATCAACTGTACCGTATATGGTCTGGATTATTGCAGTACTATGGACGCTTAAATTCGCACTATTTGGCGGCTAATTTTTCTAGATTTGGAAAGGGTGTAAACTCAGTTTGCACCCTTTTTTTATTATTTTAGGTTTCATGAGGAGAAGCGATGAACCGTCTTGAGTTGATTCGAGCTTTGCCAAAGGCCGAGCTTCATGTTCATATTGAGGGCACTTTTGAGCCTGAGCTAATGTTTGCGATCGCTCAGCGTAATAAAATTGCCATCCCGTATAAATCTGTTGAAGAAGTTAAACAGGCCTATAACTTTCATAATCTTCAGTCGTTCCTGGATATTTATTATGCCGGCGCTGCTGTATTAATTCATGAACAGGATTTTTATGATCTGGCGTGGGCGTATTTTGAAAAATGTGCTGAAGACCGGGTTGTGCATACTGAAATGTTCTTTGATCCACAAACCCATACCGATCGTGGTGTTGCTTTTTCAACCGTGATCAACGGCTTGCAAAAAGCCTGTGATGATGCCAAAACTAAACTTGGTATCAGTTCACATCTGATTATGTGTTTCTTGCGTCATTTAAGTGAAGATGCTGCATTTGCAACACTGGAACAGGCCTTACCTTATAAAGACCAGATTATTGCGGTCGGTCTGGATTCAAGTGAAGTCGGGCATCCACCTTCAAAGTTTGAACGTGTCTTTGCTAAAGCGCGTGAAGCAGGTTTCTTGGTTGTAGCACATGCAGGTGAGGAAGGTCCGGCAGCTTATGTCTGGGAAGCTTTAGATTTGCTGAAAGTGAATCGTATTGATCATGGGGTTCGTTCGGAAGAAGATCCGGAGTTAATGCAGCGCCTGATCGCAGAAAAGATGCCACTGACAGTTTGCCCATTGTCAAACCTGAAACTCTGCGTCGTGGATGATATGCAGCAGCATAATATCCGTCGCCTCTTGCAACAAGGCGTGCACGTTACAGTCAATTCAGATGATCCATCTTATTTTGGTGGTTATATGAATGACAATTTTATTGCCATTGCTGAAGCACTGGATTTAAGCAATGAGGAACTCAAGCAGTTGGCCATTAACTCATTTGAAGCCTCTTTTATTACCGATACTGAAAAAGAGCAATGGATCAACCAGATCCGTGCCCTGGTTTAAGTTTTTAAATAAAAGGCAGGGTTCGCTCTGCCTTTGTTTTTATAGATGGATATGAAATTGAAAAATATAATTCTGCTCATCAGTAGCGTGTTGATATCTGCTTGCTCAAATGCGGATATGACTTTGACACAGCGTACTTTAAAACCCGTGATTGAATACCAATGTGCAAAAGAATTGAAAGCATCTAAATTCTGGACTGCCTCGACCTATTTTATGCAGGACAAAAATAAAGCTGAACTTGAACAGAATGTCTGTTCATGTGTAGGTGAGCATGCACTCAAGGATATTCCGGCAAGCACTTTACTGAAAGCGACTCTGGATGAAGAAGTAAAGTCAAAACTCACGCAACAGGCTATTGCAAACAGTCTGAAAGGCTGCATGACCGAGTTCTTAAAATAAAATCAGCTTTGCAATGAAAGCTGATTGAGTGTGGTTTTGCAGATTATTTTTTAGAAGATTTGGATTGTCGGGTCATGCTGTTGAGTACATGATCTTTATCGATAAAATGATGTTTCAGTGTTGCGAAAATATGTCCAACTAAAAGTAAGCCAACTGCCCAGGAAAGCCAGATATGCAGGGGTTTTACGATCGCGGTTACAGCCGGATTTTCTGCAATCAGTGCCGGCAGGTTAAATAAATATAGCACTGGTGCTGGATAGCCCAGACTCCAGCTATATAAACAGCCGGTGACAGGTAGAGCAATCAGCATAAAATACAAAGCCAGATGACCTGCATGTGCCAAAGTTTTCATCCGGGGTGACATAGTGTCCGGTAGTTCAGGGGCAGGATGGGTATAACGCCAGAAAATTCGCACAACCAACAGGAAAATAATGGTGGTGGCGATATTTTTATGCAGGGTGATGACATCGCCTTTAAAGCTGCCATCGACCTCATAACTTAAAAAATTCCCACTATAAAAACCAATCAGCCAGGCCGCAATAAAGATAACTGCCATGATCCAGTGCAACCATTGTGCCGTGCGCGTGTAATATTGTACTTTTTCCATGTGATTTTCGATTGCCCTCAAAGATGGATGCACCTTAGCAAAGGGCGAATCAGCCCAGCAATTCCAAATCTGCAACGCTATGGTGGCTTTCATGCAACATCCATTGAAATGGCTGGGTGCAGATTAAACATTCAGGATGATTTATAGATTTCTTATTCAGGTGAATTTCGGCACAATAGCGTCACGCTTCATATATGAATAAACAAGGAACAGATCTGTGAAAAAATTATTGGCTGCACTTGCTCCGCTTACTTTGGTTTTATCGGCTTGTGCAACAACAGGCAGCCCTGAAACGCAAACCACGACTCAACAGCTGGGTGGGGCTGCGCTTAAAATCGCGATCAATGCAAAATGTACGACTGAGCTGAATAATATTCCAGCATGGCAAACAGCTACACGTCTAATGACTACGACCCAAAAGCAGAATATCCAGACTGAAATTTGTGGCTGTGTCAGCGAAAAAGCACCCCAAAGCGTAACAGCGGTAGATTTGGCGACTGCAGCGATTGACCCGGCAGCACGTGCGACGATTGTCGGCAATGTGGTTGCAAAAACCATTAACGCTTGTGTAGCTGAAGCTGTAAACTAAGCCAAGATTAAATTGAAATAGGCTGACTGGTTCAGCCTATTTTTTATGGAAAAATAGACATGAAGATTGCTGGTGTAGATGAAGCAGGGCGTGGGCCATTAGTGGGTTCGGTGGTCGCTGCGGCAGTTATTTTGGATCCGAACAACCCGATTGAGGGTTTAAATGATTCTAAAAAACTCACTGAAAAGAAGCGTGAAAAACTTTTTATCGAGATTCAGGAAAAAGCGCTGGCATGGGCCATTGCTGAGGCTTCTGCGGCAGAGATTGATGAACATAATATTTTGCAAGCTTCTTTGCTGGCCATGCGCCGTGCTGTAGAAGCTTTGCCAGTTCAGCCTGAGCATGTATTGGTAGATGGCAACAAGATTCCACAGGGCCTTGCTATGAGCTGTGATGCCGTGGTGGGTGGTGATGCACTGCATGCTGAAATTTCAGCAGCCAGTATTCTGGCGAAAGTAACCCGTGATCATCAGATGATCGAGATGGACCAGAAGCATCCGCAATTTGGCTTTGCCAAGCACAAGGGTTATCCGACCAAGGCACATTTTGAAGCGATTGCCTTACATGGCGTGATTGATGAGCATCGTCGCAGTTTTGGGCCGGTAAAAAAGGTGATTGCAGCATTACAGCAGGGTGCAGAACTTTAAGTTTTATTTTAAATTATCTAAGTATTTAATATTTTTGTATAAAATTCAGACAAATTTAAAGCGGCTCAAAAGCCGCTTTATTCTTCGCACAAACATTAACGGTTAAAGTTATTTTGTGTCTGGCTATCGTCTTCATAAGAAGGTTGGTAATCTTGATCGATATGTTGAAGATGTTCATGCATTGCACGTTCATGCTGGATACGCTGGTAAATCTCTTCACGGTGCACAGAGACTTCTTTCGGAGCATTTACCCCGATACGAACCTGGTTACCTTTTACACCAAGCACAGTCACACTGACTTGATCACCAATCATTAAAGTTTCCCCGACGCGTCGAGTCAGAATCAGCATGTTTTTCTCCTTGCAAAATGCAAAACCTGCAATCTATTGAATGTAAAACAAAAAGCACAACCAAAAATTACAAAATAAGATCTGGATAGAAATTCTGTCATCTGGGTGAAAGATTTTAATCTATCTCAGCTGGTTAAAAATCCTCAGGCTTAATATAACAGAGCCACTATAAAAAAAACTATAGTGGCTCTGCATTTTTGTAGACTTTTATAAAATACTGTCAAACAATGACAATATTCTATCTTAACGCTTAAGCACGTGCGCTAGATTCGCCTTGTTCACGGTCTAAACCGAATGCGGTATGCAATGAACGAACCGCAAGTTCAAGATAATTTTCTTCAATGATCACAGAAATCTTGATTTCAGACGTCGAGATCATCAGGATGTTAATACCTTCATCTGCCAATGCTGTAAACATTTTGCTCGCTACACCGGCATGTGAACGCATACCGACACCTACGATCGATACTTTTACGATATCTGAACGGGTCGCAACTTCACGTGCACCAATTTCTTGAGCAGTTGCTTCAAGAATAGCTTTGGCTTTATTTAATTCGCCACGGTTCACAGTAAAAGTGAAATCAGTTGTACCATCTTCTTCAACGTTCTGGATAATCATATCCACTTCAACATTGGCATCACCAATCGGGCACAAAATTTTAGAAGCAATACCCGGTTCGTCAGGCACGCCTAAAATAGTTAATTTTGCTTCGTCACGGTTAAATGCGATACCGGAGATAATTGGCTGTTCCATATTGTCTTCCAATTCAGTCGTAATAAGTGTACCAACGTTTTGCTTAAACTCTTCGTCGAATGCGCCATCGTTGTCATTGTCGAAACTTGATAATACGCGTAAAGGCACCTGGTATTTACCAGCAAATTCAACTGAACGAATTTGCAGGACTTTAGAACCGAGTGACGCCATCTCAAGCATTTCTTCAAATGAAATACGATCAACTTTTTTTGCTTTTGGTGCAACACGTGGATCGGTGGTATATACACCGTCAACGTCGGTATAAATTTGGCATTCATCTGCTTTGAGTGCGGCAGCAATTGCAACACCTGAAGTATCAGAACCGCCACGCCCTAAAGTAGTGGTATTGCCATGTTCATCAAAACCCTGGAAACCGGCAACGACAAGTACGCGGCCTGCATCCAGATTTGAGTTCAGGACTTCAGTATCAATGGATTCGATACGTGCCTTATTGAATGAGCTGTCGGTTTTCATGCCAACCTGGCGACCTGTTAGTGATTTTGCTTCAACTCCAATTGAGTTCAGCGCCATTGCTAACATAGAAATCGTAACCTGTTCACCCGTAGATACCATTTGGTCTAGTTCACGTGGGTCAGGGGTTTCGGTAATGGCCTTCGCTAAAGCAAGTAGACGATTGGTTTCGCCACTCATTGCTGATACCACTACCACTACCTTGTGGCCGTGGTCATGCCAGCGCTTTACACGACGAGCAACATTTAAAATGCGCTCGGGAGTACCCATAGAGGTACCGCCATATTTTTGAACGATTAATGCCATAGTTGTTCCATATAAGCCATGACCCTGATGTGCCTATCAGGGTCAGTTACACAAAATTGAAGTTTTATTTTGCTGCAAGCCAGGCAGTTAAATCTGCCATCACTGGAGCAAACTTCTCGTTAAGTGGCGCGCCACCTTGTGCCAAGTCAGGTTTACCACCACCTTTACCACCTAGCTCAGTCGCTAAATGTTTGATGATGTCACCTGCTTTAATAGAAGCAGTAAAGTCTTTTGCCACAGATGCGATCAAGCTCACCTTGTCACCCTCTACACCTGCAAGAACAATCACTGCATTTTCTAATTTTGATTTCACACCGTCGTGCAGGTTGCGAAGTGCTTTCGCATCCATGTTTTCAACAGTTGTAATCAAGGTTGCACGACCTGCAATGCTTTGAACTTGGCTTAGAAGTTCACCGGCTTGCAGGCTAGCAAGTTTTTGATTGAGTTGTTCGATCTGTTTTTGCAAGCCAGAAGCAGTATCAACCAACGCTTCAACTTTTTCTAAAGTCTGGTCTTTTTGCGCTTTGAGCAAACCGTTAATCGTATTGATATCGCGGTCGGCTTTTTGTGCAACTTCAACTGCTTTAGTACCTGTTACTGCTTCAATACGACGTACACCGGCTGCCACACCACCTTCAGAGGTGATTTTGAACAGACCGATATCACCGGTACGTTTTACGTGAATACCACCGCAAAGTTCGATTGAGAAGTTTTTCTCTTCAATCACTGAACCCATAGACAGTACACGTACTTCATCACCGTATTTCTCGCCAAACAGCATCATCGCGCCTTTAGCTTTCGCAGACTCGATATCCAGAAGTTCAGTAGACACCGCAGTATTGGCAATCACTTCAGCATTGACCAAACGTTCAATTTCTTGCAGCTGTTCAAAGCTTACAGGTTGGTCATTGGCAAAGTCAAAACGTAACACATCAGATGCAACCAATGAACCTTTTTGCTGTACATGTGAACCTAGAATTTGACGTAACGCAGCATGTAGCAGGTGAGTCGCAGAGTGGTTACGTGCTGTTGCTGCACGAATGTCTGCTTTAACCTTTGCTTCTACATTTTGAGTAACTTTCAAGTTACCCATCGTCACGATACCTTGGTGTACAAATGCGCCACCAGATTTTTTGGTATCTTGAACTTCGAAAATACCAGTATCGTTTTTAAAGATACCTGTATCACCGATTTGACCGCCGCTTTCTGCGTAGAAAGGTGTTTGGTTGAGTACGATCAGTGCTTCATCGCCTTCAAACACTTCATCAACTTGCTCGCCATCTTTGTAGATTGCGATGATTTGACCTTCACCTGCAGTTGCGTCATAACCATCAAACTGAGTTTCGCCTTCAACTTTAACTACGCTGTTGTAGTCGATCGCGAATTTACCTGCATCACGTGCGCGTTGACGCTGTGCAGCCATTTCAGTTTCGAAACCAGCTTCATCAATGGTTAAGTCACGTTCACGTGCGATGTCAGCAGTCAAGTCAGTCGGGAAACCATAAGTGTCGTAAAGTTTAAATACCACTTCGCCCGGAATCACAGAACCTTTTAACTGTGCCAATTCGCCTTCAAGCAATTTCAAACCTTGCTCAAGTGTTTTGGCAAATTGTTCTTCTTCTTTAAGAAGTTGTGCTTCGATACGTGCTTGTTGAGCAGCAAGTTCAGGGTATGCATCGCCCATCACTTCGATCAGTGGCTTCAACATTTTGTGGAAGAACGAACCTGTTGCGCCTAATTTGTTACCATGACGTACTGCACGACGGATAATACGACGCAGTACATAACCACGACCTTCATTCGATGGGTTTACGCCATCAGCAATCAGGAATGAACATGAACGTGCATGGTCAGCAACGACTTTCAATGAAGCAGGATACTGAACTGGTGTGCCTTTCTCAGCAGCTTCAGCTTCAAGCGCTGTAGTATCCAGACCAATAATTTCAGCCGCAGCTTTAAGTAAATGCTGGAATAAGTCAATTTCGTAGTTTGAGTTGACGTGCTGTAAAACGGCAGAAATACGCTCCAAGCCCATACCTGTATCCACAGAAGGCGCTGGAAGAGGGTGTAATACACCATCCGCAGTACGGTTGAACTGCATGAAAACGTTGTTCCAGATTTCAATGAAGCGGTCACCATCTTCTTCAGGCGTGCCTGGCAGGCCACCCCAGATATGCTCACCGTGGTCAAAGAAGATTTCAGAACATGGACCACATGGACCGGTATCGCCCATTGCCCAGAAGTTATCTGATGCGTATTGACCGCCTTTGTTATCGCCAATGCGGATAATGCGAGAAGCGTCTAGACCGATTTCTTTGTTCCAGATGTCAAAGGCTTCATCATCGGTGTGGTAAACGGTTGCATAGAGTTTATCTTTAGGAAGACCAAGCCATTCTTCGTTAGTCAAAAAGTCCCAGGCAAATTTGATCGCATCACGTTTGAAGTAATCACCAAAGGAAAAGTTACCCAACATTTCAAAGAAAGTGTGGTGACGTGCTGTATAACCCACATTGTCCAAGTCGTTGTGCTTACCACCTGCGCGCACGCATTTTTGTGATGACACTGCACGTACATAATCGCGTTTTTCTAGACCTAAGAAGCAATCTTTAAACTGGTTCATACCAGCATTGGTGAACAGCAAAGTTGGGTCATTGGCAGGTACTAGAGAACTCGACGCGACACGTGTATGCCCTTGCGATTCAAAGTAACGCAAAAATGCTTCACGAATTTCAGCTGATGTCATAAAACGAGTACTCACAACCAAGTCACTCCATAATTTCCGATTTGGCTAAAACACCACAGTCTGACAAGCATACAAGAGCTCTGCTGCAATGCGGGGCTTAAAAATTTAAAACGCCAAATTATAACGGAAAAAGCAGTAGGCACCAATCATTTTAAAACCAATTGCGAAGGATTTATTTACTCAGGTTTTTCGCTGAATAATTAAATTGAATTTTCCCACAGTAGAATTCGTGGATATCCATCACATTAAAAATAACTGGAATTTTAAATGACCCAGATACAGACGGATGGATCAGAAATAAAATAATCGAAAATCAGTATTTTCTCTGAAGTTTTTTAATGTACGGCGCCAGAAATCCTTTAACATAGAAGAGTTTTAAAATAGGCATATAAAAGGTCGAATCATGCAACGAGTGGCAATCAATGGATTTGGGCGTATTGGACGGAATGTACTGCGCGCATGGTTTGAAAATCCGAAAGATTTTAATTTTGAAATCGTTGCCATTAACGATATTGCCGATGTTGAAACCCTGATCCATCTATTTAAATATGACTCGACCCATGGCCGTTTTCCGGGGCAGGTGGATCTCAGCTATGATGCTGAACATATCTATATGCATATCAGCTATCAAGATACTGCATTAAAAGTACAGGTTTTGTGTGAGTCGCATCCGGCTAAGTTGCCTTGGCAAAACTTGACGGTAGATGTAGTGCTTGAATGTACTGGGCTATTCCGTTCTCGTGAAGCCGCGACCCAGCATATTGGCGCAGGGGCGAAACGTGTGATTATTGGCGCGGCACCTTTTGATACGGTCGATGCCGCAATTGTCTATGGTGTCAATCATCATGAAGTCAAAGCATCGGACCAGATCATTTCCAGTGTTTCTTGTACTACGCAGGCTTTGGTGCCACTGGTCAAAATTATTGATGATGCATTTGGCATCAGTAGCGCCCTGATGACCGAAATCCATGCTGTTACGGCGGATCAGTCGGTACTGGATCATGCACATCGTGATTTGCGACGTGCACGTGCCTCGGGCCATAACATCATTCCGACCACTTCGAGCGCACTCGGTGCCTTAAAGCGTGTCATGCCAAAAATGGAAGATCGTATTGATGGTTATTCGATTCGGGTGCCAACCATTAATGTGGCCGCGATTGATTTGACCTTTGTCTCCCAGTCGCCGATTACCGATCACAAGTTAAATGAAGTTCTGATTAAGGCTGCCCGGCAGGATTTTGCCGAAATTATGTCGGTAACGGACGAGCCCTTGGTATCGAGTGATTTTAATCATTCCCCGTATTCACTGATTGTTGATCTGACCCAGACTCTGGTGGTCGGGCATCAAGCTAAGGTTTTTGCCTGGTACGATAACGAGTGGGGCTATGCCAACCGTCTACTGGATTTATGTGAATCATTTCATTAAGTTCGGGTTATCTAAACCTCAAAAGCACCAAGACACGGTGCTTTTTTCTTTCCTATAAATATTCTGCAAGCCATGTTTTAAGAGAATTTGCCGGTAATTGATCGAAAATCAGGAATTGAGGCTGAATTATTTACGTTATCTGAAGCATTTTTCGTTAAGATAAAGACAATAAAATGAAATAAGAGCAAGCACATGATGGTAGTTTGGGGATTTATTATACTGCTGACTTTGGCGGTGATTTTTCTGATCTGGCTACAGTTTAATCAGAGTGATGAACCACGTATCATGGAAGGCGTACCAGTCGAAGAAAAAATCATGCATCTGGAAGAAAATTTAAAAAAGACTTTGGAAATCATGCAGGATCTAGCCAAAAAAATGCATGTGCAGCAGGAAGTACTGGATCAGACCACAGCCAAACTTCAGCAGGTCGAATTGCAAAATGCAGAATTGGTCAGTTTACTGACCAAAGTGGTTGATCCACAGAAATAAACAAAAACCCTTTAGAGATACATTTAAAGGGGTGTTGTTTAAGTATTAGACGATTAAAATTCTTAAAACTGCGGCAGAAACCATACTGATGGCGACTGTTGGTAATAATCCAAAACGCGTAGCGGCGAACAGTGTTAAAGCCAAGGCAATCAGGTCTGCCGGATGGTCGCGTACAAAATAAGGCGCAATCACTGAAATCAGCACGCAGCCGGGAACTACTTCCAGAATTTTTCGCTGGCGCTGTGTCAGCGTTTTATTTTTTAATAAGACATAGCCCAAGAGCCGGGTTAAATAGGTGGTCACAGCAATCAGGATAATGGCCACCAAGGTATTTATCTGGATCATGCTTGATCCTCTTGAATCAGGAAAAATGCCGAAGTGATTCCAGACAAGGCGCCAATCGGCACATACCAGCCCGCAGGTAAATATAAATAAGCCAAAGCCGCACAGACTAAACTGACCAGCCATGGCCGGGCAGCCTCAAAACCTTTCCACATACTTCTTAGTAACACCAGAAATACAGCAGGAAAGGCCATATCAAAACCAAAACGGTTGATGTCGCCTAATACAGGTCCAAGCATGGCCCCGAGTGTGGTAAATCCGACCCACATCAAGTACAGGCAAAAACACAGGCCGGCATAATAAGGCATGCTAAACGCAGCACGATAACCCAGTTGCGCCTGTTTCCTTTGTGCATCAGCCAGACCGAGTGCCCAGCTTTCATCGACCATAAAAAACAGCGCCGGAAAAACTTTACGATTCGGAAGATGCTTTAAATACGGCACCAAACTGGCGCCCATCAACAGATGCCGGCTATTTACCAGAAAGGTAATGAACATCAGCATGAGTAAATTTGGTGGACTGCTCCAGACTTCCAGAATGGCAAATTCAGAACCGCCGGCAAAGTTTAATCCTGTCAGTAAAGGCACTTCGAGCAAGCTGAAATTCTTCTGTACTGCCGTCGCACCCAACACCAGCGCAAAGGGGATAATCCCTAAAAGCATGGGAATAGAATCTTTCATGCCACGTTGAAATTCACTGAAATCGGTAGGGGCAACTATTGCTGCGGTGCTTTGTCTGAACAAAAGCATGGAAATGACCTGGGTACTGCAAAACTAAACCATATTTTATGGCGATATTCAGGCTATTTGCTGTTGTAGTGAAAGATATTTGAGTTTTATTTGAAATTAAATTGCGCTAAATTAAATTTAAAGGGTTTTAAATGCCAAAGTATAAATATGGATCAAATAGATAAACGCATTTTGCATGAGCTGCAAAAGAATGGAAAACTACAAAATAATGAACTGGCTCAATTAATTGGCTTGTCACCGTCACCCTGTTTAAGACGGGTAAAACAGCTGGAAGATGATGGTGTGATTGAGCAATATGTCGCGCTGCTGAATCCGCAAAAAGTCAATTTAGCCATGAGCGTGTTTGCACGTGTCTGGCTCAAGTCTCAAGAAGCTGCCGTGGTCGACCAATTTGTCGAAGCTATCAAGGAAATGCCAGAAGTGGTGGAATGCCAGCTAATGGCGGGCGATTGTGATTTCTTTTTAAGGATTGTGGTGGCTGATCTGGATGCCTATCGTAAATTTCAGATTCATCATTTAACCCAAATTCCCTGCATTCAAAGCGTAAAAACTGAAATTCCATTGCAAACGGTTAAAAGCACGACTGCATTGCCTTTGGTTTAATACCGGATTTTTTCATGCTATTTGTTTTGAATGTGCATTAAAACGCTGATAGTTGACACTATTGTTGTTGATTTCATCAGGTAGCGAAAATTATAAAATTTGCGATGCACAGCCAAAACTATCGTGCTAGACTAGGAGAAATCGGGTGTGCTCCCGATTTTTTTATGCGGATTCGTTCCGCGCTGACAAGAATTTAGGTTTACAACATGCCCATTTCAGAGACATGGTTATTACCTGATGGTGTAGCTGATGTATTACCAGAACAAGCGCAAGTTATTGAAAGTCTGCGCCGTAAATCACTGGATTTCCTTGCATCTCGAGGTTATCAGCTGGTGTACACGCCATTCATTGAATACATCGAATCTCTATCTTCTCTCTCAGAATCGAATCAAGATTTAGACTTAGCCACTTTTAAAGTAATCGATCAGCTTTCTGGTCGTTTGCTTGGTGTGCGTGCCGATATGACACCACAAGTGGCTCGTATTGATGCGCATGTACATCCAGTGGAAGGTGTGGCACGTTACTGCTATGCAGGAACCGTTCTGCATACCAAGCCTCGCGGTTTTAATACCTCGCGCGCGCCACTACAGTTAGGTGCGGAGCTCTTTGGTTCAGACAGCATCGATGCCGATGTGGAAATGGTCGATTTGATGATCAGTCTGATTCAGGAGACAGGTCTGGCAGATGGTATCCATCTGGACTTAGGTCATGTCGGTTTATTCCGCAGTCTGGTGGCTCAAGCAGGCTTGAACAAAGTCGCTGAACAGCAATTATCTGATTTATACCAACGCAAGGCTTTGCCAGAATTAGAAGAATTCACGGCAGACCTGAAATTTGGTCAGGATTTTTATGCCCTTGGACGCTATGCCAGCGACCTGGATGCATTGCAAGCGCATTTAAGTGCTGAAGTGTTGGCGAATCCAGCATTTACGCAGGCTTTTAATGTTTTGCAAACCACCAAAGATGAAGTTCAAACCCGTTGGCCAAACTTGAGTATTGGTATTGATGTGGTTGAATTACGTTCATACCATTATCATACTGGCCTGATGTATGCGGTCTATGCGCCGAACCGTGCCGCTGCACTGGCACAAGGTGGCCGTTATGATGGTATTGGTGAACATTTTGGCCGCGCGCGTCCGGCAACCGGTTTCTCTTGTGACTTATATGCTTTAAGCGCAGGTCAGTTTGATGCGGTACAGGTCGTGGTTGCACCTAAAGGCACTGATGCAGAACTTCTGAATGCGATTCAGAACATTCGTGCACAAGGCTTAAGTGTAATTCAGTTACTGGGTAATGATGATTTAAACTCGATTCCATATGCAACGCACCAGCTGGTGAATGCGAATGGTGAGTGGACAGTCAAAACGATTTAACTGCTTGGCTCAGTGTTCATGTCGCTGAGCGGGGCTTTCAACTTTAACAGCATGATGTAATGAGGCTATTATGGGCAAGAATGTTGTGGTACTTGGTACCCAATGGGGCGACGAAGGTAAAGGTAAAATCGTCGACCTGCTCACAGATCAAGCGGCAGCGGTAGTTCGTTATCAAGGCGGACATAACGCAGGTCACACTCTTGTGGTTGGTGGTAAGAAAACTGTCTTACACCTCATTCCATCAGGTATTTTACGTGAAAACGTATTGTGCTTAATTGGTAACGGTGTTGTTCTTTCTCCTGAAGCGCTCATCAAAGAGATGGACATTCTTGAAAAAGAAGGCGTTCCTGTTAAAGAACGTTTACGCATTTCTCCTAACTGTCCATTGATTCTTCCGAACCACATCGCACTTGATCAGGCGCGTGAGAAAAAACGTGGTAATGCGAAGATTGGTACGACAGGTCGTGGTATCGGTCCTGCATACGAAGACAAAGTAGCGCGTCGTGCAGTACGTGTTGCTGACCTGGTACGTGGTGGTGAACATCTTACTGCTCAGCTGACTGAACTTCTGGACTACCATAACTTCCAGCTGACTGAATACTACGGTGTTGAAGCAGTTAAACTGGAAGACGTGCTGGCACTGTGCGACGAATGGCGTAAAGTTGTTGCCCCACTGATTGTGGACGTGACCACTGAATTGCACAACTACCGTAAAAACGGTGACAACATCATGTTCGAAGGCGCGCAAGGTTCACTTCTTGACGTTGATCACGGTACATATCCGTATGTGACTTCTTCGAATACCACTGCTGGTGGCGTAAGCTCTGGTTCAGGTCTGGGTCCTTTGCACCTTGACTATGTACTGGGTATTACTAAAGCGTACACAACGCGTGTAGGTGCAGGTCCATTCCCAACTGAGTTGGTGTATGACGCTGCAAATGACACGGGTGATGCGATTGGTAAACACCTCGGTACGATTGGTAATGAATTTGGTGCCTCTACTGGCCGTCAACGTCGTTGTGGCTGGTTCGATGCTGAAATTCTACGCCGTTCAGTTGACGTAAACTCACTTTCTGGTATTTGCCTGACTAAACTTGATGTTCTTGACGGTTTGGAAGAAGTGAAAATCTGTGTGGGTTATGAAGCTGCAGATTCTGGTTGTGTCGGTTCTTCTGATGCGCTTGCATTCGAAACTTTAAAACCGATTTACGAGACTATGCCAGGCTGGTCTGAGTCAACTTTCGGTGCGAAATCACTGGATCAGTTGCCACAAGCTGCATTGAACTATGTAAAACGTCTTGAGCAATTGATTGAATGTCCAATCGACATCATTTCAACAGGTCCAGACCGTGAAGAAACCATTGTTCTTCGTCACCCGTTTGATGCTTAATCTTCATTTGATTAAAGCTTGAATGATAAAAACCCATCTCCGGATGGGTTTTTTTATATCCTGAATTTATGCAGGTATTTCAAGACTAAAGTTGCATCGGTAATACCACGTGATGTGTTTTAACATAGCGGTATATAAAGAAAGAAAAATGAGCAGCAGGATGCAAAAAAATATATCGGCAACCATGTTTTATTCATTGTTATTTGCGATGGGCGGGGCACCAACAATTGCCATGATGATTATTCGTGCGCAAACTCAAAATCCCGAAGTGATTTATGCGGCGCTAATTGGTCTGAGTGTCATAATCGCCTGTATATTAGTGCCTATTATTTTATTGCAAAATGCTTTTTTATATTTCAAACGTAAAGACGAAATGCTTGAACAGAAAATCAAACCACTCAGCCAGGTTTACCTGGGCTTAAATCTCATCTGTTTGATTTATTGGTTGGCGATACAGTATTTGGCTTAAAAATTACATAATTTATAAGAAGATGAATGAATTAAGCGTTTAGCTGCTGGGCGCTTTCACTTATAATTTTTACAATGTAAATTGCCCTTGAGCCAAGGTGGAGTAAATTATAATGAAGAATAAACTTTTATTGAGTATGGCGGCTGCTACAGTCGTCACATTATCAGGTTGTACCACTATTGCCGATATGGCAGGGGCAGATACTGCGACCTTAAATGCATCTGCGAGCCAAAGCTATAATGCCATGGTCAATGATGCGCGCAATAAAGGCCAACTGGATACCAGTTCAGCCACCTATAAACGGATTAATAATGTATTTAACCGTTTGAAGCCAGTTGCTAACCAGATGAATCAAACCGGTACAGCATTCCAGTGGCAATTGGCTGTGCTCAAATCTGATCAGGTCAACGCCTTTGTTGCACCAGGTGGTAAGGTTGTATTCTATACCGGTATCGTGAATAAACTGAATCTGACCGATGCTGAAATTGCAGCGATTATGGGTCATGAAATGGTGCATGCCTTAGAAGAGCATTCTAAGCAGAAAATCGGTGCTCAGGCCCTGACTGATCTGGCTTTAGGTATTGGCTTAAATGCAGCAGGTGTAGGTCAAGGTGGCGCTGCAGCAGCACAATTAGGTAGTCAGATCGGTATTGGCTTGCCATACTCGCGTAATCTGGAAAGCCGTGCTGACCAAGGCGGTTTAATGTTGATGGCGCGCGCAGGTTATAACCCGAATGCAGCCATTACCCTGTGGGAAAAAATGAACAAACTTGGTGGCGGCAGTGGTGCAACCTTCCTGTCTACGCATCCATCGAATAGTCAGCGTATTGGGCAAATGCGTCAACAATTGCCAGCAGCGATGCAGATTTATAACCAAAAAAAATAATCCACTGATCATCCTGTAAAAGGAGATCTTGATCGGATTGGAAAGGCAGGGCAATGGCTCTGCTTTTTTTATAGCTAATTGGATGGTTAATATTCTGCGGGCTATTTTCAGGCAATAAAAAAGGCAAAGTCTGACTTTGCCTTTTTTCACTCAAGATCAGAAGATCTTAGTGCTGGTGACCGCCTACACCGTGTACGTGGCCGTGATCTAATTCTTCTTGAGAAGCTTCACGAACAGATACGATTTCAACTTCGAAAGTCAGGTCTTGACCAGCAAGTGGGAAGTTAGCATCAACAACAACATTGTCGCCTTCAACTGCTTTAACAGTTACGATTTGCACGCCGTCATCAGTTTGAGCTTGGAACTGCATACCTGCCTGAATGTTGTCTACGCCTTGGAACATTTGCGCAGGAACTTCTTGAACTAGGTCAGGGTTGTATTCGCCATAACCTTCAGCAGCAGGAACGTTTACAGTGAATTTTTCACCTACAGTTTTGCCTTCTAACGCATTTTCTAAACCTGGGATGATGTTACCTGCACCGTGCAAATAGGCAAGTGGTTCACCTTGAGATTGGTCGAGAGTTTCACCCTCTGCGTTAGTCAATGTGTAGTGGAAAGAAACCACGAGGTTATTTGCAATAGCAGTCATGTTAATTGATCCATTCAATTTTTTAAGGGTACATCATAAAGTGAAATTGCATTTTTGTAGACTAAAATTAGCAAAAAAACGCAATTTGACAATTTTGTTGACGATTTTTTCATTGATTGGGCCAAATTCTGGAATTTCAATGCAATTTCAGCTTTGGAGAAATTTTTCGTGTAACAAAATCTTTTGCGGTGAGAATGCCAGCATGCGCATAACCATGAATGGTCGCCTGATGAATTCGATATAAAGAAACATACATCGATTTGGCAACAAAGCCTTGCACATTGACCTGACCGAGCAACTCGCCGACGGCTTTATTCTGGCTTAAGGAAATCAGTGAACCTTTGTCAGAAAATTTAAACATCGGTAAATAACTTTCTTCATTGACACGTGCTTTCAAGGCATTGGCCAGGAAATTGGCCTGTTGGCTAGCCACTTGTGCGCGTGGACCCAAGACCGGTTCATCTGCAGCAGGCTGGCAGTGAGCACAATCACCAAAAGCAAAAATGTCTGGATCAGATTTGGTTTGCAGGGTGGAGAAGACTTTCAAGCGGTGAATATTGTCCTTTTCCATATCTTGCAGTTGTGCCAAGACTTCAGGTGCTTTGATACCTGCGGCCCAGACTTTAATCTCGGCATCCAGACTTGAGCCATCTGCAAAATAAATTTTGTCTTCATCTACCTTGGCCACACGATGACTGGTAAGGACTTCAATACCGAATTTTTCCAGCTGTTGCATGGTATGTTCAGCAACTTTCGGCGAGAGCGCAGTCAAAATACGATCCGCCGCTTCAATTAAGGTAATTTTGACTTTATTTGGATCGACCTTGTTTAAGCCATATTTAAAGAAATTGTGTTTGGCCTCCACCAACTCGGCAGCCAATTCTACTCCAGTCGCACCGGCGCCAATAATCGCGATATTCAGTTCACGGCTCGAAGCTTCATGTTGAGCATTCAAGTAGAGATGCAACAGATCCTGCTGAAAGATATCAGCTTGTGGACGGCTGTCGAGAAAATGACAGAACTGTTTGACGCCTTCGGTATTAAAGTCATTCGAGGTAGAACCCAAGGCCAGTACCAGGGTGTCATAGTCGATGCGCTGGTTCTTCTTGGCTTGGGCTTTTTTGGAGAAATATTCTGTTTCTACCACAATCTGTTTCGCTTCATGATCCAGACCGGTAAATGTCCCCAAGACAAATTCATAATGATGTGCGGCTGAATGGGCAAAATAATTAGTTTCTTCTTCATGTGGATTTAAGGTGCCTGCGGCAACTTCATGCAGCAGCGGTTTCCAGATATGCGTCAGTTTTTGATCGACTAAAACAATCTGCGCTTTGCCGCTTTTACCCAAGCTCTCACCCAGCTGAGTTGCCAGTTCCAGACCACCGGCACCACCACCCACAATCACGATTTTATGTGCTGTCATATATGATTAACCTGTTTATTTTTTTAATAAAAATAGGAGAAATAGAGAGAAAATATACTATGGCATGGGCCAGATCGCGTCTTGGTTAAAATTGTTATACACATTACAAAACGTAGCAATTCTGTGAGGGCAGGTAAGTTTCCCTGTCTTGGGGAGTGATGCAGGGAGAAAAGAAAATCTGCCAGAAGATCAGCGAGTAGATCTTCTAGCTTAAAGAAAAGTAACTTGAGATGTAGGGCTATTATCTATCTAAAGGATAAAGCTTTACGCTTGGCGTATTGTCTGAAAACAAACCGAATAAGCCTTGTAGCCAAGTAAAGAATTTCTGAAACAGGTTGGCTTCTTCAATTTCGACATGATCCTCAATCTGAATGGTACGAATCAACTGATTATTCTGATAAACCTGAATAGTCGCCAAAGGCATCATGGTCGCCAAAGGTGCAATGAGTTCAGATGCTTTCACTTCAACATTGATATGAGTTTGCGTTTCCTGTAAAGGCTCGATACTTTTTAAAACGCCATCACCTGTATTCAGCATGACACGCTGTTGGGTTTGATCAAACTGGTTCAGGTCAATACTGTAGCCCTGATCATATAAAGAAGTGGTAATGATCTGCGGTTGCTTGGTTTGCACCTTAAACATTTTTAAGGTGGATTTGATCACAGGCAATTCAGCCAGTAGCTGTTGATCTTTGATCGCTACTTCATTGCGGGTATAGGTATAAGCGAGATTCATCAGCTTATGTGATACATCAGCGCGTTTTGCGGCACTTTTAGTACCCAGCACCACCACAATCAGACGGCGATTTGGCATTTCAAAATCTGCTGTGACACGATTGGCCGTCAGCGCCAGATTGTAGCCTGCCGCACGGGTAAAACCGGTTTTTAAGCCATCTACGGTTGGATCGACCTGAAGCACACGGTTGGTCGCACGATGAAAATGCTGATTGTAGGTAAAGCTTGGCTGCTTAGAATAATACAGATAATCTGGAGTTTCATTCACCACCGCCATAGACAGTCTGGCCAAATCGGCGGCAGTCGAATAATGCTCAGGCATGGTAATGCCGGCCGGATTCTGGAAATTGGTATGCTGCATGCCCAGCGCTTTGGCTTCCTGATTCATACGTTCAACAAACTGCGGAATACCACCCGAAATTTTCTCAGCCAGCGTCACCGCGGCATCATTGGCAGACATGATAATTAAGCCCGCCAGAAGCTGATCGACTGAAATCTGATCACCTTCTTTCAGGTACATTTGTGACTCATCCCACATCACAGTTTTCACCACAGAGGTCGCGGTTAAAACTTCATTTTTATCTAATTTTCCGGCCTCAATTTCCTTTAAGGCAATATAAGCCACCATCATTTTGGTCAGCGAAGCCGGAGCGCGTTGCACATCGGCATTATGCTCTGCAATGACTTGACCAGACTGTGAATCCAGAATGGTCCAGGCTTCAGCTTCAACGCTTTCAGGCACAATATTGAGTAGGGCAGCATGTGAAAATGCAGAAATAAATAAACTGAAAACCGCAATCAGTGAGATGATGTATTTCAATGGTGTTCCTTGATAACCCGGCGGGTGTTGAACGATTTAATTTTCACGCATGCTATGCCTTTTTTATACAGATAGCTAGTCGTAAATGTAGACAAATAAGACAGCTAAACCATACTGGCTTAAAAAATGCTAAGCTAAGCTATATCTCATTTATTTTAATTTTATATCGTTCATTATGTTGCATTATCAAATTGAATTTGACGATTATCGTCAGCATCTTATTCACGTGACTGTTCGTTTTCTTGCGGACCCGACTCAAGTCTTGTCATTACCGACCTGGATTCCGGGAAGCTATCTGATTCGAGAGTTTTCCAAGCACATTGAAGCGGTCAAAGCCTATGATGAAGATGGGCGCCAGTTACAGATCCAGAAATTTGAAAAGAACAAATGGCGTTTATTCAATACCGATCATGAGCTGATTACGGTGGAATATGATGTGTATGCCTATGATCTGTCCGTTCGTGGTGCATATGTGGATCAAAATCGTCTCTATGTGAATCCCGCTTGTGCATGTTTAGGGCTAGAAGGTCAGGAAAATAAAGAAATTGAACTGGAAATCTTCCTGCCAGATGAATTAAAGCATTTTCAGCTGGCAACCGGCCTGCAAGCCAAAAGTCTGGTCAAAGGCCGTTTCACCCTGAAAGCCAAAAACTATGCCGAATTGATTGATGCGCCATTTGAGCTAGCAGAACAAACCCGTTTCAGTTTTGAAGCAAATGGCATTCCGCATGAATTTGTGGTGTCCGGTAAACATGCCATGAATGCCGCGCGTATGCAGCAAGATATTGAAAAAATCTGTGCTACAGAAATTTCCATGTTTGGTTCAGCGCCGTTTACAGACTATACCTTTATGACCATGGCAACCGGCAATAGCTATGGCGGTCTGGAGCATCCAAATTCTACCAGCTTGATTTCACCGCGTGATGACTTGCCTAAGGCCAATGAACCTGAAGAACCTTCAAAAGATTATCAGCGTTTCCTCGGCTTATGTAGCCACGAATATTTCCATTCATGGTTGGTGAAGTTTATTCGCCCTGAAAACTTCGTTAACTATGATTTAAACAGAGAAGGTTATACCTCTCTGTTATGGATCTTTGAAGGTTTCACCTCTTATTACGATGATTTGATTTTGCTGCGTAGCGGCGTGATTAATCAGGAATCGTATATTGCTTTGTTAAAAGCACAGATTGACCGTTATTTGCAAAATCCGGGACGTGTGATTCAGTCAGTGTCTGAATCCAGTTTTGACGCCTGGGTGAAATTCTACCGTCAGGATGAAAACTCCAATAATGCCGGAACCAGCTATTACAACAAAGGTTGTTTAGTTGCACTGTGCCTGGATTTGGGTCTGCGTTTACGTGGTTCAAGTCTGGATGCTTTGATGCGCCGTTTGTATGAAAATGCCCAGAAAGGCGTTCAGGTGCATGAACGGACGATCTTTGAATTGTGTAAAGAATTGACAGGAGATGATTGGTCAGAACAGATTAATCACTTGATCAATACGACAGATGAACTGCCGCTGGATCAGCTCTTACCTGAGTTTGGTATTGGTTATAGCCTGAAAAATGACAAGTCTTTGCCATTTGGCTTAAAGCTGGCAGATAAGCCGGAAGGCGTACTGGTTCAATCTGCGCGTCGTGATGCTGTGGCTGTACAGGCCGGTCTTTCTGCCAATGACGTGATTATTGCGATTGACGGTCTAAAAGCCACGACCAAGCTTCTCGAAAGCTATGCAAAACAGAACGGTAGTTTTACAGTATACGCGTTCCGTCGAGATGAGCTGATGACTTTTGAAGTTCAGGCAGGCGGTTCTAAACTGACCGAAGTTGAACTGAAAGTTGAAGATCAGGCCAAAGCTGAAAAGTGGCTTAAAGCTTAATTCAATTTCAAACTTTAAAACCGATGCTTAGGCATCGGTTTTTTTATTGACTAAATATCAACATGATATTTATTTAATGAGCAGTCAGGAAATTCCATTGAATTTAGCTTGCGATTTAATGATGCTGATTCCTCATTTGAATATCATAAAATGCTAGTACGACCATTATTGGCTTTGCGTTCTGCTATAGCAGTCAATGTATCGCAAAGACATCTTGGTCCTGATTAAACATCCGGTTAACTTGCTGATCCAATACAAATCTCCTTTTTTGAATACATTTTATTTTTTAGATCACTAAATATGAATCGTAAATGGCATTTCAATAAAAGAATAACAAGAAAAAAAAGGAAGGCCCAAAGAGGGTGGGCCTTAAGTGGGAGAGCTTAGTTGCCGCGATAGGTTGAATAACCATAGGGGCTTAATAGCAGCGGGATATGATAGTGATTGACTGAGCCATCTACTTCAAAAATCACCGGTACTTCCGGGAAAAAGCTGTTTTGCTTTTGGGTTTTAAACCAGTCACCAGTTTTAAAAGTCACTTTGTAGGTTCCTTTATCAAAGGTTTTATTCTCTGGGTACAGTGCTGTGATACGACCCTGAGGATTGGTCCTTGCTTGTGAAAGCTGTACCCATTTGCCATTTTTCTGTGTTTCCAGCGTCACTTCTACATTTGGAGAAGGCAAGCCATTTTCCAGATTCAGCACGTGTACACTCAGCGGATTCTGGGCAAAAGAAAGAGTTGCTGCAGTAGTGGCAAGAGTCGCGATTAAGATTTTTTTCATGTTGTGTTCCTCGTTGGAATGACGGAATAATGTTTAATCAAAGGAATAAAAAATTACTAATTAAAAGATATCAAAGCTGCTTTAAGGTGGTTTGAATGCCGCTATTAGCACATTGATGATCCTGTGCTGAGCCGCCTGCACCTGCGACGCCTACTGCGCCTACAATCTGGTTTTGGTAAATGACAGGGACACCACCACCCAGTAATAGCAATTCAGGCAAGCTATTCAGATTCTGTGCATCCGGATTTTTCTGGGCATTGCGCATAAAATCCAGTGTGCTGGTTTTAGTTGAATACGCGGTGAAAGCTTTCCGTTCCGCTGCAATCAGGTTGTGAATGCCGACAGATTCATGGCGCTGGCTGGCCAGCAGGTTGCCACCCTGATCTAGAATAACGACTGCCGCCGGCTTGGCCTGTTGCTGACAAGCAAGCATGACGTTGCTGGCCATGAGCTTTGCTACTTCTAGCGACATGACTGGCGCCGTTTTAAATTCTGCATGCGCCACTGAGCTGAGTAGTGATACGCTGCTGAGCAAGGTCAGGGTTGTGTTGGCGATTGAAATTTTCATGGTTATCTTTCATGCAATTGGCTACTGGGGCTATCTTAGAAAAAAATCCGCCAGTGCAGCATGACAATCAGATTACCAATTTGTAATCTAGAACTAGCTAAAAACAGCTAAACTACTGACATGCATATTTTAATTGTAGAAGATGAAGTCAAGATTGCTGAATATCTGGCAAAAGGACTGAATGAGTCAGGTTATAGTACGGCCATCGCAGAAAATGGCGTGCGTGCATTATCGTGTTTGCAGCAACAGTCTTTTGATCTGGTGCTGCTTGATGTGATGCTGCCGGACCTGGACGGCTGGCAGGTATTACACACCCTGCGAACTTTTAGCCAGATTCCGGTATTAATGCTCACTGCACGTGATCATGTGCTAGATCGGGTTAAAGGACTGGAGCTTGGTGCCGATGATTATCTGACCAAGCCTTTTTCCTATATTGAATTACTGGCCCGAATCAAAAGTCTGTTGCGCCGTGTGCCGCGTCTGGAGCAGGAGGCCTATCAGGTTTCAGATCTGGTATTGAACCGCTTAAAGCATGAGGTTTACCGTAACGGACAAAAGATCGACTTGAGCCAGAAAGAATTTGCGCTGTTGCAATTGTTAATGGAACATCAGGGACAGGTGATGACCCGGAGCCAGATTGCGTCCATGGTCTGGAATATTAATTTTAATACTGATACTAATGTGGTGGATGTGGCTATTCGCAGGCTGCGTAGCAAAATTGATGATCATTACACGCCAAAACTGATCCATACCGTACGTGGCATGGGTTATAAGCTAGATGAATGTCCATGAAAAACCCAGTGTTATTGCCGTTGGCAACACGATTGAGTATTGCATTTGCACTGGTGTCTTGCGTGGTGTTTCTGAGTGTGGCGTTGCTGTCTTATCAAAATATGCAACAGATGATTCAGACCCAGCAGGATCAGGCGCTGGCTGCTCGTATTTCCCGGATTGAGATTTTTCTTGAAGATGCCCAGAGTTTCAAACTTCTGGTCCAGCATCCCAAATTATATGAAAATATGCTGGGACAGGAAGATAATTTACTGTTGCTGCAGCATCAAAAAAGTCGTCTGATCGAAATCAATCCTTTGCAGGTTCATATTCCGGCATTGCATTATTCCTCCAAATTACAGTTTCAGAATAATCAGGCTGAACATCCTTCAACACGTCTGGCTTTTAAACAGATGCAGTTTGAGGGTCGCAGCTACCAGCTGGTAGCAGGTAAACAGTTGGCAGAAGGACAAAGGGCACTGGCAACCTATTTATCAAAGCTGGTGCTCTATAGTCTGCTTGGTATATTGCTCTCGACCTTTATGGCCTGGCTGGCTGGACGCTATATTCTAAAGTCAATGCGTCAGCTGATGCTGGCGACAGCACAGGTCAATATTCAGCAGCCCAATCAGCACATTGATGTTCAGAGTAATACGCTGGAGGTGCAAGAGCTGAGTCAGGCCATGAACGATATGCTCGGTAATATTCAGTCTGCATATCAGCAGTTGGCACGTTTTTCTGAGGATATTTCGCACGAACTTCGCACGCCATTAAACAATCTAATCGGGCAAACACAGATTCTGTTATCGCGGCCGCGCGAGCTTGCTGAACTGGAAAATCTGCTCTATTCCAACCTAGAAGAATATGAACGTCTAAGCCAGATGATTGAAAGCATGCTGTTTATCGCGCGGGTAGAGCATGGTGGATTTACGGTTGAAAAACAGCATTTCAATCTGAATGAGATGCTGCAAGAATTACTTGAGTACTTCAGTTTTCTGGCTGAAGAAAAGCAGATGCATTTAAAAATTAATGTTCCATCAGATTTAAGTCTGACTGCCAGCACCGCATTATTACAGCGCGCAGTTGCCAATCTGATCAGCAATGCCATTACTTATGGTCAGCCGGGGAGTGAGATTAGTGTGTCGGCACAGCGACTGAACCATAGCATTAAAATATCGGTGCTGACGCCAGAGGTATGGATTGCAGATGAGCATCATCCGCATTTATTTGAGCGTTTTTATCAGATAGATGACAGCCGACATGAAAAAGCCCAGACGGGTGGTCTGGGCCTTGCCATTGTGCAGTCGATTATGCAGCTCCATCAGGGGGGAGCAACTGTAGAAAATACGCCGTCTGGCGTGGTATTTAGCCTGTCACTACCTGATGAATAGGCTGAGCTTTAACCACGACCCCGGCCACGACCACGTGGTGCCTTGGTATTTGGACGAGTAGTACCATTGGTGCGACGTTTCGGCTTTTCACTTTCATCCATTTGCCAGATACGTTTGGTGCCAGACTTTTTCACAGAACCATCTTTATTTTTACGAACCATTGGCTTACCACCCGTACCACCCGGCTTTTTAACATAAGAGCGTGAACGGTATGGTTCTTCCGCAGGAACATTCTGAAAGTCTGGATAAAGTAAGGGTTCAATTTCTCTGGTTTCGCCCGGTTGCAATCCCATACGAACCAAATCAATCTCACCAATTTTGGTACGGATCAAACGCAGTGTAGGGAAGCCGACAGCAGATGTCATACGACGAACCTGACGGTTACGACCTTCACAGATCGAAATCTCAACCCAAGACGTTGGAACAGAGGCACGGAAACGTACAGGAGGATTACGCTCCCATAACCATTCAGGTTCAGATACTTTTTCAGCACGTGCAGGAAGCGTCATGCCATCTTTCAGTTCAACGCCTTTACGAAGCTGTTCTAGTGCTTCTTCGGTCACATCACCTTCAACTTGCACCATATAAGTTTTAAACTTTTTATTGGCAGGATTGGTGATATATTGGTTGAGACCACCGTGATCGGTGAGGAAAACCAGACCTTCTGAGTCCATGTCCAAACGGCCAGCAAGACGTAAATCTTTGTCGTTGACAAAATCAGCCATGGTTGGGTGCTTTTCATCCGCACGGAATTGGGAGAGGACGTCATAAGGTTTGTTTAGAATGACGATTTTCATAGGAAATAACTTCTATAATTACATTAATTTAAAAAATGTAGAGGTTTATTTAAAAGGGAAATTTAGTTATTTCCCGTATAAATCTCAAAAACAACAAATCTGGATTAGAATATTATGCGTTAAGAACAGTTGAAAGTATTGCCTAATCGGCAATTATTTTAGATTTGTCAGCGGCATCCGGGAGAATACTAATAATGGGATATCAAAAAATCGTAGTACCTGTGGATGGTACCAAAATTACCGTTAATGCAGACCTGTCACTCAACGTACCAAATAATCCAATTATCCCATTTATCGAAGGGGATGGAATCGGTGCAGATATTACACCAACAATGCGAACTGTGGTAGATGCTGCTGTGCAAAAAGCATACGCCGGGAAGCGTTCCATCGAATGGATGGAAGTCTACTGCGGTGAAAAAGCTGACAAAATTTACGGCACCTATATGCCTGAAGAAACTCTCGAAGCACTGCGCGATTATGTGATATCGATTAAAGGTCCACTGACCACGCCAGTCGGTGGTGGTATTCGTTCCTTGAATGTGGCTTTACGTCAGGAACTGGATTTATATGTCTGTGTACGTCCGGTGCGCTGGTTTGAAGGGGTACCTTCGCCAGTACATAATCCGGAACTGACCGACATGGTGATTTTCCGTGAGAATTCAGAAGATATTTATGCCGGTATTGAATGGAAAGCAGATTCTCCGGAAGCGAAAAAAGTTATCAAGTTTCTGAAAGAAGAAATGGGTGTAACCAACATCCGCTTTGAAGACAATTGTGGAATCGGAATCAAACCTGTCTCCAAAGAAGGTAGCCAGCGTCTGGTGAACCGTACCGGGTTTGTC
>NZ_DCLL01000063.1 GCF_002321025.1 Acinetobacter lwoffii
TCATAATCTCTTAATGATCTTTCTTAAAACCTCATCAGTTTTAAGCTCCAACCCAATCATTTAACGTTTCGTTTCATGCATTGCGTTGGTGTGCTGCGTATTCTATACAGTTTCAAAACGAGCGCAAGGGCTTTTCTTTAAAATATTCAAAAAAACCATTCATACGTTTATTTTTTAATCTGAAAGGCTATTTTTAACACTTTTTTTGCGCTTTTCTAGCTAATTCCACATGAAAATTTTAAGCAAATGTTAATTTTCTAGCCCTCATCTCATAAAAAAAGATCACCTTTATAGTGATCTTTTTGATTCTTCATCAAAATATTTTAATTTGCCTGCTCAGCGAGCCAAGTCATAAATTTTTGACGCTCAGCTTTAGAAGCCTTCTGCCATAATTGAATCAGCTGCTGATCATTCTGTTCTGCTGACTGAGTATATATAGCTGCCGGTTGATTAACTGCTGTCGCAGCTTGAGTTGTCATATCCACTTTTTTAGTCAACACACGATTTCCAAACCATGGTTTCGCTGCATCTTTAGCGCCCGTCTGCTGGACTAAGAGCTGATTTTTTGCATCATATAGACCAATAATGGGCTGATCTTTATATTTTTGCGCTGCATCAAAATCTTTAGGCGCCTGAATGAGTGCTAAACGATAAGTTTCGCCATCTTTAAGGCTTGGTGTTTTTACCGTAACCACACCTGACTTTAAAATGTCATGTGAATTGTCTGAATGCTGGAAAAATTCGTTATAACGTACGCTGATCGCATTTACACCTGCATCCAAGCTATAAGTCTGATTAGAACGTAATAGACCTGAATTCACTTCCTGATCATTTACGGCAACAATTTTTATTTCTTCAGGTACTGTGACGGTTACTGCCGAAAAAACTGGTGTGCTAAACAGAAACACTGCTGCAGTTGCCGCAATACGTAAATCCATATCCTTTACTCATTTTTGGTTGTTTATTAAAAATTAGCCGCACTATGCCGCGTCTAAATGACAATCTTATGACAAAGGCTGGAGCGATACAGCCTGTGTTCTTAGCATTTATTTGGCTAAATATACCCCATCATATCCAAATACAACTCTAAGACATAAAAAAGAAGCATCAAAGTGCTTCTTTTTTATGATCTAAAATCATTTATGCAAAAGTCTTAAAGCGCTCTGCATCATCCATAAAGGTTTTTTCACCTGCAGGAGCTTCAATCGAACCAAATACCAGTTGAGCGCGAAGTTTCCAGTGAGATGGTATTTCGAAAGTTTGTGCGACTTCTTCATCAATAATTGGATTGTAGTGCTGCAATGAAGCACCGATATTTTTTTCTGCTAAAGCAGTCCAGGTTGCAAACTGTGCAATAGCGGAAGAATGCTCAGACCAGACCGGGAAGTTATCGGCATAGAGTGCGAATTGCTCCTGCATCGACTTCACCACATTCTGATCTTCATAAAACAGTGCGGTACCATAACCTGCAGCAAAAGCATTGATCTTGCTATTGGTTGATTCAAATGCATCTGCTGAAACCAGATCACGTAAAGTTTCACGTACAATATGCCAGAAGGTATCATGTGATTGACCAAATAAAATCACCACACGCGAGGTTTGTGAGTTAAAAGATGACGGACTGTGCTTCACCGCATCTTTAATAATTTTCTCAATTTCTGCTTGATCCAGATCTACATTTTTTCCAATTGAATAAATGCTACGGCGTTGTTTGATTTGATCTAAAAATGCCATGAATTCACCTCTGTATATTTTGATTATTAAAAAATCGATAAAGTCATACTACGTGCTTTAAGCACCCAAGACAGGTGCATTTCGATAACAATGTGTTTTATTTATAGAACAATCAGATTTAGATCTGGGTAGCGTATTTGTATCTGATTTTATCCGCAGCTTCCATGCTGTCACATATAAAGTTCTCTATAAACTTTTAATTAAATACTTTGAAACGTTGCTGATCCGGCTTTTGTAATTTTTCTTCTACTGTTTGTTCAATTGATCCAAAGCAAAGTTGTGCTCGTAACAACCAGCTCTTTTCAATCTCAAAATGCTCAGCGACCCTTTCATCAATCAGTGGATTGTAGTGCTGTAAGGATGCCCCTAAACCAGAATCTGCCAGCGTCGTCCATACGGCAAATTGCGCCATACCGGAAGTTTGTTCCGACCACGCTGGAAAATCCTCACTATTTAATGGCATTTTCTTTTGCAATTGTTGAATCACGGCTTGATCTTCATAAAATAAAATCGTGCCATAGGCAGCAGCACATTGATTCAACTTAATTTCAACCCCTTCGTAAATATGTGCCGGCATATGCTGACGCTGTACCTGTTTCACAATTTCCCAGAATTGATGATGATAATCTGCAAATAACACCACAATGCGCGTAGTTTGAGAGTCATAAGCCGAAGGACAACTCCGCACTGCTTCCTGAATGATTTCGCTAAGATAAGCCTGACTAGAATGTACCCGCTTACCGAGTTGATCGATACTACGGCGCTTTTTCAATTGATCGACAAAAGTCAGTTCTAAATCATCATTCAGTTTGTTTTTTCTTGAAAATTTAAAATCTTTGGTGAGATCACTTGTTAATACCTGACCAATTTTATTTAGCAATGCCATTTTCTACCCCACAAAAAAACAAGCCAAATCAGCTTAGAGAATCCCCTACAATTATAAGGCCTTTATTAAAATGGGCAGATTTAGTGGTGGTTTTGCTGTTGATTTTTACAACACTCAAACTAGCTAAAAACAACAAACTCCGCACTTGGCGGAGTTTATGTGAAGCATTGCGCATTATTTATTTTTCAGTTTCAAATAATGCAGCAACAAAAGATTTGGCAGAGAATGGACGCAGGTCATCAATTTTTTCACCCACACCAATAAAGCGAATCGGCACATGGGTACGACTGGCGATATTAAACAGTACCCCACCTTTGGCAGTACCATCAAGTTTGGTAATAGTTAAGCCCGTCAAGCCTACCGCCTCATCAAACATCTCGACCTGATTAATGGCATTCTGGCCAGTACCGGCATCGACCACCAACATCACTTCATGTGGCGCAGTGGCATCAATTTTCTGCATGACACGTTTTACTTTGGTCAATTCCTGCATCAAATGACCTTTGTTATGCAAACGACCGGCTGTATCAGCAATTAATACATCTACACCTTTGGCACGCGCACTTTCAAAAGCATCAAAAATGACCGAAGCAGAATCTGCACCATGACCCTGAGCGACAACCGCAATATTATTACGCTCACCCCAGATCTGTAGCTGTTCAGTTGCAGCTGCACGGAAAGTATCGCCTGCTGCCAGCATGACAGTCTTACCTTCACCTTGTAAGCGTTTGGCCAGTTTGCCAATCGTGGTGGTTTTACCGACACCGTTTACACCCACCACCAGAATCACATAAGGCGATTTATTCGGATCAATATGCAGCGGTTTTACCCGTGGTGCCAATAAAGCCACCAGTTCTTCCTGAAGTGCTTTATAGAGTGAATGCGAGTAGATCAAATCACCACGTGCTGTACGTTCAGTCAGGTTAGCGATAATAGTCTTGGTTGCTTCCACGCCAATATCTGCCACCAGAAGCTGCTCTTCGACTTCTTCTAATAATTCATCATCAATTTCTTTACCACCGATCAGGATATTCACCATCCCATCGGCAAGGTTTTTACGGGTTTTGGTTAAACCCACTTTCATACGGCTAAAGAAGCCACCTTTCGCAGCAGAATCTTCATTTTCAGTTTCTGTTTCGACAGGTGCAGAAACTACAGCTGTTTCGCTTGGCGTTTCTACGATAGGCACATTGACCGCAGGTAAGCTCGGTAATGTGACATCATCATCTCCGATATCAGCATCAATCAAAAATTTGTTTTGCCCATTAGATTGCTGTTGCATGCCGAATCCTTGAAAAGCATTGCGTTAAAAACCCAGATTCTACCATAACTTGCCTGCTTTGCAGCTAGCAATGCAAATGCTGGACAAACATACCAAAAAGCTACAGCTCTCGGTTGCTTTCAAGCACACATTTATTAAAAATAACTCTAAATACAAATGCCTATTTCAGGAGATCTAGTGTTCATCACCTTTTTGACTATCTCCTCTTTCTCGCGAATGATCAAACAGACGCTTTATCCACTCGGCGCAGCAGTCTTGCTTAGCCTGAGTTTTAGCTCGGCTCAAGCACAAACCCGAAGCGAATTATCACGGACTACTTTTGAAACCACTTTAAGTAATGGTTTAAAAGTCATTATTCGGGAAGACCATCGTGCACCCATGGTGATGACACAAATCTGGTACAAAGTTGGCAGTAGCGATGAATCTGGAAATATTCTGGGGGTATCACATGCACTTGAACATATGATGTTCAAAGGCACCCATAAAGTTCCAAATGACGAATTTACCCGCCTGAGCCGGATTTATGGCGGCAGCATCAATGCGGCTACCTTTACCAATTACACCAATTATTATCAGCTCTATCCTAAGGCCTATTTTCCTATGGCCTTGGAACTTGAGTCTGATCGGATGAGTAATTTACTGCTGCGACAGCAGGACTTCGAGCCAGAAATTAAAGTCGTCATGGAAGAACGGCGCCAGCGTACCGATGACAATCCGCGGGCGCAAGCCTTTGAACGGTTTAAATGGATCAGTTATCCGACCAGCCACTACCGTCAGCCGGTGATTGGACACATGAAAACTCTGAATAATATTCAGTTGAATGATGTCAAAAAATGGTACCGGGACTGGTACAGTCCGAATAATGCCATTCTGGTGATTGTTGGAAATATCGAATCTGAAGCTGCTTTGACTCAGGTACAAAAATATTTTGCTGACATTCCCGCACGCCCAACCCCAGCGCGCAATGACGTACTGGAGTTTGAGCGTTTGGGTTATCGCCATATGGAGATTAATAGCAATGTTCAGGTGCCCAATCTGTACATGACCTGGAATGTAAAATCCCTCAGCACTGCCAAAAACCCCCAAGATGCTTATGCATTGACCATTATTCGCAGTCTTTTGGACAGTGGCATTTCTTCTCGCCTGCAAGACCGTTTGGTACGTGATCGTAAAATTCTGACCTCTGTCAGCGTTTCTTATGATCCCTATAATCGCGGCGACAGCCTGTTTGGTATTTCTGCCTTACCTGCGCCGGGCATATCTTTGCAAGAAGCACAACAAGCAATTCAGGATGAAGTGGATTTACTTAAAACCACCGCAATGACCCAACAGGAAGTGGATCGTATCAGTACCCGCTTTATTTCCAATTTGATTTATAGCCAGGATGATATTGCCGGCCAAGCCAAAATGATTGGCAATCTGGAGGTCAATGGCTTGAGTTATCGCCTGATGGATGAATTACCGAAACACTTTGAAAGTGTCAGTGTTCAGGATGTCCAGCGCGTCGCCAACGCCTATTTTGTGCGTGAAAATCTCAGCACGCTTTATCTCTCACCTGAACAAAACACCCAGCAACGGGGATTATAATGCTTCAACTTCGTCCATTTTTGCTTATTTCAATTTTAAGTCTTAGCTCGGCTACCCATGCAGAAAACTATCTGGATCCTCAACCTGACCAAAATGATAATCCAAGTCAGTTACAGTCTATCCCCTTGCTACAAAGCTTAAAAAATATTAATCAGCAACGGGGTTTTCAGGCGCCTTATATTCATGACCTGAACAATCGCTACAAAGTACGTACACTATTTGTTGAAACGCAGGATCTTCCCATGGTAGATATCCAGCTGACCTTTAATGCCGGTTCGGCCCGTGATCAGGAAATTACCAAAGGTCTATATGGCCTATCCAATATGGCAGCCAAGTTGATGCGTGAAGGAACCGACAAATATAGCGCCAATCAGGTGGCGGAAGTTTTTGACCAAACCGGAGCACAATTCAGCGTACAAGCCTATCGGGACATGTTTGTGGTTCGTCTGCGTACGCTTTCAGACCCGGAAAAACTGGAACCCGCATTGGGCATGCTGATGGAGGTTCTCAAGAATGCATCATTTAAACCATCCAGCATTAATCTGGCTTTAAGCAATACCCAAGTGGGACAAAAACAGCTGCAGGAAAATCCAAGCCGACTCATGGATATCCGTTTTTATCGCGCTTTATATGGTCAGCACCCTTATGCAGAACCAATCAGCGGCACCCAAGGCAGCACCAAGAAAATTAATGCAGAATTATTGAAAAAATTTCGTGATCAGTTTTTGGTGGCGCAAAATATGAATATTGCCATTACTGGCAAACTCAGCCCGAAACAGGCACTCGAACTGTCTGAACGAATTGCCGGCAACTTACCTCAAGGGCAAAAAGCAGAAGCATTGCCACAGCCTGAAATTCAATCTGGTTTTGAAGTGGTACATCTACCCTATAACTCGTCTCAGGCGCATGTCACCTTTGGGCATTTAGGCCCAACCCGCTTTACTGAAGATAAACTGGCTTTAGAAGTCGCCAATCGCATGTTTGGCGGTAGCGGATTTAATGCAGTATTGATGCAGGAACTACGGGTGAAACGTGGTTTTACTTATGGCGCTTATAGTTCATTGAGCTTTAGTCAGGCACCCGGCGTATTCAGCTTTAAGTATTCCACGCGTCAGGATCAACTGCTAGACAGCATTCAGGTCGCACATCAAGCATTTATCCACTTTGTCAGCCAACCTATTGATACTCAGCGTCTGGAAGAAACCAAAGCAGGCATGTTACGTGCTTTTCCTAATAATTACAGCAGTAATGCCACCATTAATGCCCAGCTAGGCAATATGGGTTTTTATAGTGAGCAAACTGATTATTTATCCAGTTATCCAGAACGCTTGGCTAAAATCACAGCGGCAGATGTACAAAATGCAGTGCGCAAGCATTTTCATCCTGATCACTTAACCCTAGTCGTCGTCAACAAAGAACTGGATCAAAATGCCTTGAAAATGCGTTTGGAGCGAAATTTAATGGATGCCAATTATTACTTACCAACAAACCCTATGCCTAAGGCATCTCCACAGAGACCGGCGGAAGCTGACGTGCCCGAAGTGATTCCTGCTGATAAGCCTGCATCAATTTAAGATATTGCCCACGACGGATATGCTGCTGCTCTAATAAAGCGAGTGCCATATCCTGAGTTTGGGGAAGGTTTTGCTGTTTAGACAGTTGCTGAATCTGGGTGACTTGAGCAATGCTCAACGGACGATATAGAGCAAATGCGGCTAAAAGTAGAATGATCGCAATAATAAAAATAACCACACTGTTATAAATCTGTTCCAATTTGATTCTGCTGAAAAATTGGCTTAGTTTTTCTGTATCTATAGACATACACTACCTCAGGTTAGAGGTAGTGTATGGTCGCAGTTACATAAGTTCAAGTCAGCGCACTGAATATTCATAAGAGCTGAATCCTGCTATTTCGAGGACTAATTCATGATTCTGGTAATAATTGTTGAATACAGCACCAATGCAACAACAAGCAATACCAGTGCAATTGCAAATTTACTTAAACCCGCTTCTGCTTCAGGCGGATGCAGACGATCCTCATCTGCAATGCGGACCAGCTCACCATTATAAAGCTTATAAAACTGCTCACGCTGGTTTTCATCCAGCGCACGGGTAAAGTCGTAGACTTCTTTACGTTGTGCCAACCCATAATCACCTAGATGGGTATGTTTACTGAATATAGCTTGATCGAGTTTTTTACGATGCAAATCGGCAAGTTCCATAATTTGACCTGCAGTCGGAGGCATATCAAATTTCACACCATCTAAAGTTCTTGTCATCATGGCCTTCTCCTTATTGTTTGCTATCCATTTACAATGTAGCTTAATAATATTTATAGTTGTGTATAGTTTAATCAGTTAAACTATAACTGAAGTAAACAAATAAAATTGAATAGTTGACTTTTCCATTATTTTGTAATATTAGTTTAACAATACTAATTTATATTTGTATTTAGACTAAATAGTCTATCCTGTAATCATAATTAAAATTAAGGAGTTTTTATATGATACAACAACTCTCTCAACACGATCTAGAACATCTGTACGCAGATGCCGTGAATACCATTCAATCGCAAATGAACTTTGCTGATGCGGTAAAACAGCTTGAAGAAGCCGCTCGTGCTGGCCATGGTAAAGCAGCGCTTTTTTTAGCAGAACTTTATTATCAAGGTTTCCGTGTAGAACGAGATTCACTCAAAGCCCAGTACTGGCAAAACATGGCCACCATGCAAGCATAAAGAAACGTCACCTAGGTGGCGTTTTTTTCAGCCCTTTTTTCAATAAATAGCAATCAATACATATTTTCTTACGAATCCTTGCAAAGCTGAAACAGTAATTTCATATAAAGTTCCTAGAATAGAGCCTGAACTCCAATAGCACTTTATTCTAATGAAACCACGAAAAATTATTCAATTTGATCCGATCTGCAAAAACTTTCTGTTAAAGATCACGATGCTTAAATCTTTGATGAATTGTGGCGAGCTATGGGGCGCATATCACCAAGGCTGGGCGATGATGCGTGACCAGGAAGATTGTATCTTTCCATTCTGGCTCAATCCGCTGGATGCTAAAAATTATGCCCAGCAACATTGGCCGGATTACATTCCGCGTAAAATCAATTCTGAAGATTTTGAAAATGCATTATTGCCGACCCTGTCTCGACTGAATGTTACGCCAGCCCTGTTCAACACCAATGGAACCAAACTCAAACTGACTGCTGCACAGATGCGTCATCTGTTTTTTTCGCAACAAAGACTGCACATTGCTTAAATAACATGCTATTTATAAAGACTAAAACCTAAACACTTAGAGATGTTCAGGTTGAATACATACTCTAGGATTAATAATAAATTGACCAATAAGGATGATTAAGCATGACCAATGTGGCACAGGTGCTCAGTGAAAAAACACATCAAGCTATTTATACCATCCGTCCAGATTCTACCGTTTTAGAGGCCATCACTTTGATGGCAGATAAAGGAATCGGGGCGCTTGTGGTAACCCATGAAGACAACGTGGTGGGGATTTTGTCAGAGCGGGATTACACGCGTAAGATCGCCCTGATGCAAAGAACCTCATTCGACACCACTGTTAATGAAATCATGACCTCTAAAGTGATTACCGTAAATACAGCTACTAGCGTAGAAGACTGTTTATCTTTGATGACTGAACGCCACCTACGCCACTTACCTGTGGTCGAACATGAAAAACTGATCGGTCTGATTTCAATTGGGGATTTGGTCAAGGCAGCCATGGATGACCAACGCAAATTGATTGAACAGTTACAGCAATATATCTCAGGTTAAAACATCATCTAGCTTTCTCTAAGGCATTTGAAGATCACTTAAGTGATACAAGATAAAGTTTTATATCTGTTACATAAAAAATCCCGGTACATGTACCGAGATTTTTTATGCAAATATTTTGAATAAAATCAGTTGAGACCTAATTTTTCTGCGACGTAATCTGAGTCCTTATCACCACGACCGGATAAGTTCACCACGATCTTGGCATCTTTTGGCAATTTACCCGTTTCACGAATGGCCCAAGCTACCGCATGCGAACTTTCTAGTGCAGGCACAATCCCTTCAACGCGTGAAAGAGTCATGAATGCATCCAGACATTCCTGATCGGTCGCAGTCGTATACTCAACCCGGCCTAAATCTTTCAGCAAGCTATGCTGTGGCCCCACACCTGGGTAATCCAGACCAGAAGCAATGGAATGCACTGGCAAAGGTTCACCCTGCTCATCTTCTAGTACATAACAGGCCATACCATGTAACTGGCTCGGCTTCCCCAAAGTTAATGTTGCTGAGTGCTTGTCAGTATCCAGACCATGACCTGCCGGCTCAACACCTACCAGTTTCACATCTGGTTCATTTAAAAATGCCGTAAATGCACCCATGGCATTTGAACCACCACCAACACAGGCAACGATATAATCAGGATTTGCACCAAAACGCTCATTGGCTTGAACTTTAATTTCATCACCAATAATCGACTGAAAATCACGCACCATCATCGGGAATGGATGCGGCCCGACTACCGAACCAATGGCATAGATGTAGTTTTTCGGGTCTTTTAAATATTCTTCAAAAGCACTATCGACTGCATCTTTGAGTGTGGCTGTACCGCGAGTCACAGAGATCAGTTTGGCACCCAGAATTTTCATCTTGACGACGTTTGGATGCTCTTTTTCAATATCCACCTGCCCCATATGAATTTCACATGGGATACCCACCAAGGCACATGCAGTTGCCAGTGCGACACCATGCTGTCCTGCGCCTGTTTCTGCAATGACTTTGGTTTTACCCATATATTTGGCAAGTAAAGCCTCACCGAGACAGTGATTGATTTTGTGCGCGCCGGTATGGTTCAGATCTTCACGTTTCAGATAAATCTGCACACCGCCAAGCTGTTCAGAAAGACGTTTGGCATGAAATAAAGGACTTGGGCGACCGACATAATGGGCAAACAGATCTTTCAATTCATTCTGAAACTCTTCAGTCTGACGAATTTCCTGATAGGCCACATTAATATCATCCATGGCCTGTTTCAGATCGGGTGGAATAAACTGACCGCCATACTGACCAAAAAAACCCTCTTCATTCGGTAACGCAATACCATTAATTTGATGAGCCATAATCATGCCTGAAATTTTAAATAAGAGATAATAGACTTCCTTCATAAATCATTTTTCAATCAATTTAATTGTTTATCTTTCACCCAATCTAAATTGTATATGCCAGCAAGTAAATTAAACCGCAGGTTTAATCTTTTACGACGATTTCTATATACACAAGATAAAATCTTAAAACATTTCATCCTTCCAAATACATGCTCTACTTGAATTCGTCTACGACCAATCTCTGTATTTAACTTTTTTAATTCAGAATCTAATTTTTCAGTTTTCTTTGCTTTAGATGGCATGAGGTATCCAAAACCCAATTTTTTTATCCCTAAATACCCCTTATCAACGATAAAAAAGGGCTTAAATTTGGCGGATTCAAGCGGCAAGTGCACCTGTATAAAAACCAGCCATAACATCACTG
>NZ_DCLL01000037.1:0-120 GCF_002321025.1 Acinetobacter lwoffii
AGAACCAATGGAAGGTTATACATCTGTTTTACTTGTTGAGCTATTCCAGTTAAATAGGCATAAAACCAAGTGCTTTTCACTGACTCTTGTAAACAGCTTGTCACCAGTTTCCCCGTTGAA
>NZ_DCLL01000037.1:435-29810 GCF_002321025.1 Acinetobacter lwoffii
AAATGAGTCGTTCTCGCTGTTCTAAACTAAGTGGTACAGAAACAATTCTAGGCATGTGTGAACATCTGTTAACTAAAAAAACCTTTTCGCATCATTAGTTATTTTTGTCAACTTACAATCTTACCCCTAGTTTCTGTAATAAATGAGTTTAGGGCAGAATTAATTAAAGTTACTCCAATTTTAGACCCGTCATTTTCTCGTGTGATTACTTTAGCAACGCACTCTACAAGAAATATTCCCAAGCATATTAGGATCATTTCACGCGAAATTATTGGTTGTGTTGAGCAATCTATTGATGAGAAAAAATGGCCGAATGCTCAATGGATATATGAAAATTAATATCTAAATTTTATTTATAAAATTGTAAGTTAAAGACCTAAAACCACTTGATATGGTTTAAATCCTTCAAGTACAGCATCCGAAACCAATTGAATAAAAGCTTCAGTTTTTCCGTAAGCCATCCACTGATCAAGAGCTTCATAATAAGCCAAACGATTTTCAACTGTGATGACACAAGGTGGATAACCAGCTTTAATCAATTCGAGGTTCATCAATAGACGTGATGTACGGCCATTGCCATCAATGAATGGATGGATACCTACAAAATCAGCATGTACTTTGGCTGCACGTTCAATTGGATGCAGCTTATGTGCTTCACTATTATACCAGTCTACGAATTGAGCCATCTTGTCATTTAATAACGTGTAATCAGGCGGGGTAGACGTTGCACCAGAGATTAAGACATTTTGTTGGCGATAGCGGCCAGCATTATCATCATCAATATTTTTTAAAATGAGTTGATGGATATTACGAATTTGCCATTCAGAAAAAGGCTCCTCTTTCTGAATGATATCTTCAACATAGTAAATTGCATTTCTATGGTTGATCGCTTCGAAGTGTTCTCTTAATGCCTTTCCACCAACAGTAATACCTTCCAGTACTACTTTTGTTTCTAGTAGGGTGAGTGTATTACCTTCAATTGCATTCGAATGATAGGTCCAACGGACAATAAGATCATCTTGTAAATTTTTGACAATTGACGGAGAGAGAGGGCGATGTTGATCTAATTTTTTCTTTAAATTATCAATAGTTTCAAACATAACCTTATCCTTCAATTTGTCTTAGTCGATAATACATGAAAAAAGAAATATCAGAAATGTAGTGATATATCATTACATTTTGTACTGATTTTAAAAGTATTAACTGGACAGCTTCCAGTATTCTAGACACAAGACAGCCTTATTCTGAAGATACATTATTGTTCATTTCACCCATACATCTATGGCATGTTGTAGATGACCAGTTTTGACATAAAGCGTTGCGCCTGATGGACCTGCCTGAAATTTAGCAGCACTATTGATGGGAAGACGGACCCATGAACCTGCTGGATATATTTCAGTGCCGCAAAATAATTGACCTTTGATAATTAGCAACTCACTCCCTTGTTCTGATTTCTCTACGAAAATTTGATCAGGTTTTAGCTTTTCTAAATAGGTCTGCTCATGTTCCGATTGAAATAACGGGCATATCATCCGATGTTCGGTAAGCTTCCAATTCGCTAGCTCATGGGTATTAATCCGGGTTGGTTCTCTCTCATGTTCAGTCATTTGCATCAGTTTCACAAAGATTAAACAACCTGCTTTACTGGAAACCCGATGAGTTGAACGATGGGGGTTACGTAAATACCAGCCTGCTGGATAATCATCTTTAGCATTCTCGGTAAAAATGCCTGACAAGATGAGGACTTCTTCACCCAAAGGATGTTGATGTTCAGGAAAGGCAGATTCTGGTGCGTATTTCACAAGACTACTTGCACGTGCTTTCTCATCGCCAATACGATCAAGCATCATTCTATCGACTTCACCTCCTGGAGATTTCACCCAATGGTAATCTTCTGGTTTGATGATGACGGGTTGTGAGAAGTCGGCATGAATAAACATAATGCTGTCCTGTAATGAAGAAACCTAAGTATTTTAACGAGAATGCATAGGTTTATTTTAAAAGAAATAGCGATTAGTTAGCTCACTGTTTCAGAAAAGATAAGCATGTTAATAGCAGATATTACTCACTAAGCTATGAAATATTAATATTTTGGAGTTTAATCAACTGTGCTTTGTTTTTACATCAATGAGGAATGGCATGAAATATCAACCGCCTTATACGATCACCTCTAAAATTATTCACTTGATTGCACAAATTAGTGAATCAATAGGGCGTTTGACTGCATTAACCCAAATCCAAGATAGCCTTAAATTGCGAAAAGCCAATCGTATTCGAACGATTCAAGGGTCTTTAGCAATTGAAGGGAATACCTTGAGTACAGAGCAAATCACCGCAATCCTGAATGGCAAGACCATTATCGCTCCACCTAAAGAAGTGCAAGAGGTACGTAATGCCCTAAAGGCATATGAAGAAATTCAAGATTGGAATCCTGATCAAGAATCGCATTTGCTTAAAGCACATCAAATATTGATGACAGGACTGATTGATGAGGTTGGACAGTATCGCCATAGTGGTGTGGGTGTGATGTCAGGGGATCGAGTCGTGCATATGGCTCCGCCTGCGAATCAAGTTCACCGTTTAATGGGAGAATTATTGCAGTGGTTGGCTGAAGGCAATGAGCATCCATTAATTCAGAGTTCAGTATTTCATTATGAATTTGAGTTTATACACCCATTTGCTGATGGCAATGGGCGGATGGGGCGTTTATGGCAAACTTTAATCTTAAGCCAGTGGAATCCTATTTTTCTCAACATCCCTGTAGAAAGCTTGATTTATCAAAACCAAAAAGCTTATTACGATGCACTGCAAGCGAGCACAGATCGTTCAGATTCTGCACCTTTTATTGAGTTTATTTTGCAGATGATTCTAGATGCAATACTTAGTTCTGATGCCAGCGATCAAGATACCGCTCAAGCTAACGTACAAGTTAGCGATCAAGTTAAACGTCTCATCCAGAATATGGAGCAGAAAGAATATAGCTTAACTGAGCTTATGGCTCTATTAGACTTGTCCCATCGAGCCACATTCCAAAAAAATTATTTAACTCCAGCATTAGAAGCAGGTGTGATTGAACGTACCCTTCCTGATAAGCCTAAGAGTCCTAAGCAAAAGTACAAACTAAAAAATTGAACTATACTGAGGTTGATGTGATTATTAATATCATAATGAGCTAATTGCAACGTTATAACATTCCAATTATTTTTAGGTGTAATTTTCTGCTATAATGTCGTACGCCACTTCAAATCCTGAATTTGGATTTGAACAAGATTTTAAAGTGATTCAATGCACTAAATCTAATTTGGGTCAAAATTGGGTCAATGAATTTTTTTATTCAATAAAAGAGCTTTAGAATGAATGGGTTAGGATTTGAGTTCAATTGACGCCACCTCCACCAAAATTCTTGTTATAAATCAGCCGCTTATTTAAGTGGCTTTTTTATTGCCTAAATTTTATAAGCGATTTAAAAAATCAAATCAAAACTAGAGCGAATACGCTCAATCAATAAATGCTTCGACTCTGACAAATGGGTATTTTTACGTACCATCAATTGGGTTTGAGCCGTGTTGCACAGTTCGGAATCAATAGTTAAGGCAACGGCCTGACCTTCTTTAACTGCATCTGCGATATCTGCATAGCGCATGGCGGAAATCCCATGTCCAGCCACCACATAATTTTTTAAGGCATAAATAGAATTGGTGGTCAGGCCAATATTCAGGTTCACTTGTAAGCGTACCATTTCACTGTCGAGTAGCTGACGAAAACCATGCCCTACGGGCATTAAGGCAAATTTATAGGCTGAAATTTCGGAAAGACAAATGCGATGCTTGAGCTTGGCAAGAGGATGACCGGCAGGAACAGCCACAATAAAAGGTTCTATTTTATGGGCAATAGTGCTGATGTCTGTATGAAATGGGGGATTATACGCCAGTCCAATATGCGCCAGGCTGTCCACGATATGTCGTACCACATGTTGGGCACTCATTAATTCTAACTGGATTTCAAGATTTGGATATTTATGATGCACATGTCGAAGTACATCATAAATCATGTGTTGCATATAACTTTCACTAGAAACAATGTTCACTTTGCCGAGTTGAGAAGATTGCAGCTGAAATAAACTGTCAAATAATTCATTTTCACGATTTTTATTTTCCTTGAAATACTCAAGTACCAGATAGGCAGCTTCAGTCGGAATAATATGCCGTCCCTTACGTTTAAATAAGTTTATTTTTAGTTCAGATTCAAAGAGTTGAATCTGTCGGCTCATGGCAGACTGTTCGATATTCAGGATGTCTGCTGCTTTACGCATCGAGCCAAACATCATCACCGTATAGAAATAGCGTAAACGCTTTTCATTGATTCCGTTCAGTGGCGCAAGGAATTGCAAGTTTCTGTCCATAAAAACTCTGATGCTTTTAAAGCATCAGTATGCCTAAAAAATTACATTGTTATCAAGTCAGGAGCATGCTTACATGGGTTTTGAACAATAAGAAGATCTAGATAAAAAGGAGTTTTAGATGGATTTAATCACCTCCCGTCAACAACGGTTAGACCAGATTTACAAGAAAGTAAGCTGGCGCCTGCTGCCATTTTTATTGCTGTGTTATTTCTTTGCTTATCTGGACCGGATCAATATCGGATTTGCCAAGTTGCAAATGCAGCAGGAGCTGGGCTTTAACGATGCAATTTATGGCATGGCAGCCGGCATATTCTTTTTAGGTTATGTCCTGTTTGAAGTGCCAACCAACCTGTATTTTGAAAAAGTCGGCGCCAGAAAAACCATTACCCGCATCATGATTTTGTGGGGCCTGACCTCCATGTCGATGCTATTTGTCACCACCCCGCAGATGTTCTATGTCTTGCGCTTTTTACTAGGCGTATTCGAAGCCGGTTTTGCCCCGGGCATGATTTTCTATCTGACCTATTGGTATTCCGGTGCACGCATGGCACGTGTCATGGCGATTGTCATGCTGGCCGGGCCGCTTGCTGGCATGTTAGGCGCACCGTTATCGACACAAATTATGAGTACTTTCCATCAGATTTATAATCTTTCTGGCTGGCAATGGTTATTTTTATTAGAAGCTGTGCCGACCGTGCTGTTGGGCTGCGTAGCGTACTTTTATTTAACTGATCATCCCTCACAAGCAAAATGGCTGTCCCAAGAGGACAAAGCCTTATTGGTGAAAGAAATTTCCCAACATCAGTCTGCCACTGGTCATAGTAATTTTAAAGCGGTATTAAAGGATCCTTGGATTTATTTCATGGCCTTGGCCTACTTCACCATTATCTGTGGGATCTATGCGATTGGCTTCTGGCTACCATCTTTACTGAAGTCGGGCGGTATCCAAAATTTGCAGATGATTGGTTGGCTGCTGGCGATTCCATATTTATGCGGTGCAATTTTCATGATCATTTTTGCCCGCAGCTCGGACAAATGGCAGGAACGGAAATGGCATTGTGTAGTGCCGACGGTATTGGCCTGAGTCAGCTTGATGTTGTCGGTGATGAGTGCGAATTTCCTGCTGTCCTTTATTGCGATCTGTACCGCAACGGCCTTTATGTTTAGTGCCTATACCATTTTCTGGTCGATTCCATCGAAATACTTAAGCGGTAGTGCGGCAGCAGGCGGAATTGCCCTGATTAACAGTATCGGATTACTCGGTGGTTTTGTCAGTCTAAATATTATGGGCATGGCGCAGTCAATGACCGGTTCCATGCTGGCAGGCTGGTTCACGATTGCTGTGATCATGATGCTCGGAGGCACTTTCCTGATCTATGCCTTCAGACTGAAAAAGCAAGTTGTTTCCCAGCAAGTAACACGCGCTGCCTTAATCGTCGATAAATAATCAATCATGCAGCATAGGAAGGATTCAAGATATGAAGAAAATCATCATTGCGGGCTTTCAACATGAAACCAATACCTTTGCCCCGACCAAAGCAAGATATGTGGATTTTGTCCAGGGCGGGGGATTTCCTCCGCTTAGCCGCGGCGCAGATGTCCTGAAATTTCGGGAACAGAACATTCCGATTGGCGGTTTTATTCAACAAGCAGAACAATTCGGTTATCAACTTTTGCCGGTAATCTGGGCTGGCACTTCACCTTCAGCGCATGTAGAGCAGGACACTTACCAACGGATCTGTGATGAAATTATTGCAAGCATCCAGCAGCATCCGGCAGATGCGGTGTATCTGGATCTGCATGGTGCCATGGTTAGTGAACAGGTGGATGATGGTGAAGGGGAATTTTTAAGACGGGTTCGTGAAGCAGTCGGGTCGGACATTCCGGTAATTGCCAGTCTGGATTTCCATGCCAATGTCACGCAAGCGATGTTTGCTCATAGTGATGCATTGATTTGCTATCGGACTTATCCGCATGTAGATATGGCCCAAACTGGACAACGCTGTGCCCAACTGCTGAATCAAATATTCGAGGGCAAAAAACTGTATAAGAAAATGTACAAGCTACCGTTTTTGATTGCGTTGAATGCACAATGTACCGAGCTGGAACCTACCCAGTCTTGTATGAATTTACTCGAACAGCTAGAACAAAATAATCCTGTCCAGATGAATTTTACGCCGGGTTTTCCGGCGGCAGATTTTGAGGAATGTGGCGGTTGTATCTGGGGCTATAGTGAAAACGCTGAGCAGTTAGATCAGGCCATGCAACGCTATATCGACCATGTGCTGCAACAAGAAGCGCATTGGAATATGGATTTTTTATCACCAGATCATGCCGTGCAGCAGGCAATTCAACTTTATCAACAGCATTATTCGGCCAAACCCGTGGTGATTGCCGATACTCAGGATAATCCGGGAGCTAGTGGCGATTCGAATACAACCGGGATGTTATCGGCGCTACATCGACATCAAGTTAAAAATGGATTGATTGGCCTCATCGTAGATCCTACGGTGGTGCAACAAGCATATCAGCTTGGGCTTGGTCAGCATTTTTATGCGCAACTGGGCGGAACATCGGGTATTGCGGGGGATGCTCCATTTAGCGCTAAATTTAAAATCAAAGCCTATAGCGATGGAAAATTCAGCTATGGCGGACCCATGATGCATGGCGTCGAGGCGGATATCGGCCCGAGTGTATTACTGGAAATAGACGGTATTGAAATTGCAGTCAGTTCCTATAAAGCTCAGTTGCTCGATCGTAATATGTTTAGAATTTTTGGTATTGTGCCTGAAGATAAAACGATTGTCGTAGTGAAAAGCTCGGTACATTTTCGTGCAGATTTTCAGGACATGGCTGCTGCCATTTTGGTCGCGAAAGCGCCTGGTGCCATGAAAGCAGACCCGAATGATCTGCCTTGGCAAAAGATTGATCCTGATAGACGACTCGTGCCGATGGGCAAAAGTCTGGCGCAACGTGATCAGCCATTGCGTCGTACGGTCTAACATTTAACTAATATCCAATTAACACCCAAGCGATTGAACAGGCGAGCTCTATCATGATCTAGCCTGTTTTTTAATGAAAGCTCCCATTCCTTGAACTCAAGAGAAATTTAATACAATTTTCTGTTACCTGATCCCGTGTCTGGATCTGTTATTGATTAAATTCACTGACACCGACTTAAGCTAGCTCATAAAAGTGGACAGGAACTCAACATTCTTTTCAAATTCAACAAAATACCTATAATTCCAATTAGAAACTTGTTGTAAATTAAACCTTAGGGAAAAAATAAATACAGTTTTGACTTTCTTATTTTAAATTAGACGAATCAACCGGAGATTCTCATTGCGCGCTGCCCGCTATAAAATTTTGCTCATTATCGTATTGCTACTGGCAGTAGGGTTTGCTCTATTTCGTTGGTGGCAGGGGCCAGTGGTGCCTAGTTATACGCTGAGTGCCATGCCGCTGGTACAAAATGTTGTTGCGACCGGACGTGTTGCGACAGTTTCACGTGCCCAGGTAGGCAGTGAAATTAGTGGTGTGGTTCTGCAACGTCTGGTGCAGGAAGGCGATCAGGTTAAACCGGGTGATCTGCTGGTGGTATTGAAATCGGATGAATTGCTGGCCCAAGTCAGACAGGCCGAGCTGGCATTGACCGAATTGGCAAGCAGCCGACGGCCACAGGCTGCAGCAGAACTGGCCAGTGCCAAAGCCCAGCTGGAGCAAGCCAGCCGAGAAGCTACACGTCGACGTAATGCAGAAGCCGGTATCCTGTCGAGGGAAGAAGTCGAACAGGCTGTGGAAGCAGAAAGAGTCGCGCGCAATAATTATGAGACAGCTCGGGTAAAAGCAGCCGTATTGGCTGCGGGTCAAGTCGAAGAAGCGTCGCTTCGGGAGCAGCTTGCAGTGGCACAGGCTCAACTGGCCAAAACCAAGATTCGGGCTGCGGTCGCCGGCACAGTACTGACACGCGATGTCGAGCCGGGTGATCTGGTTCAGCCGGGACAAACTTTATTTACCATTGCGTTAACAGGGAATACAGAAATCCGGGTACCGCTAGATGAGCGGAATTTACCGCAACTGGCCTTGCAGCAAAATGCCACTGTGATTAGCGATGCCTATCCGGATCAGTCTTTCCCGGCCCGGATTAACTTTATTGCGCCAAGTATCGATCCACAGCGAGGTACGGTAGAAGTCAGGTTAACTGTCAATCCCGTACCAGATTTTCTGCGTCAGGACATGACGGTATCGGTGAATGTCGAGACGGCCAAACGAGCCCGGGCACTGGCTATTCCAAATGATGCTTTAAGCAGTATCAAGGGAGATAAAGCCGTGGTGTTAATGGTACGTGATGGAAAAGTACAGCGTCAGCAGATTACTTTAGGCTTGCGTGGCTTGGCCATGTCGGAAGTGAAATCCGGACTGAGCGAGGGTGATCAGGTGCTGGCAGATGCCGAATCTTCATTGGAGGATGGCACCAGAGTTCGCTTAAAACCACAACAGAGTTCATTGCAGAATTCTGCTGATATGGCCAATAGCAAAAATGAATTACCGGTGAACTTCGATTGAAAAACTTATTCGGGCGGCTCTGGATCGAATGGAAAATCGCGGTCAGTTTTTTGCGCGAGGGTCGCGCGCAGTCCATCATGATTACCATCGGGGTTGCCGTGGGCGTAGCGGTGATCGTCTTTATCACCGCTTTGATTCAGGGGCTGCAAGCCAATATTGTCGAACGAACCTTAGGTACACAGGCACATATTCGTCTGTTGTCACCGGATGAAGTCAACCGGATTGTGTCACCTCCCGCTGGAACCGTGCAATTATTGCAGGAAGACAAACGAGCACAGCGCCTGCGTTCGATCAACAATTGGCAACAGATTACTGAAACATTAGACCAATTACCCGTACTGACAGCTGTCTCTCCGGTGGTGTCTGGACCGGCCTTTGTACAACGCGGTGATGCGATTGAATCCGTGGCCTTGGTCGGGATGAATCTGGAGCGTTATCAGCAGATCATTCCATTAAAAGAATATTTAATCAGTGGTCAGTTGCGGGTCGGCGCGGATGATGTGCTGATTGGCAGTCAACTGGCCAAAGACCTCGGTGTTCAGGTCGGCAGCAAGTTGCGACTGGATACTGGTCAACAAAATAGTGCTTTGGTGAATATTGCCGGTATTTTTGAACTGGGTGTGCGCGAACTGGATGCGCGTTATGTCTATCTGGATCTCAAGCAGGCACAGTCCTTACTCGGCCTGCCAGGCGGGGTAACGGTGATTGACCTAACCATTGCCAATATTTTTGAAGCAGACCAGGTTGCCGCACAAGTCGGACGCCTGACCTCATTAAAAGCCGAAAGCTGGATTGAAACCAATGCACAACTGATGAATGCCATTACTGCACAAAGCCTGTCGACTAATATGATTATTGTCTTTGTCGCAATTTCGGTGGCTTTCGGGATTGCCAGCGTCATGTCCGTCAGTGTGGTGCAGCGCACCCGGGAAATTGGTATTTTGCGGGCGACGGGTGCAACCCAATCGCAAATCCTGAGAGTTTTTCTGTTTCAGGGTGCAATCTTTGGCTTGCTCGGTTCAGTGCTGGGCAGCATAGTCAGTTATGGTCTGGTATGGGTATTTAATAATTTTGGGCCGGGATTATTCTATATTCCAATTTCGATTGAACTGGTGATTTTGGCGCTATTGTTGGCGACATTAACAGGTGTACTGGCGGCAGCGGTGCCATCACACCGGGCAGCAGCACTCGATCCGGTGGAGGCGATTCGTCATGTCTGAACAATCTCAGGAAGTCTTGCATCTGGAAGCGCTGCGAAAATCTTATAATATTGGCCAGCCCAATGAAGTGGAGGTCTTGCATGGCATTGACCTGCGCATTGATCGCAACGACTTTGCGGCACTCATTGGCCCTTCCGGTTCTGGTAAAAGTACCTTACTGAATATTCTGGGACTGCTAGATAAACCAACGAGTGGCAAGCTGTATTTGTTGGGACAACCTACCAGTGCGATGGATGATACCGGCCGTACGGCGCTGCGCGGCAACAGCATTGGATTTGTATTTCAGTTTCACCATCTGATTCAGGCATTTAGTGCACTGGATAATATTCTCATGCCTTTAATGATGGCGCATGGCAAACCGGATCAGCAGGCAATGCAACGCGCACGTGATTTACTGGCGGCAGTGGGGCTGGAAAAATTTGCCGAGCGTAAACCGAATGAATTATCTGGAGGACAGCAGCAGCGGGTGGCCATTGCTCGGGCCTTGATTACTGAGCCGGCATTATTATTGGCCGATGAACCGACAGGTAATCTGGATACCCAGACCGCGGCTGATATGTTTGAACTGTTTCGTAAAGTGCATCGTGAACGCGACTGCGCCGTACTTTTAGTCACGCATGATCCGCGCCTGTCTGCCACTTGTGATCGTACCATCAATCTGGTCGATGGCCGGATTGAAAGTGATTCGAGCAATTCTCCTCAAGATTAAGCTGTACTGTAAGGAGCCAGGAGGGCTAATTTTTTGAAGCGATCGAAAAGATATTTCAGATTTATAGCTTTCAAAAAATGATATCCATATATGAGATTGAAATAATCTGTAAACAATCTGTTTGTTAAAAAAGGATGTATGCGATTGCCTACATCCTTAAATTTTGATGGTTTAATTTTAATGATCCTGACTTTTAGCTTGATCTAATCATTGAGTGCCGATAAATCCCTCTAATATAAACGTCAGGATGAAGCCGAACTTTAATGGCACTACCGCAAGTTTCCATTTCATCCTGTGAATAAGCCTGATTTCAAAGATTCGATCCGATTTTATTGTTCCAGATTGCTTCTCAGCATCCAGGCAGTTTTTTCGTGTACTTCCAGTCTTTGCGTGAGAATGTCAGCGGTCGGCTGATCATTGGCTTCTTCAATGATCGAAAAAATACTTCTGGCGGTACGTGCCACAGTTTCATGTGCATCTACCAGTAAACGTATCATTTCTTCAGCTTTAGGTACACCTTCGACTTCTTTAATGGAGGTGAGTTTTACAAACTGTTTATAAGTGCCGGGTGCTGCAAAACCTAGAGCACGAATACGTTCAGCAATGATGTCCAACGCATTCCATTGCTCGGTATATTGAGTCATAAACATGTTGTGCAGGCTGTTGAACTGGGGGCCGGTGACATTCCAGTGGAAATTATGGGTCATCAAATACAGGGTATAACTGTCTGCTAAAAGTTTGGATAAACCATCGACAATTTTGGCGCGATCATCATGCGAAATCCCGATATCAATTTTCATTGCTTTAGATTCTTTTTTAGAAGAGGCCATGCTCTTACTCCTTCAAACTTAACGCGATACGGTGTATTAAAATAAAGTCGGATGTATCTGAAGCCCGAGCCAAGAGATGAAATGATCTCTATGACTTTGTATTTGATCTAACAGGCTAAGAGATTTAAGTGGTTATAAGTTATAGATATTAGATCAATATAAAGGCAGGAAGTTTAGTCATTATGTATAAGCAGGACGCGGGATTGTAACTATTTAAATCTGTCAAATTTTGACTATACTTCAGCGGTAGCACGTTAATTTCTCATAGCAAATTGAACTTCTAAAAAGTCCTAATCATTTCAGGATTGAAACATCGTTTTGGGTTATGACGCTTATTTGTGAGCAAGATCACATATCACCATACTGAATCTTTATTTCGAAATATCTCTGTGAAATTTTAATATTTTATTTTAAATAAATAACTTAGATAAAAATTTAAATCATAAATAAACCCGAAATTTATAAAAAATAACACAATGCTGCCTTAATTAAACAAGGCACTACAAACAATAATAAATCTCTTTCTCAAATGCAGTTATGTTAGGACACAGGCGAAACCAATAACAATATTCCCAGAAAAGCAAAAATGCTTCGAGTCAGCATATTCAGAAGAAATGTGAGGCTGATACAGGATCGGCCGTAGCAGATTGACTTGCGGGATGATTTTGATTCGGTAAGCCATGCAATATATAAGCTCAAGCGACTTTGAGATAGACCAAAAATATCTGAACTAAACTCAAGCTCAGCAAGGAATACATCATGAAAATTAAGGCCAATAGCCCCGCGACTGGTAAAGACGGTTTAGACAAACAAAATACCAATAAAAAAAGTGAACAGCTCGACGCATATCGCAGTGATGCGACCGAACAGGCACTCACTACCAATCAAGGGGTTAAAATTTCCGATAACCAGAACAGTCTCAAGGCAGGCGTTCGCGGTGCGACCTTGATCGAAGATTTTATTCTCCGGGAAAAAATTACCCATTTTGACCATGAGCGAATTCCAGAACGTATTGTGCATGCCCGCGGTGTCGGCGCACATGGCTATTTTGAGGCTTATCCGGGGAATGAAAAACTGACCAAGGCAGGCTTCCTGACCAATACCAGTGTGCAAACGCCAGTATTTGTGCGTTTTTCTACCGTACAGGGACCACGTGGTTCAGCAGATACGGTACGTGATATCCGTGGTTTTGCCACCAAGTTTTATACGGATGAAGGTAACTTCGATCTGGTAGCGAATGATGCGCCGGTATTCTTTATCCAGGATGGGATCAAGTTCCCGGATTTTGTACATGCAGTCAAACCTGAACCTCAGACCGAGATTCCTACCGGTGCATCTGCACATGATACTTTCTGGGATTTTGTTTCTTTAGTGCCTGAATCTGCACATGCGGTGATCTGGGCCATGTCGGATCGGGGTATTCCGCGTAATTTAAGAGCCATTCAAGGCTTTGGTGTACATACTTTCCGTTTTATCAATGCCGAGAATAAAGCGGTTTTTGTGAAATTCCACTGGACGCCAAAACAGGGTCTAGCCCAACTGGTCTGGGATGAAGCACAAAAACTGGCGGGTAAAGATCCGGATTTCCATCGTCGTGACTTATATGAAGCGATTGCCTCCGGTAACTATCCGGAATGGGAGTTGGGTGTACAGGTCGTCCCAGAAGAAGATGAGATGAAGTACGACTTCGACTTGCTGGACCCAACCAAAATTATTCCAGAAGAACTGGTGCCGGTGACGCCGATTGGCAGAATGGTGCTGAACCGTAATGTTGATTATTTCTTCGGTGAAACCGAGCAGGTGGCGTTCTGTCCGGGACATATTGTGCCTGGACTAGATTTTACCAATGATCCTTTACTACAAGCACGTCTGTTTTCCTATACCGATACTCAGCTCAGCCGTTTAGGTGGTCCGAACTTCCACCAGATCCCAATTAACAAGCCGGTTTGTCCATTCCACAATAATCAGCGTGACGGTTTACATCAGCGTATTGTACATACCGGTCAAGCCAGTTATGAGCCGAATTCGATTGACAATAACTGGCCGGCTGAAACTCCGCCCGCAGCACAAGGCGGTGGCTTTGAAAGTTATCAGGAACGTATTGATGGACACAAGATCCGTCAGCGTAGTGAATCATTCGGTGATCACTTTAGTCAGGCCCGTCTTTTCTACCGCAGCCAAGCACCACATGAGCAAAAGCACATTGTCGATGCCTATGTCTTTGAGCTGAGCAAGGTGGAGCGCAAATATATTCGTGAGCGTGAAGTTCTGGAAGTGCTCTGTAATATCGATCTCGACTTGGCTCAGCAAGTGGCTGATCAATTGGGCATTGAAATTCCGGCAGAGAAAAAGGCAGCAACATTGCCAGATGTGCAGATTTCACCACGCTTATCTTTCGAGGCATTTAAACCTGAAGATATTAAGGCACGCAAAATTGCGCTACTGGTGCACGACAAGGCCAATGAGGCCAGTATCAAAGCTGTTCAAGCCTGGGCAGAATCAGAAGGTGCTGTGGTCGATGTACTGACCCCAAAACCGGGTCCGGTACTGGGTCAGCAAGGCGAGGTGATTCCTTCCGATGGTATGCAAAAAGCCGAGCCATCCATCGCCTATGATGCTGTGGTGATTGCTGACGGTGACAATTACGATGTGGTAATGAAAGATGGTGTAGCGACTCATTATCTACTGGAAGCCTACAAACATTTAAAACCAATCGTGTTCTTGGGCGATAAAGGCAAGCTGATTGAACATTTACGCTTGGTTAGCGATGAAGGAACCTTGGCAAATGGGCAGTTTGCAGCAGTACAAGATAGCTTCAAGACTTTGATCTTGAACCATCGTGTCTGGGCGCGTGAAGCGATTGCGGAAGCAATTCCTGCTTAAACCACCCCTCCTATTATGTTGGAGGGTAGAGGCTCCGGCTTCTATCCTCCCGGTTTTTATATGGACGAAGAGATGGTGAAACCGGATGTCAAAAAGTTGTTGGCACAAGTTCAGCAAGCCAAATGGAGCAGAGAACAGGACATTTATCTCATTGAGCATAATCATTTGCCTTTAGCTGAACTCATGCAGCAACTCTGTTTCAATGAAGAGGAGATTAATGCAAGACGTAAGGTATTAGGATTAACTACACGTTTGAAACAAATGCGTAAGCTTTCTCACTAACTGAAATAACTGACTTTAAAAAAACACAAAAATATTCTCCGAATTTTATGAGGAACCGCATGCATGAACCTCGGTTCAATATTACAAAGATTTGAAACTTCTCCTCTGGAGCTACAAGAAAAAATTCACCACACTTTAATGGAGCTGGTGGAGATTTCCGCTCAAGTGCCTTATCCCGCTTCTGGAGCTACCTTAAAACGCTGGCAGATGCTTAGTCAGGTTTCGGCAAGCAATTTGAGCCTGGGCAAACTGTATGAATCGCATTTAGATGCTTTAGCTATTCTGCATGAACTGAATATTCCGGTAGAACAAAAAGGCCTATGGGCAGTATGGGCGGCAGAAGGCGGTCCCAAACCTTTAACATTGCAAGCAGGAAAGCTAAGCGGAATTAAGCCCTGGTGTTCTGCATCGGTCTGGGTGCAACACGGTCTGCTGACTCACCGTGATGAGCAGCAATATTCACAATTACTGATTCTAGATTTGTCGCAAGAAGGCATTCAGCATCATCAGGATACCTGGCAGGCAGTGGGCATGCAGCATACCTTGACTGCCCGGCTGGAACTGGATCATGTTGAGGTGGAAAAAGTCGCAGCTCCAAATGCCTATCTGGATCGGCCCGGATTCTGGCATGGCGCCGCAGGTGTGGCCGCGTGCTGGTATGGCGCAACCGTGCGTTTGGCTGAATATTTAAGACAGGCAGTATTGTTAAAACCGCATGCCTATAAGGCCATGTATCTCGGTGAAATCAGTCGGGAGCTTTTAGCGACACAGTCCTTATTTCATCAAGTTGCTGAATTAATTGATCAGCAGCCACAATACTCACATGAATTAAAGATACGCAGTCTGCGTGCTCAGGTTGAAGCAACGGCTTTAAATGTACTGACTCATGTAGGTAAGGCTCTTGGTGCTGCGCCATATTGCGAGCAGCCACATTTCGCCCGGCTTGCAGCAGATCTTCCGGTATTTATTCGTCAAAGTCATGCTGCATTTGACTTGGAGCGAATTGGTGAGTTAAGCGCCCAGGAGAAAGAACTATGGATATTATAAGACATGAGATTGTAGGTGATCGTGTCATCCATGGTGAAGGCACAAGGCTGGAAGAATGGCGTACCTGTGAAGTTTTGCAACAGATGCCGGAATTCGATATTCCTCAGGTTATTCCACCGGATGCCAGAATCTGCATTATTGCACCTCATCCCGATGATGAAATTTTGGGATGTGGAGGTCTGATTCAGCGCCTGGACAAACTTGGCTATCAGATCATACTTTTTGCCGTTACCAATGGGACAGCCAGTCATCCCGGCTCTAGTCTATATACTCCCAAAGAGTTGAACCAGATTCGTCCTGCTGAAACGCGAGCAGCTTTAGAAGCGTTACCTTTAAAACAGAATATTTTGCGGATCGCTTTAGATATTCAAGATGGCAAGGTGGCCGAACAGCGGGATGTGTTGCAACAGCATCTGCAATCTTATCTGCAACCGAATGATGTGTTAATTAGCACATTTGTTCATGATGGACATCCAGATCATGAAATTACGGGGCAGGTCACACAGCAGCTGGCCACTGAACTTCATTTGCCCTGTATTCAGGTCTTGATTTGGGCATGGCATTGGGCAACACCTGGAGATACCAGAATTCCCTGGACCGTCGCTCATCAACTCAAATTAACTGAGGAAGAATTACAATATAAGTCTCGAGCTGCGCGGTGTTTTAAGAGCCAGATCGAGCTTGATCCGACGATAGATCAATCACCGATTCTGCCAGAGCAGGCATTACAACGTATTTTACAGCCCTGGGAGGTGTATCTGTATGAACAGTAAAGCAGCCTATGATCAGGAATATTTCGATGCCTTATATGCACTGAATCAGGGAGATCCCTGGCAATATGAACAGCGTTGGTATGAACAGCGCAAACGGCAGATTTGTCTGGCGATCTTGCCGCACTTGCAGTTTGACTCCGCGATTGAGATTGGTTGCAGTAATGGCATCTTTAGTCAGGAACTGGCGCGGCGGACAAATAGCTTAATGTGTCTGGATGCCAATAATACTGCGATCCAGTTGGCGCAGCAGCGTTTACAAGCTTATCCGCATGTACAGGTGTTACAGCGGATCGTGCCAGATGATTTGCCCGAACAAAAATTTCAGCTCATTGTCGTCAGTGAGATTTTATATTATCTAAATCCGATTGCTCTGCAACAGGTGCTGACATGGCTGCATACTGCACTGGAACCGGGCGGATGTATCTTGAGTTGTCATTGGCGCGCGCCGATCTCGGGATTTGGCTTAAATGGTGAAGATGTCCATCAGTATCTCAAAGCGCATTTAAACTATGAACATTGTTTAAGCTTGCAGGACTCCGATTTTTTGGTAGATCTCTGGCTGAATTCAGCGCAATCTGTGGCAGAGCAGGAGGGTTTGAGATGAAGAAAATCGGTGTGGTGATTCCGGCCTGTAATGAAGAAGCCTATATTGAACGCTGCCTATTAGCGTTAAAATCAGCACAAACTTATTTTTTTCAATACTTTAAAACAATAAAAAATCTTCCTGAAATTCATATTCTCGTGGTCTTGGATCATTGTACTGATAGTACCGCTGCTAAAGTTCAGCAAATGAACATTTCAGCTATCAGTTGCGACTTCCGAAATGTCGGTAAGGCACGCCATTTGGGCATTCAGCAAATGATCAAGCAAAGCTGTGACTGGATTTGCTGTACCGATGCCGATTCATTCGTACAGTGTGACTGGTTTCAGGTGATGTTACAGCATCAACCCACCGATGCGATTTGTGGTGTGGTCGAGCTGGATCAATGGGATCATTTAAGCCGGAAAACCCGTCAGGCTTATCTCCGACATTATCAGGACAGCATGGGACATCGGCATGTTCATGGCGCAAACCTGTGTTTTAAAGCTTCGGCTTATATACAGGTCAATGGGTTTCAGCAACTGGACTGTCATGAAGATGTCGATTTCATCCGTCGTTTAGAAAAAGCTGACGCGCAGATTGTCTGGTCGAATCAGCTGAGAGTCACTACCAGCAGTCGTCTTAGCTCAAAAATTGCTGCAGGTTTTGCCCATTTTCTGCAAAAACTTGAGCTTAAGCAGGCCGCGAAAAAACCGATCAGCCTGTGCAAATAAAAGCATAAAACTATAAATTTTATACAATCAGATACTTGTAAAAAATCTTAAAATTCGTGTCTAAAAACTATTCCATTTAAATTTATTCTGTTTATAATTCACGCAAATTCAGCCCCGCAAACTTATACATTCTAGCTATAAGTCTGTGGGGTTTTTCTATGGATGAACGGTAATGGATGCCTGAGCCTTCTTTTTTGGTAATACAATGTTCAATCAAACACTGCTTTCTCGAATTCAGTCTCCATCACCATATCTATGGCAGAAAATAGCGACTGCGTTATGCTTCTTTAGCTTGGGCTTTAGTACTGCGGCTTGGGCACCCTTAATTCCATATGCACAGCAGCGCCTGTTATTAAATCATGCTGATTTTGGCCTGTTATTGCTGTGTGCCGGAATCGGTTCAATGCTGGCGATGCCGCTGGCCGGTCGACTGGCCAATGCCTTGGGTTGCCGTGCTGTTTTGGCCGTAATTCTCAGTGCATTTTTATTTATTTTGCCTGCTCTGGCTTATAGTCCGAATCATTTAATGATGGCAATCAGCCTGTTTTTCTTTGGTGCCAGTGCCGGTGCTTTGGGCGTGACTGTCAATATCCAGGCTGCACAGATTGAGAAAAAACTCGGTAAAAGTTTAATGTCGGGTTTTCATGGCGTATGTAGTTTAGGTGGTCTGGCAGGCGTACTGGGCATGACCATGTTAATGGGACTTGGCTTGGCGCCTTTAACCGGTGCGGTGATTGTCAGTGTAATTTTGCTGCTTATTGCCTTATTCGCTGTTCCTTTAAGTTTGGGTGCTGAGCCAAAAACAGCGGTAGAAGAAACATCACCAGAACAACCGGTAAAAAAAGCAGCACCGACCTGGGCAATTTTAGGTATTGGTCTGATCTGTTTTGTGGCTTTTCTTTCGGAAGGTGCCGCCATGGACTGGAGTGGTATTTATCTTGCTACTGAGTTCAGCCTGCCTGCGGCGCAAACCGGTCTGGCTTATAGTTTCTTTGCGGGTTTGATGGTACTAGGACGTTTTAGCGGTCACCTGATTATTCAGCAGTTTGGTGAAAAAAATACGATTCTGTTAAGTGCACTCTTGGCTGCAACTGGTTTATTAACCGTGGTTTTTGCCCCAGTCTGGCAAGTGGTGTTGGTCGGCTATGCGATTTTAGGTTTAGGTAGTGCCAACATTGTACCGCTGATGTTTTCCCGTGCAGGACGTCAGAAAACTTTGGCTTCACATGTGGCATTGTCTTATGTATCGGTATTTGCTTATACAGGTTCGTTGATTGGGCCAGCATTGGTCGGCTTTGGTAGTGAAATCATCGGATTGAGTCTGGTATTTAGCGTGATTGCGATTGGTCTATTGAGTATTGTGATTTTGAATCATTTCACTGCAGACCCAAGCGAAGTACAACAAAGCGAAGAGATTGTGGCTCCTCTTCAAAATGAAACACCAGCTTAATGCTGGTGTTTTTTTTTTACTTAAAAATTTAGGCATGCATACTGAACTGGTTTGAAACTCCTGCAGCCACCGGACGATAGATCCGCAAGCTTTGTGAGTTTTTCAGGTCAGTAATAAACTGATCACGCCAGCGAATAATATCGAAATTTTTCAAGCCTTGGCTTAAATAACGATAGCGCTCTAAACGTTCTGATTTAGACATGCGCAGCGCCTTCTTCAAAGCTTTAGCCATACTGTCATGCTCATAAGGATCGACCAGTAAGGCTTCTTTCATTTGTTCAGCAGCACCGGCATATTTAGATAGAATCAAGACACCCGGATCTAAAGGATCCTGTGCAGCAATATATTCCTTGGCGACCAGATTCATGCCGTCCCGGATCGAATTTACCCAGCAGATATCTGCCTTACGATACAGTTGCATCAAGGCCTCATGGCCCAAGGTGTCATAGCTGCAATCGAAGGGTAACCAGTCCGCTGTGCCATGCTGGCTATTAAGTTCATGCACGGCAGATTTAAATTGCGTATACAGGTTCTTATAGGTCTTTACATCCAGCCGGCATGGGCAGGCAATTTGTAATTGCTGGAATTGATTTTTAAACTCCGGCTGATCTTCCAGCAAGCTCTGTAAAGATCCGATTTTCTCCAATAAACCTTTACTATAATCAATCCGGTCAACTGAAATGATGGTTTTATAAGGCTGCACGGTCTCCAGGTCAAAGGGAAGCTTTTCCAGATGAGTATCTGAGGCCTGATTCTGTAGTTGCACGGGATGCACACCAATCGGATAGCATTTCACATGAATCTTTCGAGATTGATAATTCAGGATTTCATTGTGACGATGCTGCACTTTTAAGGTCTGTTCAAGGAAATTTAAACAGTTTTCCTGATCGCGAGAGGTCTGCAAACCAAGTACATCATAGTTGGCCAAATGATGTGCCAGATCACGATGGGCGGGTAAAGTCTGCCAGAGCCTGAGTTCAGGAAAGGGAATATGCAGGAAAAATCCAATACGGTTACGCATGCCCAGTTTACGGCAATAATGCGCCACGCTTAAAAAATGATAATCATGGATCCAGATAATGTCATGTGGAGATGCCACTTGTTTCAGGTGCTTGGCAAAACGCAAATTGACATCCTGATAGATTTTGAAATCCTGCGGCTGATAGTCTACAAGCTGATGCTGGTCGTGCATCAGCGGCCATAATGCATTGTTGGCAAAACCACAATAGAAACCTTGATATTGGGATTCAGTCAATGGACTCGTGTGATATTCAACATTTTGATGCTTCAGGATTTGAAACTTCTGCTCTTTCGTCTGGTCAACTCGGGATCCATTCCAGCCAACCCAGATACCGCCTATATCCTGCAAAGCATCCTGCAATGCCACCGCTAATCCACCTGCCTGTGTATTGTCTGACTTAGGTAGATTTACACGATTTGATAACACTATGAGTTTCGACATGTAATTTCTCCAATAATAATTGTTGTTGTGCTTTCAGTATTTCTAAAAATTCTGCTAGAAAAGCCTGTACTTGAGTCACGTTCTCGAGGCGATGTTGTGCCACGGTGTTGCCTGTACCGACTTTGATAGAGCAGCCTTTGAATGTGTTGATGACTTGAAAACCGGCTTCGTCGGTCAGGTCATCTCCGATAAAAATGGGGTAATGATCACTTAAGTGATATTGCTGAATGATTTGCTGGATGGCTGAACCTTTATTTGCCCCTTTGGGCACCAGTTCGAATACAAACTTTCCAGCCTTAAGTTCAAAATCCTGAAAATGAGTAAGACAATTCAAGGCAAATGCATGCACTTGATGCTCTAAATAGGGATGTTCACGAAAATGCAGGGCGACTGAATAGTCTTTAATTTCTATTCGAGTCTGAGGAATATTATTACTATGTTCTGTAATATAATTTTTTAATAATTCAAACTGTTTAGGATTTAAATCAATTAACTTGCTTAAACGCGATTGATAGCTTAATTCCAGACCGTGAGAACCGGCAATATTCCAGTCAAATGGATAAATAAGTTTTTGGGCTTGTGCAATTGAGCGACCGGTCACTAATATTAGCTGAATATATTGTTGTAACTCTTTTAAGGTATTTAAGGTTCCGCTCTTAATTATACTTTTTGCTGGATCTGGGTGGAATTCAGAAATGGTTCCATCAATATCAAGAAATAAAACAAGTTCGTGAGAATAAATAATAGGTTTGAGCTGATTTAAAATCACTTGAGGTAATATATAAGAAGATGTAGCAAGTGAATCTTCTAGGTCTTGATCTTCTTTGAGAATCGACATAAATACTACCTAAGCCTCTGAAATTAAATTGATTTAAAAGTTAAAACTACCTGAATGTTCATTGATCTGATTAAATTTATAACATATTTCATTTAACAGACTGGCTTTAAGTGCAGAAACGAAACACTTTTAACAAGTACAGTTACTTTGTAAGATTTAGAAATATTTTGGTAGAAATCCAGTATTGTTAATAAATTTTAAAAATAAATTATAAGGATTTTATATTTTAAAGTTTTCTTGGATTGATTGTTTTTTAGAGTTTTAGATAATAAGATTTATTATTTAATCGTTATTTTTGAATATGTATTTTGTAATTAATTTTTCAGAATATAGTATTTATTATTAATTTGTATTTTATTTTTTAAATATATGGGGAGATATAATTTTGAGATATTTTTAAATATAATAATTTAAATAAATTTAAAAATTGAGCATATATAATAAAAAATGTAAATTAAGTTCATGAAAATTAATATTTTTTACAATTGGCTAAGCTGTCTTAAAAGGAAAAATACTAAAATTGTCTAGAGGGAAATTTCGTATTATTAAATTTTCCCGGGACTAATTGGAGAGCTATACAATTTAAACAGCCTCTTAATTTAGCATCTCAGATTATTTTTTAATTCTTATTGGTAAATTTTATCAGAGGATAAAAAATCGAAGAAAGACGAACTCCAGCTCTATTACTGAACTCTCAAAATAACTTGAATATTCTTTTTTGAATCGAAGCGTAGGTGTTAGATGAAGTTGAACTAAACAGAGAGAAGAGATGTAAGGGTGGTATTGCAATGACAGAGCAGATACAAAAGACGGAAAAACAGATCATCAGTGATCTTACATAGGTCAAAAAACTAAGTGATGTTTCAATTAATTTTTTTTTGCTCAAATGGACATGAGCCAATTTAAAATCAGTAACTGATGATAGAAGAGGCAAGAAATAATTTTTTGAAAAAATAATAAAAGAGCAATCAAAGTGGAGAGAAGCTAAGGGTCGTATCGTATAAGTTAAGAAACCAAACTCAGATACAACCCGTCTACTTGTATGAGGGAAAAATACTCAGATTTCTCGCCACACTTCATTTTCGTCTTTTAGAGGAATGGTAAAGTTAAAGTCATCATCATTACTGACCAGAAGACTGGTTGGAGTCTGCATGACCACTTTCAAAACAGTACCTGCTTCAAAAATAATAGGATCGCAGTTTTCTTTTTGTAGAGTCACCGGTTTAAGTAATTCAATTACTGAACTTTCCATAGTTTTTTCCAAAATAAGATTACTTTTCGATAATTAAATCATAGCATGATTTTTGAAAATTTAACTGTTTCTTCAAAAACTGAGAACTTGATCAATGACTTATTCAAATAGGGAGTAGTGCTCTATTTAGATTAAAGATACCTAGAAGACATGCAGTATGCCTGATTTTCATCCTATTCTCGCAGTGCTCAGAAGCATGAAATTCTTTTACATAAACCCGACAGATAACAGGCATAAAAAAGTCTATCAAAATAACGAAAGGTCAAAAATATTATGATTTTTCTGTTTTTTGATATCGCTCGGCTAAATGATAAAAATCGAGAATATAAGGAAAATCATAACGCAGAGCTGAATGATAAAAATAATTTTCTAGAGACTCGATATCTTTCTATCCTTTTTTACACTAAATTGAAAATTAATGCTTTATAACAGTAAAAATCTAAAATAAGAATAAACTATGCGTCATTTGAATGACCAAGAGATATAAGGAGAACTGGGTCGGCATGTTTAAGTCATTTTTCCCGCAACCCGTCTGGTTTTTTAGCAGCCTGATTTTGTGGTTTATCATTAATCTTGTACTTTGGCATAGTGGCGGATCAGGATGGGGAACCTATCTGGGTTTTCCTGAAGGTTATTTTGATGAAAAGCTTACAATCGGTATCGGGCGTTTCTGGTCAGCTCAATTCATCTGGTTCTATCTCTGGTATTTCATTGCAACTACGATATTTGCGCTGTTCTGGCAATGGAAAGCCGGACACCGATGGCAACGCTGGTCGGTTTGGGGCTCGGCATTTATTCTTTTTAATATCTGGTTCGGGGTACAGGTCAATGTCGTATTAAATGAATGGTATAGCCCGTTTTATGATCAGATTCAACAAATGCTCACTAAGGGTGGTGGGGATGTTTCATTGCTGTATCAAGGCGCATTAACCTTTATTTATATTGCGATGGTTTATGTCACTTTAGCGGTATTTAACCTGTTTTTTGTCAGTCATTATGTCTTCCGCTGGCGTACCGCGATGAATGATTATTACACCGCACATTGGGAGCAGTTACGTCATATTGAAGGTGCATCACAACGTATCCAGGAAGATACCATGCGCTTTGCCAAAACCACGGAGCAGTTAAGTGTTTCCTTGATTGAAGCGCTGATGTTGCTGATGGCATTCCTGCCGATCTTATATCAGCTCTCTAGTCATGTGAAAGTTTTACCAATTGTAGGGGAAATACCGCATGCTTTAATGTGGGCCTCGATTGGTTGGGCGGTATTGGGTACGGTCATTTTGATGGTCGTGGGAATGAAGCTGCCCGGACTGGAGTTTAATAACCAGAAAGTTGAGGCAGCCTATCGTAAAGAGTTGGTCTATGGCGAAGACTATGCTGATCGCGCACATCCGCTGACATTACAAGAACTGTTTAGCCGAGTACGCTGGAATTATTTCCGGTTGTATTTTCACTATGCTTATTTCAACATGGTTCGGATCTGGTACTTGCAGTTGGACAATATTTACGGATTATTTATTCTGTTTCCAAGTATTGCAGCAGGGGCAATTACCCTCGGTTTAATGATGCAAATCCTAAATGTGTTTGGCAAAGTGCGAGAATCTTTCCAGTACCTGATTTTGTCTTGGCCGACGATTATTGAACTGATGTCGATCTATAAACGTTTGAAAGCATTTGAATCACATATTGATTAATTTTTTCTCAGATTCTTACCTTGCTTTATCAGCCAAACAGTTTTAGGTTTGGCTTTTTTTATGGCGAGTTAGTATACAAAATCCAATGGAAAATATCGATCTGACCGTTGGTCAGATGACTTGGGTAAATCCTGTCAGAACCTCCCAATATTGGGGTATTCAGATATTTTTTTCTTGTCTAGAATCCTAAGGGCCAGCCAAGATGGCGTTTAATTTCCGGTGGTTTGACGTATAAAAATAACGAGTGTACGTTGAGGAAATTATTCTTATGCTGATCTTGTTCAGGTAATGTTATAGCGGATAAAAGGTAAATTTATTACCCATTATAATAAAGGTCTGTAGCGTTATCCTGAATAAGCCGCCGGAGAAGGATTCACCGCCTTCTTCGGTTTTTTATGTGTTTTTTCTATCTTTTTCTTGAGTCCTGAATGAAATTGTTTATTATTTGATCTGGCTTAAAAATGATACTTGTGTCAATTTTTATCACATGAAGCTTGGCATACTCAGCAAAGTTGAAGCTGATATGTGCCTTTTTACCGTTTAAATATTATAGTTATCAATATCTTGTGTTTGTTGTTTTGTGCTATTTAAGCTATGTTGTACGGGATTTTGGGGTTGAGATGTTTGCTGTGAAGCTAAAAGTAATAATTCTAATAATAGGGGCAGCAGGTTTAGCTGGATGTAATAGCGTGAATCGGTTGAAATCAGAGGTTTTACATCCTTTTGCCAGTCCGGAAGAACTGATTGCCAAACGGGCTTTGAATCAACGTGATGGTAGTGCAAAAGATTATGTTTATCTTTGGGGACAATCACAGAAAAATAACACGACTCAAGCCATGTATCCGCGTTCAATACTGACGCAATATTGTCATGAACAGGGCGGTAAATTTTCACTGCTGTATAAAAGTAATTTTAGTGCCGTGGCAGATGTTGCCCAACGCAAACGCCTGAGTGCCAATCGGGGTGTTGTACAGGGTAGCGGTGCCTATCAGTGTCGTATGGATGACCTGACTGAAAGCTGGATTGTCTCGATTGAGCCAACTTCTGAACGACAAGTTGATAAATCTAGCCAGACGCGTAGTGTTCGACTACTCACCCAGGTCATGAGTCCTTCTCAAGCAAAAAACTTTTATCGTCCAACTAAAGCCAGGGTTGCTTTGGAGCAAACCAAACCTGCATCGATAAAAACTACGACTCCTCCTAAGACTCCTGCCGCAAAGACGACAAATGAACTGAAGGAATCAGCACGTAAAGAACTGGAGAAGAAAGAATTAGAGCGAAAGAAATTAGAAAGAAAAGAGTTAGAGAAAAAAGAAGCAGAGAAAAAGCAGCTAGCAGCGGCATCAGCTCGAGCTACGGTAGCAGAAACACCGCAACAAAATCAGATGAAGATTTATGTGGCAGCGCGACGTGATATTAACAGTGGCAAGAATCTGAATAATGCCTGTAACAACGCCCAGCGTGCCTATAACTATGGCAAATTGCAGGGCACAGAGGGAACACGTGTCTATACTGAATCAGGGATGCTGGTAGCGCGCTGTTTAACCAGTGTGCCGAGTTATAGCAGCCGTTTTTCCAATGCCAAAGGTCAGGCGGTAAAAATTTTGCAAAACCTGGCCAATAATTATAATCATGCCGGAGCAAAGAATATGCTCAGGCAGGTGAAGTAGGACTATTTTTTCCTTCTTAATCCATCCTCTTTCGAGCATCCTTAAAATACATTCTGAGGATGCTTTCACTCGCCTTTTTTTTAAAGTGGCGTCTTAAAAAATGCTGAACAGAGACGGGGATTTCTAATCTCAAACTCACATTTACACTCAATACACCTAATCAGATATCGGTCTTTTGCCCGTGGCTTGTGTATTGCCATAAATTACAGAGTAATAACACGGGCAAGGTGCGAGTCTATGATACAAAGTAGCTGATTGTTAAAAAAGAGATTCGCTTATGTCACGCCAAACTGAGGTTATCCGTCGCAGATTTACAGCTAAAATTCGGTGGGGATTAATGGCAATGGCCTTGATGGCTACCACCCAAATGGCTATTGCGGGGCCAACCGTCGAGCAGCTGAGTAACTGTCTGGTGAAATCCACCACGGCAGCAGATAAAACAACGGTGCTGCAATGGACCTTTGTTGCCTTATCTGCACATCCGGAATTGAAGAAATTCAGTAATGTGAATGAAGCACAAAGAACCCAGCTGGATAAAAATTTAGCCCAAGTATTGCAGCGTATATTGGTAGAGCAATGTTCTGCACAGACCAAAGCGGTAATTGCTGCGGAAGGCGTACAAGCGGTGGGTGACAGTTTTCAGGAACTTGGACGGATTACCGGTGAGGAAATTTTAGAAAATCCTGAAGTGAAAAGTCAGCTTAAAGGTGTGCTGCGTTATGTGGATTTAAATAAACTGGTGGTCACTTTCTTGACACCGGATGTGTGGAATAAGTTGGGTGAGTTAAGAGGGAAATAACTGATTGAATGCATGCGTGCCAGGGTTCAATTATGGTATTTATTATGAATAACATAAATGAAAAGATAGGGGTTGTTATGTTCAAACGCACTGCTTTATTGGGTTTAAGTATGTTTATACTTCCTCCTGCGCTGTACGCAGGGGACAATGATTTGAGTCGGCAATACTCAAATTGTATGGATCGCTCAGGTGGCGTTACTGTAAATATGCTGGATTGTATTGCGGCCGAAACAGATCGCCAAGATACACGGTTAAATAATGCCTATAAACAGACGATGGCATCGCTGAATGCAAACCGTAAAAAACAGCTTCAAGAGGTTCAGCGTCTCTGGATTCGCTATCGTGATGCCAATTGCGATTTTTATGCCGACCCGAATGGAGGGACGATTGCAACTGTAAATAGCAATAGTTGTTACATGGAAGCGACTGCCGCACGTGCGACTGAATTAGAAAATTTAAGAGAAGAGTATTAATTTAAAAAAATCCTCTCCCTAGCCCTCATCCTTTCTTGCGCTTCATTTTAAAGCAGTGCTTTAAAACTTGCTCAGGAGAGGGAACCACGCGTATCAATTGATGACGTGGCAAGTCCTCCTTTGAAAAAGGGGGATTTGGGGGGATTAATGATTACAATAAATCAGGATAAAATTTCTCAAATTCTTTATTCACAGCTTCACCACGCAGCAAATAGCCTTTGGGTTGAATATAACTATAAATTTCGCGTGCAGGCTGTTCATGCCAGCCAATATTAAAAGCGCAAAGTTTTGGGAAAAATTGTAGGTGGCTATAGTTCAGATTGTTATGAATCCAGTATGCAAGCTGTTGCCAGGTGATTTGATCTTTTTCATACAGTTCTAGAAATGAAGGAATAACGATACACGCTGTTGCACCATAACCTTTTTCGTCTGGATAATCCCAAATATGGCTAGCAAAGTTTTTCTCGTTGCTGGCGCAATTATATCCTTTTTCATTACCAAGCTGATTGACGCTTGGTGAACGATAAGCAGATCGAATGGTGATACGCCCAAATTTGTCTTGGAGAGGTTCAAGTAATTCTTCACAGAGTTTTGTGCCTGTACGAATTGCAATTTCAGGATGGTCGGGGAAGTTGGGTACACCGTACCAATTGGATATTTCGCTATAGAGGAAATCACGCATAAAGAAGGACTTTGAAAGCTGAATACGTCCTAAGTCTTCGAGTTTAGCGATAGATGATACTTTTTTGATGCTCATATGTATTTTTATTCAGATATAAAAACCTGCTAATTAATGAGCAGGCTTTTATTAAAAAATTACCCTATAGACTTCATTAATTCAGGAATATATGGCGCTAAAGAGGACCAAAGAGTTGCGATTGATGCACTGTTTGATAATAAAGATTCGAATGCTGATTTTCTTTCAGGATGACTTTGAGCATTTTCAATATTATTTATGTCAGTATTTAGAGTCTCCTTAATTGGGTCAGATTCTCGAGAGTTATTAATAACCTCACGAATTTGGTTACAAACCTGTTGTAACGCCTGGTTATAAATTTGATTAACACTCATTGTATTGTTATGACCACTTTGAATCATACTTTGCTGTATTGGTGCATTATAATTATTTTGAATAGTTGTACTGGGTTTCATTATTGGGTCAATATCATCCATTTGTAGAGTACCTTTCTGAAGTCTATATGTTTTAGTTTGCTTAAGTAGATTTAATATATCTGAAATTTGGTCAATATCGGCACAGATATATTTACAAATGTTGATCATTTCAAGGATAGACCATTCATAAAATTCAAGTTCATGGATTCTTTTTTCAACTGCTTTATATGTACTTTCACAAATATTTTTATGGTATTCGAGATTTACAGATAAATGATCTATTAACTTTTTTAGCGTCGGTGTATTGGGTGGGTAAGTTGAGTCGAATATAATACTGTTTAAAGAAATAACAGTATCGCGACCTTTACTATATATTTTTGAGATTAAAAAATTATCTTCTGGATTTAATTCTTTAATACATTCATAAAAATGTTCTATGGACTTATGATGGATAAATTGTTCTTCATATTCCTTCATATTTTGACGTTTCATTTTTATAATTTCAATTTGTTGGTCAATATCAATAATTTCATTTGTAATAGTATAAGACATAGTAAAAAAACCCCGCATTAAGCGTAATGCCAGTCAGTTAAGC
>NZ_DCLL01000011.1 GCF_002321025.1 Acinetobacter lwoffii
TCATTTGAAAATTATATCGCTAAAAAAGCCTTTACAGATAGGTTTGTGCAACAAAGCCAGAATAATTTCAAAGTATAAAGGGCTGAATAATCAGCCCTTTATACACAAATTAGATCAAACTAACAACACATTAAAGCGCTGCAATCTGCTCCATATTCGCTTTAATCTTCGCTAACTGATCAGCAAACTCAGCAAGTTTTACTTTCTCGCCTTCAACCACAGCAGCAGGTGCTTTCGCGACAAAACCTTCATTGCCAAGTTTAGTGGCAATTTGGTCATGTTGCTTTTGAATCTTGTCTAAGTCTTTTTGTAGGCGACCCAATTCCGCTTTCGGGTCAATTAAGCCCTTCATTGGAACGTATACAGATACGTGACCAACAACAGATGAAGAAGATAATGGTGGTTGCTCGCCATCAGCCAAGAAGGTAATGCTTTCAACTTTCGCCAATGCTTTGAACAACGGTTCAATACGTGCAATCTGCGCTTTTTCAGCATCAGTCGTATTTTGCAGCAGAACAGGCAACAAGCGTGCATTACCTAAGCCCATTTCACCACGGATGTTACGTACTGCACCAATCAAACCTTGCAGCCATTGCATATCTGCTTCAGCCTGGTCATTAATCAATGCTTGCTCAGCAACCGGGTACGGCGCCAACATAATGGTTTCGCCAGTAATACCGAGTTTAGGCGCAAGTGTTTGCCAGATTTCTTCAGTCAGATAAGGCATCAACGGATGAGCCAAACGTAAAGACGCTTCCATCACCGAAAGAAGAACACGACGTACTTCAGCTTTACGCTCTTTCGATACATTTTCATCATTCAGAACCGGTTTGGTTAACTCAACATACCAGTCACAGTATTCATTCCAGATGAACTCGTAAATCGCTTGCGCAGCCAGATCTAAACGGTAGGTTGCAAATGCTGTTTGCACCGCTTGTTCCGCTTTTTGCAGACGGCTTACGATCCATTGTTCAGGCAATTCCCAAAGGTCTTGACGTGCTTCTGAACCAATCGTTTGACCTTCGACATTCATCATCACGAAACGCGTTGCGTTCCAGATCTTGTTGGCAAAGTTACGGTAACCTTCAACACGTTTCATGTCGAACTTGATGTCACGACCAGTGTTTGCAAGCGCACAGAAGGTGAAACGAACTGCATCGGTACCGTAAGACTGAATCCCTTCAGGGAATTCTTTACGGGTTGATTTTTCAATCTTCGCTGCCTGTTTCGGGTTCATCAAACCTGTGGTACGTTTTTGTACCAGCGTTTCAAGATCCACACCGTCAATCAAGTCTAATGGGTCAAGGACGTTACCCTTAGATTTAGACATCTTCTGACCTTCGCCATCACGAACCAAACCGTGAACGTACACAGTTTTAAACGGTACTTGTGGCGTACCATCTTCATTCTTCATGAAGTGCATGGTCAGCATGATCATGCGGGCAACCCAGAAGAAGATGATGTCAAAACCTGTCACCAATACATCTGTTGGGTGGAAGGTATTCAAGAAGTAGTTTGCTTTGTCTTTTGCTTCGTCGCCAGTCCAGCCTAAAGTTGAGAATGTCCAGAGACCTGAAGAGAACCATGTATCGAGTACATCTTCGTCTTGGTTCAACTCAACGTCGGCAGGGATGTTGTTTTTCGCGCGAACTTCAGCTTCGTCACGACCAACGTAAACATTACCTTCCGCATCGTACCAAGCAGGGATACGGTGACCCCACCACAATTGACGCGAGATACACCAGTCTTGAATGTTGTTCATCCATGCCATGTACATGTTGCTGTACTGTTCAGGTACGAACTTGATGTCGCCATCTTTCACTGCTTTAATTGCAGGTTCAGCAAGTGGTGCAATCTTCACATACCATTGGTCAGTCAATAGAGGCTCAACAATCACGCCTGAACGGTCACCGCGAGGTGGTTTCAATGTGTAAGGTTGGATCTGGTCTAACCAGCCTTCCGCTTCCGCTTGTTCAACAATCTTCTTACGTGCTTCAAAACGCTCTAAACCAACATATTCACTAGGCGCAGGAATGGTTTTAGAAATTTGTTCGCCGGCTTTTGCGATGTATTCAAACTCAGCCAACACTTCAGCATTTTTGTTGAAGATGTTGATGATTGGCAATTCACAACGTTTACCCACTTCATAGTCATTGAAGTCGTGTGCAGGGGTGATTTTTACACAGCCTGTACCGAATTCTTTATCGACATATTCGTCTTTAACGATAGGAACCGCACGACCGGTAATCGGCAGGATAATATTTTTACCCACCAAATCTGCATAGCGTTCATCATCAAGCGCAACGGCAACAGCTGTATCACCCAACAATGTTTCAGGACGCGTCGTTGCAACCACGATGTGATCTTTACCATCGTGTGTGCGTAGTGACTTATCTTTAAAGAAGTATTTGAAGTGCCAGAGTGAACCTGCTTCTTCTTTATCAGACTCAACTTCTAAGTCAGAAAGGGCAGTTTGCAGTTTAGGATCCCAGTTCACCAGGCGCTTACCGCGGTAGATCAGGCCTTCTTCATGCAGTTTTACAAACACTTCTTTTACCGCGTTTGATAAACCATCATCCATGGTGAAGCGTTCACGAGACCAGTCTACAGAAGAACCCAAACGACGAATTTGACGGGTGATGTTACCGCCAGATTGTTCTTTCCATTCCCAAACTTTTTCGATGAATTTTTCACGACCTAGGTCATGACGGCTAACCCCTTGCGCACCCAACTGACGCTCTACAACCATTTGCGTTGCAATACCTGCGTGGTCAGTACCCGGTTGCCATAAGGTATTTTTACCAGACATACGGTTAAAACGGGTTAAGGCATCCATGATGGCATTGTTAAAACCATGACCCATGTGCAGGCTACCAGTGACATTTGGTGGCGGAATCATGATACAGAAAGATTCGCCTTTTTCAGACGGCTTAAAGTAGCCACGCTCTTCCCAAGTTTGGTACCATTTTTTCTCGATCTCGGTCGGATCGTAGGTTGTCGCGATATTTTGCGCTGAGTCAGTCATAGTCTAAACAGATCAAAAGTGAATGAAAAATTGGCTCTATTGTAGCAAAAAAAATAGTGCATGCGGCAGCTTAACCAAATGCAAACTTTAGCCAATTGGCATGTATAGCAACTCATCGTATGATAGAACGATAAAAAAACGCGACTCATCGCAGCATATCAAAAAGGATAATAAGATGAGCTATAGCATTTCCCTGAAGCTTCAACCTGAAACTCATCAGCGCTTTAAAGACCTTCATTTCCGATTAAATGCGGGCGAGCAAAACAGTCTGGCCAGACCCTTAGGTGAAAATCTGGCCGATATGGCCTGTGAAATTATTGACCAGATTTTTGGTCAGGTGGTGCAACTGGCCAACTCACCGGACAGTGAGTCTGAAAAAGTGATTCAGCAGATTATTCATACAACGCGTAAATATATGCCCTGGTCGGTTTCCTTATTTGGCAATGAACGGCTCATGCCAATGGTGAATTACCTGCATCAAATGACTTATGAACAGGCCGGTGATGCTTTTATGCGTTATCCGGTGGAAAAGATGCTGGTGATGGAACTGCTCGGCTGTGTTGACCAGATGAAAAATGGTAATCACCAGTATGTATCACCCGCTTTAAAAGCTTTTACTCAGGTGGTCGATCAAGGGGTGACGCATTTAATCCGTGAACCGAAAAAAATGTTGAAATTTAATGTGGTGGTCGATAAAACCTTGAATGGGGTGATTCATTTAACCACCCAGTTAGGCTATAAACGTTTTGACAAGCTCGGTAGCATCTATGATGCCGATACCATGAGTTATTATTTTGAGCATTTGCTGGCATTTCTGGAAGATGAAATGCCGCACCATATTCATTAAAACAAGGGAAATAGGATTTCATGGCGAAAGTTGAAGACTTAAATGGAAAAGTGGTCTGGATTACCGGCGCATCTTCAGGAATTGGCAAGGCGATCGCACAGCAATGTGCTGCACTCGGAGCACAGGTGGTACTGACTGCACGCCGGCATGAAGAACTGGAAAATGTTCGCCAAAGTCTCACCAATCCGGGTCAGCATATTTCAGTCATTGCCGATATCACGGATGAAAGCCAGGTTCGTCATGCCTATGAACAGGTTTTGCAACAAAAAGGCCGGATTGACTGGCTGATTAACAATGCCGGACTTAGCCAGCGTGCCCTGATTGCAGATACCACCATGCAGACTGAACGAGCCATTATGGAAGTCGATTACTTTTCTCAGGTGTTTCTTACCAAAATGGTATTGCCAACCTTTCTGGCACAAAAATCAGGTCGTATCGTCTTTATTTCCAGTGTGGCAGGTTTGCTCGGCACCCAGTATCGCGCATCCTATTCCGCAGCCAAAGCAGCGATTCATATGTGGGCTAACAGCTTGCGTGCGGAAGTTGCTGATCAGGGTGTTCAGGTCTCGGTGATTTTTCCGGGCTTTGTTCAAACCAATGTCTCATTTAATGCTTTAAATGGGGAAGGCAAGCCACAAGCCAAGCAGGATGAAGCGATTGAAAATGGGTTGTCGGCAGAAGATTTTGCCCGTCAAAGCGTACAAGCCTTGCAGTGCGGCGAAGAATATATTGTGATTGGCGGCAAGAAAGAAAAACTCGGTGTGCTGGTTTCGCGTATTTCACCCAAGGTGCTATACAAAATGATTCGTAAAACCAAGGTTAAATAAATCATCCAGAGTAAAAAAGGGCAGTAGCGCCCTTTTTTATGTCTCTTAAAACATCAACAAAAATAACAATACTTAAAAATGCAATTCATTTCTGGAGAATTGCCCATAAAGGGAATGCAGCCGATAACATGGATATGCAGAAAATTACCTTTTCACTCTGGTACTTAAGCCAAAAGCCGGTATGTTAATTAAAAATAACAGCCAACTGGAATAAGCTCATTCGATGAAAACCCCGGTGCCCGATTATCTCCAGCATGTATTAACGGTCTGTCATGATAATGATCAGGGCGCTTTGGCTGACTATATCCCTGAACTGGCAGCGGTAGATCCAAACAAGTTCGCCTTGGCGCTGACCACGGTGGATGGCACGATCTATTCTACGGGAGATGATGCAACCGAATTTACCATGCAGTCAATGTCCAAACCTTTTGCCTATGCCTTGGCATTGCAGCATTTGGGGATTAGCGCTGTGCTGGAAAAGGTCGGCGTTGAACCTTCAGGGGAGGCTTTTAATCAGATTTCACTGGATAAAGAAACCAATCTTCCCAAAAATCCAATGATTAACTCGGGAGCGATCACTACACATTCTTTGATTCCTGTACAAAAAGGGATTTCTCGTGCGGAATGCTTGCGCCGTTTTTTAAGTGAGCTGGCAGGACGTCAACTGGAATTCGACAAGCAGGTATATAAGTCTGAAGTCAAAACTGCATTCCGGAACCTGTCGATTGGTTACATGCTGCGTACCGTAGGGGTACTGGATTCGGATCCGGTAGAAATCGTCAATGGATATATCAAGCAATGTGCGATTAAGGTGACGGTCAAAGATCTGGCAAATATCTGTAGTGTGCTCGCCAATGGTGGTGTTCAGGCCAAAACTGGCAAACAGTTGTTAGAGCGTGATGTCGTGCGCCAAGTGCTCAGCGTGATGATGACCTGTGGCATGTATGATGCGGCGGGTGACTGGCTGACGACGGTCGGCATTCCTGCCAAAAGTGGGGTGTCGGGCGGAATTATCGGGGTATTGCCTGGGCAGGTGGGAATTGTGGTTTTTTCTCCTAAAATTGATGAGCATGGGCATAGTGTACGTGGCGTAGATATTTTTGAGCGTTTGTCGCGGGACATGGGCTTGCATCTGATGGAAGGGACGCCATCGGCACAGACCATTTTGCAAAGTCGTTATACGGCAGGTAAGAACAATGACATTGTCGTATATGAGCTGCGCGGCGTGTTGCAATTTACCGAGTCGGAAATGTTGCTGCGGATCTTGCAGGATGAGCCAGATGCTACAACTCGTATAGTCTTAGACCTGACCAATTTAACTTTGATTCATGATGTAGGTGCACGCATGTTATTTGAAGGCGTCAAACGATTACAAGCGGATGGACACAAAGTGGTAGTTATTGATTCAGAAGGTGTATTGAGTGAAGAGCAGGTAAAAGGCAATAAGCGGGTAGTGGTAACAGAAGAGCTAGAGCGCTATTTGGACAAGTTTCATTAAGCCACATCCATAGGAATGAGTATGCCTTTCCTCTGTACACGACAAAAAT
>NZ_DCLL01000020.1 GCF_002321025.1 Acinetobacter lwoffii
TTATGTCGAACTCAGGTTAATCTAGATTCATGCTAAACAGCTGATTAGATTTACAGATTTTCTTGGCAATATAATGAGATTTTCTTGTACGTATCAGGATAATCTGCGACTGAAAACCGAGTTCACCAAACTCAGGTTCTACCTGTACATAATGCAGTTGTCCATACTCATCTCGGACTCGTGCTTGCGCAGAAAAACCGGGTCGGGCATTACCACTGGAAATCGTTGCCAGACGGCCAAGTAGATTGACATTATTCTTTTTATATTTGGGTGGAATGACCTGATCCAGACAGTGAATCATAAAGATAGTAAAAAAAGTCGCAATGATCAAAGCCGGAATAATCAGGTAATAAGCAGGCAGAAATTTAAATTCCTGAGAATAGATCAGGAACTGTAAAACATAGCCGGCAAAGCTAAAATTCATCAGGAAGAAAAACACAATCAAGGTTTTGGAGAATTTGACGTTTAGTAGATCCATCTGCTGAAAGTCATAAGGTGAAATTTTTTGCAGAAACTTGCTGGGTCTGAGTCCAAAATAGAAACCAATGGTTTTCACCACACCGAACAGAATAATCGCCAATAAACTCAGATGAAAAGGCATCAGGTTATAGTCTAGAAAAAATGCAGGCATGGTGAAGTCCGTTTTAGTCTTATTCTGAGAGGTAAATTCCACCATCAGAATGCACGGTAATCTCTACTTTTTCAAGTGCTTGACCTTGGCAAGGCCCAGAAATGCATTCACCGCTTTCTACCAGAAACAAGGCACCATGCGTGGAGCACTCAATAAATTCCTGATCACGATCCAGAAACTGGTTTTCCAGAAATTCCAGTTCGACCTGCAAATGCGGACACAGGTTTTGATAGGCATAGAAGGCACCGTCACGCTGTGTGATAAAGATATTATCTCCATCTGGTAGTTCAAAAGAGCGTGCTTCGCGCTCTGGAACATCTTCGGTCATGCAAATTTTAAACATTAAGCACATTCCTTTTGAAAGTCTTGTAATAATGCCGCATAGTCTTCAACTGTCAGGCGCGGACCAAATTGTGAAACCACTTGGCTCGAAATGAGAATCGCCAGTTCAGCCGCAGCTTGAAGGCCCAGATTAGCATTCAATCCGTACAGGAAAGCCCCGGCAAAAGCGTCACCGGCACCGTTGGCATCTACCGCAGTGACTTTGCGACCTGGAACAGTAAAGGTGTTCTGATGATCAGAAATCAATGCGCCTTCAGCTGACAATGTAATGACAACGTGTTGACTGATTGTTTTTAATTTAAGCAGGGCCGCATCAATATTATCTGTTTCTGTATACATCAGCGCTTCTTGCTGATTACATAACAGCAAGTCTACGCCGTCGGCAATCATTTCATCCAAACCGGCACGGGCATATTGCACCATGGCAGGATCAGATAAAGTTAGAGCAATTTTAACGCCATTAGCACGGGCAATATCACGTGCTTGTTTTACCGCATGACGTGCCGTTTCAGAAGTTGATAAATAACCTTCGAGATATAGCCATTTCGCGCTATGTAGTGCGCTGAAATCAATTTGTTGATCAGTCAGTTCGGCCGTAATACCCAGATAGGTATGCATGGTACGTTCAGAATCAGGACTGACCAGAACCATACAGGTTCCTGTCACACCTTCACTGATTGATTGGGTGGTAGTCTTAATGCCGGCATCATTCAAACCTTGCAGGTAGATTTGTCCCAGTTCGTCATTTCCGACACGACAGCCATAAAATGCAGAACCACCGAGTGCAGAAAATGCCACGGTAGTGTTGGCTGCTGAACCGCCTGAAGCCTGCCCCTTATACACTTGAGTCGCTTGAAGATTTTGATAAAGAGTGGCCTGAGTCTCACCATCTGCAAGTTGCATGGTGCCTTTTTGCAAGTGATGTGCAGTTAAAAAGTCATCAGAAACTTTAAATTCTTGGTCAATCAGCGCATTACCAATCGCAAAAAGATCAACAGTTGCCATGTTCAAATATCACATTAAAAATGAAAGTCCTAAGTTTACACGATTGCTTGGGATTGCTGTAGTTTGCTGAATCATTTTCAAATACTTTTCAAAAATGCTGTATTTTGTTCAGCAGCTATCTTTGGTCTAAAAACTGACTTATTTTTGTGCACTGGTGCGCCGTAGCATTGATTTAAGGATCACATTTTATTTATAAAGAGATATCGCTCCTGGCATGATACTTTAAGTCGCTTGGCAACTGTCATTCTTCACAACAATTTCAAATAGTGTGCGTATATGAATATTAAAATTGTAACAGCCGAACAACTCCCGGATCAGATCGAAACACTGGCAACTCTGGCACGTAAAGAAGGCTATAATTTGGTAGATAAGTTAATAGAAGAATATCGCACCGGGAAAAACTGCTTTAGCCACGCCAATGAATATCTGGTGGTGGCGCATGATGGCAAGAAACTGGTTGCTTGTGGCGGCTTAAACCAGCAATGGGGAGATAACGGCATTGAAGACCGCATTGGTCGGGTACGTCGTTTCTATGTGCATCCAAAATATCGTCAGCATGGGGTAGGCAAACAGCTTTTGGCCTACCTAGAGCAATTGGCACGTCCGCATTATTCAGCTTTGTGCCTGCAAACAGATACCCGACTGGCCGCCAGTTTTTATCAAAAGCAGAATTATGTATTTGTGGAAAACAATCCAAGCTATAACTATTTTAAATATCTGATTTCTTAAGCTTGTAAATACTCATCTAGATGCAGGAAGTAAATTTGATGATTTAATTTTCAAATGATCAAGTTTACTTAATTCGATCAAAATCCTCGGTTTTCAACGTGAATAATTCAGATAACTAAAGCTATAATGCGCTTAGTTATTTTAATTAAAGCATTAGGAGATCGCATGACTGTAGATGTCACTGAAACCATTTCTCAAACTGTACATCCTGCGTTTCAGTTGGTACGTCAACAACATGTTGAAGCTTTAGACATTTTCGTGTCTGAATATAAACATAAAGTGACTGGCGCCACGCATTATCATCTGGCGACCAATCACGACGAAAATGTCTTTCTGGTGGCGTTTCGTACCCAGCCGATGGATTCTAAAGGCGAAGCACATATTCTGGAACATACTGCGCTGTGTGGTTCAGAGAAATTCCCGGTGCGTGATCCATTCTTCCTGATGATTCGCCGTTCACTAAATACCTTCATGAATGCCTTTACTGCGGCTGACTGGACTGCATATCCATTTGCGACGCAGAATAGCAAAGATTTCCAGAACCTGCTCGAAGTGTATATGGATGCAGCATTTGCTGCGAACCTGAATCCACTGGATTTTGCCCAGGAAGGCATTCGCATTGAGCTGGAAAATGGCGAGCCTGTCTATAAAGGCGTAGTTTTTAATGAAATGAAAGGTGCGATGAGTTCGCCTTCAGATCAGCTTTATCACACGCTGGCGCATCATTTATTCCCGAATACGACCTATCACTATAATTCTGGTGGGGATCCTAAAGATATTCCTGATCTGACTTACCAGGAGTTAGTTGATTTCTATAAGTCACATTACCATCCAAGTAATGCAGTCTTCATGACCTTTGGCAATAAAACAGCATTCGAACTGCAAGAGCAGTTTGAAAATCTGGCATTGTCCAAATTTGAAAAAGGTCAGACGCTGTATCCAACACCTGAAACCCGTTTGACTGCACCATTGACGGTGACAGACAGCTATGCTGTTGATGCTGAAGACCTGCAGGACAAGACCTATCATGTGCTGTCATGGTTATTGCCAGAAGCCAGTGACATTAAACTGCGTTTAGGTATGCGTTTAGTTGAAGGTATCTTGTTAGAAGATTCAGCATCACCACTGCGTCATTATCTGGAAACGTGTGGTTATGCTGATGCAACAGGTCCATTCATGGGCGTGGATGATTCTAATTTTGAAATGACTTTCTACTGTGCGGTACAGGGTTCAAATCCTGAACATGCAGAAGAATTTAAAAATGGTGTGTTTAAGGTTCTGGAAGAGGTTGCGTCTAAACCGGTTGATCAGAACATGGTCGATGCGATTCTGCATCAAATTGAATTGCATCAGCGTGAAATCAATGGTGATGGTACGCCGTATGGTCTGAGCCTGATTCTGAGCGGTTTGGGCAGCGCAATTCATCACCGTGATCCGGTCGAAGTTTGGGATGTGGACTCTGCGATTGCCGCAGTTAAGGAAGAACTGCAAGATCCAATGTGGCTTTCCAATCTGATCAAAGAGCATTTGCTGGATAATCCGCATCGTGTCCAATTGACACTGGTTCCGGATGCGACTAAATCTGCCAAAGAAGCAGCGGATGAAAAAGCGCGTCTGGCTGAAATTGGCAAGAATCTGACTGAAGAACAGAAAGCTGAAATTATTGCGCAGACTGAAGCATTGAATGTGCGTCAGGACACGCCGGATGACTTGAATTTATTGCCGAAAGTCGGTCTGGAAGATGTCCCTGCGGAATTGCAAATTTTTCAAGGCCAGTTGCGTGAGATTATCTGTAACCGTGTTGATACGCCGTTGAACCTGTATCATGCCGGCACCAATGGGATTTATTATCAACAGGTTCTGGTCAATATTCCGGATGAAGTGGTGCAGTCGCCTTACTTTAACCTGCTGTCGATCCTGATGGGTGAAGTTGGTGCGGGTGAGTATGATTATCTTGAGTTCCAGCAACTGCAAACAGCGGTAAGTGGCGGTCTGGGCATGGGCGCATCTTTGCGTTCTAAAGTCGATGACAAAAACAAGATTACTGCCTGGTTGACGCTAACGACCAAATCTTTGGTGAATCATCTCGATGCGATCCGTCTGTTAAAGATTGGTTTTGAACAGCTTCGTTTTGATGAAAAAGACCGTATTATCGAGCTGTTACAACAGCGTAAAACGCGCTGGCAGTCACGTATTTCCGGTTCTGGACATAGCTATGCAATGCAAACGGCTTCACGCCAGCATAGTGCATTGGCTTTGCGTGATTATCACAATACCGGTTTGGGTGCATTGAACTGGCTGATCGAACTGGTGTCGAAGATCGAAAAAGATCCGGCTGAATATGATCTGCTGATTGACGAGTTAAAACGAATTCATCGTGTCTTGTTGCAAGCGCCGATGCAGTTCCTGTTAGTCTGTGAAGAGCCGCAGTCTGTGCATCTGATCGAAGAAATTCAGAATGTCTGGGACAAACTTGCGGTTGATCCAGCACCGGTTGCACTGACTCAAGTCGAAAAACTGACCCATGATCAGCACGAAGCCTGGTTGATTCAAGCCAATGTCCAGTTCTGTGCGGCTGCTTATCCGGCAGTTGAAGTTTCACATCCTGATGCTGCTGCATTGATGGTACTGGCGGGTTATTTGCGTAATGGCTTCCTGCACAGCGCCATTCGTGAAAAAGGCGGTGCCTATGGTGGTGGTGCGAGCTATGACGGCAATGCCTGTTCGTTCCGTTTCTACAGCTATCGTGACCCACGTCTGGCAGAAACTTTCCAGGATTTTGATGCGAGTATCCAGTGGTTACTCAATGCACCACAACAGCCACACCAGTTGGAAGAAGCCATTCTGGGTCTGATTGCCAGCATGGATAAACCGGGTTCACCGGCAGGCGAAGCCATTACTGCATGTTATTCCTACCTGCATCAACGTACGCCAGCGTTCCGTAAAAAATTACGTGAACGTTTATTGAATGTCACATTGGATGATTTGCAGCGTGTTGCACAGACCTATCTGGTCGAGCAGCAGGCGACGAAAGCAGTTGTGGCACCAGTGGCAAAACGTGAAATGCTGGAGCAGCTTGGTTTTGTAATTCAACAAGTTCTATAAATAAAAAGAAGAGGATAAGGGATGGCGCTTAATTTGTTTAAGCGCTCAACTCTGCAGCTGAGCGTATTGCTGGGCTGTGCAGTTGGGACGCAAGTGAATGCGGAAGAAATAGTAGTTAACAGCCCCATGCCGGCAACGGCCGAAGCCTGTGCCGCACTGGAAAGTAGTGCAGAGCGTCTGGCTTGCTATGATGCTTTATTTAAAATTCCGGTCACTGAGAAGCCTGCAATCGTTTCTGAACGTCGTGCAGCAGCAGAAATTGCGCCTGAGCCCGACAATTTAAAAGCGAAAATTGGTCAAACCGTTTCCAATATTTATGCTTCTGAAGGATCAAAGCTGACGCCGAATCTGTCTTTGCTGGATAGCCGCTGGGAACTCTCTCCGGAAAGTAAATTAGGCACTTGGAACATCCGTTCTTATCAGCCAGTGTATTTGATGCCAGGTTTTTGGACATCAAAGAAAAATGAATTCCCTCAAAGTGAAAATCCGGAAAATACGGTGAAGGAAGATCAAAATCTCACCTCAACCGAAGCAAAGTTTCAGTTGTCTTTAAAGACCAAGGCAGTTGAAAATATCTTGGGCGATAATGGTGATCTCTGGCTTGGTTATACTCAGTCTTCGCGTTGGCAGGTATATAACTCGGAAGAATCACGTCCGTTTCGTGAAACCAACTATGAACCTGAAGCAAGTTTAGTTTTTCGAACCAACTATGATCTTTTGGGTCTGAACTGGCGCATGTTGGGACTGACTATCAATCATCAGTCCAATGGTCGTTCTGATCCTTTATCACGTAGCTGGAACCGGGTGATGCTGAATCTTGGTTTTGAAAAAGACAATTTTGCCTTGATGGTTCGTCCTTGGTATCGCTTTGAAGAGAAGCGAGAAGATGATAACAATCCCGAAATCAAAAACTACATTGGCCGTGGAGACATGACCGCATTTTATCGTTATAAGGAGCATGATTTTTCATTGATGCTGCGACATACTTTAAAAGGTGGAGATGACAACCGTGGAGCCGTACAGTTCGACTGGTCATTCCCGATCAGTGGGCGTTTGCGTGGTCAATTCCAGCTATTTGATGGCTACGGAGAAAGTCTGATTGATTATAATCACCGTGCTACTTATGTCGGTTTAGGTGTCTCATTGATGAACTGGTTCTAGGATTCCAACTTTAAACATTTTGGAATGAAAATAAAAAACCATGCTGCGGCATGGTTTTTTATAGGTGGATTAGCCAATCTGGATTTCTGCAGGCGGATGTTTGAGACGACTCTTTTTTGGAGTCGCAATAAAATAAGCAAGTGTCAGTGGCCCTAGACGACCTGCGAACATTAACAACATCAGAATGATCAAACTGGCCGGTTGTAAGTCTTCAGTGACACCTCGGGACAAACCGACGGTACAAGCTGCAGACACAGCTTCAAACAACAGATCCAGAAAATCCTGCTCAGGTTCCAGAATTAATAAGCTCATAAAACCCATCATGATCAGCGCTGCAGTAATACACAAAACGGCCAAGGCTTTAAAGGTGGTTTTTTCAGGAATAGAGTGATTAAACAGCCGGATTTCATCTTCGCGTCTTAAAAAACTGATTACGCTGATCACCACAATAATAAAGGTACCGACTTTAATGCCGCCCGCCGTACTTAAGGAACCTCCACCAATAAACATCAGAAATATGGTAACTAAAGTGGATGCATCACTCATTTGTTCCATCGGCAAGCTATTAAAACCCGAAGAGCGGGGAACGGTGGCATGGAACCAGGCATTCACGGCCTGATCGCCTAAACTCATCAGGCCCAAAGTTTGCGGATTGGAAGCCTCTAATAGCCAAAGTACGATAAAAGCACTGAGGTTCAGACCCAGAATCGTTGAGAGGATTAGCTTGCTGTTGGTACTCAACTTACGCCAGCGTTTATGTTCTTTGACATCCATTAGCACCAGAAAACCGATACCACCAATGATATAGAGCATACTGATGGTAAAGGTAATCAGATACTGCCCTGAAAAGCTCATCAAGCTGTTTGGAAAAAGCGAAAATCCACCATTATTAAAAGCTGAGACGCTATAAAAGGCCGCATAAAATAGTGCATCGCTAAACTGATATTCTTTGAGCCAGGACAAGGTCAGAATCAGTGTGCCGATCGCTTCAAAAAACAGGGAATATAAAAACACGGCTTTAATGGTAAAACTGACTTTCTTCAGACTGGTTTGTCCGATCGATTCCTGTGCCATGACTTGTTGTTTTAGCCCCAGTTGCGGTGCCAGACTCATCACTGCCAGAATGGCAAAGGTCATAAAACCCAAGCCACCGCATTGCAACAAAAACATAATCACGATTTGGCCGAATACGGTATAGGCATCACCGATATTTACCACCGATAGCCCGGTAATGGTCACAGCAGAAGTTGCTGTAAAAATCGCGTCTAGCCAGCTGATTTCTCCATGATGGGCGATAGGCAGCATCAGAAGTAATGAGCCGATCAGAATTAATCCGAGAAAACCCAAAGCCAGTAAGCTCGGAGGACTGAGGTTAATCGTCCTGTGTTGCTTTAAATCAGAACTTTTCATAGATGTTTAAAATATTTAGCAAGACGGCGCAAAGGTTCCAGCAATCCTTCAACCAGTAAAATATCGCCTTCCTGAAGAATCTGATTGGCATCTACATGATATTGCAGTGTAGATCCGCGTTTATGTAATAAGATGGTGATTTCAGGCACATGCTTCATCAACTGATTCAACGGTGTACCATGATGATCCGCATGAATTTCAATTTTGACAATATAATGATCATCTTCAAGCGCCATATAGCGACTGACCATCGGATAGCTTAAAGACTGGGCCACCCGAACGCCCATATCTTCTTCAGGATGAATGATTTTTTCGACATTGAGATGGGTCAGAATCATGTGATGAGATTTGGATTTGGCTTTCACCCAGATTTTCTTCACGCCCATATTTTTTAAGTGCAATACACACAGAATGCTGGCTTCAATATCCTCTCCAATCGCAACGACAACGGCATCACAGCGCTGAATGTTCAGCTCATCCAGTACATGTTCATCGGTTGCATCGGCAATCACGGCATGGGTCAGTTGATCGGAAATATTTTCGACATATTTTTTATTCAGATCGATCCCGATCACTTCATGCTTCAGACTGATGAGCTGTGTGGCCACGGTGGCACCGAAACTGCCAAGCCCGATGACTGCAAATAATGCCATGGATTGTCCTTCGTTATCTTTATGTCATTCGTTATATCCGCTATGGTAATGAGAAGGCGATTCTTCAGCTATAGTTTTTAGGTAAAAATAGTACAAATCTTTGAAGTATTTACGCTTCTTTCATCTGAAGTACAGATTGAAAATTTGGACAATCAGACATAACCTGACGATGTGTATATAAGGTTCCATAGGTGTTTTGGATGATGTATTTGAATTCATGATGATCATCCTTCATGATATTGAGTGTGGCTTGGCGTTTAAGTTGAGGATAAGTTTTTAAATTATCGATTGAGGCACAAGAAAAGCTTTTTACAAAAGCTGAAATTTTAGGATCTAATTTCACTTCTTTATAATGATCTAGAAAAATATAAACAACAAATTTGGGATACTGGTTGAGTATTTCTGAATGTGCCTCTACACCAGCGATGTTGCTGAGGTTATTTGCGGTTGCATTACTGGGAATATTTTTCATACTTGTTCGAATACGATCTTCTTCTTGATTTAATTTGTATGCTGGATAGCCGTATAAATAGACAAATAAAGTGGTGAGCAAAATAATAATAAAAGTGATATTCATATCTTAAGATTCTGTTTTTGTAATTATTTCGCGGATTCAAATCCCAAGT
>NZ_DCLL01000042.1:0-5980 GCF_002321025.1 Acinetobacter lwoffii
GGTTTTAGTTATAAACTTATTCATTCAGGAATTATATTGCTGAATGAATAAGTCTAATTGATTTATTTATGCAACCCAACTATTCATTTGATTCATTTGATTCATTTGATTCATTTGATTCATTATTTTTAACTTGTTTTTGTTTAGAATTTTCAACTTTAGAAGCTTTTAAATTCTTTTCAAGAAATAACAAGCCGCCATCTGCATAACTAAAACTTGCGATACTAAAGAATGCACTAATTAACAGTAATTTAGTACAAAATTTATTTTTGAATAGCATGTTTATTTACTCTCATTTAATACTTGTTAGATATTCTAACTTTAAAGAATTAACACCCAGAGGACTCATAAATTACATTCTTGTAATTTTAAAGTGTCTCAGGATGGTGTTTAAAGTGCGTGTGATAAATAGAAGTGTAATACAGGAAAATGGTAAGGTTTATCAGCCTAGTCATCTGTCCATTATGTAGAAAGAGCAGCACTTTAATGTTTATGCTGTTCCAATGTATTACATTCCTTACTTTCTATTTGTAACGTAATTTCAGTAATATTATGATTATGTTTTAGAACTTCTAAGGCCTTTTGATAGAGTTGATCTGTATTGCTATTCGGAGCAACCAAATGAGCAGTTAAATGAATATTTTTTGAGGATATAGCCCAGACTTTCAACTGATGAATCCCTTCAACGCCCTCTAGCTTCAATAAATCATTTCTTAACGACTCAATATCAATCTCATCAGGAACTCCTTCAAGCAGAATATTAATACTTTGTTTTAATAAAATCCAAGTTCGAGGTAAGACCCAGAAGCCAATTAACACAGCGATTACGGTATCAACCCACATCCACTGGGTAAAATAAATAACTATTCCTCCGATAATCACGCCTATCGATCCTAGAGCATCACTAAGAACTTCTAAATATGCACCTTTTATATTTAGACTTCCTTCAGCACTAGCAGAAAGGATTTTCATTGAAATCAAATTTACGACCAAACCAATGACCGCGACAATCATCATTTCAACACTTTGAATTTCAGCAGGGTTCGTAAAACGTTGATAAGCTTCATATACAATATATATTGCTACCACAAAAAGCATCACCGCATTAAACAGAGCCGCTAAAATTTCAAATCGCTGATAGCCAAAAGTTCTTTTATCATCTGCGGCTTTTTTACCAATTTTGATAGCGGCAAGAGCAATAGCTAAAGCGGCTACATCAGTAAACATATGAGCTGCATCAGATAACAAAGCCAAACTTTGGGTAATAAAAGCAGCGACAACTTCTACTATTAAAAAAGTAGTCGTTAAACCTAAGGCAACCATTAACTTCTTACTATTTTCTTCAGTAACAACCGCATGGCTATGATCATGATGTTCTGACATAAAATATTTTCCTTATTCTATTTATGATGAGCAGAGATATTGGATAACAGCCAATATCTCTGCTGTAAATCGACTAATCTATTGGATTAAGAAACTTTCTTTTCATTCATCCAGCGGTACAGTACGGGCAATAAAACCAATGTAAGCAGGGTAGAGGAGATAATTCCTCCAATAACCACTGTTGCTAAAGGTCTCTGTACTTCTGCCCCAGTTCCGGTTGCCAAAGCCATCGGGACAAACCCAAGGGACGCCACACAAGCGGTCATCAGCACAGGTCTAAGACGCAAAATTGCACCCTGCCACGTTGCATAATAAAGGTCATATTGTTGTCGCAACTCTTTGATAAAGGTGAGCATGACTAAGCCATTCAGTACAGCCACCCCCGATAGTGCAATGAAGCCAACCCCTGCTGACATGGATAATGGAATGTCACGCAACCACAACGCGATTAAGCCTCCACATAAGGCAAACGGTACACCACTAAAGACCAGTAAGCTTTCTTTGATATTATGGAATACAGCCATCAATAAAATAAAGATCGTCAACAATGCGAGCGGAACCACCAATTGCATACGCGCTTTTGCAGACATCAGATTTTGAAATTGACCGCCATAATCTATCCAATAACCGCTTGGTAATTCCTGTTTGGATAACGTGCTCTGAAGCTCTGTTACGAATGAGCCTAAATCACGTCCTTCTACATTTGCAGTAATAACCACCCGACGTTTACCATTTTCACGGCTGACCTGATTAATACCCAGGATATTTTCAACGCGTGCCACATCTTGCAGTTGGACTAAACCACCATTCGGCAATTGAATAGGAAGTACCGCTAACTGTTCAGGACTACGCTGGGATTCATCTAGACGGATGACAAAATCAAAACGCTTGTCTCCCTGTAAAATTGTTCCAACATTCTGGCCACCGACACTTGTAGCTACCAGATCCTGAATTGCTCTTACCGACAAGCCATATTGTGCAGCTCTGGACTTATCCACCTCTACATTCAACAAGGGTAAGCCACTGGTCTGTTCTACATTAACGGCTGTCGCGCCTGAAATTGAGTTAATTTTTTGAGAAATTTTATTCGCTTCGCGATTTAGAATCTCCATGTCATCACCAAATAATTTGACACCCACATCACTTCGCACCCCTGAAATTAACTCGTTAAAGCGCAGTTCAATGGGTTGCGAGAACTCACTGTTATTTCCCGGCAATGTCGCTAAGAAAGTAATCATTCTTTGGCGAAGCTCATCAATCGTTTGTTTTGGATCAGGCCATTCATCATGAGGTTTTAACAGTACCACGCCATCTGAAATGTTGGGTGGCATAACATCTGTGGCCACTTCTGCTGTACCGGTACGGGCAAAGATCGCTTTAATTTCAGGAAATTCTTTCAACAGTAACTTTTCAGTATTTTCCTGCATTCTCAGTGACTGTTCTAACCCTGTACTTGGGGAACGCATTTGCTGAACAGCAAAATCACCTTCACCCAGTTGAGGTGCAAACTCGCTACCTGTTTGAGTGGCTAGCACGCCCGTAAGCACTAAAATACAGGCAGCCACAATAGTCACAAATAAACGAAGCTCATAGGCTTTATCTAAAAGCAGTTCATATTTGGTTTTAAGCCAATGCATCCAGCGACTTTCGGTTTCCTTGACTTCTCCAGTGACAAATAGGGCAACTGCGGCTGGCACAAAAGTGACAGATAAAATCATGGCCCCAATTAAAGCCAGTACAACAGTCATTGCCATAGGATGGAAAAGTTTGGCTTCTACACCCGTCAGGGTAAAGATAGGTAGATAAACCACCAAAATAATTAACTGTCCAAAAATCAGAGGACGACGCGCCTGTTTTGCAGCCAAGAAGACTTCTTTAAATCTTTCAGAACGGCTAAGTAAACCACCTTTCAGCTTCTGAGCTTCTGCTAGCCGACGGATACAGTTTTCTACAATAACCACTGCACCATCAATAATAATACCGAAGTCCAGTGCCCCTAAACTCATCAGATTTGCACTAATCTTCTGCTCTGCCATTCCCGTCAAGGTAAACAGCATTGACAGTGGAATAACGCAAGCCGTGATCAGCGCAGCACGGAAATTACCTAGAAAGAGAAATAAAATAACAATGACGAGGATTGCACCCTCAATCAAATTTTTCTGAACGGTTTTGATCGCCCGATCAACCAAATGCGTACGGTCATACACAGTCTCAATCACCACACCTTTAGGTAGCGATTGCTGGATCGATTGCACCTTTTCATCAATGGCTTGAGCAACGGTACGGCTATTTTCTCCCATCATCATCATGGCAATACCCAATACAGTTTCTTCACCATTATAGGTTGCAGCCCCTGTTCTTAAGTCATGACCAATTGAGACATTGGCGACATCTGCCACCCGAATCGGATAGCCGTTTTTATTGGCAATACTGATGTTCTGGATATCTTCAATCGTGTTTAAAGTGCCGGGAACACGAACCGTTAGCTGTTGTCCATTTTTCTCAATATAGCCAGCACCACGGTTTTCATTATTCTCTGTTAAGGCAGTTTGTAAATCAGACAAAGGAATTTGCAATTGTTGCAATCGGTTCAGATCAGGGGCAACCACATAGGTTTTATTAAAGCCACCGATACTGTTGATCTCAGCAACGCCTTTTACGCGCTGTAATTGCGGTCTTACAATCCAATCCTGAATTTCACGTAAATCCATCGCCGAATAAGGGGTTCCATCCGGCTTTTTAGCATTTGGTTCGGCTTTAATCACCCATTGATAGATTTCACCTAAACCTGTCGAAATAGGCGACATGTTAGGTTGCACATCTTCAGGCATTTCTCCCATTGCTTCTTGCAAGCGCTGGTTGATAAGCTGTCTGGCCCAGTAAATATCCGTGCCATCTTCAAAAATGATGGTCACTTGCGATAAGCCGTAGCGTGAAATCGAACGGGTTTGTTCCATTTTCGGCATGCCTGACATGGCATTCTCAATGGGATAGGTAATCCGCTGTTCCATTTCCAAAGCCGTAAAGCCATTGGCTGAAGTGTTAATCTGCACCTGAGTATTGGTAATATCCGGTACAGCATCAATCGGTAACTTTTGATAACTATAAATACCAATAGCAATCCAGGCTGCAATAAACAGCATGACCCAGATTGCGTTATGAATAGAAAACTGGATCAGCCGATCAAACAGCCCTTCAGGTTTTACCGATTCGTGGTCTGGAATGTGAGGGCTTTTAGTGCTCATGTGAAGCCTCTCCTTTTTCCATCTCAGATTTCAGTAAGAAACTGCCTTGAGCGGCATATTTTTGTCCCTGATTAAGCCCATTTACCACTTCAATCCACTGGCTATCCCCAGACGATTGACCTAATTTCACCGGCTGCGGAGTGAATTCAACTTTTTGTCCATGCTGAGTGGCGACAAAAACCACATCTTTTCCATCGACATTCTGAACTGCGGACTTAAGTACCCGTAGTGCGGTACTTTCACTGCGTTGTTGCAACTGTACGTTTACCATCAAGTTTGGACGTAATTCGGTTGCATTCGATTCAACTTTTGCTCGCACCTGAAGACGACCTGTTTGAATATCCGCTTCAGTATTTAAGGTTTGAATAACTGCCCTGTAAACCTTTTCAGTTTGCAAAGATTTAAATTCGATCTTTTGATTCGGGGCTAAGCCCACAATTTCAGAATTTGGAACAATAAATTCAAGCCAGAGCTGATCTAACCGGTCTATGGTAAAGAGTTGACTTGCTAACTGAACATTTTCCCCGAGAACCAAATCCTTTTTACTGATCACGCCAGAAATTGGGGCTTTTAAAATATAGCGTCCGTTACTGGCATTCACAGCACCAAATGCACTTAAACGTGATTGGGCCGCTTGAACCTGAATTTGTGCCCGTTTATAACTGTTATAAGCCCGTTGATAGTCCTGTTTTGCTGAGATACCCTGTGACCACAATTGACGCTCACGCTCAAAGTCTTGTTTCGCCAGTTCCAGATTGGTTTGTTCAATTTTAAGATTGGCCTGCTGATCAACTAGATCAGGAACAAGCAATGTAGCCAAAGGCTGCCCTTTCTGAACTTTTTGGCCGAGTTCTACATAAACATTTTCTACATGACCGCTAAAACTCGGTGAGACATGCGCTTGCTGATCCGTATTCACATTGAGTTTGGCAGGATAAGAACTTAATTTAACCACCGGACCTTGATCGACCGCTGATAACTGTATGCCCTGTTCCACCAGTTGCTTGGCCGTCAGGCTCACGCCTTCTGCATGCTCTTCGGTTTCACCGCCATGTTCTTCACTTCCATGTTCCTCTGCGCCTTCTTCCTCTGCATGTTCATCTGATGTTTCAGATTTATTCTTACCCGACAAGATCAAGAAAATACTGAGTAGTACGGTTGCGCCGATGACCAAACCAATCAGTAGAGGTTGAGAGATTTTTCCGCTCTGTTTTTTTAAGCTGTTTTTAAGATCGAACATGTTAATTTCCCCCACCAATGACAGGCATGGCCTGTATGTCTTGCCATAAGTTTTGATTAATTTGTGCAATAGCATCTTTCGACATGACTTCACTTGGGCTAATGCCTAAGCT
>NZ_DCLL01000042.1:6036-7978 GCF_002321025.1 Acinetobacter lwoffii
TGTAATTGAAGCGTGGCTTGCTGAACATCGGTTAAAGCAAACTTGCCTGCCAGAAAACCTTGTAAAGTTTTACTTTGAACTTGAGTCGCCAAAGGAATTTGAGTCTCGTCAACGACTTTGAATTGAAGCTCTAAACCCTGCAACTCGGTTAAGATCGTACCGATTTGCAGCGCATTTTGCTTTAGATAAAAGTCTTTCTGACGCTCTAATAAGTTCATTTTTTCTTGCGCGATTTTTATGCCATTTTGCTGACGATCGAAAATATTGAGCGGTACACTGACTCCAACCACCAGTTGATTTTGTGTTGAGTTATCCAAGGATTGGGTGCGGTTAACGCCCAGGTTTAAAGTAGGATTAGGACGTGACTTTGCTTTCAGCTGATCAACCGTTGCTTGAGACTCTAATACCAGTAAAGCTCGATATTTCTCAACGTAGTTTTCCGCTAAATATTCTTGAACCTGCTGATGAGTCGATTTTGGCCAGAGCTTTTGTGAAGAGAGGTTTACCTGCAATGACTTATCAGAGGTTCCCCATAAATTTGATAATTGTTGGGTGGCCACTTGGACTTGTAAGTCGGCCTGTCTAAAAAGACGGATATTTTCAGCATGACTTAAACGTGCGCGATTCACATCTACTTGCGCGATACCGCCCGCAGTAAAGCGCTTCTCGATCGCTTTAAGGTTTTCTTCGCTCACCCGAAGTTGTTCATTGACAATGTTTCTTTCAAGTTCGGCAATGGCCAGTTGCGACCATACATATTTCACTGCAAGCTCAATTTGTGCTTGATAAATCTTCTGTTTCAGCGCTGTTTTATCTATTGAGAGACTGGCTAATTTTTGGTTTGCTCTTCGCTCACCAAAAATATCCAAAGGTTGTGATATACCGATGGCAAGCTCTTTTTCATTATTTGAACCAAATCCCGTTTGTTCAACTGACAGTTCAGGATTTTTAAACAGCTTACTTTGCTGAAGATTCGTGGCATTAATGCTGTTTTGCGTTTCCCAGAAATTTTGGGACGCTTGATATTGGTTAACCTGCTCAATAGCTTGCTGCAGCGTTAAATCTTGAGTACTGGCGACTACGGAAGTACTGAAGCTGATCATTGCAGATAGCAAGATACCGCTACCTAAGGCTGACCAGGATAAATTCAGGATGGAGGTATCCTGATGTAATTTGTTTTTTGACATGAAAATGCCCCACGCATAATGAAATTAGGAGTGGTGGGCTTTTATAAGACTACCCCACCAATAGTAGGGGCAAATCGGGAGGCGGGGTTAATTGATCCAGATAAGGGGGTTTATAAAAAGTTATTCCCAAATAAGTTGGGGTAATGCCGGTCTCAAAATTAGCTTTAAGCTTCAGATCATCGGGTGGGTCAATCTGAATCACGATTGTATTTGAGAAATGACTGCACTTTTCGTTAAAACAAACCTTCTGACAATAGTCATAGATTTCTTTATAGTTTTCTAGGGAATAAAGTGCTTGACGAGGACTATCACTCTTTTCGTCTAAATCGATTGGATTAGAGAGTATTGAATTGGGTATGTTTGGCATTTCATGCAGACAAGCAGCCTCTGCCACACTCCAAATATTCTGGAATGTGAATAAGAGTACCAATATCTGGATTAGAAATGTTTTTCTCTTCATACACAAATCTGTATTTAAAACACCAATAAGAAGCTGTCCAGATCTATCAAAGATCTGATCACAGAATTTGAGTAACCTTAAACTTTTTGCAGCCTTAAGTAAAGATATACAGAATTTTTGAAAAAAGCATAGGTCTAGATAATCAAGCTAGATTTTTTAGAACTCCACATTGGTCAATTGTACATAAACCATCACAAGTACCTCTTAAATCAGATAATTGTTCAATAAGCTTTTGTTGCTTGATTATATTTTCTCTGATAGCACTGACATGTAAGTCAATTAATTCATTCACATC
>NZ_DCLL01000055.1 GCF_002321025.1 Acinetobacter lwoffii
CACAGAATTATTTACACCCTCGTAAAAAAATCCCCTCACTCGAGGGGATTTTTTCTAATCTAAAGTAGTGGATTTTTACACCACAGAATCATCCAAATTCGGCGCTAGCCAACGTTTCGCTTCATCCAGCGTCCAACCTTTACGCTTCGCATAATCTTCCAGCTGATCGCCAGAGATTTTGCCCACGTTAAAGTATTCAGTTTCAGGGTTTGCATAGTAGAAACCGCTCACTGATGAAGGTGGCCACATTGCAAAACTTGTGGTTAAGTAAGTACCAATCTTGTCGGTTGTACCTAACCAGTCAAACAATGGCGCTTTTTCAGAATGCTCAGGACAAGCAGGATAACCTGGTGCAGGACGGATCCCCACATACTTCTCTTTAATCAAATCTTCATTTGAAAGTTGCTCATCTGCTTGATAGCCCCAGAACTCTTTACGAATACGCTCGTGTAAATGCTCAGCAAATGCTTCAGCAAAACGGTCACCCAAGGCTTGAACCATAATCGCGTTATAGTCATCACCTTTGGCTTTGTATTCTTGAGATAACTCTTCCGCACCGAAGATCGACACGGTAAAGCCACCCAAGTAATCCTCAGCGACATCTTTTGGCGCAACAAAGTCTGCCAAAGAGTAGTTCGCTTTACCTGTCACTTTGTCAGACTGCTGACGTAAGTGCTCGAAGCTGTGGGTTACATTACCCGCTTCATCTGCAACGGCAACTGTATCTGCTGCTACACGGTTTGCAGGATAAATACTAAACGTCGCACGCGCATCAAAACGTTTATTCTCGATGATGTCTTTCAGCATTGCTTGTGCTTGTTCATACAAGTCACGTGCTGCTTCACCCACCACTTCATCTTCAAGGATTTTCGGGAATTTACCCGCCAGGCTCCATGAAATAAAGAACGGTGTCCAGTCAAAATATTCCACCAAAGCTTCAAGCGGATAATTTGTGAAAGTTTCAGATCCAATGAAGTTTGGTTTAACCGGTGCATTCTTGTCGAAATCGATCTTGAAGCCGTTTTCGACTGACTCTTGATAAGACAATTTCGCCGCTTTCGGTTGCTTGTTGGCAAGACGAGTACGAATTTTTTCATAATCCGCTGCATAGTCAGCCAAAAGTTTTGGTTTCATTTCAGGAGAAAGCAATTGTGTTGCTACACCCACGGCACGTGAAGCATCTGCGGTGTAAAGCACGCCATCATTATGATATTGCGGTGAGATTTTCACTGCGGTATGCGCTTTAGAAGTCGTCGCACCACCAATCATTAACGGAATGTTAAAGCCTTTGCGCTGCATTTCTTTGGCAACAAAGACCATTTCATCCAGAGACGGCGTGATCAGACCAGACAAACCGATGATATCGACTTTTTCATCAATCGCAGTTTGTAGAATTTTCTCACATGGCACCATCACGCCCAGATCCACGATGTCATAACCATTACAGCCTAATACTACGCCAACGATGTTTTTACCGATGTCGTGTACGTCGCCTTTCACCGTAGCCAGCAGGATTTTACCTTTTGCTTCGGCTTGGGTTTTCTCAGCTTCAATGAACGGGTTCAACCACGCTACAGCCTGTTTCATCACGCGTGCAGATTTGACTACTTGTGGCAAGAACATTTTACCGGCACCGAACAGATCGCCGACTACGTTCATACCCGCCATCAATGGACCTTCAATCACATCCAGTGGACGTGTAGAGTTTAAACGCGCTTCTTCAGTATCTTGATCGATATAAGTCGTGATGCCTTTTACCAATGCATATTCAAGACGTTTTTCAACAGACTCATTACGCCATTCCAGATTTTCTTCGGCTTTTTGCGTACCACTTTGACCACGGTATTTTTCAGCAACAGCAAGCAGTTTTTCGGTTGCTTCCTGACCGCTTTCACCCTGGTTCTGGTTTAAAACAACATCTTCAACCGCTTCTTTCAATTCTTTATCGATGTCATCGTAAATCGCCATCTGACCGGCATTTACAATACCCATAGTCATGCCTTGCTGAATGGCATGGTACAGGAACACCGAGTGAATCGCTTCACGTACCGGTTCGTTACCACGGAACGAGAACGATACGTTCGACACACCACCAGAAATCATCGCATTTGGCAGGTTCTGTTTAATCCAGCCAGTCGCTTCAATAAAGTCCACGCCATAGTTGTTGTGTTCTTCAATACCGGTCGCAATCGCAAAGACGTTCGGGTCAAAGATGATATCTTCAGACGGGAAGCCTACTTCATTCACAAGAACATCATATGAACGCTTACAGATTTCTTTTTTACGCGCAGCTGTATCGGCCTGACCATCTTCATCAAATGCCATCACGATGACCGCGGCACCATATTGACGGCAGAGGCGGGCACGTTCGACAAACTCGTCATGACCTTCTTTCAGGGAAATCGAGTTCACCACGGCTTTACCTTGCACACATTTCAGGCCCGCTTCGATAATCTCCCATTTAGAAGAATCCAGCATGATTGGCACACGTGAAATATCCGGCTCAGAAGCAATCAGGTTCAGGAAATGCACCATCGCACCTTGCGAATCGAGCATGCCTTCATCCATGTTGATGTCAATGATTTGTGCACCGGCTTCAACCTGTTGACGGGCAACATCAAGCGCTTCGGCGAAGTTTTCTTCACGAATCAGACGCAGGAATTTTTTCGAACCGGTGACGTTGGTACGTTCACCGACGTTCACGAACAGTGAATCTTTGGTGATGTTAAATGGCTCTAAACCACTTAAACGACACGCAGGCTCAATTTCAGGAATTTGACGAGGGGTAATGCCTGCAACAGCATTTGCAATCGCACGTATATGATCCGGCGTAGTACCACAGCAACCACCGGTAATATTAATTAAGCCGCTTTCTGCAAATTCTTTAATAAATGCTGCGGTTTCTTCCGGCGTTTCATCATAACCACCGAAGGCATTTGGCAAACCAGCGTTTGGATGCGCTGAAACAAAGGTATCAGCAACGTCAGACACGGTTTTCACGTGTGGACGCATCGCATCTGCACCTAGGGCACAGTTAAAGCCGATAGATAACGGCTCTGCATGACGCATTGAGTTCCAGAAGGCTTCAGCGGTTTGACCAGTCAATGTACGACCTGATGCATCCGTGATCGTACCTGAAATCATGATTGGCAGTTCATAGCCTAATTCTTTAAAGACTTCTTTTACTGCAAAGATGGCAGCTTTGGCATTTAAAGTATCGAACACAGTTTCGATCAGGATGATGTCTGCACCACCTTCGATCAAGGCTTTGGTTGATTCGATATAGTCAACTTTGAGCGCATCAAAAGTGATATTACGGAACGCCGGGTCATTTACGTTTGGAGAAATAGAGGTGGTACGTGATGTTGGTCCGATCACACCGGCCACAAAACGCGGTTTTTCAGGCGTTGAATATTTGGCACAGGCTTCTTTGGCCAGACGCGCTGCATCACGGTTAATTTCAGGAACTAGATCTTCCATGTGGTAATCCGACATTGAAACGCGAGTACCGTTAAAGGTGTTGGTTTCAATAATGTCGGCGCCAGCTTCCAAGTAAGCTTCATGAATGCCCTGAATAATTTGTGGCTGAGTGAGCACCAGCAAATCATTATTACCTTTGAGATCATAGGCCCAGTCAGCAAAACGCTCACCACGATAATCGGCTTCTTCCAGTTTATGGCGCTGGATCATGGTACCCATCGCACCATCGATAATTAAAATTCTTTTGGCAAGAAGTTCTTTTAAAGTGGTAAGTGTAGACATTCAAACTTTCTCAGCAGAAATCAAAAAAAACGACGCTAATCTTAGCAGATTAGTTGGCTGATTTCTGCTGAGATTGCTCAGAATGATGGATAAGCATGATATGAAAATTTGATAAGTCATCTAGAAAAACAACAAGTTCTAAAATCCGGATCAGAAAATATTGCAATCTCTAATCTGATTCGATGTCTTTGAGACAGTAAACAAAATCAAAAAATTAAGCTGATGCTTTCATTCATGAAATTGTCATATTGATGGCTTATGCTGTGCAAATGAAACTTTTGCTCAGCTTGATGACAGGCAGGGTTTGAATCGTTTTGGTAGCAAAATATGTTGAGTTTTTAAGCTTGAAGAAGCTGGAATCTTATCTTAAGTAAATGATTTATAAAATCAAAATCTAGTGTTTTAGTCGGAATTAAACAGGACGAATAGCAGCAAGAAAATCCAAATAATTGCTTCATATGACAGCAGTTTGTCATATAATTGTCACAATTTAACTGAACAATATGGGGATTCTTGAATCCTCTATTCCTGCTTGCATGAATCCTAATCAAACTCCCGTAGATTCAGCACACGGGTCGGCTTCCCAAAAGTCGACCAATGTTCATGTGCCAACACCGAAATTTTTTATGCCGGTGTTCCTGACTCTTATTATCACTACGCTGATTTATATCGGCTTCCAGTTGTCTGCAGATTTAGCGCATGTACCGGCCTTGGGCTTGTATTCAGTTATTTTGTTAGCGACGGCACTTTTTATTGCGTTGAGCTTTGAGTTCGTCAATGGCTTCCACGATACCGCCAATGCAGTTGCCACGGTCATTTATACCAATGCACTTTCAGCTCCTGTCGCAGTGATGTGGGCCGGCTTCTGTAACTTCCTTGGGGTTATGGTCGCCAGTGGTGCGGTCGCTTACGGTATTATTGCGTTATTGCCGGTCGAGCTGATCATGAATGTTGGCTCCGGAGCCGGCTTTGCCATGGTCTTTGCCATGCTGATCGCGGCTATTCTCTGGAATCTGGGAACCTGGTTCCTCGGTATTCCGGCATCCAGTTCACATACCCTGATCGGTTCGATTCTGGGTGTGGGCATCATGAACTATATTCTGAATGCCGGTACTGGCGCTTCAGGTATAGACATGGAGCAGGTGATGAAAGTCGGTAAGGCGCTGTTATTCTCGCCTTTAATCGGTTTTGCATTTGCTGCGATTGTGTTCCTGCTGGTGAAAAAAATCTTCAAGCGTCAACTGGAACTGTTCCAGCCACCTGAAGGTAACAAGCCACCACCACCATTGATTCGTGCCATGCTGATCTTTACCTGTACTGGGGTGAGCTTTGCCCATGGTTCAAATGACGGTCAAAAAGGTATGGGTCTGATCATGCTGATCCTGATCGGCTGTGTGCCTTTGGCGTACTCGCTGAACAAGAATCTGGATGCACAACATATTCAGTCTTTTGGTCAGTTATCTGCACAAACAGCGGATGTGATCTATCCAAATCATCAGGATATTCCGGATGAACAAGCCCGTGATGTGATCACCAAGTACATTCAGACCAAGGAAATTACCCCTGAAGTCGTGCCTGCATTGGCAAGTTTGACGGATCATCTGGGTGAAAAAGTTGGTAGCTATACCAGCATTAAGGATGTTCCTGAAGCTCAAGTGTCTGAATTCCGCAACGACATGTACCTGAGCACCACAGCATTTAAACGTCTGGATAAAGCAGAAGCTTTACCAACAATGAGTGCTGCACAGGAAAAAACAGTAGATGAATACCGTGATAATCTGGATTCATTCCTGCAATACATTCCGACCTGGGTAAAAGTGGCGACAGCCTTGGCGCTTGGTCTGGGTACGATGGTCGGCTGGAAGCGTATTGTCGTGACTGTCGGTGAGCGTATTGGTAAACAGCATATGACTTATGGTCAAGGTATGTCTGCCGAACTTGTTGCAATGTCGACTATTGCGGCTGCAGATGGTTTCGGTATGCCGGTATCAACCACCCATGTATTGAACTCTGCAGTAGCGGGCACCATGGTGGCGAACAAGTCAGGTCTGAACTTCCAGATGGTGAAAACCATTCTGTCTGCCTGGGTATTTACCTTGCCAGCAACGATCTGTCTGTCAGGTGGTTTGTACTGGGTGCTGTTAAAAGTTTTCTAAGAATAATTGATGTAAAAAACGCTGCTGAGGCAGCGTTTTTTTATGGGTGGAAGAAAAATTAAGGATGTAAAAGAGGAATCTAAATTACGATTAAGGCGACAGGGATGTCGCTGTTAGGCTGTGATATAGGGATATATCATCAGCCTAACAAAAGATTTTTGTTCCCTTGCGAAGTGCACTTCTCATCTTTCAAAAGTAAAGAAGAAAAGAACGTAGAGAATACTTAAAGTCCATTCATAATAATTTAAATGATTGAAAGCTTGCTCAGGAGAGGGAACTTTCAATTACTTCTTAAACTTACCCAATAATCCCTTCGGCAATTTATCCGTTGCAAAACCATATAATGCCGCGAAAGGTAGTGCTGTACGTGCTAGATAAGCCACTCGCCACAAACCACCATGATTCGCACCATGCATCATTAACTCAAGCGGATGGTTAAGTTTTACTTCAGGATTAGCCACTGATTCTGGATTGCGCAGATCATGAACCCATAGTGCCGCCATAATTGCATTGGTGGTTTCAGGCGCGAAAGCTTCAACATCAAACAGGCTGGCACCGTTGAATGCGGCTTTTAATAGCGGATTTTTGGTCACGGAATAGGTCGTAGTAGAAGGTGCAATATTGATGCTGACCCGTTGACCTTGAGCGCGAGCCAAGGTGGCACGCCATTGCTGGATACGTTTTGCCAGCGCATAGTTCGGGCCCTGTTCAACCACCAGGCAGTCACAGATACCATAAGCCTGATCACCAGACTGAATCAGTTCATGCGCATTTTTCTGGAAAAAGTGTTGACGGCTTAAAGTCGCAACACTTTTAGAAATCAGGGTCTGTGCCTTGGAGCGTTCTGCATATTTTTCTTTTGAGGCTTCAATCACTTCATTCGGCACCGCATAAACATCAGTCGGCGTACACATGTACATCAGGCTGGTATTGGCTTTGTGCTGGCTGACATGCTGCATAATGGCATCCATTGCCATCGAGACGCGGACATGCTTTTCACCATCAAGATAAGCAATTGCAGCCAGATCCAGATCCTGCTCAAACTGTAATAGCCATTTGGTAATTTCAGGAATCTGGGTCAGCAAATTCGCGCCCAGTTTTTCTTTTAAAATATCAAGTGAAGTATCAGTAGGCATGTCTTCAGTACATGGCGCATACAGTGTGGCATTGCCTTGGCTAATGGTATCGACAATCTTGCCCCATACCCGGGTGTTCGGCAGATCAATTGCTACAATGTTGGCTTTCCATTTCGCCAGCCAGGTCAAAGGGCCGGCTTCAGATGCTGCACCAAACAGCACCGTAGTCCGATCGGAAAGATCAAACCATTCAGGATGCACCACACATTCACGCAAGGCATTGGCATGACTGGTTTCCACGATGCCTTGGCTCTCCCAGCGTTCAATCTGCTCAAGTAAGGCATCACCTTGCAGCTTTTGGCCGTGGTAGGGCACATACCATTCTGGTGTCGATTTGCTATTACCTGTCAGCTTGACGGTATGCAACTGACCTGCGGGCAGAGTTAAAGCATCTTGCAATACATACTTTTGACCATCACGGTAAAATTCAAAAGTCTGATGAGCCTTTGCCAATCCATCTTCGGCAATTTTCAAGCTGGCTTCAGGAGAAACCAATCCCTGTTCGACCAGTTGCTTAAAATGCACGGTATATTGTTTGCGCCAGTTTTTTTCTGATTGTGCCTGTTGAGAACTGCGTGAATCGACATTGGCTAAGGCGGCTGCGATGATCGCGCGTCCTGCTTTGGAGCTACTTGGTTTTTGTTGCGGAGACTGAAGAGGAAATTGAAGACCGTCTGGTGTAATGGACATGCAAAATATCTCGTAATTGACAGTAATTAATATACAGATGTATACATTATCGCTGCAAAATTCACTCCAAGATTGGCATTAAGTGACATCATCACTTTCTAATATATTACGAGATGTTTCAAACAAATAAGAGAGCAGTAGCTCTCTTATCCATTTTTCAGAAGAAATATGAGGACTAATTCATATATAGCCTCATTCCCTCAGTATTTAAAAACCCTAATTAAAACGGAACCTGCATCAGTTTATTCAGGAAATGCGGAATCAGGCGTGGTTCCAGAATAATCGTCATGACCACCCCGTAAGCCGCTCCCCATAAATGCGCGCTGTGATTAATATTGCTATTGCCTTTTTTGCCTGACCAGATGCTATAGGCCACATACAGCACAGCAAAAATAATTGCAGGAACCGGAATGAAAAACACAAAGATCAACTTCCAAGGTTCAAACAGAATATAGGCAAACAGTACAGCCGACACTGCACCGGAAGCGCCTAGACTGGCCCAGCGCGCATCATTTTTATGCTTTAGGTAACTTGGCAGAATCGCTGCGATCAGACCACCGAGGTAAAACAGGATAAAACCCAAGTCATACAGATATTGACGATAAAAGCTTTCAATCACGCTGCCAAAAAAGAACAGGGTAATCATATTGAACAAGAGATGCGCTCCATCCGCATGGATAAAGCCATGCGTAATAAAACGATCGTATTGTCCACGTTGCAGTGCCGGTGGCCAGAAAATCAAGCGATTCATCACCGTCTCTTTGGAGAAAGCAATAAATGACACAATACAGGTGATCAGAATAATGGTCACGGTATGATTAAAAGGTAAATCAAGCATATAAATGATTCTAATGGTGCCTATTTGCCAATTATCATGCCATTAAAATTGAGCTAAAGTTGTACTTTTATAATAAATCCGACAATTTTAGTTGATTTTTAAAAATTACCCCGCATCTTCAGTTAAAATGGCCGCTTGAGCTTGAGGAAATTATTGTTATGTCGACTGAGAATAGCAGCACTCCAGTTGTTGGTGAAATTCCCAACTTATTGATTACACCAACAGCACAAGAGTATTTAAAGGATCTACTGGATAAACAGAACACTCCGGGTATTGGTGTGCGTGTTTTTGTAGAGCATCCGGGTACTCCTCGCGCTGAATGTTGCATGGCCTATAGTGCACCTGATGAAGTTGTACCGACAGATTATAAGCAGGAATATCCTGATTTCCCTGCTTTTATCGACTCGCCATCTATTCCGTATTTACTCGATGCCGTGATTGACTACAACAAGGACCGTTTTGGCGGTCAGTTGACCTTCCGTGCACCGAACTCCAAAGTGCCACGTGTAGGTCCAGATGCATCGGTAGAAGAGCGCATTACCTATGTATTGCAGTCTGAAATTAACCCGGGCCTGGCAGGTCATGGTGGTAACTGTGCACTGGTTGAAGTGAAAGAAGACCCTGAAAAAGGTTTAACCGCTGTACTTAAATTTGGTGGTGGTTGCCAAGGCTGCTCAGCGATTGATATCACCTTGAAACAGGGTGTTGAAACCACATTAAAACAACATGTGCCAGAGTTAATGCATGTGGTTGATGAAACGGATCATAGTCAATCTGAAGGTGCGTATATGAAATAAGCTGTTCTATATAACAGTTTATTTATCGCATTTTAAAAAACCTCGAAATTTCGAGGTTTTTTTATATCTGGCTTAAAAACTAGTGAATGTTAATGATAATAATTATCAATATTAATTGCATTCAATTGAAAAGATGTTACACTTCGCAACCGAATAAACATGATCTCTTCATAAATATTGGGGCGCACAAAGTATGAATAAGCCATTTTTAAAAACAACTTTAGCTTTTGCCGTATTCACAGCAATGACTGTTTCAGTACAAGCGCAGGACCAAGTTACTGAAGAAAAAGAAGGCGTAGTGCAATCTGAGACGACCAAGTTACAAACGATTGTGGTGACTGCGAGTGGGCAGGCGGTGGATGTTAAATCTGCCCCAGCTTCAATTAGTGTCATTACTGCCGAAGAAATTCAAAAACAACCCGTTTCAAGCTTGGCAGATATTTTAAAACGTGTACCTGGGGTAACAGGAGGGCTTAGTTCAAATGGGGCTGGCTCAAAAATTCAATTACGTGGCATGCCTGAAAATTACACACTTATCTTAATTGATGGAAAACGTGTAGGTTCATCCAGAGATACCAACTATCGTGCAAACTTGGGTCATCAAGATCTAAACTGGGTTAGACCAGAAATGATTGAACGCATTGAGGTCGTACGTGGGCCAATGTCTTCTTTATATGGCTCTGATGCGATGGGTGGAGTGATCAATATCATTACCAAAAAAATCCCTTCAGAATGGGGAGGGTCTTTTACCTTAAACCATACCGTGCCGACTACATCTTCTGATTTGGGCCGAACGATCCAATCAGGACTAGTCGGATATGGCCCTTTAACCGATACGCTAGGTATGCGTGCCACAGTCGGGATCACTGAACAGAAAGCGGATCAAGGCTATCAAATTTCTGATCGTAATATTCCTGGAATGGCGGGAAGTAAGGCAACAGGACAATCGGGTAGCCGTGATCAAAATGCAAATTTAAAATTTGATTATACGCCGAATGATATTCATAACCTGTCTTTAGAACTGGGCTATGGGTTGCAGCAAGACAACCCGTCTACCACATCACAGGTGGTGGATGGCCAAGAACAGGCTGTATTATCTTGGGGCCCGTCAGAGTTAGAACATCGTTCAATTTCCTTGTCACATGATGCCAAGTGGGCTTTTGGTGATTCAAAAATTACTGCTTACTATAATGATTATGATCAAAGTCAGGTGACAGAGACGGGGCCGACCACACAAAAATCCAAGGAAAGCATTGTAGAGGGTAATCTCAATATTCCGTTTCAGTTAGGTGTTGAGCATATCGCTACAGTAGGAGGCCAGTGGAAATCAGAAGAGTTGATCAATACACGTAATATTGGGCTTTCTATTCCAAGTTATGACGGAAATGAATATGGTTCAGAGCTAGAAGGAGATACTTGGGCGCTGTTTATTGAAGATAAAATTATTTTTAATGATCAAGTACATTTAACACTGGGGAACCGTTTTGATCATCACGATAAATTTGGCACACATAATAGTCCCCGTGCTTATCTGGTGCTGCAACCAAATGAAGCCTTGACTGTCAAAGGGGGTGTTGCTCAGGGCTTTAGAGCCCCTTCATTAAAAGAGAATACTGCAGGTGCCGCGACTCGTTCAGGGGGGAATGGATGTACATCCCTTAAGCCTTTGGGTTATGTATCGGGCGGATGTTATATGGCTGGTAATGCAGACTTGCAACCTGAAGAAAGTACTAATTATGAAATTGGATTTAATTTTGCTCAAAATGACTTTGATCTCGGTTTAACCTATTTCCACACAGATTTTAAAAATAAAATTGAATATCGTGCTTTAGGCGAAATTAATGGTGTGTGGTGGACACAATATCAAAATGCTGAAAAAGCGCGTGTACGAGGCTTAGAAGCAAGTGTAGCATTACCAATTTTAGATAGTTTGAGCTGGAAAACCAATGCAACCTATTATTTTGAGTCAAAAAATTTAGTGACAGGAAAAAATCTCTCAACGATTCCAGAGTTGTCAGTTTATAGTGCACTCAACTGGACACCCACTGATCCACTTTCCTTGGAACTTGCAGCACAATATACCGGTGAGCAATATACAGCAAGTGCTGAAGATACAGTGGTGATGCAAAAGCCACATACCGTATTTAATCTGTCTGCAAATTATGAAGTGAATGATCAAGTCACTGTTCGGGCCGGGTTAAATAATTTATTTGATAAAAAACTGTCAAATGCTTCAAATGATTATTATCTGGATCGTCAGCAAGTATTTGCCGGATTAACTTATAATTTCTAATCTAAGCAGATAAAAAAGCCGCTTGAAGCGGCTTTTTTATTTAAATTTTAAGGATTTTTAAAGTATCTTCATGATAATAAAATTGTTCCAGATACATGCGTGCACGCTCACGTAAATGACCCTGTGAAACCATCTGCTGAATCACCGGACTGAGCAGTTGCTGCAATTCATTCTGAATTAGCGCTTCATCAATATTCAAATCACGTAATAATTGATCAAAAGTATGTTCCTGATTGCGGACATACCAAGTATGAATTCCGTCATGCACTTGCTGCTGTAAATAGTCTGTCTGACGTATGTGATCCCAGATGTCATGACCTAAGCCGACCGTCTGATTCAGGTCCTGCAGCTCAATATAATTCTTCAAGACCGATACTGGCATATCTTTGATTTTATGCCAGAGATTGGCCTGAAAATGATAGAGTTTCTCGTCGTCAAAATGCTGGTTCAGCACATGCTCACTCATCTGGCTAAGCTTCAGAATGTTTTTTTGCAGATAACGTGCAATAGTACTATCGAGGTTGGTATCGGTGACATTTTCCAGTACCGATTTACCCATTTTCATAAAACGGGAAACCCCGGGCACACTTCTGGCAATCATGGAGTTATCCAGATAATCCTGAATGGAATGCTGGATCAATTGCGTAATCATGGCTGAAAATGCCGGATTATTGACTACAGTTTTAATCAGACGCTGACGATGGCCACTTTTGCTGGCCACATACTGGGCGATTTTGTCCACGGTCAGGACTGGAATCAGATCGGCGATCGTGGTGGTATCATTGGCCGGATGCACCAGGGCAAAACGGATATGCTCGGCAATCTGTTCAATCAGAAAGCTGCTGGCGGCAGTACCAAGAATCTGTTTTTGCAAAAGCTGATTGATCAGTTCGCAGCTCCACAGCTCTTTTAGCGTCTGTTTGCGCAACCACAAATAAAACGCATGAAACTCATTTTGAATCGTTTCAGATTGAGAAAATGCCTGATCGAGAAAATCAAGTTGAGCATCGATCAACTGCTCAATCATCGGGTGTTTCTGCATAGCATCTCTGAAACTTAATTTAAAGGAATGAGTTTATCAGCAAGCGGGTTTTTTAGGGTCTGTGTCTTGGCCAGAAAAGGCAAATAATGTTGTGCAACCTGTTTTTCTGCTTCCAGAATTGGCATATGCCCGACATTATTTAGAATCACCGGTTTTTCAGCACGTTTTAGCAGGGCATGTAGTTCTTTGACTACTTCGACATTAATGATCCGATCCTGTCTACCCCATAAAATCAAGGTCGGTGCTTCTACCGTGCGGGTCAGGCGGGCAAAGGTCTCCGGTGTATAAATCCGGTTTAGCATCACCACCTGATCAATCGACTTACTGGTTTGTTCAGCGCGTGAAATCAGCAGTTTTTCCTGTGCATGTCGCAATTGATAAGGAATTACCGGCGGGTTTTGCATTAGCTGTCTGGATACATCTTGCAGATCACCGGGTTTGCTGACGATCAGGTCTTTCAAGGCCTGTGGGTCTTTGGTATAGGGCGTATTCCCCATTTTATACAGACCAGCGCTATTAATTAAAAACAGGCTCTGCGTATCGAAAGGGTATTGCGAGGCATAGACTGTGGCAATCGAGCCGCCTAAGGAATGCCCAGCAATATGTAAATTCTCGTCCACATTTAAGGTTTCAAGGAACAAACGCAGCTGCGAGGTCACATTGGGTACAGAAACATCAAAATTGTCCGGAACTTTGGTATCACCGTTGCTTGGCAGATCCGGAATAATGACATGATAATAGGGCGTCAGAAACTGGGCGACCCGGTTCCAGTTGTCGCGCGTGCCGGCCAGACCATGAATCAGTAGAATGGATGGTTTGTTCTTGGCACCGCCTTCGCTATAGCTCCAGGTGACTTCACCAATTTTGAGGGTCTTGGATTTGAGACCGGCAAGGCTGCGTTCCTGCAATAGATGCTGCTGCAAGACTTTGGCAGATGTTTCATTTTTCTGGCTAAACAGCATTTGAGCATGTGTCAGGCCCGGTAATGCCATGCTTAAGGCAACCAAGGCTGAACAGATCATTTTCGAGCGCAATTTTATTATTTTCTTCATTGGCCATTCCCCAAAACAAACCCAGTGAGCAAATTGCTCAATCAAAATACTTCCATGTTATAAATTTGCAATTTTCATTCAAATAAAAACATTATTCTTCATCCTATTTTAAATCAATCCTTGCGCTTGTCACTCATTAGTTTTTTGCTAGATTGCATTAAATGACTGGAAAATGTGATGTATTGCGCATAAATTCCCTGCGGAAATGAAATTAGATAAATGCTAAAAATTTAATCAGCTAAGATTTTTTGCAAGTGACATTCAAAAAAACTGGCAGTAAGATATTGCAACTAAAACCATCGGTGATAGAAAAGAATGCTCACAGCTCAAGAAGCTTTAGAACGTCTTAAACAAGGTAACCAACGTTTTGTAAGCGGCGATACTTCGCATCCAAAACAACTTAGCCACCAACAGCGCGCAGAAATGGCAGAGGACCAGAATCCGTTTGCAATTGTCTTGGGGTGTTCAGATTCGCGCGTTCCAGCCGAAATGGTTTTTGATCAGGGTCTCGGCGATCTTTTCGTGATTCGTGTTGCAGGCAATATTGTTGCACCATCCCAGGTCGGCAGTGTTGAATTTGCCGCGGCACGTTATGACTGCGCGATTGTAGTTGTATTAGGTCACAGTCATTGTGGCGCAATTAAAGCCACCATTGATACTTTGATGTGTCCGGATTGTCCGCCATCGGCAAACCTGATGTCAATTGTGAACCGCGTACGTCCTTCTGTTGAAACCTTAATGCAAACTGAACTAAAAAATGACTTGGCAAAATTATCCAAGCATGCAGTACGTTCCAACGTATTTGCTTCGGTAAATCAGTTGCGTCATGGTTCAGCCGTTCTGGAAAACCTGATTGCACAAGGCAAATTAAAAGTGGTGGGCGCTGAATACTCACTGGAAACTGGTGAAGTATTGTTCTTCGATTTCTAAGCACGATTCATCTAAATACATTCTAAAATAAGTTAAAGGCGCTTTATAAAGCGCCTTTAATGTATGGATAAGCATTATTTAACAGGATCGTCTGTGCTTTGGCATTCGGATGAATCAGATCCTTTTGCATCAATGTTTTATTACCGGCGACACCTTGCATAAAGAAGGGTAATAACTTCACCTTATATTGCTGACTCACCACTTTATAATTATTTTCAAAAGCCTTGCTATAGGCCTGCCCGTAGTTAGGCGGCATTTTTATACCAAAGATAACGACCTTAGCCTTGGCTTTCTGGCTCTTCTGAATCAGGCTGGCTAAATTTTTTTGAATCATTTGAGGCGGCTGTCCGCGTAAGCCATCATTGCCACCCAACTCAATGACCACAAGGTCTGGACGATGCGTTTGTAGCAATTTTGGTAGTCTGGCCAGCGCTCCACTCGTGGTTTCGCCACTGACACTTGCATTGACCACTTTATGCTGTTTCGGATACTGTTGCTCTAAACGCTTTTGTAATAAATTTACCCAACCTTGCTGGGGCTGGATACCATAACCTGCACTTAAACTATCACCTAAAATCATAATCGTCTTTGCTGAAACCCCAAGAGGTAACAGGCACAGGCTGAGCAAAAAAAAGTAAGGCAATAGCCGAGTTTTCTGATTAAGATCTTTCATATAGGACACGTATGATTCAAAGCAGCAACGATTCGACCATCATGCCACAGGCTATTATTTCTGCCCAGAAATTGACACAAAAGATACAACTTTCACAAAAACAGCTCACCATTTTTGAGGATCTTGATCTGGAGATTCAGGCCGGGGAGCAGGTGGCAATTACCGGTCGTTCCGGTTCCGGGAAATCCACATTGCTGGGTATTCTGGCGACACTGGATCAAGCAAGTTCTGGTCAGCTTATGGTCTGTGGCGAATCAGTGTCTAACTTGAATGAAGAACAACGTGCGCTGGTACGTTTGAGAAATATCGGGTTTGTCTTTCAGTCTTTTCAGCTCTTGCCACATCTGACTGCACTTGAAAATGTGATGCTACCACTGCGCCTGCAGCCCGGCTTTAAATATGCAGACGCTGAGCAAAAAGCCTTGGCATTACTACATAAGGTCGGTCTGGATCGACAGGCGCAGCAAACGCCAAAAGTCTTGTCCGGGGGAGAACAGCAACGTGTAGCCATCGCTCGTGCACTGGTCAGTGAACCCAAAATCATTTTTGCCGATGAACCTACGGGCAATCTCGATGGTGAAACGGCCAGAGAAATTGAACAACTGCTGTTTCAACTGAACCGGGAACTGGGGACGACGTTGGTGCTGGTCACGCATGATCGCAAACTGGCGCAGCAGTGTCAGCGGCATTTTGAACTGCTGAATGGCGAGCTGATTGAACATCCGAGTGGAGGATGAAATGAATCCATTATTTCGTCCCTTACTGACTCAAAGCTTTAAAACGACCGGGATTTATCTGCTGATTATTGCCTTAACACTGGCGATCAGTGCGACCACTGCACTCAAGTTTAGTAACGAGCAGATCCAAAATGCAGTCGCCTTGCAGGCAGCAGAAATGCTGGCCGGTGATCTGGTGCTTTCAGATAATGAGCCTTTGCCGGAGCAGTGGCGTGATCAGGCCAAGCAGCTGGATCTAAAGCAGTCAGAAGTCACTTTCTTTAGCAGTATGGCTTATACCGATGCACAGTTTGTCATGGTCAATGTCAAAGCCATAGATCAGGCTTTTCCTTTGCGTGGTGAACTGCGGGTGCAACCGGCAAAAAAATCGATTCAGTCTGGTGAAATCTGGCTCAGTCCACGAGCCATGGATCTGCTCAAAGTCAAATTGGGGGATCAGCTCAATATTGCCGATGCAGCATTCAAAGTCACCGCCAAGATTGAACAGGACTCCAATCAGGAGCTTGGATTTTCCGGCTTTTCGCCGACCGTGATTATCTCCCAGGCAGATGTGGCACGAACCAATGCCATTCAGGTGGGTAGCCGGATTGAATATCGCCTACTTATGGCTGGCCGTCCGGACGATACCCAACAATATGAAGCCTTGTTCAAGCAGCAGGTCAAATCAGCAAACGGCTCGGCTGAAACACCAGAGGAAGTGCAAGGGCAGGAGTTTGAGGAGCAAAGCAGTCTCAGGTTGCGCAATGCCAGTGAAGGCAATACCCGCTTGATGAAGCCGATTGCTAATCTGGACACTTTCCTGCAACTGGCCAATATTCTGACCATTCTGTTATGCGGTATTGCTATAGCCTTAACCGCGCAGCGCTATGTGCAGCAGAATCAGGATCATATTGCTTTGATGCGTTGTATCGGTGCCACCAAGCAGCAGATTCTGTCGGCTTATCTGGCTTTACTCGGGATGGTGCTGTTGATTGCGATGCTAATTGGTACCGTGGTCGGGATCAGTCTGGGTTATGGCCTGTTACAGTTGATGTTGCAGCTGATTCCAAATTTACAGATTGAATTTTCCGCTATCGCAATGTTGCTTGGACCATTGCCGGTCGCGATGCTGACCAGTGCCGTAGTGCTACTCGGTTTTGTCATGCCAAGCTTGTTGCAACTGCTAAATACGCCGCCAATTCGGGTCATTCGCCAGCAGGAAAAATCAATGCAATCCATGCTGTGGATGCTGCTGACCGGAACGCTAAGCCTGATTATTTTTAGTGTGATTTTGACTGAAAACTTGCTGCTGACCGCCTGGGTGATTGGCGCGATTATCGTGTTATGTGCATTGCTGTATCTGACAGTATGGGGGGTGTTGAAACTACTGCGTAATATGAAGCTGAATCTGTCAGCCTATGTACGTACACCTTCTCAGACCGCCTTGCAGATTACGGCTTTAGCCTTAGGTCTGAGCCTGATTACGGTACTGGCAGTATTGCGTACCGATCTGCTAGATCGTTGGCAGCAACAGTTACCGGAAGGTACGCCGAACCAGTTTGTTTATGGTTTACCGCCTTTTGAGATGCCAGCCCTGAAAGCCCAACTTGAGCAGAATGGCTGGAAAAGCACACCACTGTATCCGAATATTCGCGGGCGTCTGGTCGCCAAAAATGATCAGCCTTTTGCCGAGGAACTGGTGAAAAGTAGCAATACTTTAAGACGTGAACTGAATCTGACCCAGTCAAACCGCTATCCTCAAGATAATGTGATTGTTAGTGGTGATGCGGTATTAAAACAAGTTGGCACCGTATCGGTCGAAGCCAATACTGCCGAAGAGCTAGGGATCAAGATTGGAGATAAGCTCAGTTTCAGTCTGCCTGAAGGCATACTGGAAGCTAAAGTCGTTAATCTAAGAACCGTCGAGTGGGAAAGTTTTAGTCCCAACTTCTTCTTTATCTTTGCACCCAATACCATGGATGCCAATGCCGGGAGTTATCTGGGAAGTTTTTATGTTCCGGAGGCAGATAAAGGCAAGCTGGTGTCTGTGATCCAGCAATTTTCCAACACGGTCTTTATTGATGTCAGCCTGATTCTGGAAGAGATCAAACGCATTGTGAATGTACTAGTGCAAATCGTGACCATTCTGGCAGTACTGGTCAGCATTTCCGGTTTTCTGGTGCTAATGGCCTGTTTGAACCTGTTGATGGATGAACGCAAACGTGAAGTGGCTTTGCTCCGATCATTCGGTAGTTCCAAGCAGAAACTGAAAACCATGATGAGTCTGGAAATTGGCTTTATTGGACTGTTTGCTGGAATTGTTTCCTGCCTGTTTGCCGAAGTGATCAGCGCGATTGCCAGCTATAAAATGGATTTAATAATTCAGCCGCATTGGGAAATCTGGATTATCCTGCCGATCTTTATGACCGCTTTATGTGCGCTGATTGGCCGTTATCGCCTGAGTTATCTGTCGGATATTCCACCCTTACAAAGCTTGCGCGAGATGAATCAATAAGATTCATCTCCGTGGTTTTAAACTGGCTGAGAGTTAAAGTTTTAATTGCTGTTGCATCATTTCCAGAATCTCTTGCCACAGTGGGCGAATGGGTTCGAGTAAGGCCAAGTTATGTTGATAAAGCAGCACACAAATGCCGAAACCGACAAGCAGGGCGATCAGATTGAACAGGTGGCTACGCTGCATTTTTTGACCGATGTACCATAACAAGGTGAGAAAAGCCCCCATCAGCATGCCGCCAATATGTGCGGCATTGTTGATTCCGCTGATCATAAAGCCCAGCGCGAGATTTAGACCCATCACCATCACCAGGGTTTTTTTATCCAGGATAAAACGTTGCTGTGGCAGCATCGGCAATAAGGCCAATACCGTGAGTGAGGCACCGAGTCCCATCACGGCACCAGATGCTCCGGCACTGACTGCAGGCAATAAATCGGGGTTGGCTACACCGCCTTCGATCAGGCTATAGCTGTCCTGGATGTTCATATAGCCACTGAGGAGGCTGCCCATCAGACCGGCGCAGAGATATAAGCCGATAAAATACATTCGGCCAAAAAGCTGTTCGGCCACACTACCAAAAATATACAAGGCCCACATATTCAACATCAGATGAATCAGGCCAAAATGAAAAAACATGCTGCTAAACAAGCGCATGGGTTCCGCTATATAAGTTAAAGGTGCATAATCGGCACCCCAGAGAATAGCGTCTCGGGTACTTGGCTGGCTAACATCCATGCCATTGATGGCTTGCCAGCCAAATAGTCCAACGTTGATCCCGATTAAAATGGCGGTGATCCACCAGAGATGCATTTCAAGTTTGCGATGTTCGACAGGGGGAGAGTATTCAGACATGCTATTTTTTTGCTGTGATTGTATATTTCGAATAAGCTTAACACGAAAAATTAAATTTTCAGGAGTAACGCACTGACATGAAAGCCTTTCTGATCCGCACGATGCTCGTCATCGTCAGTGTGATTCTGCTGGTTCAATTGTGGATATTTGCCAGTCTGGCCTGGTGGCGAACCAATCCGGTGAACACCACCATGATGATGCGGATTGATTACTGGACAGAACCTTCCAAAGCGATTCAGCATCAGTGGCGTCCCTATGATGAAATCAGCCTGAACCTGAAACGAGCCATTGTCACTGCGGAAGATGGAAAATTTATTCATCACCATGGTTTTGACTGGGACGGAATTCAAACTGCACTGAATAAAAATAGAAATCAGGGCCGTGTAGTGGCCGGTGGTTCGACAATCTCCCAGCAATTGGCGAAAAACCTGTTCCTCGTCAACAAGCGTTCATTTGTGCGTAAAGGTCAGGAGGCAGTCGCGACCTGGATGATGGAACGCATGTGGTCGAAAGAACGGATTCTGGAAGTCTATTTAAACTCGATCGAGTTCGGGGACAATATTTACGGCGTTGAAGCGGCGGCCAAACATTATTTTGGTAAAACCGCGCAAAGCCTGACCCGGGATCAAGCCATCTTTCTGGCGGCCATTCTCACCAATCCGAAATACTTCCAGGATCATCGCAATTCCTCTGCATTAAATGCACGTAAACGGATGATTCAGCGCTATATGCGTTATGCAGAATTACCTTAATTGATGATTTGAAGAGAAAGCCCAATTATTTGGGCTTTTTTTATGAAATTGTCATCAATTTGAAGCATACTTGAAGCGATAAGCACAATTTTAAATCCGCATAGGTTTGATATGAATACGGCAGCCAGCACAACTTCAGCACAGCCCGAATATACATATAATGATCGTTATATTAATCGTGAACTGTCTATCCTAGACTTCCATTTACGTGTCCTGGAACAGGCTGTCGATCCTTTACATCCATTGCTCGAACGCATGAATTTTCTGTTGATTTTCTCGCGTAATCTGGACGAGTTTTTTGAAATCCGGGTCGCAGGAATGATGGAACAGCTGGATCTGGATAATGAAAGCCGGAGTCCGGATGGCTTAACCCCAAAGCAGGTTTTAGAACAGATTTCTAAAACGGCGCATGCCGCCATTGAACGTCAATACCGTATTTTAAATGAAGAAATTTTGCCAAAACTGCGTGAGGAAGATATTTGCTTCTTGCGCCGTGGTGAGCTGACTCCGGCACAATCTGCCTGGGTCAAAAAATATTTTCAGGAGCAGGTTGCGCCGGTTCTCACTCCGATCAGTCTGGACCCTGCGCATCCATTCCCGAGACTGGTGAATAAATCACTGAACTTTATTGTCACGCTGGAAGGGAAAGATGCTTTTGGCCGTCAGATTGATCTGGCTGTGGTACCTGCACCGCGTTCTCTGCCACGCGTGGTACGTTTACCGGATGAATTGACCGATGGAAAAGAACACCATGTGATGCTGTCGGCGATTATTCATGAGCATGTGTCTGATCTGTTCCCGGGGATGACAGCGACCGGCTGTTATCAGTTCCGTGTCACCCGAAATGCCGATTTGGCCTTAAATGAAGATGTGGAAGATCTGGCCAAGGCGCTCAAAGGCGAACTTAGTTCACGCCGATTTGGCCGCGCCGTGCGTCTGGAAGTAACAGAAAATTGTCCGCAGCATATTTATGAATATCTGCTGAATGAATTTGATCTGGATGATGAGCAGCTTTATAAAGTCGCCGGCCCGGTCAATCTGGCACGTTTGCTGTCTAACTTTAAGCGTCCACATTTACGTTATGACTCGCATACGCCGATCATTCCCAAAGTACTGAAAAAATCTGAAAATATTTTTAGTGCGATGCAGAAGCAGGATATTTTGCTGCATCATCCCTTTGAATCTTTTGCGCCGGTCATTTCATTATTACGTGAAGCGGCACGCGATCCGCAAGTGCTGGCGATCAAGCAGACCTTATACCGTAGTGGGCCAGATTCTGAAATTGTCCAGGTGCTGGCTGAAGCTGCTCGTAATGGCAAGGAAGTCACCGCAGTCATTGAATTGCGTGCGCGTTTCGATGAGGAATCCAATATTGAAGTCGCCAATGTACTGCAAGAAGCGGGTGCGGTCGTGGTCTACGGCATTGTCGGTTACAAAACTCACGCCAAGATGATTCTGGTCGTGCGCCGGGAAAATAACAAACTGGTGCGTTATGTGCATCTGGGCACCGGTAATTATCACGCCGGCAATGCGCGAATCTATACCGATTATGGTCTGTTAACGACGGATAAGGATCTGTGTGAAGATGTGCATCGTATTTTCCAGGAACTGACCGGTATGGGGAAAATGGCCAAGCTGAAAAAGCTGCTACATGCGCCATTTACCTTGCATGCCCAGTTACTGAACTATATCGATAATGAAATTGCCTATGCTCAAGCAGGGAAACCGGCGCAGATTATTGTCAAAGTCAATGCGCTGACCGAAATGCAGTTGATTAACAAACTCTATGAAGCCTCTCAGGCGGGGGTGCAGATTGACCTGATTATTCGCTCGATTTGCAGTTTGCGTCCGGGGTTGCCTGGTCTGTCGGAAAATATCAGGGTGCGTTCAATTGTCGGACGTTTCCTGGAACATACCCGCGTGTATTATTTCAGCAATAATGGCAATTCACGTATTTACTGTTCAAGTGCAGACTGGATGGATCGTAACCTGTTTAATCGGGTCGAAGCCTGTTTCCCGGTCGAAGATGAAGCCTTGAAAAAACGTATCTATCAACAAGGTCTGTTGAATTACCTGAAAGACAATCAGCAATCCTGGTTATTGCAAGGTGATGGCACCTGGCTGCGGGCACAGCCAAAAGAAGGTGAAAAACCGCATAATGCACAACGTATTCTGTTAGAGCTGTTTAAATAAGTTTAAGTATTTAAAGGGGCTGAATATTCAGCCCCTTTTTTATTCCAAACATAGAATTTAACTGTTCAAGCTGAGTCTGAACAGTTTTCGATAGATGTGTTTGACCCGACTATACATCTGATAGTCCCTCATCTGAAGCTGGTTTTGTCGTTCAACTTGCGATTGATGTTGACTCAATACTTTTAATAACTGCAATTCAGCGAAGTTGAGACAGGTTTTGGCAATGGGCTGGTGCAGGATATAGTCTGCCAGTTCAGTATGAATGTAGGCTCCGCCGCGTAAGACAATTTTTAGACTCTCAGCGAACTGCGGTAATGAATCATGATGCTGCATATAGCTATCTGCTCCGGATAATAAAGCAGAATAGATGAGTGCTATGGCATCCGTATTGAATATGGCAATAACAGGTGTATCTGAGCTTTGCTGTTTCAGCTGATGAATCAAACTGATCTCTGAAGTTGTTGCTGCATGATAAAGAATCAAATTGGGTAGATGTTCAGTAATCATGGACTGTGCAGACAGTATATTGTCCGCATACAGCAGCATATCTGGCTGATAGCCCAGTTGCAGTAGCACGGTCTGGATTTTTGACAGGTCGAGTCCAGTCGATGAATGGATCACTAAAACTGGTGCAGGCAAAAGGCTAGCCAATAAAACGCGATCCTGTAGATGCTGATAGAGAGCTATACTGTGAATCAGGCAGATGCAAATGCCTATCCCAAAGAATAGGGATTTAGCTGAAATGTAGAGATTTTAAGTTTCTAGGCGGACTGGATGTATTCAATTCAAGATATAAAAAAGGAGCAACATGTGCTCCTTTTATTATCTGTAGATTAAGCAGCGTCGTGTTGGGTGATTTTCTGGAAAATCTGTAACAACACATCAAACTCGCTTTGTAGAGGGGTACTTTTACGGGTCACTAATGCCAAGGTGCGACTTGGGGCTGAATCGATCGCTTTTACCTGAATCTCAGGATTGGCTTTCACCATATTGGTATGAATCGCAATTTCAGGCAACAAGGTAAAGCCAAGATTGGCTGAAACCATTTCGATTAAAGTCGGCAGTGAGCTGGCTTTTAAACGATGATCATTTTTACGTTCACCAATCGGGCAAGCACTCAAGGCATGATCACGTAAGCAGTGACCTTCTTCAAGTAACATCAGGCGAGACAGATCCAGATCTTCTAAAGAGTTTGCTTGTGCAGCATGCTGATCAGATTTTTGGTAAACCAGATACAGATTCTCTTTGGCAATTTCAGCAACTTTCAGACCACGGGTGTCGAAAGGCAATGCCAAAGCCACCATATCCAGGTTGCCATGTTCCAGCTTTTCTACAATCTTTTCACTTTGCGCTTCATGCAGATGCAACTGGATTTTTGGTAATTGCTTATGTACTTCATCCAGCAGTTGGGACAATAGGAAAGGTGCAATTGTTGGGATGACGCCGAGATGTAGATCACCGGTTAAAGGTTCACTCATCTCACGACTTAGACGCATTAGGTCCTGAGCATCGGCCAGTAGAACACGTGCGCGTGCAACCACTTGTTCACCAAGAGGCGTTAAACGAACATTCTGGCGGTCGCGTTCAACAAGTACGCCACCGAGTAAACGCTCCAGTTCCATGATGCCGCCAGACAAGGTTGACTGGGTGACAAACGAACGGCGAGCAGCTTCTGTAAAATGTAGCGTCTCTGACAGTGTTACGAGGTATGACAGCTGTCTTAAAGATGGTAATGCAGCCATAGTGTCCTAATGTTTATGATTTAAAATGATCAGCAAATAATTCGCTAAGATATGGAATAAAATGCGGTGGGATATCATGCCCCATTCCATCAATTAATTCAAATTTAGCCCCTGAGATTGCTTTCGCAACGGCCTTGCCATGGCTAGGAGGCAGCAATCGATCTCGAGAACCATGGACCACCAGGGTTTCTTGTTTGATTTGCTTGTCCAGTTGCAGCAATGAGCCTGTACATAATATTGCTAAAAACTGTTGAAGTACACCAGCAGGATAGTAACTTCGCTTATATAATTTACGGGCGGTCTGCACTGCTTCCAGATGATTGACATAACCTGGCGAGCCGATGATCTTAAACAGTTTCAAACTATGATCAACAATGCCATCTTCATCTGTTGAAGCCGGTTTGTCAATCAAACTAAAGAGTTGCTTAGGGAAGGGCGGTGGCAACATCGGCTGGTTATTGCTGGTAAACAGTAAGCCCAGTTTTTTGACTTTGTCCGGATAACGCGCGGCCAGAATCTGGGCAATCATACCGCCCATTGAAGCACCCAGCACATAGACCTGCTCCAGCTGCATTTTTTCAATCAGCAGACTGACATCTTCGGCCATATCATACAGATCATAAGGTGCACCCTGATTACCCAGACCCAGCACAAACCGGCTCATCATTTTCAGGGTATTCAGGCGTGGACCTTTGTGATGGACTTTTGAAGACAGGCCAATATCACGATTATCAAAACGGATGATGTGATAGCCATTGTCAATCAGTGACTTACAGAAAAAGTCAGGCCAGTACAGCATTTGCCCACCCAGCCCCATAATCAGCAAAATGGTGGGATGTTGCGGATTTCCGCCAACCTCGACATGTAGCTGGATCCCATTGCCAAGATCGACCTTGGTTTCATGCATGAACGAGGTATAGGGGGAAAGATTAAACTGTGCTGCGCTGTACATGGTCGCTGTCCTAATTAAAGGATATTTCGTTTAAAAAATATCCTTGCTATTAAACATCTAAACCGCAGCAGGAATCAAGTCAGGAACCTGCTTGGTCAAGGTCAGACGCTGTTTGCCTGCAGTAGCCCCTAAAAGCACAAAACCGCGTAAGGTGCCGTTAGCATCGAACGCTTTAGCCAGCATGCCATCCTCGAACTCTTCAGTTTCCCAGGTGACATCAACATCAACCGGTGCAGGCAATACCGTTAAAGGTGCAGCAGGCGTTTTAACTGCCACTGGCATAGCCGGATAATGCACGGCAGTATGTTCGCCATTTAAGGTTTTTGCCAAAGCGCGGGCTTGTTGCATGATCGGCATGACATAAGGCAATAAAGTGCCATTGACCTCGGCACAGTCACCTACCGCATAAATGTCGGCTTGGTTGGTTTCCAGTTGTGCAGTGGTTAACACTCCGCGACTGGTATGTACGTCTGCCTGTTTCGCCAAAGAAATATTTGGCTGTAAGCCTACCGCAGATAACACTACATCAGCGACCAAAGACTGGCCGTTGGCCAACGTGACCAGATAATCACCATTGTCCGCACGAGAGACTTTTTCGACTGTTGTGCCCAGGACAAAGTGAATGCCGGTTTCTTCAAGATTCTTCTGGAATGCTGTAGCAACATGTTCTGGCAATAAGCGGCCAAGTGGCTGAGGGGCCAAATCAATGACTGTAACCTGATGATCTGTATTTTGCAGGTCATTGGCAAATTCACAGCCAATCAGGCCTGCACCTAAAATCACTACACGTTTGTCTTCACGTGCTGCCAGATTGTTACGGAAAGCTTTATAGTCACTCAAATTGTTGACGACATGAATGTCATCGCTGGCATCACCGGCGATCGCCAGACGTACCGGATTGGCACCAATGGCTAATACCAGTTTGCTATAATGTTGCGTACTTTCTTGGCCATCTTTTTCCAGAACCAGCTGATGATCTTCCGGATGAATGGCTTTGACCCAGGTATGCTGTTCAATACGAATATTCAGCTGTGCTGACATTTTAGTGGCATCGCCCAGTGGAATTTGTTCAGGTGATTTATTGCCGGCCAGAGCGTTGGAAAGCGTCGGTTTGGCGTAATTGACCGCATCATCTGCACAGATCATCAGTAATTCATGTTCTGGATTGAGTTTACGAAATTCACGTGCTACGGCATAACCCGCCATACCTGAACCAATAATGACGATAGGATGCATAGTTGTTTCCATATGGTAGAGCTCCATGCTGTATAAATGATAGAAGGGCATAAAAAAAGACCATATGGATATGGCCTTTAACTGGACGTGATTAGACTTCGATCATTTCGAAATCAACTTTAGACACGCCGCAATCCGGACAGGTCCAGTCATCCGGGATATCTTCCCATTTGGTGCCCGCCACGATCCCGTCTTGAGGCCAACCTTCCGCCTCATCATAAATCCATCCACATACGATGCATTGAAACTTTCTCATGTAACTCTCCAAAACTGACCAACACTCGGCGTCAGTGTAAAATCCATAAAATGGCAAGACTCTAAAAGAATATGACTTTTAATATTGAACATATTGGGGTAAATTTTTACGCAGTTCTATTCATAAAGTAAAGTCAATAAGCGCTGAATTGGCAAAATTAGCAGCAGAATTGCCCCGAGATAGCCGATTTATGTGGTAATCCGTCTCAGTCCTCGCGCTGGTACAGTTTATTGCAGGATTTGGTGTCGAGACAATGACCAAATTCAGCACAAATAAGCGGCTATAGACCAAAGTCGTGCAGTAAAAATCTCAATATTTAGATATTTTAAGATAAGAAAAATCTATATTAAATATTTTAAAAATAAATCAATATAATAAAATCAATATCTTGTAGTTAAACATAGGGTTTTTATTAGACAGCTTGGCTTGTCCACTCTACTCAAATAGGTTTAAAATTCCCATATTCCTTTTCTTTTTTAAGATCTCCCATGAGCAATTTGTCTACTTCTTTGTGGTCTCACATTCGTACGGTCCAAGATTTTCCGAAACCAGGAATTTGCTTCTATGATTTGACTCCACTTTTCATGAGCAATATTGGTCCATTGACTGACGCTTTGATTGCCAGCATTCCTGCTGACAAACTGGCAGAAGTAGAAAGCTTTATTGCGGTTGAAGCGCGTGGTTTTGTGTTGGCAAGCTTGTTGGCACAACGTACAGGCAAAGGCTTATTGTTGGTGCGTAAAGCAGGGAAATTGCCACCTCCAGTGGTCGGTGTGGGTTATAGCCTGGAATATGGTCTGGATCGTTTAGAAATGTCTGCGAACGTTCAGTCCCAGAAAGTAATTATTGTGGATGATGTTCTGGCAACCGGCGGAACCTTAAAAGCAGTGAATGAACTGGCTCAAAAATGTCAACATGAAGTACTTGGTGCAAGCATCTTCCTTGATCTTCCTGACCTGCATGCTGAATTAGGCCTAGATATCTGGTCAGTGCTGGACGACAAATCTCAGCCTGAAGCGGCAGTTGCTTAAGTCATAAATTTAAAAAAAGCCCCAAAATTGTGGGGCTTTTTTATTGCCTGATAAAATGATCTTCGATTTCCTGAATCAGTGTATTAATTTGCTCAGGATGTTCCAGACGATGGTGGCCGCCATCAACTGCCTGAATTTGCATATAGTCTTCAAGTTGTGTCTGAACCGCATGCATATCCAGAATTTCATCGCCCAGCTCAAGATAGGCAAACTGAGGAATATCATGCTGTAAATCGTGATGCCCAATGGCTGGATAGTCATCGCGGAAGTTCGGCTGCAAAATGGGATTGGCTACTACACAGGGAATTTGATACGCCTGTGACATTTTCAATGCCCAATAACCGCCAAGACTGTGGCCGACCAGAATATCCGGTTTGATGGTTTCAATCATCTCATGATAAAACTCGGCGACCGAACTATAACTCAGATTTCGGTAATCGACATCGATACAGTACTTGTGTACCACCTCAATGGCGTGGAACTTGGTGGATTCTCTGGAGGAATCTAAGCCATGTAAAAACAAAATCTTAGACATAGTACATTACTCATTTTTATGGGACGTGCCATATTGGTTATTTGTTGATTGGCACATCATCTTGAAGCTGAGTGTCATTGTAGAACGTCTGGGTATACAAGGCAGTTAGCTATTGGTCTAAGCTGCAGTTTTACAGTGCAATGATTTTGTATAACCTCTGTCTGATTTAAACTTTAATCTCAACTGAGAGCAGCGGGGTGCTGCAAAAGGTTGAAGAAAGGGAATTTAAAAGAGTGACAGAAGGGCTCAACCGAATGGTGTAAATAGCAGGATAGTGGATTTTTCCAAAGAAAAGCCGGTTCCTGAGAGTGTTTGCGCTACGATTTGAGAAGGATTTCTGCTATTCTATGCAACTTCTATTTTTTAACTAATCTTATTCGAGGCAGAGATGACGCAAACTAACGCTCAATCGACTTCTGAACAAATCATTTCCGAAAACGATTTAATTGCACAGCGTCATGCCAAGTTAAAGCAAATCGAAGCTCAGGCACAAGAAACAGGTAAGAGCCCATGGCCGAATACCTTTAAGCGTGAGCATTATGCCCAGGATTTACAAGACCAGTTCGCTGATAAATCTAAAGAAGAAATTGAAGCAGGCGAAAAGGTCTACGTCAAAGTTGCCGGTCGTGTAATGTTGAACCGTGGTTCATTTATCGTGATCCAGGACATGACAGGTCGTATCCAGCTGTATGTGGCGCGTAAAGAACTCGCTGAAGATGTGCTGGCTACCATTAAAGGTCTGGACCTTGGCGATATCATCGCAGTCGAAGGTTATATCGGCCGTTCGGGTAAAGGCGATTTGTATGTACACATCGAACATTTTGAATTACTGACCAAATCATTACGCCCGCTTCCAGACAAGTTCCATGGTTTGAACGATACTGAAGTAAAGTATCGTAAACGTTATCTTGATCTGATTGTTAACGAAGAAACACGTAAAACTTTTGAAATTCGTGCCAAAGTTGTGGCGGGTATCCGTGCCTTCCTGACTGAAAAGCGCTATATGGAAGTTGAAACGCCAATGATGCATGTGATTCCAGGTGGTGCATCGGCACGTCCTTTCGAAACACATCACAATGCACTGGATATGTCATTGTTCTTGCGTATTGCGCCAGAGCTTTACTTAAAGCGTTTGGTGGTCGGCGGTTTTGAACGTGTGTTCGAAATTAACCGTAACTTCCGTAACGAAGGTGTTTCTACGCGTCATAACCCTGAATTCACCATGATCGAATTCTACCAAGCTTATGCAGATTACAAAGACTTGATGGAATTGACCGAACAGATGCTAGAGCGTCTGGCGATTGATATCTTGGGTACCACTGATGTGCCTTATGGCGATGAAGTGTATAGCTTCAAAGGGCCATTCAAGAAAATTTCAATGTTCGATGCGATTCTGGAAAATAACCCGCAATTTACTCCTGAAAATGTCAATGACCGTGAGTTCCTGGCAAAATTCCTTCAGGAAGAATTGAAAGAGCAAGTGAAACCAGGTTTTGGTCTGGGCAAACTGCAAACCATGGTATTTGAAGAAACCGTAGAAACCAAATTGCGTCAGCCGACGTTCATTACTGAATATCCAGCGGAAACTTCTCCATTGGCACGCCGTAATGATAACAATCCACACATTACCGACCGTTTTGAATTCTTCATCGGTGGCCGTGAGTTGGCAAATGGCTTCTCGGAATTAAATGATCCAATCGATCAGGCTGAACGATTCCAGGCACAGGTTGCTGAAAAAGATGCTGGTGATGATGAAGCTATGCATTACGATGCAGACTTTGTAGAAGCATTGGAATACGGTCTTCCTCCAACAGCAGGTGAGGGTATTGGTATTGATCGTCTGGTGATGATCTTTGCAAATGCAGCAAGTATCCGTGATGTGATTTTGTTCCCGCATATGCGTCATAAAAATGCTTAAATGCTAAATTCAAAATAACCCGCTCTGGCGGGTTTTTTTATACTTGAAATAAAATAGATTCAAAAATTAAAGACAAAAAAAACGCAATGATTGGGGTTGTCATTGCGTAGAAAAAGGAATGTCTTTCAAACTACTTCATTAACTGTGGAGAGAGTTAAATCTGATTCCTTACTGAATATGACCATAATAGGACGCATTCTCATATGACTCATCAGTATTCATGTTAATACATGTTAAATAAGGTTAAAACTATGGAGATTATGTGGGGATATTTGCATTATTACTGCGCATTTTCAACTTAAATAAAAAAGCTCTTCATCAGAAGAGCTTTTAAAAGCAATTTTTTATATTTAAAAATGGAATACGCCGAGTCCAGATTTAACTTCATCCAGTGTCGCCTGAGTAATATCGCGACATTTATCAGTTCCGGTTTTCAGAATATCCATGATGTAGTCTGGATCTTTAGCCAGTTCAATACGACGCTCACGAATCGGACCGATCAATTCTTTTAAAATGCCTTCCAGACGTTTTTTTACCGTCCCATCGCCTAAACCACCACGACGATAATGGGCTTTAAGTTCTTCCAGCTCTTCTTTATTTGGATCAAAAGCATCTAGATAAGTGAATACCACGTTGCCTTCGACCTGACCTGGATCTTCAATACGCAGGTGATTTGGATCGGTATACATGGCGTTGACAGCTTTCTTGATATCTTTATCTGTCGCATCCAGCACAATGGTATTGCCCAAAGATTTCGACATCTTTGCTTTACCATCAAAACCAGGTAAACGGCCTACATTGGAAAGCAATGCTTTACATTCTGGTAGCAGGTCATGCCCAATTTGACGGTTCAAACGACGCACGATTTCATTGGTCTGTTCGATCATTGGAATCTGATCTTCACCCACAGGAACAACCGTTGCTTTGAATGCTGTAATGTCAGCAGCTTGAGCCACCGGGTAGCACAAGAAACCGGCTGGAATATCACGCTCAAAACCACGCATCTGGATTTCAGATTTAATGGTTGGGTTACGCTCAAGACGTGAAACAGTCACGAAATTGAGGTAAAGCATGGTTAGTTCATTTAGTGCTGGCAGGCATGACTGAACACAAATTGTGGTTTTAGTTGGATCAATACCGACAGCTAGATAATCCGTCGCCACTTCAATAATGTTACGACGTACTTTTTCAAAATTGTCCGCATTATCTGTCAATGCCTGAGCATCGGCGAGTAGCAAGTGTTGATGGTGAGAATCTTGCAGACCTACACGAGAGCGTAATGAACCCACAAAGTGGCCGAGGTGGAGTTGTCCGGTAGGACGGTCGCCCGTCAAGATCACTGGACGATTATCTTGATTACTCATTATCTATTCCAAAGGGTAGTCAGTACTACAGCTGTATTTTAGCGAATGGCAACATTGTACGGCATTCTGTTTTTGATTGTCAGCCAGAAAAAAAGCTGTCGTAAAAAAATCTTATAAATTAAACAAGTGAATACAATATTTTTAACAATTTTGATTAAACTAGATGGAAAGAAGCTAAGGATAATAAGTATGGCGAGCAGTTTATTACTATTATTAGATGATATTGCTACAGTCCTGGATGATGTCGCTGTCATGAGCAAAATGGCAGCAAAAAAAACGGCAGGCGTTCTCGGTGATGATCTGGCTTTAAATGCGCAGCAAGTGACAGGTGTGCGGGCTGATCGTGAATTGCCGGTGGTCTGGAAAGTTGCCAAAGGTTCTTTTGTCAATAAACTGATTTTGGTACCGCTGGCATTATTAATCAGCTTTATTGCAGGCTGGCTGATTAATCCCTTGTTGGTACTGGGTGGTTTGTTTTTGTGTTATGAAGGCGTGGAAAAAATTATTCATACCTTGCATACACCGAAGGCCAAGGATGCTGAACAGGCGCGTGAGCAATTGATCCATACGGAAATGGATTTGCACCAGTTTGAGAATGAAAAAGTCAAAGGCGCCATCCGCACTGACTTTATCCTGTCTGCTGAAATTATTGTGATTACCTTGGGAACAGTCGCCGCAGCTTCGATGCTGACCAAAGTGACCGTTTTAAGCCTGATCGCGGTGGTCATGACCATTGGTGTTTATGGTTTTGTTGCGCTGATTGTCAAACTGGATGATATCGGTCTGCATCTGACTGAACAGCAGTCTGATTTTAAAAAAAAAATAGGACGTGGCTTGTTGGCATTTGCCCCGATCTTAATGAAAATTCTCTCCATTGTTGGGACCGCTGCGATGTTTCTGGTGGGCGGTGGAATTATTAACCATGCTATTCCTTTTATTCATCACTTTACTGAAGACAGTGTGGCCTATGTGCAGGATATTCCTAGCATCGGTAACATTGTTGGTGCCGTGACGCCGACCTTGATTAATTTCGCAGTAGGAATTTTAGCGGGTCTGCTGGTGATGCTGGTCATCAGCCTGATTAAGAAAATCTGGCCTAAATCATCAAAAGCTTAAGGTGTGGAAATATCTGGATATTGAGCAGATTAAGAAAAGGAAAAGACTATGCGTTGGAAAGGTCGTCGTGTCAGTAGCAATGTAGAAGACCGTCGCGGTGGTGGTGCCAAAGCTGGCGGAATCAGTATTGTTGGGTTGATTGTAGCCTTTGTGGCCTGGAAGTTTTTTGGTGTCGATCCACAGCAGGCTTATCAAACCACCAAGCAGGTCACTCAGGGTGTATCGGGTGCAGCAGAAACACGTGGCCTGGAAAATCCCACGCCAGAACAGCAGGAGTCGATTGATTTTGTCGGCACCGTATTGGCAGATACTGAAGATACCTGGAATCAGGTGTTTCAGCAGCAGTTAAATCAGCAGTATGTTCCACCGAAACTAGTGTTGTTTAACGGCATCGTGAATTCTGGTTGTGGTACGGCTCAGGCGGCCATGGGACCTTTCTACTGTCCGACAGACCAGAAAGTGTATATCGATACGGCATTCTTTAAAGATATGCGCAGTCAAATGGGCATCACTGGAGAACAGAATGCGACTGAACTTTCTCGTAATGATCAGGCTGGGGATTTCGCGCTGGCCTATGTCGTGGCCCATGAAGTGGGGCATCATATCCAGACGATTTTAGGTATTTCTTCTCAAGTACAGCAAGCACGTCAGCAAGCAAGCGAAGTGCAAAGTAATCAGCTTTCAGTGCGTCAGGAATTGCAGGCAGACTGTCTGGCCGGCGTCTGGGCTTACCATAATCATGAGCGAACCCAATTTTTGGAACAGGGCGATGTGCAGGAAGCGATGGATGCCGCTCATAAAATTGGCGATGACTATTTGCAGAAACGTGCCCGCGGGCAGGTGGTGCCGGACAGCTTTACTCATGGCAGCAGCGCGCAGCGGGTACAATGGTTTAATACCGGCTTGAAATCCGGTCAGGTTGCGAATTGTGATACCTTTAATCAAAATATTTAAATGACTTCGATAAAAAAAGGAGCAGATGCTCCTTTTTTTATTTATGCAGAAAACGCCGGAAATTTCTTAATATCTTGATACTGACGAATAATGCAGCCAAAGCAAACAGTGCAATTGCAAAGACCGTATATTTGAGGTTGCTCATGTCATTTTGATAAAACTGCTGAATATCTTGTTTGTTATATTCTAAAGCAGTTGCTTTGCCAGTCCGGCTATCTCTGAACTGGATTTTTTCAATATAGAACAGATTTCCCGCTTTGATTAAGTCAACGCTCTGGATTTGTCGGGTATGCGATTGATTGTCTTCATCGCTACATAAAGCGCTGTAATGCTCACAATTGATTTTGGCCACATAACCATTTCCTGCAATCAGAATAAAAATGGCATTATCTGGTCGCTGGTTATTGGACACCAATACATACTGCTCGCCGGCTGTACTTTTTAAGGGAATGCTGGTGGCTTGCTGATAATGCTGTTCTGCTTGCAGAATTTCCTGAATTTTAGCAAAGCAGGTAAAACATAAGGACAACGTGATCAGAAAAATCACGCTGGCAAAACAGAGACGAAAAATGGTTTTGACAGTTTGATGCATGGGAGAAAAATTCAAAATAGAAAGATGGGAAAGCAAAAGCCGAGTGCTGCCCTGTATGTTAAATCATCATTCGAAAATACTGAAAAGAAACTTAACTCAATTCGATAAAAAACGGACTAAACTTGTTTTGCCAGAATACCTTGCTATTCAAATCTCTATTTTAACAACGCCTCTCGGCGCATAGTGCTCCATCTCGCCCGATTTTAGGAAACCGAATGGGAAATTTCTTTTTTCTTCAGCTACTCACAGTCGTATTTGCCTTGTCCATTGCTACGACGATGTTTAATAAGCGCGTTTTGGGTTTTCCGCAAGCGATCGGTGTCCCGATTGTCTCAGCAATCTTTGTTTTTATTTTGCAGTGGGGCGCCAGTTTACTGCATGGCAATCCATTCTTTAGCATCAATATTGACAATATCGAGCAGGCTGTTCGTCACGTCGATTTCTATGATTTTCTGATCAATGGGGTGATCTGTTTTATCCTGACTTCATCTGCGCTGAAGTTTAAGGTCTCAGATTTGCGTAACCACTGGCGGCCGATCAGTATTCTGGCCGGTCTGGCTTTAGTATTCTGTGCCGTGTTCTTTGGCGTGGTGTTATATGGTTATCAGTTCCTGATTGGTAAGCATGTTGACTTGCTGGTTTTGCTGTTACTTGGGGCGGCCTTGGGCGCCACAGATCCGATCGGCATCAAAGGCGTATTGAGTTCGGTTCGCGCACCGCATCATTTGATCGTCAAGCTTGAAGGCGAATCACTGTTTAATGATGCAATGTGTATTGCCTTATTTATGACCTTGCTCAATGTCCTGCAAGGTGAAAACTTTACGGTACTGGCAGTGCTGCAAACCTTGCTTTATGAAATTGTCGTGGCGGTGCTGATTGGTCTCGGATTCGGTTTTGCGATCTTGCGGATTTTGCGCGGCAAACATGAAATGGAATCTCTGATTCTGACCACGGCCTTGCTGGCTTGTGGTTCCTATCTGGTGGCTTTGCTGGCACATGCTTCCGCGCCAATTGCCTGTGTGATTGGTGGCTTGATTGTTGGCAATAAATGGAAAGAAATTCTGGCAGATGCCGAAATTGGTGACGTTAATCATTTCTGGCATACGGTTGAGGGAATTATCAATTCATTCCTGTTTACCCTGATCGGTCTGGAGTTGTTTATTCTAGACTTGAGCACCAGTCTGGTTCTGGGCGGGATGGTGGCCTTTGTGATTCTGCATTTGGCTCGTTTTGCAGCCAACTATCTGGCCTTTGCCATGTTCCCAAAAGTCAGCAAGAAAAGCTATAACGGTAGTTTGACCATCCTGTCTTGGGGCGGAGTACGTGGCGGGATTTCTTTGGCCTTAATTCTGGCGGTCGCCAATATTCCTCAGCTGGAAGCCTATAGCAGTATTCTGGTGGGCTATACCTTTATTGTGGTGCTATTATCCGGTGTGGTATGTGGCTTGGGTCTGCCTGCGGTGATGAATGCATTTTATTATAATCCCAATGAAGAAACGCAGGGCTTTAAAGGCTGGTATCAACGTATGTGCCACAAGTTGAACCGTAAGGGCTTTCGCTATATTGTCGGGGAAGATGCCAAAGGAAATGAGACCATCACTATCTTTCAGCCAGAGATTCTGATTGATCAGAAAGATGCAGATGGCGTCGCCACGGTGCATCATCCAGATAAGGTTCAGGAAGTAAAACGCTTAGAAAATCCGGATAATTTCTAAAGTTAAAACTTAGAATCTCAATATGCTATGGATTTGTTGTTAGTGAGCTGAGATCGCTTGGGTTAGCGTATTTCATCAGGCTTGATTATTTTCATCTAGCTTTTTGTGGATAGGTTGAGGTGTGATCTTTTATTTAAATGAGCTATTAATGAGATGAAAATGACCCAGACAAGTTCAGCCAATCAGGAAATGACAGAAATGATTTTGGTTGTGGTCAATCAGATTCCATATGCCAAAGTCGCCACCTACGGACAGATTGCCAGACTGGCAGGTTTACCCAAACATGCGCGATTGGTCGGGCGAGTATTAAGTCATCTAGAATCGGACACTAATATTCCCTGGTATCGGGTGATCAATGCCCAAGCGAAAATCAGTCTGAAGCAACTGGACGAACATGGCCAGAATATTCAGCAGCAAAAACTCATGCAGGAAGGAATTTGTTTTAGAGGTGATCGAGTGGATTTAAAACGCTATCAATGGGATGGTCGAGTAGAGATATAAAAATCCCCACTTGGTGAAAAGTGGGGATTTTAAAGATGATTTAGTTGCGAATCACCATTACTGGAATATCCGCTTGGCCGAGAATGCTTTGCGCTACGCTGCCAAGGAACAGTTTTTTGAAGCCAGTACGGCCATGAGAACCAATCACGATCAGGTCAGAATTTAAATCTTTAGCTGCTTTGACAATCTCGCTATAAATTACCTGACCCTCAAGGAGCTGTGTATCCACTTCAACACCGGCACCAGAGAATTTTGCTTTGGCTTCATCCAGCGTTTTTAGGATGGAAGTGCGGGCACGTTCAATCAGGTCATTGGTTTGTGCCGCAGAGATATATTCCGCAGCGATATAAGGGTCCAGCGCCAGCACTTGAACCACTGTAACTTTACTGTTAAATGCTTTGGCAATTTCTACAGCTTTATCCACTGCAGCATACGATGTTTCTGAACCGTCAACAGGTACTAAAATATGTTCAAAAGGCATTAGAATTCTCCTGAGGGGAATTTAGAGTTATAAAATTATGACGCGTTAAACCGGGTACGAATAGTTGTTTATACTTTGATCATAGCCTGTATTGTATAAAAATAAAACCAAGTAAATACATAGGTATAATGTCTAATAGATTAAAAAATGAAGCACCTGTTTAGAGCTATTGAACTGGGTGATTTATTTAGCCTAAGTTAATAATTTATATGTAATTAATGTGATAGCCTAAGACAGTGATTAATCACATCGAATAGAGGTCGGGTCTAATTTTATTTGCGGTGACAGCTGTTCATAGCGATTTAAAATTGTTTGAGTTTCACCTGCATAAATTTTTTGCTGTAGCTGCTGGATTTTATGTTCTGTCACATGTAAACGCACACAATGTAATGCAATCTGATTTTCCCGGGTTACCGCCAGTCGTTGGGTCTGATCATATTCCGGATAGCGCTCGATTTTCTGCTGTGCTCTGCTGAGTTGTGCCAAGGACCGTTTTTGCTGCATGCTCATCAGTTGTTGCTGATTAATCCACTGTGCCACATCACGTCTGACACCATTATAATCTACGAAAATAGGCGAGATGATCTGGCAGGCACTCAGGCTTGAAAGGCTAATGAGTAAAATAAGTATTTTGATTTTATACATTTGGTGAATCCTCGAAGAATTAAAGGGTGCTAGGAATGCGTGAATTACATACTAAAAAAAGCTTTTTTGTTTAAACTAGGACTTACGCATTGACGGA
>NZ_DCLL01000034.1:0-53728 GCF_002321025.1 Acinetobacter lwoffii
AAAAAATAAAAAAAAAAAAAAAAAAAAAAAAAAATATTCTAAAAAAAAAAACAAAAAAAACCCCACAAAATTTTTTCTTCATAATCTCTTAATGATCTTCTTGCTAATTCGTCACCAGCAAGCTAGGTCGGCTATATTACTCTCTATCTCTAGAAAGTCAACCAGTAATGAAAACTATTTTTAAACTTTCTTTCTAAAACCTAACTCAATCAAACTTAACTAAGTCACTGTTTTATCAGAAGTTTTAATCTTCATCACCGCCGATGGATGTGCATTCTACAGCATTTCAGAGCCCTTGCAACACTTCTTGCAAAGATTTTTTTTCGTGTGTTTATTTTTCAAACCAATAAAAATACAAGTAATTGTTATATATAGTTAATTTATTTTCATTATTTTTGAATTTTATTGAGCACCTTCAACAAAACCTACCCACTAAATCAATAAGATATTGTTTTATTTGAATTTAAATTATAAAAGTATTTATCACATGACTTATGTCGTTCAATTCACATTCTATTCTTGTTTGATTCTTCATCAACCTGGCGTTTATATACACAAAACTTGTTTTATCCAGTCTTCTTCCAAGATACATAGGCCCGATTTAAATATGAAAAACTTGATTGCAACCCTAAAAATTAAAAAAGCCATCGCTATTGAGCAATGGCTTTTGGAATATTAAGCAACAATTAGAATTTCATACTGACACGTGCCCAATAATTTCGGCCAATATTGTTAAATTGCTCTGTTGTAGACAAGCCGACACCCGCATTACCCATTTTGTTTAAATGTTCGGTATAGGTTTTATCTAAAACGTTATCGACCCCCACAGAAAGATCAACACCATCCGCAATGTGATATGTGCCATTTAAAGACAGTGTGCCAAAGCCTGCACTTTTCTGAACATCATAACCAACGATATTTCCTTCACGCTCACTAATTCGGTTTTGACCATCGACCAAACGCCAGTAAGCACCCAACGTATAATTATCCTGGACATAACGTAAATTCACCCGAGCTTCTAAAGGTGCAATCTGTGGCAACGGCGTATTATCAGTGGTGTTTTCACCCCATGCATACATGGCACTGACATCAGCTTGAATAGCATCGGTAAACTGATAACCCATCCCTGCTTCTGCACCTGCGATGGTAGCGTCGACATTGCGGCTATGCGCATCCAACATTCCCATCATGCCAGCAGATTTATAGGTTGTTAACACATAATCATTAATCAAACCTGCGTACGCTGATGCCCATGAACTAAACTGACCATGCGCATGCTGATAACCCAGATCAAGCTGTAAGGTTTTTTCTGTATCGATATTATTAAAGGTATTTGGATCACCATTGCCTGATTTTGGACTAAATAACTCCCAGTAATCCGGCATGCGCTCGACATAACCTAAACCGATATAAGTTTTACCATCATCATGTTCAGGATGGGTATTTTCAAAACGTAAGAATGCACTTGGCAACGTTTTACTACGCTCTACATTCAAATCCGCCTGAAGAGATTCAGCACGTCGATCCAAAACTTCAACATGATCCAGTCGCACTCCGGATACCAGTTTATTATTTCCGCCCAGCTGATAACTCAACTCTCCAAAACCGCCATAGGACTGAAACTCCATATCAATAGAGCGAGCTTTGCCTTTATAACTGTTATGCATGCCTTTACGGATACTATGTTCATTATTCTGCGTATCGATCCCCGTAATCAGCTCGATATCATCCCACTCCTGTGTCATCGCAACCCGGGCATTTAAAGTCTTACGTGCCACGTTGGTTGCCATCGGCATATTCATCATCGGAGTGGGCTGGAACTCACGTAAACTAAAGTTATCCATCACATGATCATTAAAATTATAGTTCACTTGGGCTTCAACTTTCTTGATCACATCAGTAACATTTTTCTTCTCAAATCTTAGACCGAGGCTTTCTCTGGCAAATTTTGAGCCATCCATCGCCCGGCCCGCATACACGGCTTCACCATCTGCTTTACCTGCGGTCAATTCAACCCAGGTATCTTCATTGGGCGTGAGACCCAAAGCCAGATCGGCATTCCAGCGCTCCCAGTCTGATGGCACAGTATTACCACTTCCATCCTGATAGCTATCAGATACAGAACGGTTGCTATTCAGGCGGATATATTTTTTGTCATCCCCTGCTGCTACTTCAATATTTTGATCCAGACGACCAAATGAACCCATCAATACGCTTGTCTGACCACGATAGTTTTTATCTTCATCAAACTGTTCCGGACTACGTTCAAAAATTACGGTTGCGGCAGATCCAGTATTGGCATATTGAACCGTTTGTGGCCCTTTAATCACTGAAATCTGGTCATAGCTTTCTGGAGAAATATAAGAGGTCGGTGAATCCATACGGCTTGGACAGGCTCCCAGGTTTTCGGTGCCATCGGTCAGGATTTTAATCCGGGAACCAAACATGCCACGGAAGGTTACATCACCATTGGTACCGGCACCACTATTCACCGCACTAAAGCCGACAATACTCTGTAAATAATCGGCACCATCGCTGGCAGGAATCGGCTGAATTGGCTGTTTCGGATCAGCACGGACAATCAGGCCATTGGCATCATTACCCGCAGCAGAGGTCACCACAATCGGCGCCATAGTGTACACAGGAAGGCTTTCATTTGCCATGCTGACTTGTGAATAACAAGCAACACAAATCGCAGCCGCAAGTGGCTGTAAAGAAAATTTAGGCTGAGCCATTTCTCTATCTCACTAAATACATAAATTAGGCACGGCTTGAGTCAATACCAACCCAAGCTGAAAAATGCAGATTTATGCAGGCAGTGGTGGCGCTCGCCCCTGAGGAATTAAGAAGAGTTGCTGAAGGACAAACCAGACATGCTTAAAGGTTTTTTGATAGGCAATTAAACGGACATGAATCCGGTCAAGAACCTGTTTGATGTCCAGATCAGGCGGTAAGACTAAATTGGCATGAACCTTACAGTACTGACACTGATGATTGGCATCATGATGATCATGTTGAAGATGATCAGATTGGATAAGGTGACTATGCTCGCCAGCGCTATGCTGCGCATGAGCATCTGTCGCGATAAAAAGCGCACGCGTGATGGTTTCACAGACCGGAGCAACCTGATATTGCTTCGGTAACAAAGGCTGTAAAAATACAGCAATCTGTAGAAACACAGCTGCAAATGCAAATAGCAGCCCCGCGCGTAAAAACACAGGCTATTCCTAAAACATGCTTATGTTGATTATAACAAAGCCCAATCAGAATTGGGCTTTGCTAGACCATTTAAATAAACTTTAAAATGATCCTAGCGTTTCACTGCCACCTTGTCTTTATTACGCTGGCGAACCAGTTTTTCCACTTTTTCACGTGCACGTTGACGTTTTAATGGCGATAAATAATCGACAAATAATTTGCCATTTAAGTGATCCATTTCATGTTGGATACACACAGCGAGAAGTCCGTCAGCATCGAGCTCAAATGCTTGACCTTCCAGATTAATTGCCTCGATTTTTACGCGTGACGGACGATCAACTTTATCGTATATTTGAGGAACTGATAGACAGCCTTCTTCGTAGGGCTGCGTTTCTTCAGTCAATGGTGTGATTTTGGGGTTAATAAACACCATCGGTTGATCTTTATTTTCAGACAGATCCATAACAATCAGCTGAATATGACGATCCACCTGAGTCGCGGCAAGTCCGATACCTGGTGCTTCATACATGGTTTCAAACATATCCGCAGCGAGCTGACGAATTTCATCAGTCACTTCTTCGACAGGTTGTGCAATGGTACGAAGACGGGGATCCGGGAAACTTAAAATAGGTAATAAGGCCATACTGCGTCCTCAATTATGCCATTGATCAAAAAACCAAATGAAGGGAATGCTTCATCAAAAAAATGTGTGTAAGATCGTTATTATAACGCAACTACGCACATAATTTTAGGAATTATGATAATGAAAAAGGTTTTGAAGGGCATGCCATTTTTTAGTGCCTTGGGGTTTAAAAATCAGATGCTGGCACTTGCCGTTTGTGTAGGCGTCAGTATGGGGACCATTCATTCTGCCGAGGCAGCACCTGCACGCAACGTCAATCCACCGGCATTAAAAGCCAATGCACCGAACGTTTATGTGGTGAAAAAAGGCGATACGCTTTGGGACATCTCGAAACGTTTCCTGAAAAATCCGGTACGTTGGCCGGAAATCTGGGCCAGCAATAAGCACGTGAAAAATCCACACTGGATTTTCCCGGGTGACCGCCTGTTAATGTGCGATTACCAGGGCCGTCCAATTATTGGTAAAGACGAAGGTGATGGTTGTGAAGGTATTATCAGCCGCTATCTTGGCAGTACTTCTCTGCAACCCCAGATTCGGGTTGAATCTTTAAATAATACCATTCCAGTGATTCCGCTTGAGCATATCAAGCAGTGGCTGGAACGCTATACCCTTCTGGCACCTGATTCAGTTCAGGGCACACCCTACATTCTCGGAACTGCAGATCAGCGCGTACTGGCTGGCAAAGGCCAGAAAGTTTATGCACGTGGTCACGGTCTGGTAGTTGGCCAACGCTATGCGGTGTATCGTGAAGCGGAACCGTATGTATTTACGGATGCAAACGGCAAGAAATATACGGCTGCACTGGAGCTGCAACAGGTGGCATCTGGTATTGCAGTTCGTGGCGAAGGTGATGTCACCACACTTGAACTGACAGATAGTTACAATGCTGAAGTACGTCGCGGTGACCGTGTACTCCCTGAATACGATCCAATGTTACCAACCCTGTTCTATCCGACCAATGCGGAAAACATTGCTGCCGGTGGCCAGATTGTGCGTGTATTGGGATCAATTGGTACCGCGGCACGTCATAGTGTTGTCACCATTGACCGTGGTACGGCACATGGGGTTCAGACAGGTCATGTCTTTAGTGTGAATCAAAAAGGTGAAGTGGTCACTGATCCGAAGACTAAAGAACGTGTGCAATTGCCAGGCGAGCGTATTGGTCAGGTCATGGTATTTAAAACCTTCGATCAATTGAGCTACGCTTATGTGCTGGAAAGTGAATTACCAATCAAGGTTGGTGCCAACATTCAGCCGCCACTATTAGAAGACTAAGCTTTTAAACGGGATGATGTGGATTGATCGGCATCATCCCTCCTGTTTGAACTCATACCCATAATAAGAAGACACCGAAATAGGTCTCACCATGTTGAATACATTGTCGACAGCGCAAATCCATGCCATTACGCTGTGGTATTTACTGCAACACTCCCTCAGCAGCTTTTATAAAATCAGTCAGCATTATGCAGACCTCGCCCATGCAATTGATGGTTCTCAAACCGAAACCTGGCGTAAGTTGGGCATTCATAAAAACCACATTCAGCGCCTGCAAGATTTCCAGTCAAGTGAGTCGCAGCTCCATTTTCAGCGCAGTCTTGAGCAGATCCAGTTGCACAGTGACTTTGTGCTTTTACATACAGATGCCGAATATCCACAGCAATTGAGCCATTATGCGCATAAGCCGCCAATCCTGTTCGGGCAAGGGTATGCAGATCAATTGCTGCAACCGCAAATCGCGATTGTGGGGAGTCGCAAGCCAAGTCTGCACGGCCGGCAAGTCGCTTATGACTTTGCTTTTTATTTGAGTGAACAGGGTTTTTATATTAATAGTGGCCTGGCACAAGGGATTGATGAAGCAGCACATCAGGCCGCATTACAACATCGGCGAACGATTGCAGTGATGGGCACAGGCATTGAACAGACCTACCCTGCCGCCCATCAAACACTACGTCAGCAAATCATCGAACATGGAGGTACGGTCATTACTGAGTTTTTGCCATTTACTCCCCCCTTACAGCAGCATTTTCCACGGCGTAACCGAATTGTCAGTGGCTTAAGCCTCGGGGTGATTGTGGCAGAAGCCGCCTTGAAAAGCGGTTCATTGCTGACCGCACAATGGGCAGCGGAACAAGGCAAGACCACATTCGCCATTCCGGGACATATTTACAGCGAGCATCATCAGGGCTGCCACCAACTGATTCGTGAAGGTGCAATTCTGATTGATCACCCGCAGCAGGTCATCGAAGAACTGGCACTGGCGACGCAATGGCAGGCTTTGGAAAATACTCCCAAACTGGAAGTCGCTGCAGCAGAATCACAACAGATCCCACCACATCTTCTTAGTCTATATAACCAGCTGGACTGGGTGGGACAGACTCTGGATCAGCTGGGAACGCAGGTGCAGCAAGAAGTATCTGCCTTGACCAGTCAACTGATGGAACTGGAATTACTCGGTTTTTGCACCCAGCAAGCCGGCCTGTATCTACGTTGTCGGATTCTTAAATAAGGTTCACAATAGCGCTTTGTTGTTTGATATAAGGTATCCACATGATCACTACCTCTGTTGCCGAAGCAGCAGCATGGCTTAAAGACGGACAAGTCTTGGCATATCCCACAGAGGCTGTTTGGGGCTTGGGTTGCGACCCCTACAATGAACAGGCATTTCATCAGATTTTGACCTTGAAGCAGCGCCCGATTGAGAAAGGTGTAATTTTGTTGGCAGCTCATCTTTCACAGGTAGAACATCTGCTGCAGGATTTAAGCGAAGAAATGCGTGAAAAAGTGATTGAATCCTGGAGCAATGACAGGCCTGCTGAGCGTGCGACCACCTGGCTGCTTCCTGCCCATCAGGAGATTCCTGGCTGGATTAAGGGCAAGCATCCCAAAGTTGCAGTCCGCGTCACCAACCATCCGCTCTGTGTAGCATTGTGTCAGGCCTTTGGCGGTTTTATCGTTTCTACCAGTGCCAACCCTGCCGGCATGGAACCTGCCCGCTCACTGCAGGATGCGATCCGCTATTTTGACCAGAACCTGAATTATCTAAATGGTGACCTCGGTTTAAGTCAGCAACCAAGCCGGATCATTGATGCAGTGACTGGTGTAGTTATTCGTGACTGAGTCCTGTCTGATTTAGTCGGGACACTCAAGCCCGACTAAAGTTTTAAGACAAAAAAAAGCTCAGCCATATAGGGATGGCTGAGCATAAAAAAGGATGTGCATAAATCACATCCAGAGGGTTCATAAAATCTCTGGGAGTCTGATAAAACAAGGATTTTCTTGCTTGATCCTTCTCGATGGGCGCATTATGAAAGAAACTGAATACAACGACAAGTACAATAAAACAATCAAACAATACATATTTTCTATTAATAGCAAACAATTTTTGACCAATATTCAAAATATCTTGCTCTTTCTATTCTCTTTTTAAAATAAAACGATATTTTTCTATTTGTTTTAACATTTGAAAATTAGCATTTAAAAGGGGATTTCAATTAAAAAAGTTTTGATCAACCGCTCAATATTTAATCAGACAAAATTCTTAATCAGCCCTTTTAATTCCTGATTAAGCGGATCTTCCGGGATATTGAGCCCAGAGGATTCCAAGTAAAATGATGCCACCGCCGATACTGTGATACATGGTCCACGCTTCACCCAGCCACAAATATGCGACTACTGCAGTAAAAACCGGCATCAGGTTCATAAAAATACTACTGCGATTGGGACCAAGTTGCTGCACAGCCATCATCCAGAATAACGGCGCGGCAATGGAAGGAAAAATTCCGGCATAGATAATGCTGGCTGCATTAGCATGATTGATGCTGTCCAGACCTAAAATCAATACCAAAGGAATATGATAGAGAAAGGCCATAAAAATCTGAATATACAGGCTCACTAAGAGTGGAATCTGAATCTGCCATTTTTTCAGAAACACGCCATAACAGGCATAGAAAAATACTGCGATCAACATCAACAGATCGCCAATATAACTTTCACCAACAGTTAAAAACTGCAGGCCCTGCCCTTGTGCCATGACATACATCAAGCCAATAAAAGACAGAAGACTCCCCAGCACTGCAGCCTGTGTTGGGCGAATCCTTAAAACAAAAATACCCACGATAATGGTAAAAATAGGAATAAAGGCATTGATGAGGCCCATATTGGTTGCAGTGGTATAGTGTGCCGAACTATAAGCCAACCCCTGATAAAGCACCATTCCCAGCGCACTCAAAACAGCAAAATGCCCGAGATATGGACGGATCTCCGGCCACGCTGCTTTGACTTTGGGCAACATGAATGGAGTTAAAATCAGTAAGGCCAAGGCCCAGCGGTAGAAACTGATACTGATGGGAGAAATATAATCTGCCACATAGCGGGTGACGGTCATATTCAAAGACCAAATCAAAACTGCGGCCAGGGGTAAGGCCATGGCCCACCAGACTGCCTTTTGTTGCTGTGTCATACTTTCATCCATGAGTCGCTGGTCTTGTTATTAAGCTATGCGTATTCGCGCATCCTAGCATAATAGATTTTTCACATAATATTGAGGCAATTTGCAGCTTTAAGTAACTGAGCTCACCTGTTTTTACTTGTACTGAAAGCGAATACCCGTTAAAACAAATACCGTTCAGTCGCAATAAACAGGAAATCTAATGACTCGCTCTGTATATGACATTCCAGTCAAAACCATTGAAGGAACAGAAACCACTTTAAACCAGTACCAAGGTAAGGTTTTGCTGGTGGTTAACGTCGCATCTAAATGTGGCCTGACGCCGCAATATGAAGGCTTACAAAAACTGTATCAGGACAAAAAAGCGGAAGGTCTGGAAATTCTGGGCTTCCCTGCCAATAACTTTTTGGAACAGGAACCGGGTAGCGAAGCCGAGATTCAGGAATTCTGCTCAGTGAATTATAAAGTTGACTTCCCGCTATTTGCTAAAATCTCTGTCGCGGGTGAAGACAAGCATCCTTTATATGCCAACCTTACGCAGGCTGTACCGGAACGTATCGGTGAAGGCCCTTGGTGGAAAGATCTGGTCGATTATGGTTTAACCCCAAATCAGCCACCAGAAGTGCTCTGGAACTTTGAAAAATTCCTGATCAATAAAAATGGTGAAGTAGTGGCACGTTTTGCTCCAGATATTACTGCAGATGATCAACGGATTGTCGATGCAGTGAATGCAGAACTTGCAAAATAATTCTCGATTATTCTCATAAGCATCAAGCTTGAAATAAGTATCTATTTTCTCGGTAGATACTTATTTTTTTTATTTAAAAACGATTATTTAATTGCATTAAAATTCACCTAAAAACATTTTCAAAGTGATTGCAGGCCAAACAAGCCAATTTGGTGAGAGCAAAGTACTTCTTTACCAGCTTTTAATAATCTTTTTCTTGTTTTTGAATAGAGCAACGTTCGCAACCCAGAAGAATTGTTATGAGTTTGCAACAATCTTTTTTATCTCCATAGTTTGTCCTTATATTAAATACTATTCAAATTCTATTACCTGTATCGAGACCCTGCTTCCATGTCCAAGATTCTTGCCAATGCTGTCCTTCCTTTCGCATTATTTAGCTCGGGAATTTTACTGATGGGCTGTGAACAGGCCGTCGAAGCACCGGCTGAACAGGCAGATACCACGACGTCCGATCTGGAACCAGCCTCTCAGCAACAGAGCTCAACAGCGCAAACCGAGCTTAAATCGGGCAATATGTTTTATATGGTTCGGGATGTCGCCGACTTGCAGCTCAAGGCCGGCAGTTATGTGGAACAGTTAAAACAGACCCAGAGCGAACTGCAAACGGCGGTCGAAGCCAAAGATACCCAGCAACTGCAATCCACTGCGACTCAGCTTCAACAGCAACTCAGCAGTTTTAATCAGGTACTGGGCAACTTGAACTTGAAAAGTCAGGAAATTGACCAGATTCGTAATAATATGATGTCTGCAAACCAGCAAGTGCTGGCTTCTCCCCTCTTGAATGGTCAGGTGGATTTTAGCCAAGTGGACTTGAAAAAGATTGAATCGCAGATGGTGAATGTTCAAGCCGAAATGGTCAAACTGGCAGGCTTGCTGATCCAGAATCCAGATCAGGAATCAGAGAGCAATACTGATCAGGACAATACTTAAAATACCTAAACATCTCATTTTGAGGCGATTGATCGAAACATGTCTTCCTCAATCGCCTTGCAGGCTATACACTGTTATGGATTATAAAAATTACATTTAGATCAATAATTTTCATCTAATCAGATCATCAGGAGTTCAATCATGTCGAATTCAGTGCTGTATTCTGTGGTTCCAGTCACATCCCGGCTTGATCTGAAAGATCCTTTTATTTTTACAGTTCATCATCAAGATCATTATCCGCAAGGCAATTCTAAATTAGGCCCAGTTTCCCCGCCACAGCAGCATGAATATGACATGTATTATGGCGAGAGTATTCCCGGCTTTCCGGAGCATCCGCATACAGGTTTTGAAACCATTACCATTGTCGAGCGCGGTTATGTCGATCATTTTGACTCGCTAGGAAACTCAGGACGTTATGGCGCGGGTGATGTGCAATGGCTGACTACCGGCAATGGGGTGCAGCATTGCGAGATGTTTCCCTTAGTCCATCAGAATCAGGACAATCCTCTGGAGCTGTTTCAAATCTGGCTGAATTCCTCACCAGAACAGAAAAAACAGCCAGCCGATTATAAAATGTTGTGGCGTGAACAAATTCCACATGTATTTTCAGCCGATGCGGCCGGACGTAAAGCGGAGATCCGGGTCATTTCAGGGCAGTTTAAACAGACTCAGGCACTGGATCGGCCACCACATTCATGGGCAGCCATGCGAGAGAATCAGCTCAATATTTATTTAATCACTTTAAAGCCGGAAGCAGAATTAATCATTCCTGCAACCACTGCTACTGCAACGCGTTTTTGTTATTTTTATCAAGGTAGAAGCTTGGAGCTTGAAGGACACAAGATAGCGCCGAAGCATCTACTTGAACTCAAACCGGATGCAGATATTCAGCTCAAAGGTGGGCTGCTGGAATCACATATTTTATGGCTGGAAGGTGAACCGATCGGTGCACCGGTGGCTATGCATGGGCCTTTTGTTCTGAATAGTGCTCAAGAGCTGGAGATTGCTTTCCGTCGTTATCGTGAAACCCAGTTTGGTGGCTGGCCTTGGCCAAGTGCTGAACCGTCATTTCCACCAGAACATCCACGTTTTGCCAGTTATGAAGGCGGCAAACATGAAGAATATCCAGACAAACTAGACAAAGAAGCCACTCAATAGTGGCTTCTCTGACATCAGTTCATATTATTTTTTCGGGCTTTTGACGACGACCAGTTTCTTCTGCACAAATTCTCTAAAACCATCAATCGACAGTTCATGCCCATAACCGGAGTTTTTGATTCCGCCAAATGGTAATTCGGGCGTGGTGTCGGTAAACCAGTTAATCCAGATCATGCCAGTTTCTACCCGTGACGCTAGCTTTTTCGCCCGCTCAATATCCTGAGCATGGATCACGCCACCTAAGCCATAATTGGAATCATTGGCAATTTCGACAATCTCATCATCATCCTTCGCCACATAGATTTGCGCCACCGGACCAAAGAATTCTTCATACCAGGCTTCATTTTCACGCGTGATATTTTCCAGAATGGTTGGCGCATAGAAATTGCCTTGATGGTCTACAGCCTTACCACCAGTAACTACGGTCGCACCTTGCGCTACAGCCTTTTCAACCTGCTTGGTCAGTTTTTCCAGCGCATCTTTTGAAGACAGTGGCCCTAAAGTGGTTTCAGGATCAAGCGGATCACCCAGTTTTAACTGTTCAAAAGCTTTCAGCATGCCGGTTTTGAATTGTTCGGCAATTTTTTCATGCAAGATAAATCGTTTCGCCGCCGTACACACCTGCCCGGCATTATTAACCCGCGCCTGACAGCCTAACTTGATCGCGCGTTCCAAATCTGCATCATCGAGCACGATGAATACATCATTACCGCCCAATTCCAGCGTTGATTTCTTAAGATGTTTTCCGGCCTGTTCAGCGACAGCACTGCCCGCACCTTCTGAACCTGTGAGTGCCACACCACGCACGCGCTTGTCTGCAATCACCTCAGCGACCTGATCACTGCTGATAAACAGATTGGTCCAGACACCTTTGGGTGCGCCTGCATCCAAGACCAGTTGTTCAAAGGCTTCCGCACATTGCGGTACAATGCCAGCATGTTTTGCCAGAACCGGATTACCAATCGCACAGTTCGGCGCAAATACCCGCATCAGTTGATAAAATGGAAAATTCCACGGTTCAACCGCCATGATAATACCCAGTGGATGATGCTCAACCCAGGCCTCACCCAGATCAGTTTCATAGGACACGGGCGCTAAAAATTCTTTGGCATGATCAGCATAGTATTCGGCAATTTTGGCACAGGTTTCGATTTCCCCTTCACTCTGCTTGATAAGTTTGCCCATATCCAGCGTCATAAGCTTGGCCAGTTCAGCTTTTTGCGCTCGCATGTTGGTAGCCAATTTACGCAGTACTGCAATACGGATATCGACCTGCTGTGACCATTCTGACTTTAGAATTTTTTCTGCAGTATCGAGTGCATGTTGAATATCTTGATCGCCATGCGATGGGTAGTCTTTCAATTTTCGATTGGTAAATGGATTAATAGATTGATAAGCCATGGTTTTCCCTTTTTTCAATTATAAGTTTTGCCTGTTCTAAACTTCTATCGTATTAAGCTATAACAAGCGAAATCTGTTCGAATCATTTAACTTATCACTGATTTTTTTATGGCGTGTGCAGGTTTACAGATTGGTTCAAAACATTACTGAGAAAGGGTAAAAGTTATATCGAGTGGTACAAATTAAAATTTATTTAAGAATCGGAAATGTAAAACCAACACTCTCAAGATCGATACTTGCAAAAATTCCAAGCTAAAACAAATAATCTAAATCAGCTGTTTTAAGGTGATGCTAAAAATATAAATTTCAAATTTTCAGGTGTGTAGTACATTATTCTATATAGTAGAAAAAAGAAAATTCATAATGAGTCAAATACCATCTAATATCATTCAAACAGCAGAAAACTATTTTGATAATACAGTTTTAGAAACGACTGATACTATTTTTCAAGAAATTTTAAAAGCTTTTCCAATAGCATCTTCAGGTTTAGCGATTTATAAAGTTTTCAGAAGCTATAACGAAAAGCAAAAATTAAAAAATATCCTGGAATTTATAAAGGAAGGTGAAAAGTTAGCATCAGGAACATTACTAAAAATCTTCAAGAATCAAAACAACTTAGAAATAGGTGGTGAATTACTCAATGCTTTAGATAAAGTCTATTTAATCCATCAATCTAAAATGCTCGCTCGTTTAGCTCTTTTATATGATGCGAAAGAAATAAATCGTGAAAATTTTTTAAGATATGCTCATATTATTCCTCAATTTACATCGTTTTTATTAGAAGGGTTAGAAAAAGCCTACTTATCATTTGAAATGAACAAATCCAAGAAGGATTACTACCTTACGAATAATGAATGTAACTTTTCAGCATCTGAATTAGAAAAGTTTGGTTTTTTGTACGTAGTAGCTACATTTGGTTCTGGCAATAATTATGGTAGAGAAAAAGACTTAATCTTTTTTTATGAACACATATATAAAAACAAACATGATAAGAACCTATGAACCATAAAAAAACCACCCTTTCGGGTGGTTTCTTCAATCTCTAACCGTCTCTTATTGAGCACGGTTTTTGATTTTGCGGATCGTTTCCAGCTGTGCAGCAGTTTCTGCAAGAGCAGCCAATGCAGCAGCAGAATCCAAATCGCTCTTTTGATTGGCAAGCAATTGTTCAGCGTGTTTACGCGCTTCAATAATTGCCGCTTCATCCAAGTTGTCGGCACGGATTGCAGTATCTGCAAGAACCGTAACAACATGCGGTTGAACTTCTAGAACACCACCAGATACATAGATCAACTCTTCTGTACCGTTTTCCAAAATAACGCGGATCGCGCCAGGTTGGAGCAAAGTTACCAACGGAGCATGGCCAGGCATAATACCCAACTCACCGCCAGCACCTTTTGCAATTAGCATAGTTACAGTGCCTGAGTACAAAGACTCCTGAACACTTACAACATCACATTGCATAGTCGCCATGAGAATCTCCTAAATTAGAGTAGCTAATTAAAGTTTCTCGGCTTTAGCAATAACTTCGTCAATACCACCAACCATGTAGAACGCTTGTTCTGGGATGTGATCGTATTCACCAGCTAGAAGACCTTTAAAGCCACGAATCGTTTCTTTAAGAGATACTAATTTACCAGGAGCACCAGTAAATACTTCAGCTACGTGGAACGGTTGAGAGAAGAAACGCTGGATTTTACGCGCACGGTAAACAACCAGTTTATCTTCTTCAGCAAGCTCGTCCATACCAAGAATCGCGATGATGTCTTTAAGCTCTTTATAACGTTGCAATACGTTCTGTACAGAACGTGCAATTTCATAATGCTCTTGACCAACAACTAACGGATCTAACTGGCGTGAAGTTGAGTCTAGTGGATCGATCGCTGGGTAAATACCAGAAGATGCGATGTCACGGCTCAATACAACAGTTGCGTCCAAGTGAGCAAACGTTGTAGCAGGCGATGGATCTGTCAAGTCATCGGCAGGTACGTATACCGCTTGGATTGACGTAATAGAACCAGACTTAGTCGATGTAATACGTTCTTGAAGAACACCCATCTCTTCTGCAAGTGTAGGCTGGTAACCTACTGCAGATGGCATACGACCTAGAAGTGCTGATACTTCAGTACCCGCTAGTGTATAACGATAGATGTTATCTACGAACAATAGTACGTCACGGCCTTTACCGTTTTCGTCTTTCTCGTCACGGAAATATTCAGCCATAGTAAGACCAGTCAACGCTACGCGTAAACGGTTACCCGGTGGCTCGTTCATCTGACCGTAGACCATTGCTACTTTGTCTAGAACGTTAGAATCTTTCATTTCGTGATAGAAGTCGTTACCTTCACGAGTACGCTCACCAACACCAGCGAACACAGATAAACCTGAGTGCGCTTTCGCGATGTTGTTGATCAACTCCATCATGTTTACAGTTTTACCAACACCGGCACCACCGAACAGACCAACTTTACCACCTTTCGCGAACGGGCAAAGTAAGTCGATGACTTTAATACCAGTTTCTAAAAGGTCAGTAGAAGCCGCTTGTTCTGCATAAGAAGGCGCTTGACGGTGAATTGGTAAACGCGCTTCAGTCGCAACAGGACCAGCTTCGTCGATCGGGCGACCAAGAACGTCCATGATACGGCCTAGAGTCGCTGTACCTACTGGTACAGAAATCGGCGCGTTAGTGTTAGTTACGTTCAAACCACGCTTAAGGCCTTCAGTAGAACCCATTGCAATAGTACGAACTACGCCATCACCAAGCTGTTGCTGAACTTCTAAAGTAGTTTCAGTACCATCTACTTGGAGAGCGTCATAGATCTTAGGAACGCTGTTGCGTTCAAACTCGACGTCGATAACCGCGCCGATGATCTGAATGATACGACCGCTATTCATTGCTGTCTCCTCAATTCAAAATAATGTTAAACGGCAGCGGCACCACCAACGATCTCAGAAATTTCCTGAGTAATCGCGGCTTGACGCAGCTTGTTATAAATAAGTTGCAGGCTCTTAATGATCTCGCCTGCGTTGTCTGTCGCTGCTTTCATAGCGACCATACGTGCAGACTGCTCACATGCGATGTTTTCAATCACACCTTGATACACCACAGACTCGATATAGCGAACCAACAAGCCATTTAAAAGCTCTTCAGCTTCAGGCTCGTAGATGTAATCCCAACCGTATTGACGGTTCAGATTCTTGTCTTCTTCAGCAGCAGCCAAAGGAACAAGTTGTTCGATTTTTTGATTTTGAGTCATGGCATTGACAAAGCCGTTTGACACTAGATAAATACGATCTAACTCGCCTTTATCATAAGCGTCCAACATCACCTGTACAGAACCAGATAACTGCTCAAGACTTGGGGCATCGCCGACTTGCGTCGTCGCACCAAGCACTTTACCGCCGTAGTTTTTAAAAAACGAAACCGCTTTTTGACCAATTAAAGCAAATTGAACTTCAATTGACTGCTCTTGTTGCTGTTGAACGTGTTTAACCACTTTCTTGAACAGGTTAATGTTCAAACCACCAGCAAGGCCACGATCTGAAGACACAATGATATAGCCAACGCGCTTAACCGGGCGTTCAACCATATAACGGTGTTTGTATTCAGGGTTCGCTTGGACCAAATGAGCAATTACACGGTGCATATTTTCGGCATACGGACGGCCTTGAGCCATGCGCTCTTGCGCACGACGCATCTTAGAAGCTGCTACCATTTGCATCGCTCGAGTAATCTTCTGCGTGCTCTTGATACTAGCTACTTTGGCGCGAATTTCTTTTAAATTTGCCATACGCTTAACCTAGTATTCGAAAGCCCTTGCGAGCTTCCGAAGGTTGATTCCGTGAACCAAACCGACACTAAATTCAACAGAGGTTGAAATTAGTAAGTTTGAGTCGCTTTAAAGCTTTCAATACCTGCTTTGATTGCAGCTTCGATGTCTTTGTTGTAATCACCAGAGGCATCGATTTGTTGCATTAACGCAGCATGTTCTGAACGGAAGTAAGAAATCAACGCAGCATCAAAGTCTACGATTTTCTTAACGTCTACGTCAGCCATGTAGCCTTCGTTAGATGCATAAATTGAAACAGCTTGGTCAGCAATTGAGTAAGGAGCATATTGTTTTTGCTTCATTAACTCAGTTACACGTTGACCATGTTCAAGTTGCTTACGAGTTGCTTCGTCAAGATCAGAAGCGAACTGAGCAAATGCTGCCAATTCACGGTATTGCGCCAAAGCAGTACGGATACCACCAGACAATTTCTTGATGATCTTAGTTTGCGCTGAACCACCAACACGAGATACAGAGATACCCGCGTTCACAGCAGGACGAATACCTGCGTTGAATAATGATGTTTCAAGGAAGATCTGACCATCAGTAATCGAAATTACGTTGGTTGGTACGAATGCAGATACGTCACCCGCTTGAGTTTCAATAATCGGCAATGCAGTTAATGAACCAGTTTGGCCTTTAACTTCACCGTTAGTGAATTTCTCAACGTAGTCAGCAGATACACGAGAAGCACGTTCAAGTAGACGCGAGTGTAGATAGAACACGTCACCTGGATACGCTTCACGACCTGGTGGACGGCGTAAAAGCAATGAAATTTGACGGTAAGCAACAGCTTGCTTAGACAAGTCATCATAAATGATTAACGCATCTTCACCGCGGTCACGGAAGTATTCGCCCATTGTACAGCCAGAGTACGGAGCTAGATACAGCATTGCTGCTGGATCAGCTGCAGCTGCTGCTACAACAGTTGTATACGCCATAGCGCCAGTTTCTTCTAGCTTGCGTACCACGTTAGCGATAGTCGATTGTTTTTGACCGATTGCTACGTATACACATTTAATGCCAGAGTTTTTCTGAGCGATGATCGCGTCGATCGCCATTGCTGTTTTACCAGTTTGACGGTCACCAATGATCAACTCACGTTGACCACGGCCTACAGGGATCATTGTATCTACTGATTTATAACCAGTTTGTACAGGTTGATCCACTGATTGACGCCAAATTACGCCTGGTGCTACTTTTTCAACAGCATCAGTTAATTTTGCATCAATAGGGCCTTTACCATCAATCGGGTTACCCAAAGCATCTACTACACGGCCTAAAAGTTCTGGACCAACCGGAACTTCTAATACACGACCTGTGCAACGCGCTTTTTGACCTTCTTGAAGGCTTAAGTAGTTACCTAAAACAACGACGCCCACTGAATCCTGTTCTAGGTTCAGTGCCATACCGTAAAGGCCGCCGTCGAATTCGATCATTTCACCGTACATAGCGTCAGCTAAGCCGTGAATACGCACAATACCGTCGGAAACCATAACAATGGTTCCTTCGTTCTTAGCGGTTGCGCTGGTGTCCAGATCGCCGATACGCTGTTTAATGAGCGCACTGATCTCGGATGGATTCAGTTGTTGCATTGCGCTATACCTCAATCTTTTTAAAGTTCAGTCTTCTAAATGCAATTAAGCAAGAAGACGAGTACGCATTTTTTCAAGCTTGTTAAGCGCAGAATCATCTATCACTTGGTCGCCTGCACGAATAACTACACCAGCAATCAGCGCTGGGTTAACTTCTACAGAAACATTTACGGCAGCTTCGAATTTCTTCTCTAATGCATGCGCAAGCAATTGCTCTTGTACTGAAGTTAATGGGAATGCAGATTCAATTACTACATCCACAGTATTGTTATTCTGTGATTTAAGCTGCTCATATTCTGCTGCAATCTCAGGAAGAAGAACCAAACGGTTATTCTCTGCAAGCAATGTCAGGAAGTTAGACACTGCTGCAGTTTGGTCTTCACCTAAAACTTTCGCAAAAAGAGCCACCTGCTCGGCAGGTGTAAGCTCAGGGCGATTTAGATAAGCTGAAAATGCTTCGTCTTGCACCGCAGCACTGAGCAATTCAAGTGCTGTTGACCAAGAGTCTGTTGCACTTTGCTCAGAAGCGTAAGCAAATGCTGCTTTAGCGTATGGGCGTGCCAACGTCAAGAGTTCAGCCATAATCCGCCTCTCTTAAAGTTTAGCAGCCAGCTGAGTCAGCATGGCATTGTGAGCTTCTGCATCAACTTGCTGGCTAAGAATTTTCTCAGCACCAGTTACTGCAAGAGCAGCCACTTGTTGACGCAATTCTTCGCGAGCAGCATTGATTTCAGTATCAACAGCTTCTTTAGCCTGTTGACGAATACGCTCACCTTCAGCCGCAGCTTGGGTACGCGCTTCTTCGATCAATTGTGCACCACGACGGTTCGCTTGTTCGATCAATTGAGCCGCTTGTGCTTTTGCCGCGTCTAACTCAGCTTTCACTTGTGCTTGCGCATCTGCAAGGTCAGCCTTCGCTTTTTCAGCAGCATTTAAGCCATCAGCGATTTTACGCTGACGTTCACTAATCGCATTGATTAGTGGTGGCCATACAAACTTCATGCAGAATGCGACAAAAATCGCAAACGCAATCGCTTGGCCAAACAATGTGAGGTTGATATTCATTGCAAATTCCTCAAATAGTGAATTTCGGAATTAAGCTGATTAACCTACAAATGGATTAGCGAAGATGAAGAACAAGCCAATACCAACACCGATCATAGGCACAGCATCAAGAAGACCCGCGATTAAGAACATACGAGTTTGAAGTTGTGGAGCCAATTCTGGTTGACGAGCTACAGCTTCAAGGAAACGGCCGCCTAGAAGACCAAAACCAATCGCAGTACCTAAAGCACCGAAAGCGATCAAGATAGCAGATGCAATTGCAACTAGACCTAAAGTGAGTTCCATGATAATTCCTCAGAGGTTAGGTTTTATACCAAATTAAGTTAAAAAATTGTGTGCCCAACCATCCGGTGACAGTTAGGCAATACCATTAATGCTTTTCGCTTGCCATACTCATGTACACGATAGTCAACATCATGAAAATGAATGCTTGTAGCGTAATAATCAAAATGTGGAAAATCGCCCAAGGCACAGACAACGCCCACTGGATCCAGAACGGTAATAACGCGATAAGAATGAAGATTAACTCACCCGCATACATGTTACCGAACAGTCGTAGAGCCAATGAAACTGGTCGCGCCAAGAAAGTAGTCAATTCCAACAATAAGTTGAATGGAATTAAAAGCACTTTAGCAACTGGATTACTTGGGTTAAATGGGTTCAGTGCTAACTCACCAACGAAGCCGCCAACACCTTTCTCACGAATACTATAGAAAATAATTAAGAAGAATACAGAAATAGACATACCGAGGGTAATGTTTGGATCTGTAGTCGGAACAATTTTAAAGTAAACCTGATGAGGGTCTACACCCAGCATAGAAGCAATCGCGTGTTGAGCTACATAAGGAATAAAGTCAACAGGGATCAAATCCATCAAGTTCATGAGGAAAATCCACACGAAAATGGTTAATGCTAAGGGTGCAATTAATCGAGACTTCCCGTGGAAGGTATCACGTACACTTGAATCTACAAACTCGATAATCATTTCAATTGCAGACTGGAACTTGGTAGGAACACCAGCATTAGCCGCTTTCGCAACCAACCAGAACAACAAACAGAAAATCAGACCCAGTCCGATAGACCAACCCATTGAATCCAAGTGAATAGCAGTGAACCCCATCTGTTGAGCTTCAGCACCGCTCTCGGCCAATTTCCACGTACCGTCCGGCATTTTGCCATAGGTCATGTTGGTCAAGTGATGCTTGATATACTCGGTCGAAGTAAGGGCATGTTCTTCAGCAGCCATAAATCACACCTGGTCAATGTCAAAAAACTAATAGAACAAACGAATATCGCGTGCTGCTTGATATCTCGCCTGCTCCTGAAAAACTTTTCAATTTCTTGTTGTGCTTATACTCATTTTTGTAGACGTGACGCCCAAAACGGAGCGACCCACGACATGGCTTGAACAAGTATAAAACCACAAAACAACGCCACCGCTGACAACGGTTTAACATTGCTTAAAATTAAAATGAAACCAACAATCACAATGGCAAACTTTCCCATCAAGCCTTTATACATGTTCGAAAGAACTTGTTTAGACGCGCGGGCTCCTGCTGCTCGAAACGATTGCCACGAAAAATAACAAGTCGCGAGCCAACATACCAGTGCACCTAATGCTGCACTCAAGGCTGCGGTTGAGTCTTTCACGACCCAGCCGATCAAGGCTGAAACAGGGATCATACAGGCTTGCAGGAGGACCAAAGCTTTCGCTAATCGTCGGTCAATCAAGCGACTAGTTCGGCTCATTATTTATTCACTCACAGCAATCATGCTTGACAAGTTTAACAGGTGATTATTTTTAATCGCAGGCATTATAGAGTTACACCCCTGAACATGCAATCTTTTCCCGACCTTAGTCGTGTTTTTTTAAATCGGGTCACTGCTGTTAAACTAATCAAAATCTGTCTATTTTTTAAATCATTAGCGTGCATTTAGTACACATTTCTGGGTTTCTGTGGCCAATTGCTGCCAAGCCTGCACAAAGTCCCCTGCCCCGCTCATGCTTTCATCGACATGCTGGAACAGTACCGGATTGAGTTTGCGGTACTGGTTTTCACTGGCATGACCTTCGGCCAGCAGGCACATTTTGCGTTGTGGACGATGATCCTGTAAAAACTTGATTTGCGCCACGGTTGGCGAAACATGCGGATCATCGGTCAGCGCACCCATGAATTTTAAATTGAGTGGGCGTTCCAGATACTGATAGGCATCGTGATAAGACCAATAGGGTTTGGCTTTGTTGCTTGAACTATAAAGCTGGGCCGTAGCAAACATGTTTTGTGCAAAGTCACGGGCATTTTTCCAGTAGCGTTCACGATGCTCCGGCAGTTGCTGCGAACGTAGCGCCGCAATAAAGAAACCTATCCGTACCGCATTATTCGGATCGAGCCAGACATGCGTGTCTACCGTATTTTTTAAGGCCTCGCCACGCGGATTACGCATCGGCAAGGTAGTCAAAATTCCGGAGTCTAAAAGTGCGATACCTTTATTACTTTCATTCAGCACTTTCGCCAAGGGTGCTTCATGCGCCTGACCCAGCCAGATCACCAGACCTGCATTCTGAATAGTTTTTCGATGCGCCGGAGTCAGACTCACATCATGTCCACTTTGGTTGGCCAGCAATAAAGTCGGCTGTTCCACACCTTGGGTAATTTTCTTGGCAATCAGATGGATCGGCTGCGTAGACACCACCAGACTTTGTGACCAACTGAGTGTACTGAACAATGCGAGCAGACTGATTGCAAGAAGACGGAACATGAGTAGAAATCACTTAAAAACGATAAAATCAGGAAGTGTTATAATATAACAAAAATACAAAAATACCTATGCCCAATCGAAACTCAGAACGCTTCATGTTAAGATTTGAAATCTATTAATTTTCAGTTTCGCACTTGAGGTGAACTATGGGTTCCTGTTCGCACGAACACCACAACGCATTGCACGGCGTGCACGACCATCCAAATGTCGCACAACGTCTTGCTGAAGCGGAAAGTCTTTGTGCAGCAAGCGGCGCACGCCTTACACCTTTACGTAAAGAAGTGCTGGAACTCATTCTGAATGCGCATGGTCCGATGGGCGCCTATGATCTGCTGGCACAAATGAAAAATGCCAGCGATCGTCCTGCAGCACCACCAACGGTGTATCGCACCCTGGATTTTTTATTAAGCAAAGGGCTGATTCATCGCCTGACCTCGATCAATGCCTATATTCCCTGTTGCCATCCGCGTGAAGGTCATCAGGCTGCTTTTTTAATCTGCACCGAATGTAAAGCCGTGAAAGAAGCGTCGGCTCAGGGCCTGCTCGATCAACTCGATGCACTGGCAAGCTCGGACGACTTCACGGCACATCACAGCATTATCGAAATTTCAGGAATTTGTCAGCAGTGCCGCAACAAAGCTTAAGTGCCTCTCCCCTGATTCAGCTCTCCAAGATCTGGGTCAAAATCGATGAGCGCGATATCCTCAAAGCCATTGATTTTTCGTTACAAGAGAAAGAAATTGTCACGCTGATTGGTCCCAATGGTGCTGGTAAATCGACCTTAATTAAAGTCATGCTGGGCATACTAAAACCACAATCGGGTGAGATCAAAACTGCGCGCAAACTCAAATTCTCTTATGTGCCACAGAAATTTAATCCATCATATAGCTTGCCGCTACGAGTGAAAGATTTATTGGCACTAGAAAAATGCCCGTCCCAGATTAAAACTGAAATTATCCGGGATACTGGTATTAGTAAACTGCAAGATTCTAAAGTTCAGCAGTTGTCTGGCGGTGAACGTCAGCGGGTGCTACTGGCCCGCGCCTTATTACGCCAGCCGGACATTTTAGTTCTCGACGAACCGATGCAGGGTCTAGACATCCAGTCCGAAGCTGAACTGTATGAATATGTGCGTAACTTGCCGGAAAAATATGGCTGTGCCGTACTGATGGTTTCACATGACTTGCAATGGGTGATGCAAGGTACGACTCGTGTGGTCTGCTTGAATAAGCATATCTGTTGTAGCGGGCTGCCGGAAAGTGTGCAGCAACATCCCGAATATCAGGCGATTTTTGGCACTAACCGGGTATTCTACCAGCATCATCATGATCATTGTGCGCATGGTGATTCTGCCACACCTTGTCAGCATGACTCACGTCCTCATATTCACCCCGAGCCGGAAGCTTAAACCATGATGGATTGGTTACAACTCCTTTTACCTGCATGGATCATGGGTACGCTATTGGTATTTCTGACTGCACCGCTGGGCTGTCTCATGCTCTGGCGGCGTATGTCATTTTTTGCCGATACCATGGCACACGGCACTTTGCTCGGTGTTGCGATTGCAGGGGCCTTAAGTTTACCGCTGTGGATGGGAGTCACTTTTATTGCCTTATTATTGGTCGGGATTTTGTGGGTACTGCATGATCCGCGCCTGCCGAATGATGCCTTGCTGGCGCTGTGTTCAGCAACACTGCTTTGCTCGGGATTATTGTTCATTCAGCATTTACCGAGTTTAAGACCGGAACTTCTCAGCTATCTATTTGGTGATCTACTGACGATTTCTTGGACGGACTTACCCACCTTTGCCATTGTGATTATTCTGGCCTTAGCCGTCCTCTATAAAAGCTGGCAAGCGCAGATTCAAATCGCAATTGATCCGGACATGGCAGTCAGTGAAGGTATCAATGCCAAATGGCAACGCCTGATCTTTATGTTGTTACTGGCACTCTTTACCGTGCTTGCCCTGAAAGCAGTAGGTTCCTTACTCATGGGAGCTTTGCTGGTCATTCCTGCCCTGACTGCACGATTACTTGCACATTCACCCAAACAAATGGTGATCTGGGCATTCGTGATTGCACAAGTGGGGGTAACAGTTGGTTTATGGTCGAGTGCGGGATTAAATACTTCCACAGGTCTGACCATTGTCCTGACCATGGCGGTGCTATTTGCACTGATCTTCTGTGTGCAGAAGTTTAAAAAGCTGAATTAATCTTTCTGTTAAATCATTATGATTTTCTAAGGATCTATTCCACCTCTCTCCTTTAAGGAGAGAGCAAACACTCTTTATTGATGCACCAAACTCAATAAAAATGCAGCGCCTGCAAATAAACCGGCAAAAGTCCGGTTCATGACTTTTTGTTGTTTCGGCGATCTGAGTAGCCTTAAAACTTTAGCAGCCAATCCGGTATAACCCGCCATCACAATCAGATCAATCGTCACCATTGTCGCAGCCATAATCAAATACTGAATCCATTGCGGCTTGGACAAATCCAGAAATTGCGGTAAGACGGCCAGTAAAAATACGATAGCTTTAGGATTAGTGATATTAACCAAGAAACCATGCAGTACCAATTTCCCTCTCGATTTTCGCGCCAATTCATGTTTAATTTCGATAGATTGTGCAGGTGCTTTCCATTGCAAAATAGCCAAATACAACAAGTAACCAACACCAAACCATTTCACTACTAAAAATGCCCATGGGGTTGTCGCAAACAAAACTCCCACGCCTGCCGCAACCACTGCAATCTGTACCAATAATGCCAGTTGCAGACCCAGCGCATTCCAGTAACCATGCCGAAAACCATAATTCAGTCCACTCGACATCGATGCAATTGCACCAGCGCCCGGAGAGACACTAATCACCCAGCAGGTCAACATATAGGCAAACCACATTTGATAGGACATGGATATTTAACTCAGCAAAACTTACCCAATATTATATGAATTTTCCAATAAAATCAGGCTAAAAACCTGCTTAAATATAAGGCACTGCACTATTCACTCTGTCTGGCTTCAGGCACAATATGTACATTAAAAAACAGGATCTATCCTTACAGGAGCCATGAATGACAGCCCAATCGGTAATCTTGCCACTTCCTTCAGATCATGCTCGCTTTATTGTGTTACGTCTTAAAGATTTGAGTATTGAAAAATTAAAAGAACAACTTGAACATCTGTTTACTTCACGTGATCGGCTGATCACGCAACACCCTCAAGCACAAATTAAAACAGGCGTAGCTTTTGGTCCTGAACTGTGGGAAAAACTTTATGATCAAGCTCCTGCAGGCTTTAAACAGCTTGAACCCATTCAAGGTTCGTTTGATATGCCGGTTGTTCCAGCAGATGTATTGATTCATATTGCCAGTGCCCGTGCTGATATCTGCTTTGCGCTCAGTCAGGCTTTTTTTGAAGGCATTCAGGACCAGGTTCAGGTGCTGGATGAGCGGGTTTGCTTCCGATATTTTGATGGTCGTGACATTACTGGCTTTATTGATGGGACTGAAAATCCGCAATTCCTGGATGATCGTGCAGAAGTCGCGTTATTAGGTGAAGATTTGGGTATTTTCCAAGATGGTTCATTTATTTTTGCCCAGCGTTACGCGCATAACCTGGAAAAATGGAAAAAGCTAAAAGTTGATACTCAGGAACAGGTTATGGGTCGTACCAAGCTTGAATCTATTGAATTGGATGATGAGGTCAAACCTGAAAATGCGCACGTAGCACGTACTGTAGTTGAAGATGAAGAAGGCGAAGAAATGGAAATTCTGCGTCACTCTCTACCTTATGGTGACGGACGTGGTGACCAGGGTCTATTTTTTATTGCCTACACCAAAGACCTGAAAATTATTGATGCTATGTTAGAACGTATGTTCGGCACCTCTGGTGATGGAATTCATGACCGCCTGCTGCACTTCGTAACTCCGCTGGATGGTGCCTATTACTTTGCGCCAAGTGAGGAGTTACTGGAAGAGGTTTTGTAAATTTACTTTAAAAAAGCATGAATCTTATTTCGATTTATGCTTTTTTAACTAAAAATAAAATAGAATTTAAAGATTTATAAGCAATTTATATTATCTATATGTATGTTACTTTTATTAAAAATAGTAGTTTTCTTAGTTTTTAAATTTTTATATTCGACATCATATAAAAGATAACCTTGTGACATAAAAGTATAATACCCAGTAATTTTTCCATTAATGATTTCATTCATTGTTCTATAGACTTCTGGCTTAGCATTATCACCCATATCGACATTTCTTTCTTTTATAGGTCTTGATATTTTAATATTTTTCAAATAGGGATAATATTTTACAAAATTAATATCAGGATACTTGCTAGAAACTAACAAAATAGATTTCTTTTCACTTATCAGACAATAATATTCATCATTTGATTGTGCGCTTGTACATACCACTAGAGCAAAAAAAATAAGTATAATTTTTTTCATAATTCTTTTAACCTCTTTTTAGCTAATGTTATTGCAGAATTCGCACTATAACCATACCTCTTTCTGCCAACTTTATTCCCTTTCTTATCTTTTTTATAACCAAAAGGATAATCTTTGTCTTTACACATTTCTAGAAATCGTGAGTATCCTTTTTTTGACTCATTAGAGTTTTTTAATTTTCCTTTTTTGTAACCAGCAGGATCATTCCATAAACCCCATCCAAAACATTCACCAATTTTATTAAAATAAATATAGCTATTTTCAAATTTTGTATAATCATCAAGATTATCAACTATTTTCTTATCTAAATTTAAACAGGTTTTTATATTAAGAGCGATTACAGCTCTTTTATAGTATTTCTCTCTATCATCAAATCCGTTATATCCGCCATTAATTAAAGCACAAGTTGCTATTAAATCATTAGATCTCTTGCGAAAGTTAATTCAAGAGCATCCAATTCACCATTCCAACAATTAAATTCATTCTTAGACCAAATCGTTTCCGTCTATTTCTATACCGTTCTGTTAATATCCGAAAATATTTAAGTTTGCCGTTGATATGTTCAATTGTGATCCTACGCCGACTGATTTCTTGTTTGATCTGTTTTGCTATTTTGGGTAATGATAAATTCTTAGGTTTCTTGATTGGAATGAGTAACTTACTCTTAATCTGATGAAATCCTTTATAGGCTAAATCTGCCATAATACAAGGATAAATGATCATCTCCTTAAAATACTTACGCGCAATCGTCAGATCATGTTTTCTGCCACTTTCGACCTGTATACTTACAATTTGCTTTAGTCTTGGGTTAAAAATGACCTGTGTTTTTAGCGTATGTTTCTTCTTTTTACCGCTATAGAATTTTCTTTGTTTTTTTGGGACGCTCAATCTGTGACTCAGTGACATCAACGATTACATAATCCTCCTCACTAAACTTTTGATTCCTTTTAGGCAATGCGAAAGTCCGTGATTGAATCAGAGCATTTTCAACTTTATGAATAGTACGATTCACATTACTTTCAGCGAGATTATAGTCAGCGGATAATTCAATTTGAGTCCTATAACAGCGTAAGTAGTTTAGAGTTAACAATAATTGATCCTCTAAACACAAAGAATGCGGCCTTCCAGATTTTTTCTTGGCAAGTTCAGCGTGTTGTAACACCGATACCATTTTTAAGAATAATGGACGAGGAACTCCAACGAGTCGTTTAAATTCCCCATCATTAAATCGAGTTAAATTTTCATATTTCATGGGGCTAGTATAAACAATTTTTTACTTTCGCAAGAGATCTATTATTAATGGCATGAGGACTCAAATTGCCAGCTTTAGAATGATGCCAATACCATACTGCAGAACCTACAGCATGTTTTTTTTCTTTAGCAATTCTATGTTTATTATTTCCTAAAAAGTTTTCATTCACTGCTAACCCATAAAGCTCATAATTATTTTTATAGGTTAATTGCATTAAGCCACGTCCTTTATAGCCATCATAAACTTCACTTTCAGCTTTACCACCTAATCCTTCTTCTAGCAAAGAATAACTTGCAGTTTCATGTAATGTGTGTGCTATAAAATGAGCCTTTTCAAGACAATTAATCATATTAAGTTTTTTAAATTGTTCATTTAAATCATTAAGAAAGCTTATAGCTGTGGCACTAGTTGTTATTTTTTTAAATTCTTCTGCTGAAATATCCCTATTACAGACACATTTACTTATTTTTAAATTTTTCTCTATTTTTGGCTTATTTAGTACAGTTCGACCTACCGTTAAGTCCACATCTAATTTCATTTTTATGGCATCTTCTTTAATTCTTTTTACCACATGAGTTTTCGGTTCCAAGGGATTACCATCAGGTTTAAATACCGTGATCTGTATTTTTTCCCCAATCATACTTGGAAATGAAAATTTCCCATTAGAGGTATTTGAAATTTTTGTTATCTTATTTCCCAAATAAAGTATTTCGATCTTTGTATTTTCAACGATATAACTATTTCCTTCTCTATCTAGAAGTTGGATATTTGATTCACTTTTAAAGTTTTCATAGGGTTCATCTAGTTTAATTATTTTTGGTATTTGAGAGCCATGCTCAGAGTTAACAGCACCTTTTAGAGCAAACTCATCATTTGAAGTCAAAACTAGAATTTCAATATCTCGATTAGGTGAAGATACCACCTCTACAATGCCTTGCTCATTGGTATGACGTTCAAATGAACTTTGTTTTCCTTTAGGGCGAGATTTTACCGGGAAACTCGTTAATATTTTCTCATTGCAGTCTATTATTTTAAATAAAGTCGTAACTATACCTTTTGTAGTAGGCATCACTTTTTCTTTATGATACTCCTCTATACTTTTAGGCAAGGATACTTTTACAGGATTCTTTCTAGAAGAAATGATTGAAGAATCAATCGTTTTAATAACGATATAATCTTCCACATTAGGTGGCTTAGCTAAAATTTCCACAGTTCGATTTGGTGAACCCTGAAATATAAATAAACCATCTTTATCTGTTTTATTTGTATTTTCTCTCGATGAACCTTTATAGCGTGATTTAACTTTTAAATTAATGACATATTTTCCTGAAGCATCATAAATTTTTGATGTTATGGTAACTAAATTGCTCATCATTCGACATCCTCTTCAGTATATACATCATCCTCTAAATCCCTTTCTTCTATCTCATTCAATAGTTCATCAATACTTTCATTATCTAAGTCTTGAATGAGATGAGTTTGTAAAGAATTAAATCCTAAAGCCACGAAATCTGTGGGTTGAGAGGTATAGAATCTTAAAGTACTTAATTGATTATTTTCATTTAATACAGACTTCTTAGTTTTAATTAAGTTCCCATCCAACTTATTTAGAATAAAAATTTCTTTTTCTCCTGCAGACTGGTTAGTCCACTGATAGTTAATTTTATTACTGAATAATGTTTTCATTTTTGGAAGATTTATTTTTTGTTCAATAATATTTTGACCTTTCGTAAACAGATGCTGCCCTGCCTTACACTCAAATTTCCCACCAGTTGTGACCATTACTCCACCACCATTGATCTTAATTTGAGACCCTCCAGCGGTCAGTACGATCTCCTTCGGACTGGTGATTTCGATCTTGTCTTCAGTCGAAATAAGCTTGATTACCTTGCGGGCAATCGCTTCAATTGCATCATCTTGGGCTTGTATTTCAATTTTGCCTTGAGCTGCATAGACACTTACGCCTTCTTGAGCAGCGAACAAACTGATCCGGTCCTGTGCATGAGCAACTAAAGATTTCTGTGTGGAAAAATGAATATTGTCCCCGGCACTCTGATTGATTTGCTGATCAGCGGATAAATGGATATTTTCCTTTGTGCTCAGTGCAATCGATTGGGGTGCGGTTAACAGCATCACCGCCTGTTTAAATGCAGTAGCTTTGCCCCGGTCTTCAGCTTCAATCTGACTCAGAAACTGTTTTAAACTATCAAAAAATTCCAATGGATCAGCCTGCTGTTGTTCAGCAATATCACTCAAGGCTTTACTATGATCGAGATTCGATTCAATCTGCTCTTTGGCACGACTCGCATCCAGGTGATTGCCTGCTGCTGAATCTTGCCGATAAGTGGAAATCAGCAAGCCGTTTCCTGCTCGTAGGGCACCCCACTGGTCTGTCCTTAGTTCAAAACCTTCACCTCGACCTTCACTGCTTTCACTTTCTTTGGGGTGACTTAGATTTCCCAGATTGAGCTGACTGGCTGCATGACTACTTTGCAGCTGTACACTGATCTGTTCAGGAGTATCATCAAAACGAAGCTGGTTAAAACCTTCGCCATCGACCTCCTGAGAACGGATACCACTAAGTTTTTTGGTCGCAGGAAGTTCTCCTTTCGCATCAAACATGGTCGGATACCGTTCTGCTTCATGAATCCGTCCCACCACAAAGGGCCGGTCGATATCACCTTCAAAGAAGTCAATCACTACAATTTCGCCAATTCGCGGATGCAACCTGATGCCATAACCCTCACCCGCCCAAGGGGTCAAAACATCCACCCAAGCAGAATCGCTATCATTGTCATTGCTACCTGCGCCGCCATCATGCTGATGATCCTCACTCCGGGTAAACAGAAAACGAACTTTCACCCGCCCCCATGCATCGACATGAATCGTTTCACCTTCAGGTCCGACCACTCGAGCCCGTTGCGGATATGCAGCAGGCCGATGAATGAAGGGGTGGTACTCAGGAACAACCTGGATTTCACGGCGCACCATCTGTAGTTCATTGGCCTGTCGTTCCTCCTGTGTCATCTGCCAGCCGCTCTTCTCAAGCAAACTGTCCAGCTGCGATAAAATATCTTTGGGTAAATTGTTCTGGTTATAAAACCGCTTAGCTAAAATCAGAAATTCACGTTGATGGGCAGGATGCTGATCAATTTCAGGATGCTGTTGCAGTTCAAACCAGTATCCGACCTGAGCATCTCGTACGCTGCTACTGGCTTTAAAATATTTGGACTGCAAAGCATGATAGTCACTGAGCTGCTGATTGAGTCGATCCAATTGCGCTATACCAGATGCTGTTACCTGATCCTCATGATTTAAGTCGCCGGTCCAGGCCGGACTGATGTTCCACGTATCTTCAAGTTGAAGAGTGGCATTTGCATGAATATCACTTTGCTGATGATTACTGAATAAAGGCTGGCTTTGATCCTGGGCAAGTTGCTGGGCATGCCAGCGCTGGGTCCGGGTACTATTCGGATTGAGCTGACGTACCGCAATCAGACTGTTCAGCGTGTCGAGCTGTTCGGTGGCATGACTGCAATGAAACCGGATGGAGCGGCGTTTTAAAGCTGAAAAATATTGGGAATGATCTACCAGTTTTAAAAACTGAGCTTGAATCTCGCTGGCTGATACAGGCACAGTTAATTGCTTTTCATCGATCAGCCAGTTAATTCCTTCGCTACGCCATAAACGGGTCAGAAAATCATAATCCGATTCATTAGATTGCATCACAAAAGGCCGGACATCATAGTCCCGGCTGAGTCCTGTCAAATCCAGGCTGAGACTGGCCGCGAATAATGCACTTCTGCTTTGCCATTCACTGAACAGGATTTCACTGATCTCGCGCACCGTCTTGTTCATAAAAACCCGACTGTTACGGCGCTTCTGCCAGAGTGCAGTCGCGTCATTCAGCGTCAGTTTATACAGGGTCAAAGCTCCATCATTCTGTCCTTGGCTGGCTGCAGTAATAATGCCCGTAGTCCGGAAAAGTTCACCCCGGTCTGTGACCTGATCAATGGCCACCCGACAGCCGATAAACTGTTTCAAGGCAATATGAGCATAAGTGGAAAGACAGATCAGTTCAGCCTGCAGACCTTGATTGATCTGATGCTGACCCTCAATCCGCTGAATCAAAACCTGATGATTTAAAGGAGGATGTGAAAACTGTAAATGTAGCGCACGATGCTGGCGCTTAAGCCCGAGCTGCTCCAGCAGCATATGGATAGGTTTTGGCATTTTATAGTTATAATTTTAAGCTTTATTATTGTGCGGCAAATTTTAGGAAAAGTTATCCATTTCGTCCAGTTCACGATGCATTTCACATAATTAGGCCTTTAATTTATGGTCCTTCAATTAAAAATCTTAAATTGTATGTGGTACATCTTAATTAAAAATACTGCCCAATATTCCCTATTTTTCTGATTATCCTATACTGAACTTGCTGCTACACTCATTCAGATCTCACTCTTCAAGGCCAAGGACATGCTGGACCTCCCTTCTAAATTACCTAATTTGGGCGTGACCATTTTTAGTACCATGTCGGCCTTGGCACAAAAACTCGGAGCCTTGAATCTTTCTCAAGGATTTCCGGACTTTGTAGCACCTCCCGCCTTGATTGAGGCTTTAAACCGGGCCAGCCAGAATGGATTTAACCAGTACGCTCCGGGAGATGGTCTGCCAGTCTTGCGAAGTCTGGTGGCAGATCTCTATCAGCAGCGTGATCAACTGATTATTGATCCTGTCGAGGAAATCACGATTACGCCTGGGGCCACGATTGCGATTTTTTGTGCCATTCAGGCCACAGTGCGCGCCGGTGAAGAAGTGATTATTTTCGACCCGAGCTATGACAGTTATGGCCCTGCGGTACAACTGGTCGGGGCAAAGCCAGTACATATTGCTTTGCAGCATCCTGATTTTTCTGTGGACTGGAATCAGGTCAAAGATGCCATTAATGACCGCACCCGCATGATTGTGGTGAATACTCCGCATAATCCGAGTGGGAGTGTGTGGTCCAAGGCAGACTGGCAACAGCTGATCGAGCTGATTCGCGAGCGCAATATTGTGGTGCTGTCCGATGAAGTCTATGAACATCTGGTTTTTGACGGCGTTCAGCACTATTCGGCCTGGTCATTTCCAGAACTTCGTGAGCGGAGTTTTGTGATTGGTTCTTTTGGTAAAACCTTCCATGTCACTGGCTGGAAAACCGGATTTTGTATTGCTGCACCCGCACTGATGAAAATGTTCAGACAGATTTATCAGTTTGCCAGTTTCTGTGGTGTGACGCCCGTTCAGGTTGCCTTGGCGGAATATATGCAACTGCATCCTGAGCATATACCTGAACTGTCCTCTTTCTATCAAAACAAACGGGATTTATTTAACTCATCCATTGAAACGTCACGCTTTAAATGGACACCTTCTCAAGGGACTTATTTCCAGAACTTAGATTATTCAGAGATTCGGCCTGAGCTCGATGATTTATCCATGTGCCATTTTCTGGCAGAACAACATGGGATTGTCGCGATTCCAGTCTCTGCGTTCTACCAGCATCCTCCTGCCGATTTACGTCTGCTCAGGTTCTGCTTTGCAAAAAAAGAACAAACTCTGATCCAGGCAGGTCAAATTCTTTCAAAGGTTTAACTCATTTTTTAACTAAAAATCTCATAAAATAAATGCCTTAGTTACTTAAAAGCTAAGGCTTTTTTTTACATTCTGCCGAATAATAGCTGCATCAATAAATAGATGATAATTCAATCACAGGATGTCGCATGGCACAGCACTCACTGATTCATCAACAGAATTTATGGAAAGCCTTTCTGGTTTTTCTATTGCCATTAATTGCGACCAATATCCTGCAAAGTCTCTCCGGCACGATCAATACGGTTTTTGTGGGACAAATGCTCGGAGTGAATGCGATTGCTGCTGTTGCCGTTTTTTTCCCGATCCTGTTTTGTCTGATGGCCTTTGTGATTGGTTTGTCTGCCGGTTCTACCGTATTGATTGGACAGGCTTGGGGTGGAAAAAATATAGAAAAAGTGCGCTGTGTGGTCGGTTCAACTTTATTTATGACCTTGATTGGCGGCAGCTTGATTGCGCTTTTCGGGGTAATTTTTGCTGAGAATATTCTCTTGGCACTCGGCACAGATCCGGATGTGATGCATTTATCCTTGCCCTATGTACAATGGATGCTGGCGGGTAGTCCCTTAATTTTTATCTATATTATTTATACCTCGATCTTGCGCGGCGTTGGTGATAGTACCACTCCCCTGTTCGCTTCCGCACTTACCATTGGGGTGGGTTTAGTGGTGACACCGGTCCTGATTGCCGGTTATTTTGGCTTTCCTAAAATGGGCATTATCTCGCCGGCGATTGCCACTATTCTGGGAAATCTGGCGGTCCTGTTGTTTTTAATCCTGTATTTGAATTATAGGCAACATCCGCTCAGACTGGACTGGGCTTTATTAAAAAATATTCGTCATCAGCCACAGTTGAGCAGAATAATCTTGAAACTGGGGGTTCCTACGGGTGTACAAATGGTCACCACTTCAGTTGCCGGACTGGTGATTGTCGGACTGGTTAATCGTTATGGCGCAGAAGCAACAGCCGCTTATGGCGCGGTTAATCAGGTCTTAAATTATATTCAATTTCCCGCTTTGTCGATTGCGATTGCCGCGTCTGTATTTGGTGCTCAAGCCATTGGCGCAGGTAAATCAGATCTGCTCAATAAAGTAACCCGGACTGCGCTGAGTATGAATATCCTGTTTACCGGCGGTCTGGTGATTCTGGCTTATTTGTTCTCCAAATATCTGATGGCGCTGTTTATTACGGATCCTAAGGTTGTAGTACTGGGACAACAACTGCTGTTTATTGTGTTGTGGTCAATTCTGTTCTTTGGTGCCAGTGCCATTTTTGCTTCAATTATGCGTTCAAGCGGTACAGTGACTGTGCCGATGCTGATCAACATTTTTGCCATTCTCTGTATTGAAGTTCCCGCCGCTTATCTGTTTAGCCAGTGGTGGGGCTTGGAAGGTATCTGGTATGCCTATGCCTTGGCCTTTGTCAGCCTGTGTATTTTACAGGGACTGTATTATCAGTTTGTCTGGAAGAAAAAAACGGTTGAAGCGTTGATTTAGATGCAGGGTTTTGTGTGCCTAGAGCATTACACTATCTAACACTCTCATTTGCAAAAAATTAGACCCTATTACAGCGATAAAAAACCCGCTTTCGCGGGTCTGTTCTGCAATTTTTTAAGCAGATTTTTTCTTCTTTTTGCCAAACTGGGTCGCCAGTGCAGTGACATGCTGATAACCAGTTGGTAAGATCCGCTGAATCAGGTCAATCGCTTTAGCATCATTACCGATCAGCAGACGGCGCTTGTCTTTTTGTACCGCCTCCAGAATTTGTCGTGCAGCTTCTGCAGGTGGACAACGCAATAATTTATTAAAATTACGGGCAGATTTTTCCGGATTCATCCCTAAAGTTAGCAGACTGTTATTCATTTTTGCCGCATTGGCAATATTGGTACGGATACCGCCCGGATGTACACAGAGCGCACTGACTCCGCAATTTTCCATGTCCAGTTCCTGACGCAGGGATTCAGTAAAACCACGTACTGCAAACTTGGTCGCATTATAAGCAGACTGGGTGGGCTGAGCCGTTAAACCAAACAGGCTGGAAATATTGATGATATGACCATCGCCAGTTTTTTTGATCAGTGGCAAGAATTCTTTGGTTCCGTAAACCACGCCCCAGAAATTGATTCCAACAATCCATTCCAGTTCTTCATAAGACGCCCCTTCAACGGTTGAGCCTAGTGCAACGCCGGCATTGTTAAAGATCATATTGACACTGCCATGATCCTGTTCGACCTGTGCCGCCCAGTTACGCACCTGTTCCAGTTCAGCCACATTCACTTTCTGGATAGTCACACGAACATCACTCTCTTTGAGCAATTCAAGCGTTTGTGCCAGACCTTGTTCATTGATATCACTCAGCGCCAAGTGACAACCCTGCTGGGCCAGTAATATTGCCAGTTGCTGGCCAATACCCGAACCTGCACCGGTAATCGCAGCGACTTTATTTTTAAAATTTTTCATTCAATTTCCTTATGTAAAGAACTGCCATTCCATGACAGCAGGATCTTGTTCTGTTGTTTCAGGAGCTAGCACAGATCCTCAATATAGTTTTGACAATATAGATTGTCAATAATTATCCCATGTCCTTAGAGGCCAAATTTCAGGGCAGCATTTCCATATAGGTCTAAGCGTGATTTATTGCTAAGATATTTAAAATCTTCATGCAGATGAGCACACAGGCCTTATGACCGATTCAATCGACTCAGCAGCAAAATCACGACCCTCCAAAACTAAGGAACGTCAGTTTAAAGGCCTGTCAATGGCTGAACGGCAGCAGGCACGTCGTGAGAAGCTGATCGAAGCCGGAATTGAAGCCTATGGCAGTTATGGTTTTTTTTCAGTTACCGTCAAAGATATCTGCAATGAAGCCAAACTGACTGAACGTTATTTTTATGAATCTTTCAAGAAAAGTGAGCATCTGTTTCAGACCATCTTTTTAAAACTGATTGATGAGCTGCAACAGAATGTGATGCAGGCCATGATGCAGGCCTCGACCGATCCGAAAAAAATGATCGAAGCCGGTTTGAGTGCGCTGCTCACTACCCTGCGTGACAATCCGCGCATGGCAAGAATCATTTATATCGATGCCATGCTGGTGCAGGAACTGCATAATCAGGCCACCATTCATGAAACCATGTCACGTTTCGACCGCATGATTCACGCCTTTGTCATGTTGATGATGCCGCAATTAAATCGCAGTGAGCAGGAAATTTCCCTGGTTTCGACCGGTTTGAATGGCTATGTCACCCAAATTGCTATTCGTTGGGTGATGAGCGGTTTTAAGCATTCGCTTGAGGAAGTTTTATCGTCTTGTAGTGTGGTTTTTTTGGCGCTGCTCGAGTCATATTCAGAGAAAAAATAGATGTTAAATCATGTGTTTAATAGATTTCTATCTCTTCTGTAGTAAATGAAATCTTTATGCTGTACTACGAAAATGAGTAAAATTAATTTATGATTTTTTAACAAGTTTCCGCGCTATATTTGTCACAAATCTTTTCGAATTTCAGCAGTTTTTCCCTTTCTGCAATGATACTGTCATAATTAGTCTTTGTAATAAGCCTGTCATAAATATAAAACGGTTCACCGTTTACATGAAATAGGGTATTGCGTTGTGAAAGATGACTACATATTAATCGTCGATGACGAGCTCCCGATTCGGGAAATGATCCATACCTCTCTGGATATGGCCGGTTTTCAGTGCTTACAGGCAGAAGATGCCAAGCAGGCGCATCAGATGATTGTGGATCAGCGTCCGGCACTGATTTTGCTGGACTGGATGATGCCGGGTGGTGTCAGCGGTGTAGATCTGTGTCGTCGTCTGAAACGTGATGAAAGCCTGTCAGAAATTCCGGTGATCATGCTCACAGCGCGCGGTGAAGAAGACCACAAGGTACAAGGTCTGGATGCCGGTGCCGATGACTACATGACCAAGCCATTCTCGACTAGGGAACTGGTCTCGCGGATTAAGGCGGTGCTTCGCCGCGCCAATGCCCTGAGCGGTGAAAAAACCATTGATGCCAATGGTCTGATTCTGGATCCGGTCAGCCAGCGGGTGAATTTTGGCAATAACATTCTGGAAATGGGGCCGACTGAATACCGTTTGCTGGCATTCTTTATGACCCATCCGGAACGTGCCTATACCCGTGCGCAATTGCTGGATCAGGTGTGGGGCGGTAACGTTTATATTGAAGACCGGACCATCGACGTGCATATCCGTCGCCTGCGTAAAGTGCTGGAACCTTATGGTGTAGACCGTTTTGTACAGACCGTTCGCGGAACGGGCTATCGTTTCTCGACCCGTTCAGATGTCGCTTTAGGTTAATATCTTTTAAGGTAAATCTTGTTTTATGTATGAACCCTACCCTGTCCCCGAACTGGCACGCGAACACAAAAGAATCCGTTACAGCAGTTTATGGGATTTTGCGAAGCAGGATTTACGCTTACTGGCTTTTTTCCTGATTATCGCCAGCTTTATCGGTTTTGGGATTGGGTATTTCTGGGTTTGTATCGTAATTGCTTTCGTGGCGTTCTTTGCGACCCAAATGCGTTCCTTATATCTGGTCAATGAATGGATTTCCAATCGCCCTTATGATGTTCCACCAAATATTGGCGGGATTTGGGGTGCGCTACTTTTCAATGTTTACCGCGCCCAACGTCAGGAACGGATTGTTCAGGCGGAAATGGTCGAACTGATTGATCGTGCACAGTCTTCACTGGTGGCCTTACAAGAAGCTGTGGTACTACTTGATGAAAACCAGCAGATTGAATGGTGGAATCCGGCAGCCGAACGTCTGCTCGGAATCTCCAGTGATGACCGTCGCCGTAATATCCTGACCTTGTTACGCCAACCAAGCTTTATCGAATACTATCACCATATTGATGAATCCCCGGACGGCCTGAAAATGCGTTCTTCGCTGTTTGAAGACCATTATGTGCAGGTCAAAATGACCCGTTTTGGCGGAGAAAGTCGGGTACTGGTCGCTTATGATGTGACCCGGATGCACAATCTGGAACAGATGCGAAAGGATTTTGTCGACAATATTTCACATGAACTGCGCACTCCTTTGACCGTACTCAGCGGTTATATTGAAACCTTTACCGATCAGGAAGATATTAATCCACGCTGGAAACGCGCTTTTGATCAGATGCAGTCGCAAACCCGACGCATGAATGCTCTGGTCAACGACCTGCTGCTGCTGTCACGTCTGGAAAATGATAAGAATATTGCCAAAAACCAGATCATTGAAATGCCGAGTCTGATGAACCAGCTATTCGATGATGCCCAGGCCTATAATATTGATTATGGTCATACCCTGAATCTGGACATTGACAGTCATTGCGATCTGATCGGTTCAGATATGGAACTGGCCAGCGCTTTTAGTAATCTGATCACCAATGCCATCAAGTACACGCCTAAAGGCGGTACCATCACCATCGGCTGGCATGATGACGGTGAATCGGCCTATTTTGTGGTGCAAGATAACGGCATCGGGATTGATCCCAAACATCTCCCACGACTGACCGAGCGTTTTTACCGAATCGATTCAGACCGCAGCCGCCGGACTGGCGGTACCGGTTTGGGACTCGCCATCGTCAAACATGTGCTGATGCAACATCAGGCACATCTGGAAATTGAGTCCAAGGAAAACCAAGGTTCCACTTTTAAGGTGGTTTTTCCCAAAGAACGTCTCAGCTTTCCGGACTAGTCATCTGATCAAAAAAGGTGCCATTGGCACCTTTTCTTTTAAGCTGTTAAGAGCTGATCTGTTTTTCTTTGGACAGTGCATGCGCATAAGCAGCACGTTGCGAGACCCGTTTCAGATAGGCCTGAATCGCTGGATAACTTTGGCCTGTCCGGCTTTGCATCGCCTCCAAAGGAAAACTCATCTGAATGTCGGCAAAACTGAAGTGTCCGGCAAAATAATCATGCTCGCTCAAATAGCTTTCCAGAAACTGGATATGATCTTTTAAACGGCTCTGTACAAACTGCTTCTTCACTCCATCACAGATTTTCTTGGCGACTGGTCGAATCAGCAACGGGGTATGTTTTGGTACAGTGGTCATCACTAGTTGCATCACCAGCAGCGGCATTAACGAGCCTTCCGCATAGTGCATCCAGTAACGGTACTGGGCCTTGTCAGCAATATCTTCTGGGCGAAACTGCTGCATTTCATCATAAGTTTCCTGCAAATATTCCAGGATCGCCGCAGATTCTGCCAGTACCTGCGACTGATCGACCAGAATCGGAGCTTTGCCCAGCGGATGAATCTGTTTTAAGGCCGGTGGCGCAGAAAGGTTGGGCTGACGTTTATAGTATTTAACCTCGTAATCTAGTCCTAGTTCTTCCATGGCCCACAGGATACGAAATGATCGTGATTGTTCGAGATGATGTAAAACACGCATATTAGACTCATGATTTTATTGTTCTTGCTCACTGAGCATAACAAAAAGCAGCCGAATATAGCTCAATTTTTGATGACTGTAATGATATGTATCCTATGTTGCAGATTCACTATTTGAGTTAAATTCAGACAGCACTCCATATTCCTATCATTTTTAGCATTTATCGGGAAGCACGCATCTGGTCTGGAAATGCAGGCGCTTCTAAACGTGGTCCATCATAGGCAGGAATGGAACCAAAACGTTCATGACCTTCAATCCATTGTTCCCGCGCAATTTTAAGTTCCTCTGTCGTGCGCCCGACCAAATTCCACCACAGTAAAATCGGGCTTTCAAATGGCTCTCCACCAATCAATAGCACCCGGCTCCCGGCATGAACTTCAGCATTGACCTGCTGTAAGCCCGGCTCCAGGATCAGCATATTGTCCTCTGTCAGTTCATGTCCATTGATGCTGGCCGTACCTTCAAGCACCATAAAGCCATATTCAAATTTCGGATTCAGCGGCAAACGCATACTGCTACTTTCAGCTGCGTACAAGTCTACTCCGAGTAGTTCGCTATGTACTTTAACCGGTGATCTCGTTTTTAAATATTCTCCAACCAGCACGGTAAACTCGATGCCTTGTTCATTTATGACCGGCAATTCAGGATAATGTTCAAAACCTGGTGCCATATTGATCTTGTCGTCCGGCAAGGCAATCCACAACTGTGCTGCATGCATATGGGTCTCACTTTCCGGAGAAACTTCAGTATGTGAGATACCATAGCCCGAGGTCATCAGATTGACCTGCTTGGGACGAATCAACTGCTGATTTCCCAGACTGTCATTGTGCATCATGCTGCCTTCGATCATCCAAGTAAAGGTCTGCAGACCAATGTGTGGATGAGGGCCGATATCCAGACCATCTCCTTGCGGGAAAATGGCCGGACCCGCATGATCCAGAAAACACCAGGCACCTATCATGCGCTTATGTCTGCTTGGCAAGGCACGTTTAATCACGGTGCCCTGTCCGATTTCCGCGCGACGTAAAGGAAATTCCTGAATAAACTGATTCACATACTTTTCACAATCATCAGAATTCGACAGTTCAATATCACTATTATTCGACATGGCTGAGCTTACCTCGGCATTTTCATTCTACTTTTTGAGTGGGTGAGACATGTATTTGACCGATTCAAGATGCCTCTCTGTTCAGGACAATGTACAGGGTCTATGGGCAAAATCTATCCCTGGAAATATTTAGATACGTATAAAACGCCTCACTAGTCCCATCAATTTAAATTCTGAAAAGCTGATGAGATTTATATTCAAAGCCCCAAACTTGAGTTTTAACAAGTCAATCATGATTTAGGTACATGGCGTTATGAGTTTAAATAAACTGAAGATCAACGAATGTCATTAGTCCATGTTTCACGTGAAACGGAGCAACAACAACCAAAGATCCCAATGAATAAGATGATTATTCATGTATTTCAATCACTTTCAATTTTACAAAACACAAATTTTGTTACGTTTTAGCTTTAAAAACTTCCCGGATACCCAATTTTTGGGAGGTTATTTTTTACTCAATCACGGCATAATAGGCGCCTATAAAAATAATACTGGACCAGGACATGTCTGCTCAGAATGAGAATATATATTCAACGGCGAATGTATCTTTTCAAAATTCGACGACCGATAAATCACTGAAATTATCTGAATGTGATCTGCAGAACCGTCAGCTGATTGAACAGGCGCTGACAGATCCTCATGCCCGTATTCCTGCCCCGTTTCAGCAGTATTTTCATGATTATGTTTATACGCATAGTCATCATAACTTGCGTCAAATTAACTATCTGGCACAAATTGCCTTTTTACTGTATTTCTTTGCCGATATTCTGATTATTCCAGACATGTTTTTTATTTCTGGTCTGATGCGCGTCGTTCTGGTTCTGGGCGCGATGTTTTGCTGTTATTACCTGTTTAAAAAACATAAAAATATTCAGATTCTGGACAGAATCTTGCCGATAGGCACCACTGTAGCTGCAGCGGCCTGGATTGGCTTACTCGCGCTTTCAACCAGTCCCCATGTTGCCACCTATATTTATGCCTCTGCGATCTTTATTCTCATCGCCAATCTCTGTGTGCAGACCCAGTTTAAAGTCGCAGTCTATTGCTCCATCTTGATTGCCCTATTTATCATGCTTGGGATATCCCAGTTCATGAGTGCTTCTCAAGCCTTTATTTTTAGTGTGGTCTTTAGTCCACTCTGGTTTTTTAGCATTTATATTAACTGGAATAATATTCTGAATATACGGCGTTCTTTTCTGCGCTCCCTACTTGATGAATGGAACTATCAAACCTTAAAGAATCTGGCACATACCGATGATTTGACCCAGCTCTACAACCGTCGCCATTTTGTCGATATGGCTGAACGCTCTATTCATCAATGGCCTAAACATGCCAGTAGCTGCCTGCTGATGTTTGATGTGGATCATTTTAAAAATATTAATGATAGCTATGGGCATGATGTTGGTGATCGGGTACTACAACTGATTGCTGAAGTGACCCGTAAAGAAATGCGGCATAGCGATGTACTGGCACGTTTTGGTGGGGAGGAATTTATCGCCCTCCTGGAAGATACTCAGCTGCAAGACAGCCTGGTGATTGCAGAACGAATTCGTTGTGCAATTCAAAAGCAGTACATTTATGTCGAACCCAATCATGCCATCCGGTTCACCATTTCGATCGGTGTAGCAGAACTGGAATCCCATACCCAACCCCTGGAAGACCTGATCAAACAAGCCGATATTGCCTTGTATCAGGCCAAGAAGTCTGGCCGAAACCGGATTGAGGTCTATCATCCAGATATGCTGAATAAGCCCAAGCCTGCGACAGAAAATCCCTGGAATGTATTTAAGCCAGACACTCAACCAGCCCAGTCAACGGCGAATTAAAGCTGGATCATTAGTCTGTTCTATAAGCTAGGATCATCCTTAGAATGCACTAATCGGGGATTTCATTTTATAAAATAAATTTGATTCTTCCACTTTTAAAATATCCAACAAAAGAATAGAATATTTTTTATACAACTATATATAAATTTCATCTTATTCATTTTTATATATTTTAATTTGGGAAGGCTGCATGCCGCATGATAACGAAAAAGAATCACGTACCCTGATTCAGGAGGCTCTTCAAGATCCGCTTGTTCGTATTCCTGCGCCTCTAAAAACCAGCCTATTATGCCCATCAAAAAAAGCTCACTTTAAAATACCTGTTACAGGTTAATTTATTCGCACAGTTGGCATATGCCTCTTATACCCTTGCCGATATTCTGGTGCTGAATGACATTCTCAAGTTACTCATTTTGACCAAAATCAGCTATACCATCCTGATCGTACTGATCACGATCTGGATGTATCACTCTTATCGCAATTTACCTGTGTTTGATTTACTCTTGCCTACCTCAATTATTGGCGCAAGTGCCATCTGGTTTTTTAATCTAAACTAGTCTGAAAGTGCTTATACCCTCATTTATCAATATGCCTCCTTGGTCTTTATTGTGTTGGCCAATTTATGTGTGCAGATCCGGTTCTGGCCGTCTTTGATTACTTCGAGTCTGATTACCCTGATAATTTACATCGGCGTATATTTCAATACTCGGTCTGACCTGTACCAGATGTTTTTATTTTCCCTGATTTATCTGCCGGTATTGACCTTCAGTCTTTATATTAGTTGGAGCTCAACCTTAAAATCACGCATGGTATTCTTGCAGCATACCCTGAATGAATATAACCGGCAGGCCTTTGAAAATATGGCCCATACCGATTCCCTCACCGGCCTGAATAACCGTCGCTGTTTTGAATATCTCGCGCAACAACTGGTACAACAGAATTTTGATCAACCGGTACCTATGAATTTACTGGTATTTGATGTGGATCATTTTAAGCAGATTAATGATCGTTATGGTCATGATATCGGAGATCAGGTCTTACAGACGATTGCCCTAAATACACACAGCGAAATGCGGCAGCAAGATATTTTGGCACGCTATGGGGGTGAAGAATTTATTGCGTTTTTACCCGAAACTTCTCTGGATGAAGCACTAAAAGTTGCCGAGCGCTTAAGGCATAAAATTGAAAATATTGTGATCGATCTGGATAGCCAACATCGTTTCAGTTTTAGTATTTCAATTGGTGCTGCTATTCTGGAAAGCTGTGAAACGGATTTGATGACCCTGATTAAGCAAGCCGATATTGCCTTATATCAGGCTAAAGCCAATGGGCGGAATCGGGTTGAAGCTTATGATCCGGATCTGGAGCAAAGTTTAGCTGGGGAGCTGCAAAACTGGCAGGTTAAACCGGCTTAAATTACCCGTTAAAAATTATCTTCATCAAAACGATCTTGGTCGATTTTATAGATATGAAAACTACGTTCTATTTGTACACCTAAACCAAATTCAATCATTAAAGACGTCAGCTTATCGCCATCAATTAAAACAATACCGGATTTTCTTGCCGACTCAATGGCCTCTTTACTGAAACTTGACGTAGTAATGAATACACCCTTCTTAGCAACTTGATCGGCCAAAGCACCTTTAAACTGTTGAATGTCGGGACGACCAACAGTATCTTTCCAACGTTTCGCTTGGATGTAAATTTTATCTAGCCCTAATCGATCTTCACTAATTACACCATCAATTCCACCATCGTTGGTTTTACCAATCGCTTGAGCTGCATCTTGATGTGAACCGCCGTAGCCCATTGCCACCAGAAGATCGACAACCAGTCTTTCAAAAAATGAAGGAGATTTATCTTTTACCATCTGAAGCAAATCACTTTTCAAATCAGATTTTAATAATTCCGTTGTGTTCTGGATTGTTTCTTCTGGAGTCTGAGTTTCTTGGTAACTATTTAGGCTTTCAATAACTTGTAGATTCCCGATCCCAAACTCATCTTTATTTTTCTTTCCTAATTTAAAATCTGAAAATCCGTTGAACTGTGCTAAATATTCATTTGTTATAGCATCTAAACTTTTTAAATCAACCTGTCTACCCAAGTTACTAATCTCACAATATGCTCTCTTCGGTTGTTGAACTAAGCCCGCCTTAACTAAGTAGGTCTTTGCCCATGCCACTCTATCTTTAAATATATTTTTCCCGCTCGGAAGAATTTTATTTAAATCCTCTTCGTGTAAATTGGAACGTTCAGCTAGGATATTCGCAGCATCCGAAATTTTTATTGGCTCATTTAATTCTGATAATAATTTCATTAAAGGCAGCATTAATTGATCATAAGTAGGTAAAGGCATTTTTTAGCTTTTAAAGGTTTATTTTTATTCAGTATAAATCAAAAAAAGAGCGCCGAAGCGCTCTTTTTTATTAGGTTATATCTGATAAACCAGATACTGCCACGCGCATAGCGCTTGGCGTAATTTAGGCGGACAGCAGTGCTGTCCGAAACCCCTAAATTACTCCCATTCAATTGTTGCTGGTGGTTTAGACGATACGTCATACACAACACGAGAAACTTCAGCAATTTCATTCATGATACGGGTCGAGATCTTATCGACTAAATCATAAGGAAGATGCGCGAAACGAGCCGTCATAAAGTCCACGGTTTCTACCGCACGCAGTGCAATCACCCATGCATAACGACGGCCATCACCGACTACACCCACCGATTTTACTGGCTGGAATACTGCAAATGCTTGAGCAGTCTTGTCATACCAGCCGCTGGCACGCAGTTCCTGCATGAAAATGTCATCCGCAAGACGTAAAATGTCTGCATATTCTTTTTTCACTTCACCCAGGATACGCACACCAAGACCTGGGCCCGGGAATGGATGACGATAGATCATGCTGTGCGGCAAACCCAAAGTCGTACCCAATTTACGTACTTCATCTTTAAATAAGTCACGTAATGGTTCAACCAGTTCAAACGCTAGATCTGCTGGTAAACCACCCACATTATGGTGTGATTTAATCACATGTGCCTTGCCCTGCTTGCTTGCAGCAGATTCAATTACGTCTGGATAAATCGTACCTTGTGCAAGGAATTTTACGCCATCTAATTTACGTGCTTCTTCAGCGAAGACAGCAATAAATTCACGGCCAATAATTTTACGTTTTGCTTCAGGATCAACTTCACCCGCAAGCGCAGTCAAGAAACGCTCTTCAGCAGCAGCACGAATAACACGGATACCCATGTTGTCAGCAAACATTTGCATCACTTGATCGCCTTCGTTCAAACGAAGCAAACCGTTGTCTACAAATACACAGGTCAGCTGATCACCGATCGCTTTATGCAACAGCGCTGCCACTACAGATGAATCCACACCACCAGAAAGACCCAGTAATACTTTTTCATCACCAATCTGTTGGCGAAGCTGTTCTACACGTAGATCAATAATGTGTTCTGGCGTCCACAGACCGCGACAACCACAAATTTGATGAACGAAGTTCGACAGTAATTCTGCGCCTTTAGACGTATGTGTCACTTCAGGATGGAACTGAATACCATAGAAACGGCGAGTTTCGTCAGAAACCATAGCAATTGGACAGCTAGGCGTTTGTGCAGTGATCTGGAAGCCTTCTGGAATACGGGCAACCTTGTCACCATGGCTCATCCAGACATGCAGCTGGTTTTCACGGTCCTGTAAATTACCGATCAGCTTGTCACGTACGACAATATCTACTTCTGCATAGCCAAACTCATGTACACGACCTGGCTCAACTTTACCGCCAAGCTGTTCGCACATGGTTTGCAGGCCATAACAAATACCCAATACCGGCACACCCAGCTCAAATACCACTTGCGGCGCACGCGGGCTGCCCTCAAGGTGAACACTCTCAGGTCCACCAGACAAGATGATACCGTTTGGATTAAATGCACGAATGTCTTCTTCAGACATATCATAGGCATACATTTCAGAATATACACCAGCTTCACGGACACGACGTGCGATGAGCTGACTATATTGAGAACCGAAATCCAGAATCAGGATACGATCTTCAGTAATTTGAGTATTGGTAGTCATGACGAACAACTATGAAAGGCAAACGAAAGATAAGCGCCGTATTCTAACATTTTTCAGCGCATTAAGCACACAATTCGCATGAGGTATACATTTAGTTGATTGCATTATATTTCTAGCACAACAAAGCGTCCCTTCGGATGCCTTGTTTGGTCTGTCATTTTTATATTTTTAAGCTCAAGATTTAATCCAACTAAGCCTGTTTTCATAAAAATCTGAAGATAATATGCAAGAGAAATTTTTGCTCAATTGAAGATGGATGGAGCGTTAATTATTTTACTTTCTGGTACTGACTTTCATGCCCCGGGCTGTTAGGATTTGACCACACTTTTGCTTGTACTGGGCTCATGGAACTGATTGATTTTATCTTGCATGTTGATGATCACTTGCTTGAATTTATCACCAATTACGGGATCTGGATTTATGCCATTCTTTTCCTAATTATCTTTGTAGAAACAGGTCTGGTGGTGATGCCGTTCCTGCCCGGTGACAGCTTGCTATTTGCAGCAGGTGCACTGGCAGCCTCTACTGGTGCGATGGATCCTTGGGTGCTGATTCCGCTCTTGTTTGTTGCGGCAGTATTGGGCGATACCCTGAATTATCATATTGGCAAATATATTGGACCTCGGGTTTTCGAGATTGAATCGCGCTTCATCAATAAAAAACACTTATTGGCGACCCAGCAATTCTTTGCCAGACATGGTGGTAAAACTATTATTTTTGCGCGTTTTGTTCCTTTTGCCCGTACCTTTGCACCCTTCGTCGCCGGTGCTGGCAGCATGAATTACAAATATTTCCTGACCTATAATGTGGTGGGTGCATTCGCCTGGATTGGCTCATTTGTCATTTTGGGCTATATGTTTGGCAATATGCCGATCGTTAAAGACAACTTCACCTATCTGATTTTTGGCATCATTATCTTAAGTGTATTGCCAGGCGTGATTGGCTTTATTCAACAAAAGCTCAAAAAAAGTAAAACAGCTTAAGAACTGTTTAGATTAAGATTTTTTACAGCCTGTGCGTTTAATCCCATAGCCTGATCAGGAGTGGGATCAGACAAAGCAGGACAAATAAAGCCGCGCCTTTATAAATGAGGCCGGCTTTTATTTTTTCAGATGGACTGGTCAATATGGCCTGACCAAAGACCATCCAGAAAATCCCGACCGGAACGGTGCTCAAGCTAAAGGCAGCAAAAACCAGAACGAAGTTGGTCGGGCTTTGCCAGGTTTCCATCGGTAAAATTCCGGAGGCCAACAGTGCTGCTTTAGGATTTGTTAAGGTAGTCCTAAACATTTGCCAAGGGCGAATCTGCGGATGGTTCTTGCTGTAACGTTCTAACTGCTGAGCCTTATATAAATGCAAGGTCATCCAGCCCACACAGATGGTACTCAGTACATAGACCAAGCCTTTAAAATTTGGCCAGATCGGTGACGCCAGATGAATCAACAAAGCCCAGACATTAATGGCATAAAAATAACCGAGCAAAATGGCAGGAAGATAGAGACTGGTTTTGGCTTGCCCCTGCTGATGAGCAGAACTGGCCACCAAGGCATTGGCGGGCCCTGGAACCATTAATACAGCAATGAGTCCTAAAACAAATAACCAATTTTCAATCATCGCAATGAACTTTTCCGGGCCAAGGTTGTAGCTTAATCAAGATGGGAGTGTGATAACAAGCTTATAAATTTCAGATTTTTATACAGCCTGGTCAATTTCCAGTGAGTTTTATCTGGATTTAAGCCACACTTTTCTTGTTTAAAGCAATAAAAAATGCCGACCTGAAGTCAGCATTTATCCGTTTAATGTTAAATGATTTATTTAGGCGTCGCCTGCCGAACGATGATCGGACAGTTTTTATAACGCGCGGCCTGTACAATCGCTTCCTGCTCGCCTAAAAGCCGTGCCAGTTCGGTTCTTTTGGTATCGGATGACTGTCCCATATTGACTGAAATACTCGGGCCAATACCCCAGCCACCGCGACTGCCCCAACCACCGCCGAGACCAACGCCCACACCGACACCAGTACGTTTCGGTGGTTCAACGCCATTGTCGATATACTGTTGAATACGGTTATATTCACCCTGTAGTTGCGAGCAACCCAAGGTCTGATACAAGGTTGGCGACACATAAGTCGGTTTTACCGTCGTTGCACAGGCACTCAGTAATGCAAGTGCAGCAATACTCAGGCTTATTTTCACAAGTTTCATAGTTAAATCGATCTTAATTCTGCTCTATCTCATTGAACAACGATTGATAGGCCTGAGTCAATTTATGATCAGTAGCCAAATGAATCAAAGGCAGATTTTTCTGATGAGATTCTTTCATCAAGATCGACGGTGGCAACATACTGTCAAGTACCGGCAAGCCTTCATCTTTGAGCTGTTGTACCACTTCACGCGGTAATTTGGCCTGTGCCTGAAACTGGTTCACCACAATCCCTTCAATTTCTAGACCTTCATTATGGTCATCCTGGGTTTCAATAACATTTTCAATCAGGGTCTGTAAGGCACGTTTAGAAAATACATCACAGTCGAAAGGAATCAGGACGCGGTTTGCAGCAATGAGTGCAGAAAGGGTAAAGAAATTAAACGCAGGTGGTGTATCAATAAACACCCGGTCATAATGCCCCGACAGTTGTTGCAAGGCATCTCGTAGCTTATAAATCTTGTGCTTGGACTCCAGTGCATGGGCCAATGCACCCAGCGTTGGACTAGCCGGAATGACATCCAGATGTTTAAAAGAGGATTGATGCACATAACTTTCCAAGCCTTTGCTACGACTTTTTAAAATCGAGCCAATCGCATTGCCGAGTAGGCCCTTGCTTTGCTGATTACCGAGTACATCTTCAAAATAGTTTTCTATATTTGGTTCGAGTGCCGGCTTGTCACTAGAATACGTCGCATCATCGCCCAGCACATACTGGCTAGAGTTGGCCTGCGGATCCAGGTCAATCAATAAGGTTTTTAAGCCCTGATGTGCACTGATTGCTGCCAGATTGACAGTAATACTCGACTTGCCTACCCCACCCTTTTGATTAAATACCACACGTGTACGCATGTCCCCCTCCTCACATTTTTAATTACTTTTACAACATTTGTATTTTCTAATTATTTGCATGGACTGGCTGTGCTGATCATCACAGCCAGCCTGCTTTTAGCCAAAATTCGGCTTGATCATCACCAAAGCCAGAATAGACACCAATGAAACTACAGCAATAACTAAGCCAGCCCGACGCTGCGACAGCAAGATCGAATCATCTTTTTTATAGGCTTTGCCTAGCGAGGACACCAGCACCAAAAATAAAATGACTTTGGCATAGAACCAAGGCTGTACATCAAAGTCTTTCAGGACGAGCGATACTATACCGGTCAGTGCAATCACCGTGATAGCTAAATGCTGTAAAGCGACTAGCGCTGTACGTGCTACCGGATTAGGCATATTTCCCTGTGTGCCGACAAACAAGGTCAAGGCACGGGCAAGAATGGCGACAATCGCCAGTCCTGCTACCGACATATGGATAATCTTGACTAAAAGTTGGGTTTCCATCATTTCCTCTTAGTTTTTAGGTGCGTGTGCACAAGCAGGACTGGTCGTATCCTGACCTGCCCATTCTTCAGGCAAAAATGCATGAATGGCCAGCGCATGAATCTTGTCTTTTGACAGCAGATCACCCGCAGCAGCATAAACTTTCTGATGACGCTGGACGGGGCGCAAACCGGCAAATGCCTGACTCACAATCACGGTTTTAAAATGCGATTCTTTTCCCGGGAAATAACCACCATGACCCGAAGACTCATTCACCACTTCCAAATGGGTTGGGGATAATTGCGCCAAACGATCTTTCAGTTGTTGTTCTAAGCTCATGGCCTGACTCCAATCTTCAAAAATATGGTCTCAGTATACCTTGTTCTGCCGAGTATTTCGGTAATCTGTTCAGATGCAATCCGTTGATTGTGGCGAAAATTTATTGATTTTTATATGAATATTGGTTATTTATTGTCTGGTCTACAGCATTTTGCTTTTATTTTATGCAATTGATGCAAGATTTTTAACAAAGGTGTTGACCACATTTTTGCATGCTGTATTATACACGGCATGCGGGAATAGCTCAGTTGGTAGAGCATAACCTTGCCAAGGTTGGGGTCGGGAGTTCGAGTCTCCTTTCCCGCTCAAAATTTTTTCATTTAGTTTTTTCATTTAAAAAACTTTATAGACTCCGCGGGAATAGCTCAGTTGGTAGAGCATAACCTTGCCAAGGTTGGGGTCGGGAGTTCGAGTCTCCTTTCCCGCTCCAGATTCAAAAAGCCCTCATCGAAAGATGGGGGCTTTTTTATTGTTGATTATTAATAATATTTTTTCTAAAACCTCTCTGTTCCAGCTTTGGAAGAAGTTCTAAAATTTTTAGACAACGTGTTTTTTGAAGCTGGTGCGTGACCAAAAGTGCCCTAAACGTGCCTTCCCTTTATCATATACAAATCAACACATTCACTATTTTGGTATTTTTTTAATCAATTTCATTATAAATAATCAGAACACCTCCCCCATACACTTGATTTCTATTTTTTCCATCAATTTTAGTATTTTTTATTTTATTAATTTTTATGGTGACCAAATTTGGTCACCAAAAATACATAATTAAAACATTTACTTATGATAAAAAACTCAATTTTATTCTCTTTCAATCAATCATTTTGCTCTTCATTTTTCTTAAATTTTAATAAATCACCCACTTCAACATTAAGCAATACACACAATTTCTCTAACGTTTCAAAATCTATTCGAGTCGATTGACCATTATATAACTTATGTAATGTTGTCTTACTCATTCCAGTCGCCCGCACTACATCAGCTACTTTCATTCTTCGTTCTGCCAAAAGTACTGGCAAGTTACAAACTATCATTAATTACCACCATTGTGTAATAAAGTACTTGCATGGTGTCTTAAATGCATCTATTATTGCATTGTGACCTTAAATAACACTATTGTGATACTTTATAAAAGGATACAGACATGAATCTTATTTATATTACTACAAAAGAACTGGCGGAACGAATCCATTACAACGAGCGTACCATCCGTAATCAGTTGAAGGACAGTGTTCTAATCGAAGGCATTCATTACATCCGCCCTTTTGGTGGACGCAAAATTTTATATGTATGGGAGCGTATTGAAGAAGATATGACTAAAACCACTTTAGGCTCGCTACACAGCCTACAACTTCAATAAGGAGGATATTATTATGGCTGCCATCCGTACTAGATACGGTAAGTTATGTGTCGATTTTCGATACTTAAACATCCGTTGTCGTGAAACAACAGCTCTTGAAGACAATGCTCCAAATCGCAAAAAGCTTGAAAAAGTGATTGAGCGAATGGAAGCGGAAATCTTATTGGGTATTTTTGACTATGCTAAGTACTTTCCAAAAAGTTCTCGTTTGAAAGAAATCAAAAATGCAGAAAACAGAGTAAATGAAATCAGCTCTAAAACACCTCTATTTTCAAAGTTCTGTGAAATCTGGTTCACTGATAAAGAAATAGAGTGGCGTACAAGCTATAAGGAGAAAATTCAAATTGTAATCAAAAAGTACTTGATCCCTTTTTTTGGCGCAATTCCTGTTATTAATATTAAAAAGTCAGACATTCTTGGATTCCGTTCATCCCTCGCCAAAGTGACTCACGGAAAAAACCAAGAATGCCTTTCACCATCAAGAATCAACCAGATTATGATAGTGCTTCGCATGATACTCGATAGTGCTGCCGAACGATATGAATTTGATAGCCCTTATAAAAATATCAAGAACTTAAAGCAAGGAAAGATTGAAGTAACACCTTTTTCATTAAAGGAAGTACACGCAATCCTTGCCACAGTTCGTGATGATTTTAAGCCTTATTATACTGTTCGATTTTTCACAGGTATGCGCACCAGTGAGATCGATGGCTTGCAATGGAAAAATGTGGACTTACAACGTCGGGAAATCCACATTCGTGAAGCATTGGTGAATGGTATTCTTGGTGGAACCAAAACGTATGGTTCTGACCGCACGATCCAGATGAATGACCGGGTATACCAAGCCTTTCTACAACAGAAAAGCCTCAACAACGGAAAATCGGACTTCGTCTTCTGTAACCGTGATGGCGGTCCTCTAGACTACCGTTTAGTTAATAAGCGTGTATGGCACCCTATCCTGCGCTTTTTAGGATTAACGCCTCGTCGTGCTTATCAGACACGTCATACAGCAGCAACGCTCTGGCTGGCGGCAGGTGAAAATCCAGAATGGGTCGCTCGCCAATTGGGGCATTCAACCACTGAAATGTTGTTCCGGGTCTATAGCCGCTACATTCCGAATGTTACCCGTCGCGATGGCAGTGCTTTTGAAGCCATGCTGGAGAGACTCACTACAGAGGAGCTTGCACATGAATAGTAAAGCTTTCTTTGGTGGTGTGGTGATCAGCCCTGAAGCAGATATGGTCGCTCGTGAATTAATCCATGAGCTACACATTCCGAAACTGCACAATCTGGCCTTTTTGCTGGAAATCAATAAATGCTTCGATGATCACCAGGCGTTGAGACTTTGGCTACAGCGAATGCTGGATGAAGGGCAAGCTCATTACGATGACTTGGCTCAACAGGCCCGTGTCCGCTTAATGAGTCTCGCTCACTCATAAAACAAACATAAAAGGTCATCTAATTGATGACCTCAGCCCCTTTATACCTATAAAAAGGTGAACACATGCATAAAGATATTTCAATTTGGATGCCACTCTATATTGGCGACCTACAGGCGAAATTTGCACGAATGACAGCAGAACAAATTGGTGCGGCACTGCTGTTAATGATGGATTTCTGGAAAAATGGTGACATTCCTCACGACCTAGCTACTGTATGTAGCATCACGAAATTACCGCAGCACACCAAGGCTAAAACTTTGTTAAATACTCTGATGGCCCTAGAATTGTTTGAAGTCGAGTCTGAGCAGATTCATTCAAATTTCTTAAGCAGTTTAAAAAGCCAGGCATTGCAAAATCAGCAAATGAAATCTGATAAAGCTAAAAATGCAGCTCAAGTACGTTGGGGGAAATCCGCAAGTAATGCTCAAGCATCAGCCAAGCAACGAAAAGTAAATGCTCAAGCAGCTCCTGAGAAGAACCCGAGTATTACTCAAGTCATGCTTGAACCATGCCCTTCATCTTCATCTTCATCTTC
>NZ_DCLL01000034.1:53748-66129 GCF_002321025.1 Acinetobacter lwoffii
AATTTTGAAGAAAAAAATGAGGATTTTTTAGAAAATTCCAAATGGATTTAGGAGAGTGATCATGAATACCATGCTTAAAACGCTCCAGTTTCGCACAGAAACAACGGAAACACTTTGCCCTACCCATCATATACCCCTGATGGAAATCGCCGGTCACAGGCTCTGTAAATTGTGTGCCAAAGAAACCGTCCATCACTCACATGCAGCCTATGCAGATGAGTTGCAACAGCGATTGCTACAACAGAAAATCAAAAACTCAGGGCTCAATAAACGCTACCTGGATCGTGGCTTCAAGAATTATGTAGTTGCATGTCCTGCACAAGACAATGCCATCAAACTATGTCAGGCTTTTGCACAGCAGATTATTTCTGACCATTATCCAAACCTACTGCTCATTGGTACACCGGGTACAGGAAAGACTCATCTGAGTGCGTCAATCATTCGCAACATTCTGCATAACAGTACAAAATCTGCACGCTACCATACCAGCGCAGAAATTGCTCAAAAAATGATGGATACCTGGTCAGATGCTTCACGCTCTGAGAAAGAAGTCATCGACCATTTCTCCAGTTTTGATTTATTGGTGATTGATGAATATGGCCTGCATGACCGGCATGAAAAACGCCTGGAGATGGTGCATAAGGTCTTATATAGCCGTTATGACAACATGAAATCTACTCTGCTGATTTCCAATTTCACAGTCCAAAATATGCAGCGAGATTTAGGTGTCCGATTATGGTCACGATTACATGAAAACAATTTGATTGTAGTACCGTGTTATTGGGATGATAGACGCATCACCGGATAAAAGAAGTCTTTACTACCGCCAATTATATTATTGATATAATTGGCATTTTTTATAATTAATTTCTAAAAATCTCAACTTTATTCTCTAAAATATAGACAGAAAAATTCTAGAAAAAGAGAGGAAATCCTATCATTTTATGTTGAAAATCATAAAGTTCATTAATGAATTACCGGTATCAAAATAATTACTACCGAATAGCGTACTTATTAATAGGACTTACGCAAAGACGACCGAAGGCGAGTTATCTTAATCAATTTTTGAGCTTACAAGCAGGGGTTACGATGAAAATTTTTTGGTTTATACCGACACATGGCGACAGTCGTTATTTAGGCACGAGTAAAGGGGCAAGAACCGTTGACCATACCTATATGAAGCAAATTGCAGTGGCAGCCGATAACCTTGGCTATGAGGGCGTGTTGATTCCGACAGGTCGCTCATGTGAAGACCCTTGGTTGGTCGCCGCTAGTCTCATTGATGCGACCACTCGCTTAAAGTTTTTGGTGGCATTCCGCCCTTGGGTGACGACACCCGCGCTTGCTGCTCGCATGACAGGCACCTTTGATCGATTATCAAATGGTCGATTGCTGCTTAATCTGGTCACAGGCGGCGATAAACAAGAGCTTAAAGGCGATGGCATCTTTGAAGACCACGCGACGCGTTATCAGACAGCCAGTGAATACACCACGATTTGGCGAGAGATTTTGACTCGCTCGCACACAGGCGAATCCTTTACTTTTAACGGTGAACGCTTGCAAGTAGAAGATGCTAAATTGCTGTACCCCCCTCTACAACAGCCATATCCGCCCTTGTGGTTTGGCGGTTCATCTGAGGCGGCGCAAACACTGGCTGCCGAACAAGTTGACAGTTATTTGACGTGGGGTGAGCCGCCTGCCGCCGTCAAAGAGAAGATTGAGCAGCTTAAAACCAAAGCCGCTGCCAAAGGTCGTACATTAAGCTATGGTATTCGTCTGCACGTGATTGTGCGTGAAACCAATGAAGCCGCTTGGCAAGCCGCTGATGAATTATTGAGTCATGTGAATGACGACACCATTGCCGCTGCCCAAGCCAAATTTGCCCAAATGGACTCGGTGGGACAACAACGTATGGCAGCCTTGCATGGCGGTCGCCGTGATAACTTAGAAATTTCGCCCAACTTATGGGCAGGGATTGGACTGGTACGTGGTGGCGCAGGCACCGCACTGGTGGGCGACCCACAAACTGTTGCCGCGCGTATTCAAGAGTATGCCGATTTGGGCATTGATAACTTTATTTTTTCAGGCTATCCACACTTAGAAGAGGCGTATCGGTTTGCTGAATTGGTTTTCCCATTATTACCGATAGACACCCAAAACACCTTGGTCAAGCCAAATTTGACAGGACCGTTTGGTGAGATTGTCGCTAATAACTATGCACCACCGCAACAAACCCGTGACACTGCAACCCCAAAAACACCTACCACTGCTGCACCTAAACACGCCATCGCCTCTTAAATTCATCTTAAAGACATATTAAAGGCGTCTTCAATGCTTTTGATAAAACGTGCTAATTAAAGCACGTTTTTCGCTTCGTCTATACTTATCATTAGACACCTATCATCCGACAGGGTGTGTGGAATCCACCCTAGCCATGATAAACATCTTTTAACTGATAAACCTTTTAACTGATAGACTTTGTTTTAAAAAGTGGTAGCCAGTTATACGGTGAGATTAGACCAGCAAGCTACTTTGCTAAAGTTAATCATCAAGGTGTCAATATCCCAACTTTTTTAGCAAATGCAACACAGGAAAAATGACTTCTCTATAGCTAGGTTATATTCGGGATGTGAATAACCTATTGATAGTAATGAAAATTTTTTAAGCCAACACTGTTAGTTTTACGGTCTCTAGTATGTCATTTTTTAATCAATAGTTTAGTTTTGTAATTTTATGGGTCATGAAAGTTATTTTAACGCTTTTTGCTTTTTGCGGCTTATATAATAAAAAAGATTTAAATTTTAAATCATAAAACAATGGGATAAATAAATTTAAATCATGCACTTCAATTAATGATCAACTAACTATAAGGGCAATAAATATGACAACTGAAAACAATGAAAAACTTTCTTTATTAGACGATGTGGCATTAAAAGCCCAAATGTTCATGGCAAATCTAAAAGAGGGCGCTAATGATGGCTATGACCATTCTGTCACCAGTGCCGGTGAAAAGGGCTTAAAATCAGGCAAAGTGTCTGAACTCACCGCCATCGCCCCCTTGACCAAAGATGGGGCAGCTCGTATCAAGCGAATTTTGGAAATTACCAAAGGCAATCTTGCAGGGGCGACCAATGTAGGCACCTTGCATGATTTGCGGTTGGTGTTTTTAGACAATGATACTAAGCTACTGTTTTGTACCGCCTATGATGGCGATTGGGATGCTTACATCAACGACTTTGCTACCAAAATTCCAGAACTCATGGATTTGATTTTTGGCAATGTAGAGGGTTGGCCTGGGATTAAAAGCCCGACTGTCAAGCAATTTATCCTTGACCATCAGATTACCGCTACCGGTTGGTATGTAGGTGTACCGCATCTGACGGTTCGTGATATTGCGCGTAATGACAAAATCGTGCGTGGCATTAATAAAGCCATTGAACAAGCCCAATAAGCCCGCTTAGAACCTGTATTCACCATATCACGTTTATCAGCGTACTATTCTAACCGTACTCTGAACGGGCAAGCTTTAGGTTAAAATTTCGATACAAAAGCGATTTGTTCAGTGATTTTACCATAAGCAAGCGATATTTAGCGTGGTGTATGGTGAACAAGCTTTCAGCATCAAATTTTTAAAATTCTCTGCTAGGAACGACCATGAATAACGACAACCCAGCGAATGAAAGCCTACTTGGCAAATTAAAAACCCATCTACAAGATGGTATCGAGCATGGCATAGATGCCATTAAAGACAAATTTGAACACAGCGATACACCCGCTGAAAAAGGCAGTGTCAAAGAACGGGTACACGAAGCCAAACAAAAAATCGGCACGCAGCTGCACAGCGTCATGACACGGGCAACGAACGCTATCTATCCCAATATCGCCACGATGGAGCTTGAGGATATTCAAGCCATCATCTTGCATGACCGCCCTGCACCTTACTATGGCACGCTTGCCGCGCTAAAAGTCAATGACAGCAACGCAGGTCGTGAATTACTAAAAGCGGTATTACCAAACGTCACAGGCTCAAAAAATTTCCAAAAAGACATGGATGCCAATTTGACCATTGTGATGACGTATGAGGGGCTAAAAGCTTTAGGCTTACCGCAAAGCTCGCTTGATTCTTTCCCAGAAAATTTCAAAACAGGGATGGCAGGCCGCTCCGATATCTTGGGTGACAAAGGTGACAATGACCCGAGCAACTGGCTTGCGCCATTTGGTGATAAAGGCGATATTCATATTTGCGGCGCGGTGATTGCCGGTAGCCAAGAAAAATGGCAAGCCAAACTTGCCGAACTTAAACAGGCGTTTGCCCCTTATCTAGATACCAGCCGTAACGCCATCGAAATCTTGGTGGAACATGATTTTGGCGTAGATGGTGACGTCAAAAACGTGTTTGGTTATCGCGATGGCATCAGTAACCCAGAAGTGGATGGCAGTGGTATCACCCTTGAAAATAACACCGAACGCCCGATTGCGGCAGGTGAATTTGTGTTAGGTTATAAAGGTGAGGCGGGCGTGGTACCCCCCATGCCACAGCCTGAAGTATTGGGAAAAAACGGCTCGTTTATGGTACTGCGAAAATACCACAGTAATGTGGCTGACTTTCACCGCTATTGCCTTGAACAAAGCGACAATGACCCAGCTAAAGCCGATAAATTGGGGGCAAAAATGTTTGGTCGCTGGCGTTCGGGTGCCCCCATCACCCTAAGCCCAGACCATGATGATGAAGCCCTCGGTAAAGACAATGTAGCAAACAATAAATTTGACTACACGGACGATCCGTATGGCAAAGGCTGCCCATTTGGTGCCCATGCTCGCCGTATGAACCCCCGCAATACCAAAGATTTTATTCTAAGCGATGTGCGTCTTCACCGTATCATCCGCCGTAGCGTTTCGTATGGCGATATCGTGCCGCCCAACGTGACCCAAGACGATGGTCAAGAACGGGGTTTATTTTTTATCGGTATCAGCGCGCATGCCATGGACACGCTTGAGTTTTTGCAAAGCCAATGGATTAATGACGGTAACTTTATGAACCTTGGGGAAGAACGTGACCCAATGCTAGGCGTACACGCAGGTAGTGACGCTGATAGCGATGTATTCACCGTACCCGATGAGCCAATTCGTAAGCGTCATACCAATATTTTGCAATTTAATACCCTACAAGGCGGTGAATATCTTTTTGTACCAAGCTTGTCGGCACTCAAATGGATTAGTGAGCTTAACGAAAATTCATATTAGAGTAAAACTAAATAAAAAAAGGTTAGGCGTTTTTAGTGCACCTAACCTTATAAAATAATGAAAATAACAAAGGACAATCATCATGTTAAATAAATTATTCGGTGGTCGTTATGCCAAGTTTGATCCAGCCATCGACCAGCTTACTAGCGACGATGAAAAAGCCATCGACCAAATCACCGCAGATATTCGTGACTATATCGGCAAATCAGACACCGTTAGCAAAATCAATTATCACACCCGAGATGCACATGCCAAAGGCTACTGTGCCTTAAAAGCCAACTTTGAGATTTTACCAAAACTGCCCAAAGAATACGCCCAAGGTATCTATGCCAAACCCGCTCGTCATGAAGCAGTGATTCGTTTTTCTAACGGCTCATCTCGTGTGGCTGCCGACAACAAGTTGGGGCTTTCTCAAGGGTTGGCGATTAAAGTCTTTGGTGTCAAAGGCGACAAATTACTGCCAGATGAGCCAGATAGCCCAAACTTTGACTACAATCTGATTAATTTCCCTATTTTCTTTTGTAATACTATCCAAGACTATAGTTATATTTCACGGCTATTTTTACAATTAAATGATTATTTTGCCAAAGGGGCGAAAGGTCAAGCCAAATTTGCCTTTGACTGGCTTACCCAATATGGCAAAAAACTGCCATCCAAAGAATCCCTCAAGACTTTTAGGGCTTTTAGTAAGTTTAAAACCATCAAACCGCAAAATACCTTGTTATACAGTTTTTATTCACAAGGAGCGGTGCGTCATGGCGACTATATGGCAAAAATCCGTGTTGCTCCGACCAAAGCGTCACAAGCCAAAATCAAGCGCCGTGACCTAGATGTCAACGCTACTAACGAGGCGATTCGTCCTCTGATTTTACAAGAAATCCGTGAGCACGATTATGAGTTTGATGTGCAAATCCAGCTGTGCCGTAACTTAAAAGACCAACCCATTAATGACTTGACCAAAGAATGGGATGAAAAAGACGCCCCGTTTGTGACAGTGGCAAAACTCACCATCCCTTGCCAAGATGTGCCGGATGACGGTAATTTTGACATTATGGAACACTTGTCATTTACCCCGTTTCGCTGTATTGAAGCCAACCGTCCGATTGGTAATTTGCAACATGCGCGACTGCGTGCCTATCAGACCGCCTCGACCACTCGCCATCGTTTAAATCATAAAAAACGTGCCGAGCCAATCAATCTAAAACAGGCATTTGATAAAGATTTTTATAACCTTTAAATTTGGCAAAAAACCAGTAGCGGGGCGGTTATGGGGGCATTGTTTGGGGTAAAATTTCACCCATTGGGTAAAAAACTACATCGCCTTTAATCATTCAAAAACCGTTAGCCTGTGACTGGGCTAACGGTTTTTTACCTTTTTACGCCATTAAACTTATTTCATTAAACTTAAGCTATTAAACATAGTGATTAGCAAATACGATAATACCAAAAATAAAGTTGCGTATTTGCCAATCAATCTAGGAGTATTGTATGTCAGAGTCGAATCCTCTTGTTAATTTTACCCATATCACAGTCGCAGGCAGTGGTGTTTTGGGCTATCAAATCGCCGTACAAGCGGCGTTTCATGGTTTTAAAGTCGTTGTGTATGATATCAATGACGAGGTGCTCAATAAAGCCAAAACCAAATTTGCCAATATCGCCAAACGTCATCAGGATGATTTAAGTGAAACAAGCGAACAAGCCAAACAGGCTGAACAAAACTTGAGCTATACATCAGATTTAACCGCCGCCTTAAAAGACGCCGACTTGTTGATTGAAGCGGTGCCCGAAGATGTCGCCATCAAAAAAGATTTTTATCAAAAAGCCTCAGCAGCCGCACCCGAAAAAACCGTATTTGTCAGTAACTCATCTACCATGTTGCCCAGTGATTTGGTCAAATTTACCGACCGTCCTGCTAAGTTTTTGATGATGCATTTTGCCAATGAGATTTGGAAGCGCAATCTTGCCGAAATTATGTCGCATGCCGATACTGACCCTAATGTATTTGATGGGGTGACCGCGTTTGCCAAACAAATCGGCATGGTGCCTATTATCGTCAACAAAGAAACCTCGGGCTATGTACTAAATTCACTACTCAATCCTTGGTTAAATGCAGGGATGCAGCTGTATATCCAAGGCATTGCTGACATTCAAACCATCGACAAAACTTGGATGCTTGGCACAGGCTCGCCGATGGGACCATTTGCTTTTTATGATATGCTGGGGCTGACTACCCCTTACAATATTTACAAGCTTGCTGTGGCTAAGGGCAAACAACAAGACCAAGCGGTCGTCGATATGCTCAAAAAAGATTACATTGAGAAAAATAAACTGGGCGTACCAACGGGCGAAGGATTTTATCAATACCCCAATCCCGCCTTTAAAAATCCTGATTTTTTAAAACCACCCAAAGCGGATTTATCCAAAGTACCCTATAAAAATATTACCGTGGCAGGCAGTGGCGTATTGGGCAACCAAATTGCGGTGCAATGTGCGTTTCATGGGTTTAACGTGACGATTTATGACATTAACGATGACGCGATTGCTAAGGCGAAAACCCGCTTTACCGACCTTGCCAATCAGCATCAGCATGACCTAGGTGAAACCGATGCCCAAGTGGCAGCAGCCAGCAACAATTTGGCTTACACCACGGACTTGAATGAGGCGTTAAAAGATGCAGACCTATTGATTGAAGCGGTGCCAGAAAGCTTAGACATCAAAAAAGATTTTTATAGCAAAGCCTCAGCCGCCGCCCCTGCCAAAACCGTGTTTGCCAGTAACTCATCGACGTTATTGCCAAGCGTGTTATCAACCTTTACTAACCGTCCAGAAAAATTCTTGATGCTGCATTTTGCCAATCATATCCATATCCGTAATACGGTGGAGTTGATGGCGGCCCCAAGTTGCGACCCACAAGTCTATGCTGACGTCATCGAATTTGCCAAAGCCATTGCTATGCTACCGATAGCGGTGAAAAAAGAACAATCGGGCTATGTGCTTGATAGCTTATTGATTCCGTTATTGGTAGCGGGGTTAAAACTGTGGGCAAACGGCGTTGCCAACGCCGCAACCATTGATAAAACGTGGATGATAGCCACGGGTTCACCCTTTGGACCGATGGCGATTTTGGATAAAAATGGCATGACAACCAACTACAATATCTTAAATGAACTGGCAAAAACGGACCCTTCTTTGCAGCAGCCCGCTGAAAAGCTCAAAGCAGAACTGGTCGATACCAACAAATTGGGTGAAGCCACGGGTGAAGGGTTCTATCAATATCCTAACCCAGCTTATTTAGCGAAAGATTTTTTAAGCTTAATTCACTAAACTGCGTTTGGCCAAGGAGAATAAAAAGGGGTAATTTGCTAACTTGACGTATCTACTGTTGCCACTACCGACATGCCGGGTATCAATTCATTCAGACGACTTTGATTGCCATCGATGTCAATGCGTACAGAAATGCGCTGTACCACTTTGGTAAAATTCCCGGTGGCATTGTCGGTTTTAATGACACTAAATTCTGACCCTGTTGCGGGGGAGATGCTTTTGACTACCCCCGTAAATTTTTGTTTGCCTAGGGCATCGACAGTAAACCACGCTTTTTGCCCGATTTTCATTTTATCAATTTGGGTTTCTTTAAAATTGGCAATGACCCACATCGATTTTGGAATGAGATAAACCAACTGCGTGCCTTGTGTCACCAACTGACCGGTACGGATATTGATTTGCCCTAATTTACCTGAGGTCGGGGCGGTGATTAAGCCATACTCTTGGTTGGTATTGGCTTGATTTAGCTGTGCATTGGCGCTTTTAATCTGTGCCACCAAACCAATTTTTGCCACTTCCGCGGTCTTTTGACCTTCGCGGGCGACATTGACACTGGCGATTGCTTGGCTCATCAGTGCTTCATTGTTTTTAACTGCCGCTTTGGCAGTATCGACTTCATTTTGTGACACGGCGCCAACACCGACCAAGGATTCAAGTCGTTTAAGCTGTTGGATAGACAATGCTAGCTGGGTTTTAACTTGTGCTACTTTTGCCTGCGCGGCTTTGACATCGGCTTTGCGCTGCTCGATGATTTGTTGCTGGTTGGCTAAATTGGTGGTCGCTTGTTCCAGCCCTGATTGCGCTTGTACTACTTGCTGTGAGTAGTTAGCACTGCTGACTTTAACTAACGGCTGACCTTGTTTGACGTCCTCAAGGTTGGGGTCGCGAGTTCGAGTCTCGTTTCCCGCTCCAAATTCAAAAAGCCCTAATCGAAAGATTGGGGCTTTTTCGTTGTTGATTTTAAATAACATTTTTTCTTTCATTCTATAAAGCTATCAGCTTCAAAGTGAGTAAAAAGTTAAGTTAGATCAGTTAAGAGTGGGCTTACGTGACCAAAAGTGACCAAAACGTGCCCTATCAATGTCAACTATAGATCAACATGTTTAAGTTTTTGCATGAATTCTACTCAATATGAACTGAGTAATTTTTAAAAAAACCTGAAGCACTCCCTTATGGCTTTCATTAAAGCTTTTTAATCTCTTATAAAAAATGGTGACCAAATTTGGTCACCAAAAATACTCAATAAAAACAATATACTAACTAGAAAATCATTAAATTATATGACGCTTTTTATTAGCAATAATTATTCATCTGGCTTGAACTTTAATAAATCACCAACGTCTACATTTAACAATACGCACAATTTTTCTAATGTTTCAAAATCAATACGAGTTGATTGACCATTATAAAGCTTATGTAAAGTCGTCTTACTCATTCCGGTTGCCCGAGCTACATCTGCCACTTTCATTCTTCGTTCCGCCAAAAGAACAGGCAAGTTACAAACTATCATTAATTACCACCATTGTGTAATAAAGTACTTGCATGATGTATTAAACGCATTTATTATTGCATTGTGATCTTAAATAACACCATTGTGATACTTTATAAAAGGATACAAACATGAATCTTACTTATATTACTACAAAAGAATTGGCAGAACGAATCCATTATAACGAACGTACCATTCGTAATCAGTTAAAGGATAGCGTTCTAATCGAAGGTATTCATTACATCCGCCCTTTTGGTGGACGCAAAATTTTATATGTATGGGAGCGTATTGAAGAAGATATGACTAAAACCACTTTAGGCTCGCTACACAGCCTACAACTTCAATAAGGAGGATATTATTATGGCTGCCATCCGTACTAGATACGGTAAGTTATGTGTCGATTTTCGATACTTAAACATCCGTTGTCGTGAAACAACAGCTCTTGAAGACAATGCTCCAAATCGCAAAAAGCTTGAAAAAGTGATTGAGCGAATGGAAGCGGAAATCTTATTGGGTATTTTTGACTATGCTAAATACTTTCCAAAAAGTTCTCGTTTGAAAGAAATCAAAAACGCAGAAAACAGAGTAAATGAAATCAGCTCAAAAACACCTCTATTTTCTAAGTTCTGTGAAATTTGGTTCACTGATAAAGAAATAGAGTGGCGTACAAGCTACAAGGGAAAAATTCAAATTGTGATCAAAAAGTACTTAATCCCTTTTTTTGGCACAATTCCGGTTATTACTATTAAAAAGTCAGACATTCTTGGATTCCGTTCATCCCTCGCCAAAGTGACTCACGGGAAAAACCAAGAATGCCTTTCACCATCAAGAATCAACCAGATTATGATAGCACTTCGTATGATACTCGATAGTGCTGCAGAACGATATGATTTCGACAGCCCTTACAAGAATATCAAGAACTTAAAGCAAGGAAAAATTGAAGTCACGCCTTTTTCATTAAAGGAAGTACATGCAATTTTGGCCACAGTTCGTGATAATTTTAAACCTTATTACACTATTCGATTTTTCACGGGTATGCGCACCAGTGAGATCGATGGATTGCAATGGAAAAATGTGGACTTGCAACGTCGGGAAATCCATATTCGTGAAGCCTTGGTGAATGGGGAGCTGGGTGGAACCAAAACCTATGGTTCTGACCGCACAATCCAGATGAGTGACCGGGTTTATCAAGCCTTTCTGCAACAGAAAAGCTTAAATAATGGTAAATCAGAGTTTGTATTCTGTAATCGTGACGGTGGACCTCTCGATTACCGTTTGGTGAATAAACGTGTCTGGCATCCGATCTTGCGGTTACTAGGATTAAAGCCTCGTCGTGCTTATCAAACACGCCATACCGCTGCAACATTATGGTTATCTGCAGGCGAGAACCCGGAATGGATCGCACGCCAGCTGGGACATTCAACCACTGAAATGCTGTTCCGGGTCTATAGCCGCTACATTCCGAATGTTACGCGTCGCGATGGTAGTGCTTTTGAAGCCATGCTGGAGAGACTGAATACAGAGGAGCTTGCCCATGAACAGTAAAGCCTTCTTTGGCGGCGTAGTCGTTAGCCTAGAAGCAGATATGGTCGCGCGTGAACTCATTCATGAGTTACACATTCCTAAACTGCACAATCTGGCCTTTTTGCTGGAAATCAATAAATGCTTCGATGATCACCAGGCTTTAAGGCTTTGGCTACAACGACTGCTGGATGATGGGCAAGCCCATTACGATGATTTAGCCCGCCAGGCCCGCATCCGGTTAATGAGCCTAGTTCCCTAATCAAACAAATATATAAGGTCATCTAATTGATGACCTTAGCCCTTCTATACCTATAAAAAGGTGAAAATATGCATAAAGATATTTCAATTTGGATGCCACTCTATATTGGCGACTTACAGGCAAAATTCGCACGAATGACTGCAGAACAAATTGGTGCAGCACTGCTGTTAATGATGGATTTCTGGAAAAATGGTGCTATTCCTCATGATCTAGCGACGGTCTGCAGCATCACGAAATTACCGCAGCAGACCAAGGCTAAAACTTTGTTGAATACGCTGATGTCATTGGAATTGTTTGAAATCGAATCTGAACAGATTCATTCAAATTTTTTAACCAGTTTAAAAAGTCAGGCTTTACAAAATCAGCAGATGAAATCTGATAAAGCTAAAAATGCAGCACAAGCACGCTGGAATAAATCCGCAAGTAATGCTCAAGCATCTAACAAGCAAGTGCAAAAAAATGCTCAAGCATCCTCTGAGGATACCCCGAGCATTGCTCCGACCAAGCTCAAGCAATGCCCTTCATCTTCATCTTCATCTTC
>NZ_DCLL01000032.1 GCF_002321025.1 Acinetobacter lwoffii
ACTGCTCCATCCCGCATCAACAGAAGTTTTTTCAGCTGCATACACCAACTTAAATTTCTGGATTATAAGTTGGTGCGGAAGGGGGGACTTGAACCCCCACGCCCGAAAGCACTACCACCTCAAGGTAGCGTGTCTACCAATTCCACCACCACCGCAGCTGTGACGCATTCTAGTCGTATCACTGAAAAAAAGAAAGGATTAATTAAAACTATTCGGTCGTTTCTGGTGCAGTTGGTGAAGTTTCATTCGATTGTACAGGTGTGGTCGGCGCAGACTGAACCGATCCCAAACTATAGGCATTCGAGGTTTGTTGCTTGGCTAAAATCGCCAAAGTCAGACTGGTTACGAAAAACAGTGCAGTAAAAATTGCAGTCAAACGGGTCATGAAATTACCCGAACCCGATGCTCCGAATACTGTCGCTGCACCACCGCCACCGAAAGAGGCACCAGCATCTGCACCTTTACCATGCTGAACCAAAATCAAGACAATCATCAAAACAGCTAAGATAATATGTACTACCAGCACAAAAGTTTGCATGCTGAACTCCTAATTATTGTGTATTTGCAAATGCATGAGCAATTTTATGGAACGACTCAGCATTGAGTGATGCACCACCGACCAATGCCCCGTTGATATCTGGGCAGGCTGCTAACTCTACTGCATTTTCCGGCTTGACACTACCACCATATAAAATCGCCATCGTTGCGCCATAACCCGTAATCTGGCTTAAACCTTGACGGATTTGTGCATGCATGGCCTGTGCATCTTCAGGAGAAGCAGTTTTACCAGTTCCAATTGCCCAGATCGGTTCATAGGCAATCACGATATTTTTCCATTGCTCAGCTTCAACCACAGCAGCAATATCACAAATCTGTTGTAGCACTACAGCTTCTGCCTGCCCTGCTTCACGTTGTTCCAGGCTTTCACCAACGCAATAAATCACGGTCAAACCGGCACTTAAGGCATTCTTGATTTTCGCATTTAAAATATCAGCATTTTCCGCAAATATTTCACGGCGTTCAGAATGACCCACTAGTACATAGTGAATTTGACTATCGGCCAACAATTCAGCACTGACTTCACCAGTGTAGGGACCTGTTCCAGAAATACGTGAAACATCTTGTGCTACGGTATAAATCGGACGAACCGCAGATGACAGCTCTGCCTGAATCTGGCTTAAGGCAATGGCAATCGGTGCCACACCTAAATGACATTGATCTTCGGCAATTGGCGCAGTTTCCAGCAAATTCTTAATACCACGCACCAAGCTCAATACATCTGCCTGCACCGGATTCATTTTCCAGTTACCTATCACCCAAGGGGTAATCGTCGAAACCGACATAATTAACCTATTTCATTTACATATTTTGAATTGGGCACATTCTACACGGAATTGGAAAATTAAAAGAATAGTTTTCTTATCACTCCTTCTCAGTTTAGACTATCCAAAATGGTTATTTTTTGTTATCACTTAAAAAAATGGGGACTTCTTCCAACCAGTTCATGCTTTTACTGGAGATGAGGAAGCTAGCAGCACTCTTGGCTATGGTATTTTTACGTAACAAACGTATAATTTTAGTATAGCAATTAAAAGAATTTGATGAGTAGGCATTTATAGCATGACAGCATTACAGGGGTCGCCAAGATTTACCGGATTTATTCGTCGTTTGGTCGAGGAAGGCGTCATCTCGGCTGAAGATATGCGCAGTGCATTAGCGCATGCCAAACAAGAAAAAATCGATATTGTGGCTGAGTTAATTAACCAGCAGCAACTTTCTCCAACCGTCATTGCTGAAACGATTTCAGTCGAATTTGGCGAACCGCTGTTTGATATCAGTGCCTATGATCCTGCTCAAATTCTTCGGGATGCGATTGATGAAAAGCTGATTACCAAGCATCGCATTCTGCCGATTTTTAGAAATTCCAGTATTTTATATGTTGCGACCAGTAACCCGACCAATATCGAAGCGATTGATGCAGTCCGCTTTTCCACCAAACTCAATATTGAAACCATTATTGTTGAACACAATAAACTTGAAAAACTGATCGAGCAGAATTTTACCGAAGAAAGTACCTTTGAATTCGATGAAGACTTTGATCTGGATGTTGATGTCGAATCTGCTGATCCGAATAAAGAAGAGGATGACAGTAACAAGGGTGAAGAAGCACCGATTGTCAAATATATTAATAAATTACTAATTGATGCGATCCGTATGGGGGCTTCAGACTTACATTTTGAACCTTATGAAAAAATCTATCGGGTACGTTACCGGGTAGATGGGGTATTACGCCAGATTGCAACACCACCACTACAGCTGGCAAATCGCTTGTCTTCGCGTCTTAAAGTCATGTCGCAAATGGACATTTCTGAAAAACGGGTACCGCAAGATGGTCGTATTAAATTAAAACTTTCTAAAAATAAAGCCATTGATTTCCGTGTCAACTCTCTCCCTACCCTGTTTGGTGAGAAGCTGGTACTGCGAATTCTGGATCCCTCCAGCGCGATGTTGGGAATTGATGCACTAGGTTATGAACCGGAACAAAAAGACCTTTTTATGCAAGCGCTGGACAAACCGCAAGGCATGCTCCTGATCACTGGTCCAACAGGTTCCGGTAAAACCGTTTCACTGTATACCGGTCTGAATATCCTCAATCGTGAAGATACCAATATTTCGACAGCGGAAGATCCGGTCGAGATTAACTTACAAGGCATTAATCAAGTCAACGTCAACAATAAAGTTGGTCTTACCTTCTCTGCCGCACTGAAGTCCTTCTTACGTCAAGACCCGGACATCGTAATGGTCGGTGAGATCCGGGATCTGGAAACTGCCGAGATTGCGATTAAAGCGGCGCAGACCGGTCATATGGTGATGTCGACCTTGCATACCAATAGTGCGCCTGAGACCTTGACCCGTTTACGAAACATGGGGGTGCCCTCTTTCAATATTGCCACTTCAGTAAACCTGGTCATTGCACAACGGTTGGCGCGTCGTTTGTGTTCACAATGCAAGAAACCTGCAGATATTCCGCAACAAAGCTTACTGGAGATGGGCTTTACCGAAACCGACTTGCAGCAACCTGAGTTCCAAATTTATGAACCGGTGGGCTGCAATGAATGTCGTGAAGGCTATAAGGGTCGTGTAGGTATTTATGAAGTTATGAAAGTAACACCCGAAATTTCCAGAATTATTATGGAGGACGGCAATGCACTTGAAATTGCAGATGCTTCCGCACGTGCAGGTTTTAACAATTTACGCCGGTCAGGTTTAATCAAGGTGATGCAGGGGGTGACTTCTTTACAGGAAGTCAATCGTGTCACCAGCGAATGATCGGGCGCTGATCTAAAATAAGGATAAAGGTATGGCAGCAGTAAAGAAAGGCCAGATGATGCCGATCTTCAGCTATGAAGGAATTGATCGTAAAGGGGCAAAGATCAAGGGGGAATTGCCAGCAAAAAATATGGCTCTGGCCAAGGTCACCCTTCGGAAACAAGGCATCAGCATCAAGACCATTCGGGAAAAGAAAAAAAATATCCTTGAAGGCTTGATGAAGAAAAAAGTCTCAACACTGGATATTACAATTTTTACCCGACAGTTGGCGACCATGATGAAAGCCGGGGTACCACTGGTACAAGGCTTTGAAATTGTCGCAGAAGGTCTGGAAAATCCGGCGATGCGTGAAGTTGTACTAGGAATTAAAGGTGAGGTTGAAGGCGGTAATACTTTTGCCGGAGCACTGCGCAAATATCCACAATATTTCGACAACCTATTCTGTTCACTGGTCGAATCTGGTGAACAATCTGGTGCTTTAGAAACCATGCTAGATCGCGTTGCGATTTACAAAGAAAAAAGCGAACTACTCAAGCAAAAAATCAAAAAAGCCATGAAATATCCTGCTGCGGTGGTTGTAGTCGCCCTAATTGTTACCATCATTCTGATGGTCAAAGTGGTCCCGGTTTTCCAGGATTTATTCTCTTCATTTGGTGCGGACTTACCGGCTTTTACCAAAATGGTGGTCAATATGTCGGAATGGATGCAAAAGTATTGGTTCCTGCTGATTATCGCCATTGGGGCCGTGATTACCGCTTTTCTTGAAGCGAAAAAACGCAGCAAGAAATTCCGCGATTTTCTGGATAAGGCCGCACTCAAAGCCCCGATTTTTGGTGACCTGGTGTATAAAGCGATTATTGCACGTTATAGCCGCACTTTGGCCACGACTTTCGCAGCTGGTGTTCCCTTGATTGATGCACTGGAATCCACTGCCGGCGCTACCAATAACGTCGTGTATGAAGATGCCGTGATGAAAATCCGTGAAGATGTCGCCACAGGTCAACAACTACAGTTTGCCATGCGCGTGACCAACAAATTCCCATCCATGGCAGTACAAATGGTCGCGATTGGTGAAGAATCTGGTGCACTAGATGCCATGCTAGACAAAGTAGCCACACATTATGAAAATGAAGTCGACAATGCAGTTGACGGCTTAACCTCGATGATGGAACCGCTCATTATGGCTGTTCTCGGTGTGCTTGTCGGTGGTCTGGTGATTGCCATGTACCTTCCAATTTTCCAAATGGGTTCTGTGGTTTAATGCACGATTTTCTTCAATATTTTATTCAAAACCCAACGGCGTTGTATATCGCAGTTGGGCTTTTTAGTTTATGTATCGGCAGCTTTCTGAATGTCGTGATTTACCGCACTCCCAAGATGATGGAACAGGAATGGCGTACTGATTGCCAGATGTTCCTGCATCCGGAACAGCCGGTGATTGATGAAACTAAGTTAAGTTTAAGCAAACCCGCTTCAGCTTGCCCCAAGTGTCATCAGCCAATCCGCTGGTACCAGAATATTCCCGTCATTAGCTGGCTGGTCCTGCGCGGAAAATGTAGCAACTGCCAGAATCCGATCAGCATCCGTTATCCTTTGGTTGAAATTCTGACGGCAGTTTGTGCACTCCTTGTCGTAGCAGTATTTGGCCCTACCCTACAAATGCTGTTTGGCCTGATCCTGACTTATGTGCTGATCGCACTCACTTTTATTGATTTTGACACCCAGTTATTGCCTGACCGTTATACTTTACCCTTGGCCGCGCTAGGTTTGGGGGTAAATAGTTATGCACTTTATACCTTACCCGGTGCTGCCATCTGGGGCTATATTATTGGTTTCCTGTGTCTGTGGGTGGTGTATTATGCATTTAAAATCGTTACCGGCAAGGAAGGTATGGGCTATGGCGATTTTAAATTGCTTGCCGCCCTGGGTGCCTGGATGGGGCCTTTATTACTGCCTTTAATTGTGCTGCTGTCTTCTCTGGTTGGTGCGATTATCGGGATTATCCTACTGAAAGTCCGCAAGGAAAATCAGCCTTTTGCCTTTGGTCCCTATATCGCGATTGCCGGCTGGATTGCTTTTTTGTGGGGCGAGCAGATTATGAAAGTGTATTTAGGTCAATAAAGTGAAATTTATACTCGGATTAACCGGCGGGATTGGCAGTGGCAAGTCTGCTGCCAGTCAGTGGTTTGAAGCACAAGGGATCACGGTAGTCGATGCCGATGTGGTAGCGCGTGAAGTGGTCGAAATTGGGCAGCCTGCACTTACCCAGATCCAGCAGGCTTTTGGCGATTGGGTACTGCTTGCCGATGGCTCACTGAATCGTCGTGCCTTGCGTGAATATATCTTCCAGTCTCCTGAAGCACGCAAGACCCTGGAAAGTATTACCCATCCGGCAATTCGCACTTCCATTATCCAGCAACTACATGCTGCGCAAAGTCCCTATGCCATTCTGGTTTCACCACTTTTATTTGAAACCAATCAGCACGAACTCACTCAGCATACCTTACTGATTGATGCCACCATCGAACTGCAAATTGAGCGGGCCTCACAACGTGATGGCCAGAATATCGAACAAATTCGCAATATCATTGCCGCCCAAATGTCCCGCGAACAAAAGCAGACCATGGCCGATGATATTGTCCTAAATGATGGTCATCTGGATCATCTCTATGCTCATCTCAGACCATTACATCAAAAATATTTAAACATGGCAGCCAGCTGAAGCATAAAAAAAGCAGTCTGATTAAGACTGCTTTTTTTGTTCTGCTAATTTTCGGCTCAGACTGTCCTGATGCTGTAACCAGCGCCACGGCTGTAAGGCCCCGACGGCCATACCCATCAGGCCACACACCATGGCCAGACTTAAAGTTTCATTTAATAAAGGTACAGCCAGAATTGCCGCAATAAAAGGTGCAAGATTGGTAATACTGCCTGCCTTAAATGCACCAAGACGCTTGATGGCTTCTACATAGCTTAAAGTAGCAATAATCACCACAAATATGCCGTGAAAAATGGTCTGAAACAGTAAATGCTTGGGTTCAGGCACACTCAAATTTTTCGGTAAAAATAGCAGATAAATCGGCACATATATCACTGCCGACCAGATCGCGACACCACACATTGCCTGCCATGCAGTTAGCTGATATTTACGCAATAAAACAGTAAAAATCGCCCAAAGTATGGCACTGATAAAAAACAGCCCGTCCCCTGCCCCAAAGGCTACACCAGTTTCCCGATACATCAGCATACTCATGAGACATAGTACGACGATCATAATGATCAGGCTGGCCCAGGTATGTTTATCAAAAGCCTGCCCCATCAGAAAAAAAGCCATGATCGCGGTACAGATCGGAATACAGCCATTCAAGAAAATTGCAGCATGGGCGGTAGGTGCGTAGTGAAAAGCACTATAGGCAAACAGGCAATAAATCACCCCGCCAATCATAGCTAAAATAAAAGGCTCTTTTTTCAGTAAAAAAGCGGCCTCTTTACGATAAAGCAAGATCGGCATCAGAATCAGGAAGGCCAAAGAAAAACGCAAGGCCACAATATCCCAAGCACTGATCTGCCACAGCGCATTCAGGCGGGCTGTTAAAGTAAAACCGCCCCAGATGCACATGGTAACAACTAAAAAAACATAGCCTTGGGTACGGTCTGACAATGCCATCATCAATTAAAGGTTACGTTGACGGCAGGCTTCATACAGCGCCATGCCTGTAGCCACACTGACATTCAGACTTTGCAGATTACCTGCCATCGGAATATACACGGTCTGATCACATTGGCTTTGCGTAATTGGACGTAGGCCAGTATCTTCCGCACCCATCACGATACAGACGCCAGTACCGGTAAAATCAAAATTTTGAATCGGCAGCGCTTTTTCATCCAGCATAGTTCCGACAACACGAACATTAAAATCTTCTTTGATTTGACCCAAAGTACGCGCCAGATTGGTGACCTGAATGAATTTGACTTTGTCCGCACCACCTGCAGCCACTTTACGTGCAGTCGGGGTTAACGTTGCAGAACGATCACGTGGCGCAATCACTGCCTCAACGCCCATTGCAGCGGCTGTACGGATACAGGCACCGAGATTATGCGGATCGGTAATATGATCGAGGGCCAATAACAACGCTTGAGGATTCGCACTCAACAAGGATTCAAGATCTTTTTCATTCAGGGTTGGATGAGCACGAACTGCGGCTACGACCCCCTGATGAAACGGTTGCCCGGCCAGTTTCTCCAGTTTGTCACGGCTGGCTTGCTGCACACTGATCCCAAATGGTTCAGCCAGTTCCAGTACACGCTTTAAACGCTGATCATCGCGTCCTTTGAGAGTGAATAATATCAAGACACGTTCAGGCTCAAGCTCTAACAATGACTCCACTGAATGTACGCCATAAAAATATTCAGGTTTTGCCATGAACGACCTCTAGATTAGTTATATACAAAAGAAAAATCCCGTAAAGCTGACTTCACAGGATTTCTATAGCTGATTAGTTTAACCGATTCGCACTGAAATTTCTTGCCCGGTTTACACTGATCTTGAATCTGGACTTAACCTTCAAAATGGCAGACATAGTCCAGCACATCATCGGTTTCGATTTTAAAACGGCTATTGCCCGGCACATAGAAAGACTGCCCCGCACGGAACAGCTCACTTTCTTCGCTATCGCCAATCTGAACACGGCATTCACCTGAAACAATTTCCATACGCTCAGGAACATGTGTTTCAAAGGTCAAGGCATTTTCTGATGGCAGAATGACACCCAAAGTTTTTTTGGTCCCGTCTTCAAATTGTACAATGTGGCTAATACACAACCCGCCGAAATATACATTAGATTTTTTAAGTACAGATACATGATCAAACTGAGCTGACATGCGATTTCTCCAGATAAAGCATTTTGTAATATTTTGATTGCTGTAGTTTAAATGTGCACCCTCAACTAATCAATCGAAGTTTGTCGGCGTCGATCAAATATTCTGTATCACCTGAACCCCTTCTATTTACAGCATGTTTTGGCCTGTATTTTGCTGATAGATAAACTTAAGTTTCGATCTGCACGCGCTCTTTTAAAAACAGGCTCAATTGAATCTTTAATTTAAAGATTGGGGATGTCAAAAATATGAAAATCAGCAGTGCATTAACGGACTTCTGAGTCAGCTTCTTGCGAAAATACAGTGAAATAAGCATATATAAATCGCTAAAATTTAAGATAGAATGAAATTGATTCGTCCTGATTTATAATAATCACAGCCATGTTGCGACCCCAATCCGACATCAGGCTATTTCAATCAAACTTTTCGCAGCCCGGATGCGTTTATGCTGACACATTTAACTCTGATCAATTTTGCTTTAGCTGAACATCTTGCTATTGATATTGATAAAGGTTTTAACGTTTTAACCGGTGAAACCGGTGCAGGTAAATCCCTCTTACTGGATGCATTGTCTGCCTGTTTGGGTGAGCGAACCGATACCAATTATGTACGTTATGGCTCAGAAAAAGCCGATGTCACTGCCAGTTTCAGCTATCAGGAACACAGTCCTGAAGCCGCATGGTTAAAAGAACATGAGCTGGATGACGAATCAGGTGAAATTCATTTACGCCGGGTGATTTTTGCTACCGGCCGCAGCAAGGCCTGGATCAATGGACGTCCGAGCAGCCTGTCTGAACTGAAAGAAATTGGGCGTTTACTGGTACAACTCTATAGCCAGCATAGTCAGCAGCAACTTCTGGAACCGCCTTATCCGAAGCACTGGCTGGATCGTTATTATCATTTTTATGCGCCGGCTCAAGCAGTACGTGATGCGTATAGCACTTGGCAAAAAAATATTCGCCAGCATCAGGCAGCTTTGGATGCACAAGCGACACGCAAGCAGCGTCTGGAAACCCTTGAGCTGCAACTCGAAGAACTGGAAGAAATTGTTCAGACGGATTATCCTGAAATTGAACAGGAATTTGATCGGCTCTCGCATCATGAAGCCATTATGCAGGACTGTGTCTATAGCCTGAATGTGCTGGATGAAGCTGAACAGAATATCACTCAGGAACTGGCATCAATTATGCGTCGGGTTGAGTCGCATGCCGGACGCAGTGAACAGCTTTCCGGGATTTATACTTCCCTACTGAATGCTCAAAGCGAACTTGAAGATGCAGCAGCGAATTTACGCCAGTTTATGGATCGGCAGAGTTTTGATCCTGAACGCATGGAAGTACTGAATTCAACTTTAGAAATCTTCCATCGTCTGGCACGTAAATATCGTACCCAGCCAGAATTACTGAAAGAAGAATATGAAGCCTGGCAAAGTGAACTGGAACAGTTACATCAACTGGAAGATCCGGAAACACTGGCTGAACAGGTAGCAGTGTCTTATCAGGAATTTCTGGATAAAGCCCAACATCTGGATCAGATTCGCCGTGAAGCCGCAGCACCTTTGGCCAAGCAGCTCACTGAGCAGGTCAAACAGCTGGCACTGCCTGAAGCACATTTTGAGTTTAAGTTTGAGCCTCTGGAACATCCATCTAGCGAAGGCCTGAGCTTTATCCAGCTACTTTTTACTGCCAATAAAGGCATTCCGGCACAGCCTTTGGCCCGGGTTGCATCAGGTGGTGAGCTTTCGCGTATTGCGTTGGTGATGCAAGTCATGAATGCGGAAAAAACCGAAGCGGAAGTGCTGGTCTTTGATGAAATTGATGTCGGGATCAGTGGTGGTACCGCAGAGATTGTCGGGCGTTTACTGGCCGATCTGGCCCAACATGTACAGATTCTGTGTATTACCCATCAGGCGCAGGTTGCAGCACAATCTGATCAGCACCTACTGGTGAAAAAACAGCAGACTGATCCTGCCAGCAGCACGATTATCAATCTTGAAGAAAATGAAATAATTCAGGAGCTTGCAAGAATGACAGGTGGTGTAGAGATTAGTGAAACCACCTTACAACATGCCCGTCAGTTACGTCAGCTGAAATTTCAGCAGGCTTAAATATTTACAATCTGGACAAATAAAATTTGGTGAATCCAAGAAGCTCTAGTAACGTAGCTATTAGGATCATAGGATTTCTCTGCGAAGAAATTAATTTTAAGGAGAACTGCTCAGGTGACCAAACAGTTTCTGACACATCGTTGTCTGATTGCACCGCCGCATGCGAATGATGATTTTTTTGCCCAGACGGTCATTTATCTCGCACGGCATGATCAAGATGGTGCGCAAGGCATCATTATCAATCGACCTGCCGGCATTCAAATTAAAGAATTGCTGAATGATCTTGATATTGAAGCAGACAATGTCAATCCGCATGAAGTATTGCAAGGTGGTCCATTACGCCCTGAGGCCGGCTTTGTCCTGCATACCGGTCAGCCGACCTGGCATTCGTCTATTGCCGTAGGCGAGAATGTCTGTATTACCACATCGAAAGATATTCTGGATGCCATTGCGCATAATGAAGGCGTTGGTCGCTATCAGATTGCACTTGGCTATGCCAGCTGGGGCAAACACCAGCTGGAACAGGAAATTGCTCGTGGTGACTGGCTGATTTGTGATTCCGATATGGATCTGATTTTTAATTTACCTTATAACGACCGTTGGGACGCTGCCTATAAAAAAATGGGGGTAGACCGCAACTGGTTATCTTCCGAGATTGGACATGCCTGATGTAAACGCGCCACAAACCATTATGGCGTTTGATTTTGGTACACAAAAAATGGGAATGTCGGTCGGACAATCCCTGATTGCTAGTGCCAATCCCCTACCCTTATTTCCCATGAAAGATGGTATTCCCAACTGGGATGAACTACTCAAAATCGTGAAAAGCCATCAACCCAATTTATTTCTGGTCGGCTTACCATTGAATATGGATGATAGTGAATCGGAGCTGTCGACACGGGCGCGAAAATTTGCCCGCCGTTTACGTCATCAGACCAATATTGAAACCTGGATGGTGGATGAACGTTTGACCACCCGTGAAGCACGCGATGAACTGGATCATTACCAAGCTCAAGGTCGAGGCAAGAAACTCTCTGCGGACAGTATTGCGGCTGCCTTGTTGATTGAAAGCTGGTATCGCCATCCTGCCGGAATCACGCCTTAATCTGTTTTTAAATTTTTTTAAATCAGCATCCTTTAGGGTGCTTTTTTACACTCCAAAATGCTTCTTAAGGATAAAAATAACGAAAAGTCAGATTAATTCTCGGTGTTAAAACTTTGCTGGTTTTGCTGATACTGTGCTTCCAGTGCTGCTGCGTCGCGCCACGCATCACAATCAGTTGTCCACTGTGTAACAGCACATCGACTTTATCGCTGTGAATTTTATGCTTAAAGCTCATTTTACGGGTAGCTCCCAGACTTAGAGAAGCGATGACATTTTCCCGAGAGGTACCTGTATATAACGCCGGCTCATCATCACTATGCCAGCCCAAGCCTTGGGAACCATCTTCATACAAATTGGCCAGACAGGAATTAAAGGGATGACCGACCAGAATTTCAATATGCTGCTTTAAACGGAATAATCCGGGTGTCCATACCTGAGCTTGTTTGAGCGTACCAGAATAACGATACTGATAATGTTCATCGCCATACCAGACCACCTGGCGACCTGTGACATGGTGCTTGCCAAATAAATGCACTTCATCATGTTGCCAGGCCAGCTGACTGAGAAAATGCTGTAGATACTGCTGGCTTTGTTCCTGATCCAAAATCAGGCCATAATCCTCCACTACCCCATCAAAAGGTAATACATTGGCTTGCGGCTGGGGTGCAAATAAATCGAGAGTCATATCAATTCAATCCAGTATCCACATGAAAATACTGACATTCGACCTAAAGGATTACAACTGCTCTTCACAAATGACTACAATATTTATGCTTGTGGCTAGCCTAATTCCTGCCTAGACTGAATTCAACTTTCACAATAAAAATAATCCTTTTATGAACTTATGGCAGCTGTTTCAGAAACTTCGCCCCTTTGTTCAGCCTTACCGGTTGCTGGTGATTGCCACGCTGATTCTGACCCTGATTGGCTCATTCACCGCACAGGTCAATGCCATTACCTTGCAATATGCGGTCGACAGCATCAATTCGCTACTCGAAACCGGTCAAGGACTGGAACAAGGCTGGCATATTCTGATCACGATTTCGGCGATTTTGCTCGGCAAAGAAATTATCAATGCCTTTGTCCAGTTCGGGCAGAAGTTCTATGGAGAGAAACTGCGGATTTTTGTCTCTCAGGATCTGGCCCAAGGGATTATTGAAAAATTTTTAAAATATCGGCTGGAATTTTTTAATCAGGAAAATAACCAGGCCGGTAAATTACAGACCCGGATTGACCGTGGCATTGGCTCACTGACCCGTCTGGTGCAAATTTTCTTTATTGATATTTTACCGTTATTTACCAGTGCCATTGTGGCTTTGGGGCTAATGTACTATGCCAATGTGTATGTCGGTCTGGTCGCGACTGCTATTGTTCCTATCTATTTCTGGCTGACCTATAAGCAGGCACAAAAACTCGGGGGCTGGCGCCGCAGTCTTCGCGATGGTCGGGAGAGAAAAAGTCAGGGCATTCTCAGTATCATCAACTCGATTACCGTGATTAAGTCTTTTAACCGCGAATCGATTGAATCGGAAAAGCAGCTCGGTTTACAGCGTGAACTGACCGACAATCAGATGAAAACCCGCCAGACCAGTTTCCTGTTTGATGGCCTGAAAACTTTTCTGGAACAGATCGGGATTGTACTGATCATTATTTTAACCTCCTACTTTGTGCTGGATGGCCAGATGAGTATCGGTATGATCATGTTTCATGTGCTGCTATTTAATAATGTCTCTGCCCCAATTCGATCCCTGCACCGGATTTATGATGAAGTGAATGATGCCATGATCTATTCAGAAAGCTTTTTCAAAATTCTGGAGGCCGATGATGAAATTGAACAAAGCGGTCAGCAGAAACCGATTGTCCAAGGCAAATTTGAACTGAGTGGCGTGAATTTTTATTATCCAAACGGCCACCATGCCCTGAAAGATATTGATATGGAAATTCGCCCCAATAAAATTACCGCCTTGGTGGGCTTATCGGGTGCCGGAAAATCTACCCTCATCAGTTTGCTGGATAAATTTTATGAACCACAGCAAGGTCAGATCAAACTGGATGGCATTGACCTGAAAGATTATGACACCCAATATCTACGCGATCATATTGGTCTGGTCTTACAAAAAAATCATATTTTTCAGGGCACCATCTTTGACAATATCCGTTATGGTAAAACTACTGCCTCAATGGAGGATGTAATTGAGGCAGCAGAAAAAGCCTCGATTCATGAGCAGATTTTACAGTTACCGGATGGTTATGATAACGATGCCTTGATGCTGTCTGGCGGCCAGCAGCAACGGATTGCCTTGGCACGGATGTTCCTGAAAAATCCACCGATTATTTTTCTAGATGAACCGACGGCGAGTCTAGATGCAATTGCCACGGAACAGATTAAACACAGTCTGGACCAGATCAAGCAAGGCCGTACCGTGATCATCATTTCGCATAGCCTGTCGCAGATTATTGATGCGGATTATACTTACGTGATGAAAGAAGGAACGATTGCTGAGCATGGCGAGCACGACCAGCTTTATCATCAGCAAGGCGTGTATAAGGAAATCTTTGATGCGATGGCCAAAAGCCTGAATATTGAAAAAATTGCCAAAACTTTTGAAGATGATGCCGAGGAAGAAACTCATAGTTAGCTTCTCTATCTCAATAAAGAAACCTCCGGTACGGAGGTTTTTTTATTTTAATTTTTTAAGATTTAACGCTGAACTTTCTGTTCAATTTCTTCAACACTGGTATGACGCACATCAAAACCTTTGACCATATAGATCACCTGTTCCGAAATATTCCGGGCATGATCGCCAATTCTTTCGAGTGAACGCAGCACCCACAATACATTGATGACACGACTGATATGCCGTGGGTCTTCAATCATATAAGTCATAAGCGTACGTGTGGCTGACTGATATTCACGGTCAATATCCGCATCCGCCAACATGACCTTCAAAGCTTGATCTACATCCAGACGCGCAAAAGCATCCAGTGCATCATGAATCATCACCCGCACCTGGTTGCCAATATGCCGGGTTTCCATATAACCGCGTGGTGAGCTACCCTCTTCACACAAGCTTTGTGCAATTCGGCCTATTTTCGAGGCTTCATCGCCAATCCGTTCCAGATCGGTATTGGCCTTGGACATGGCAAGCACCATACGTAAATCAATCGCGGCAGGATGACGGCGCGCCAGAATCAGGGTCAGCGCTTCATCAATATCTCGTTCCATCTGATTGACGACATTATCTTGAAACTGCACATCTACTGCCATTGAGACATCTGTGTCCAATAGGGCATGAATGGCATTAGCTACCTGCTGTTCTACCAGTCCGCCCATCGTCATGAATTTGGTATTTACGTCCTGCAGTTCTTCATTAAATTGCGAAGAAATGTGATGACTTAATACAGGATTATTTGGACACAAGGAAAGCTACTCCTGAACGATAGAGGACAATGATCAATAATAAATCATATTAAAGCATATCCATGATGAAAGTTTGATGACAATAGTAGCCTCATAGAGGCTGAGGCGAATCATATTCAATCAGCCAGGCATTCAGCTCTGCCAGTTCCTTTTCGGTTAACTGCCCGACCGAGGCCTGCAATTGCAGCACATGCAACAGATAATCATATTTGGCATTCAAATAATCGGTCTTGGCAGAAAAGGCATTACGCTGTGCCAGCAACACATCGACCATGGTTTTTAAGCCTTCCTGATATTGGGCTCTGGACGCTTGTGAGACAATTTCCGAAGAGTCCATCGCGGCTTTACGTGCATTCAGTTTGGCCTGATCGGTTTCTACCTGCATAAAGGACTGTTTCACATCGGTATTGGCTTTACGGATAGCCGCATCCAGTTGCGCTTCACTTTTTTGCACATTAACGCCGGCCTGACGGATACTTTTTTGCGTGCGTCCACCGCTAAATACATTCCAGTTCACCTCCACCCCAATCTGGTCGAAATCTCCATTGCTGGACATGATCGTAGCCGGACTTTGCTTTAAATAGCCATAGGTTCCGACCACTTCGACCTGCGGATAGAGCGCAGCCTGTTCGACCCGTTTGGCATCTTCAGAATAGCGCTTTTGCAGACGCGCTTGCAGAATATTCAGATTTTGGCTTTGTGCTAATTCGGTCCAGGACTGCATATCACTTGGAACCGGTTTCTGGAACTGGAAATCGTTGCGTAATACCGCCAGATTTTCCTGATAAGGGCCGATTAACTGTGCCAGCTGTTCTTGGGCCAGTACCAGCTGAACTTGAGTCGAAATCCGGTTGGCTTGGGCACTTTGATACTGGGCATTGGCTTCACTGACCTCACTACGCGCCACCAAACCTTCTTTCAGCTTAGCATTCATCATGCGTAACTGTTCAGACAGCGCCTGCTCTTCCTGTAAATAAGCCGTAGTCAAAGACTGCTGCCGCAAGACATTAAAATAGGCTTCGGCCACCTGTAAAATATGCTGCTGTTTTTGCAGACGCAGATTGACTTCACTGAGTTCGACCGAGGTCTTGACCTGCTTATAACCTTGCCAGGCATCCCAGCGAAATAAAGGTTGGCGTGCGGTTAAGGCCACCTGACGGCTGGTTGTACTGGAACTTTGCAACTCACCAAATTCAGCAGGCAAACCTTCAGACTCTGAGTTGTTGACGGACTGGTTTTTACGGGTCACATTTCCAGATAAAGTCACGGTCGGCAGCAAATTTCCGCTGGCAATCCCCAGATTGAGCTGATCAGATTGGTACTGCAACACATTCGCCTGCCAATTTGGATCATTTTGCTGGGCGCGTGCATACGCTTCTTGTAAATCCAGGGCAAAAATCGCCGGACTAATTAATAGCAATAAACAGGCCATGACACTGCGTTTTAATTTCATTTTATAGTGTTAACCCCTAACAGCCATTCAGATCAAAAAATTCTGGCGCTTTAAGCTAAGCCATACTAAAGAGATCTCTTGAATTTTTACGTATGATTTTTATTAATTTTTTAATATAAAGATCAATTTTTATCCATCATTAATTCAATTTTCTGGCTCCCATACCGGCAATGTAACAAAGCAATTCACAATACTAAACATAGTATTTTAGTTTGATCTATACAATATCTCCCAGTAAGGCCGTTATTTTCTGAATTCACCTATATATACAGAGTCCTGAAGCATAGTGTTAATGCCATTCCCGTCGATATTCAAAGCCTGTGTGCTTGCTGGTAGCGTGCTGCTTCTTGGGGGCTGCCAACAGCCCTCAGATCCACAGATCCAGGTCGAACAGACTGAGGCGAAGCAAACGCAAAGTCCAGTCAGTGACTTTAGCCTCATGTGCCAGAATATTGAAAAAAATATGTCCCAGATTAATGACCAGCGCACGACGTTTGCGCTGGAGCAGATTAATCAGGATCTTAAAGTGTGCCTGCCGTTGATGGACTTGGCGGAGCAGAAGCAACTGATGCAGCGCTCTACCGAAATGTATCAGCGCTTTTTAAAGGTGGATCGCACCGAATTTCAGCAACGCGCCTTTGAGCAGTATGCACTGGAAATGGCGCAGCATCCCACCATTCAGCATGCGCATTTTCAACAGCTCACCTCACGTGACCAGTATCTGTTAAAACACAAGGGGCAGGCTTATGTAGAACTGCTGGATCTGGGGGATGGCACTTTACATTATCGCCGCAGTCCGGAATATCTGGCGCGTATTTTTGCCCCTTATTTACCGGCCGCTGAAAAAGCCTTTATTGAAAATCTGGCGGAACAGAATATGGAACCGGTGCTGGTGGAAAAACGCCTGCAGATTGAAGCCACTGATATTGCAGCCCGCAGTCTGCTTTGGGAAGACTATCTCAAGACTTATCCGAATAGCAGTTATAAACGCGATGCTGAATATCTGCTGAAGCAATATACCTATTTCCTGTTTAGAGGTACCGAGCAATCCCCGGTGTCGGAAGATTATCGCGATCGTTATGCTGTGGATACCAGTCATCTGGAAACTATTATTGGACTATCAAACGGCCAGAAATCAACGCTGTCCACACAGGCACGCCTGTTTCTGGAATTTCTGGACATGACTCCGGAACAGCGCCAACAAGTCTTGCCTGCCGATTATAGAAACCGCTCGGAAGCAGAACAGATTCTGTACTATGCCCAGATCAGCCCGCCCTCACAAAAATATGATAAAGACTGCTTTACCGATGCCATCTGTATCTAGTTGGGATCAGTTTCACCTTCAATCAATATCGCCATGTCTAAATCAATCCTCGTTTAAAGTTGAGCGATTTAGACCTGTTTATTCTGCCTAAACTGAGCTAAGCTTTAGCCTCGCTTGACGGAGCGCGAGTAATGCCTCGCTGAGATCATGTGATTCCTTTTATCGTTATCAGGAATTGAGCATGAGTACCGTTGAACCTGATCAGGTTAATACCTGCGTAGGAATCAAGCCAGCTAAAAACCCAGCCCTTGCTTTATCTGTTCAGGATAAATCTGCCTACGTTTTTGGTCGTGCTTGATTCGTTGATGTCATCATAAGGATCATAGCCATGAACCAGTTAACGAATCTTTCTTCTGAAACCACTCTCTCCGCTCATGAACAGGAAGCACGCGATTTAACGCGAATTCTGCCTGCCTCACGTAAAGTCTATCTGCAAGGCTCCCGTCCTGATATTCAGGTACCGATGCGGGAGATTTCCTTAAGTGAAACCCCGACCAGTCTGGGCGGTGAACATAATCCGCCATTAATGGTCTATGACACGTCTGGTGTTTATACTGACCCCGATGTGACGATTGACCTGAACAAAGGTCTGCCGAATATTCGTGAAAGCTGGATTGAGCAGCGCAACGATAGTGAAATTCTGGATCAGCTCAGTTCTGAATTTGGCCGCCAGCGTTTACGCGATATCCGTACCGCTGCGATCCGTTTCGCGCATATTCAAAAACCACGCAAAGCCAAATGCGGCCGCAACATCACCCAGATGCATTATGCCAAGCAAGGCATTATCACACCGGAAATGGAATACATTGCCATTCGTGAAAACCTACGTCAACTCGATGGTGTCGATATGCGCCAGCATCCGGGCCAGAATTTTGGTGCAAAAAACCTGACTGAAATTACGCCAGAATTTGTGCGTCAGGAAGTCGCCGCCGGCCGCGCGATTATTCCGGCCAATATCAATCATCCGGAACTGGAACCGATGATCATCGGGCGTAATTTTTTGGTCAAAATCAATGCCAATATTGGTAATTCTGCACTCGGTTCAAGTATCGAAGAAGAAGTCTCGAAAATGACCTGGGCGACACGTTGGGGCGCAGATACGATTATGGACCTCTCGACCGGCCAGAATATTCATGAAACCCGTGAATGGATTATCCGCAACTCTCCTGTACCAATTGGAACCGTACCGATCTATCAGGCACTGGAAAAAGTCAATGGTGTGGCCGAAGACCTGACCTGGGAGATCTTTAAAGACACCCTGATTGAACAGGCTGAACAAGGTGTGGACTATTTCACCATTCATGCCGGCGTGCTTTTAAGATATGTACCGCTGACTGCCAACCGTTTGACCGGTATCGTATCGCGTGGCGGTTCGATCATGGCGCAGTGGTGTCTGGCACATCATCAGGAAAACTTCTTGTATACCCATTTCGATGAAATCTGCGAGATCATGAAAGCTTATGACGTATCGTTTAGTCTCGGCGATGGCCTACGTCCGGGCTGTGTGCAGGATGCCAATGACGAAGCGCAATTTGCCGAACTTCGAACTTTGGGCGAACTGACCCACCGTGCCTGGGAGCATGATGTTCAGGTGATGATTGAAGGCCCGGGCCATGTCCCGATGCATATGATCAAGGAAAATATGGATCTGCAACTGGAAGTCTGTAAAGAAGCACCCTTTTATACCTTGGGGCCACTCACCACCGATATCGCACCGGGTTATGACCATATTACTTCGGCAATAGGAGCCGCGATGATTGGCTGGTACGGCACCGCAATGCTGTGTTATGTGACGCCGAAAGAGCATCTCGGTTTACCCAATAAAAAGGATGTCAAAGACGGCATTATTACCTACAAGATTGCCGCACATGCAGCCGATCTGGCCAAAGGTCATCCGGGTGCGCAAGCCCGGGATAATGCCCTGTCCAAGGCGCGTTTTGAGTTCCGCTGGGAAGACCAGTTTAACTTGAGTCTGGATCCGGACACGGCGCGCAGCATGCATGATGAAACCATGCCGAAAGCCGCGCATAAATCCGCGCACTTTTGTTCCATGTGCGGACCAAAGTTCTGTTCAATGAAGATTAGCCAGAATGTTCGTGATTATGCCAGTCAACAGGCCAATCCTGATCAGCCGGCAAGCTCTCAGGCCGAAATTGAAGCCGGCATGAATCAGATGAAAGCCAGCTTCCACAACTCTGGTCAAAATTTATACCACAAACTATAAAACTGTAAAAAAAACAGTTGTCTTCAAAAAAAACTCAGATAGGATGAAAATAAATCAATTCATTCTATCTGAGCATATGAATATTATTAAACAGGCCTCTTATAATAAAAAAGACTTTAGCGTAGAGGCACGTGAGTTCTTGTACCAGGGATTTATTCAGGTAGAAAAAGTCAGCCTGAAACATCGTTTATTTAATCAGGAAAGCTCAACCCCTATTTTGCAACGTGAGCTGATTCATCGGCCAGAAGCAGCGGGTGTGCTGATGTACAATCATCAACAGCAGAAATTCGGCCTGATCGAACAGTTCCGGATTGGCGGACTGGATGATATCGACTCTCCTTGGCAACTCGAAGTAATTGCTGGCGTTCTGGATGGCGATGAAGCGCCTGAAACATGCATCCGTCGCGAAGCACTCGAAGAATCAGGCTGTACCCTGGATGAGCTGCAGCACATTTTCAGCTTCTATCCGTCCGCCGGGGCATGTTCCGAATTATTTCATTTATATGTGGCGCAGACCGAATTGCCTGAACAGGGCGGTATTTTTGGCATGCCGGATGAAGGTGAAAATATCCAGCTGCATATTCTGGATTATGCTGATATTCCGTCCTTGCTCACGAATGGTCGCTTAAGAAATGCACCTGTCATTATGGCCTTGCAATGGTTGCAACAACATATTCATACTGCAGGAATATGTCTAAGGGGAAAGACATGAGTTTTCAGCAGTCAAGCATAAACACACAGCCAGATTGGACCATTATCCAGATTTCTGATACCCATTTGATGGATCGGGAAGAGCTGGAATTTGCCCGGATGAATCCCGAGCAGAGTTTTCACGAGGTGATGCAGCAGATCCAACAGCGCTTTCCCCAAATGGATGCACTGATTCATACCGGTGATCTGGCACAGGTGCCGGTCGAGCAGACTTATCAACGCTATTTAGCATTTGTCCAGTCTTTAAACGTGCCGTATTATCAGATTCCAGGTAACCATGACGATTCTCGGGTGTTCCCTTTTTACCAGCATGCGAATCAGGTACATGCCATTCATTTTGGCACCTGGACCATGATCCTGTTAAATAGTGCCGTTCAAGGCAAGATCGATGGCTGGGTGGAACAAGCTCAACTCGATCAATTGGACCAATTATTGCTTGAATTTAAGCATCAGCATGTCATTGTCGCTTGCCATCATCATCCTTTTGCGATGAAATCGCACTGGATTGATCAGCACCGGCTGAAAAATGCTGAAGATTTGAAAGATGTACTGGCTCGGCATCATAATATCAAGCTGGTTCTGTTTGGTCATGTGCATCAGGATTCCTGCAACGAATGGCATGGCATCTACTTTTTATCCACGCCATCGACCAGTGTGCAGTTTAAACCTAAAAGTGAAGATTTCGCGCTAGATCAGGCGGCACCAGGTTATCGTGTATTACATTTGCAACAAAATGGTGAGTTTGATACCTATATTGAACGGGTGGCATTGAGCCAGCAAAATATTAATACCGAAATTTCAGGTTATTAACTTTTCAATTTGTTTTTTTTGCATTACTTTATTGCAACCAAAGGAAATGTGATATGCATAGTCCAGACATCAAAGACTATCAATAAGCATAAAAAGTCTATATGATGACGGCCCCCATAGGAGGATAATCTTTCTACAGGGTGGATAAAAAACTGCATATCACCATATTTTTTGCGTAGCAATCATACGCATAGATGAGGAATGCCCTAAATGGCGAATGACAACCAAAATCAAGTCTTAGACAATCAAACTGATGTTGTAGAAGAGAAAGCTGCAAAGCGCGTACGCAAATCTAAGCCTAAAACGACTGACGGTGGTTCTACTGCTAGCTTATTTGGTATTGAACCTTATCAACCTAAAAAAAATGAAGAATACATGTCTGAAGGTCAGCTTCAGCATTTCCGCCAAATCTTGCTGGCTTGGAAAGCTGAGTTGATGTCAGAAGTGGATCGTACCCTGAATACGATGCAAGACGAAAATACTGCTCTTCCAGATGTGAATGACCGTGCGACTCAGGAAGAAGAGTTTGCGATTGAGTTACGTACCCGTGACCGTGAACGTAAACTGATTCGTAAAATCGAACAGTCGATCGAAGCAATCCAGAATGATGACTATGGTTTCTGTGAAACTTGTGGTATCGAGATTGGCTTGCGTCGTTTAGAAGCACGTCCAACGGCTACTTTATGTATTGACTGCAAAACCCTTGCAGAGATCAAAGAGAAGCAAAATAACGGTTAAGCATGTCGTTAAGTAATCCCTCCCTGCCCCTCCCTTTAATAAAGGGAGGGAAAGCTGAAGTGAATTACGTGGGTCGGTTCGCGCCATCGCCAACCGGCCCTTTGCATTTTGGCTCCCTCATTACCGCAGTTGCCAGTTACTGCGATGCCAAAGCCAATCAAGGCACATGGCTGGTCCGGATTGAAGACACCGATATTCCCCGCATTTATCCCGGCAGCGAAGAGCATATCCTGCGTGCCATGGATGCCTTTCAGCTTGAACCTGATGCCGAAATCATTTTCCAGAAAGACCGTTTAGATATTTACGAAGACGTCATCCAGCAATTACGTCAGCAAGACCTAGTCTATGCCTGTCAATGTACCCGTAAAATGCTCGGTTCCAACCATATCTATCAGGATACCTGCCGCAACTTGGGTCTGGCTTTTGAGCATCAGGCCATCCGTTTAAAAGTTGAAGATGTTGAAATCTGTTTTGAAGACCGGCTGCAAGGTCAGCACTGTTCAGAACTGAAAAAAGATCTGGGCGATTTTGTCTTAAAACGTCGTGACGGCATTATGAATTACCAGCTGGCTGTAGTAGTCGATGACTATCTGCAAGGTATGACTCATGCGGTACGTGGGGCTGATCTTTTAGATAATACCGAACGACAAATCTATTTGGGACAGTTACTCGGTTATCCGCAGCTGAGCTATATGCATCTGCCGCTGGCAATGAATGATCAGGGACAAAAACTGTCGAAACAAAATCTGGCCCAAGCACTGGATTTAACTCAGGCACCCCAATTATTAAAACAGGCACTTCAGGCTTTGCATCAGGCTGAAGTTGATTTGGACACTCCCGATCGGATGCTGCAACAGGCGGTAGTACAATGGGACATTGAGCGGATTCCACATACAACTGAGCTACAAGGTCACTATTTATAAAAACAGCTTTTCACTTAAGCTAGACTTCTACAATGAAAAATAGATAGGAAGAAGAGTATGTTTTTTATTTTTGGCGTCGGCCCTAAAACCAAAACCATTGAGAAAAGCCAGTTTCTGTGTCCGGTCTGCCGTACTCATTCGGGCTATGAGCTAAAACAGCAGCGTAATTATTTTTCTTTATTTTTTATACCCTTGATTCCACTTTCCAAGCCTAAATCTGCTTTTGTGACCTGTTCCAATTGTGGAACCGCAATGCCGAGCACAGTACTGGACCATGCTCAGCCAGAGCCAGGACGAAACTCCAATCTAGAAGCTTGATTCTTCGCGGCTTGGATTGACCTGACGCGTGGTCGAATCAATTTTCAGAATCAGACTGATCATGACCGCACAGATAATCAGGGATGAACCGCCATAACTAATAAATGGCAAGGTCAAACCCTTGGTCGGCAACATGCCCATATTCATACCGGCATTCACCAGAATCTGTAACAGGAAAATGATACTGATGCCATAAGCCAGATAGCCGGCACGCAAATATTGATGCTGCAAGGCGCGGTGTCCAATGCGGATACAGCAAACCAGCATGGTGAAGGACAAGATCAGGATGGTTGAAATGCCTAAAAAGCCAAATTCTTCACCCAAAATTGCCAGCATGAAATCGGTATGCGCCTCAGGCAAATAAGACATTTTCTGGATACTATGCCCCAAGCCTACCCCTGCCCATTCCCCACGGCCAAAGGCCATAAGGGCATTAGAGAGCTGATAACCGGTGCCTAAGGGATCTTCCCAAGGATTCGAAAAAGACAGCAGACGTTGCAGACGATACGGTTCCAACAGAATCGCGGCAGCAAATGCGCCGACCAAGGTCATAAAAGCCACACCGAACTGAATCCACGGCGCACCCGCCAGAAAGAACACGCCAAGCATGGTTAAGGTAATTACCACGGTTGCACCCAAGTCAGGCTCGAGAATAATCAAACCGACGGTAGCACCCATGATGGCACTTAAACGGACCAGACCCTTGATATTATTCCGTACTTCTTCCGCACGGCGCACCACGTAGTCTGCAGTAAAAATTGCCATCATCACTTTGGCGACTTCCGAAGCCTGTAAGGTAAAGCCTGCGATCCGAATCCAGCGTTTGGAACCATTGACTTCCGTCCCGACAAATAGCACGGCCACCAAAAGTACGATGGTAATAATCCACAAAAAGAAAGTGTTATTAAACCAGACTTTTAAGGGGATTTTATAAGCCAGAAAAGCTGCTACGGCAGCGACAAAAATCGAAATCCCATGTCGGCTAATATAGTGAAACGGATTTTCATGCATACGTTCTGCATAGGGCATCGAGGCCGATGCCACCATGATCGAACCAATGCAGAGCAAAGCCAACACACAGAAAATCAATACATTCCGTGGATTCACTTCAGCAGGTATTCTAGGTATCCACTGCGTATAAAATTGATTTAATTTATTGATCGTAGTCTGAGCAAACCCAGCCATATCACGAATCCTTGTTATTCTTAATTGAGTTCATTCACATACGCAACAAACTTGCGACCACGCTCAGGATAACCCGAGAACATATCAAAACTTGCGCATGCAGGAGACAATAGCACGACATCATGTGCCTGAGTGTGCTTTTGGCAGATTTCTACTGCCTGCTGCAAGCTGTCCGCATGAATCAGTTCAGTCGTACCCGCAATCGCTGCTTCAATGACGGGACGATCTTCACCGATTAATACCGCTACTTTGGCATATTTGCTTAATGATTCACGCAAGGCTTTAAAGTCCTGCCCTTTGCCCTGACCACCGAGAATAATCGCGACTTTACCGCCTTGGGCTTCAATGGCCATGCCGAGACCGTCCAGTGCTGCCAAGGTTGCACCGATGTTGGTGCCTTTGGAGTCGTTATAATAACGTACGCCCTGCACTGCTTTGACAAATTCGCAGCGATGTTCCAGACCTTTGAAAGTTTTTAAAGTGTTTAGCATGCTGTCCAATGGCAAACCAATCGCTTCACCGAGTGCCAGACAAGCCAGGGCATTGGCAACATTATGCGTGCCCTGCATATACATCTCGGTACTTTTTAACAGACGTTCACGACCACGCGCCAACCAGATGCCACCATCGGTATCTTTAAGGATCCCGTACTGGTTCATATCGGGTGCATTCAGGCCAAAACTTTGCATCGGCGTCACATCTGGCACCAAAGGACGGGTCAAAGAATCATCCCGGTTATACACCACTTTTTTCACACCCTGAAAAATCCGGTGCTTGGCGGTGTGATAGCCCATCATATCGCCATGCCGATCCAGATGATCTTCACTCATGTTCAGTACCACCGCCACTTCAGCCGCCAGATTTGAAGTAGTTTCCAGCTGAAAACTGGATAATTCTAAAATATAGAATTCAGGATCATCTTTGGTTAAATCCAGTGCAGGACGGCCCAGATTGCCACCGACGGCGACTTTTTTGCCAGCATCGGCTGCCATTAAGCCAATCAAAGTGGTCACTGTACTTTTGGCATTGGAACCGGTAATCGCGACAATGGGCTTATCCGTAGCACGGCGTAAAATCTGGATTTCACTCACCACAGGAATACCCTGCGCCATCGCCGCCTGAATTTCTGGCAATTTTGGATCCAGTCCCGGACTGATCACGATTTCTTCAGCAGACAGCAACAGCTCGGCATCAAACTGGCCGAAACTGGTCTGGACTTCGGCCGGAATCTGGTCATGTCCCGGGGGGGTGGCTCTAGAATCCGTTACTGCAACGCGGTAGCCCTGGTCATGTAAGAAATTGACTGCTGCAACACCTGATATTCCGAGTCCTGCAACGACTTTTAACCCACCACGTTGTATTAACATTTTCGCCCCATATTTTGGTCTATTTTGAAACTGACGAAATGGTAGCACTTTGCTGTTTTGAATGCCTTTTCTGATTGGCTTTTCTGCACATTTTTTTTGTGTCCATGCGTAAAAAAACCGTCATGATCATGACGGTTTTTGAAATTTGGCCAGAAAAGGAAATTATTTCCATTTCACCGCTTGTTGAGCCGGCTTTTCTTCTACACTTTTTTCTGAAACCGGACAGGCACAGTTGCCACCACAGCCTGCTGCCATACCCGGTTGCAGCCATTTGGCCAGACGCTGCCAGCCCTTGGCTGCACAGGCATCAGACAGCTTCTGGAAGACTGAGTTAGAGGTGTTCGGAAACACCTTTTTGAATACGACCAGCATGCTCCAAAGCACCAGTGCTGTCACAATTAGAATTTCAATCATCTCAATCTCCCATACATATACAATGCAGCAAATTCAATTTGCCAAGGCCAAGTTGAGATTTAGCCCAAATAATATGAAGCAATTTGATAAGTCAGGAATGACATGAAATATGCCAGACCAAACAGGTAAACCGTCATGATACTGACAGTTTTCCAGGAACCCGTTTCACGTTTAACCGTTGCCAGGGTCGCCAGACAATGCGGTGCATAAATAAACCACACCAGCAAAGACAAACCTGTCGCCACTGACCAGCCCAGATCACCTCCACCGCTGATCAGCGCAGCCAGACCTTCAGACATCGCATCTTCATCAACTGCCGACATCGCATAGACTGTGCCCAGTGCTGCAACGACCACTTCACGCGCTGCCATCGCCGGAATCAGGGCAATACAAATCTGCCAGTTAAAACCGAGCGGTGCAAAGATCGGCTGCATCAGATGACCGAGCATCCCCGCTAATGAATAATCAATGGCCGGCAGGGTTGCCCCTTCTGGCGGCTGCGGGAACGTACACAGGAACCACAGCACAATCGATAAGGCGAAGATGATGCCACCGACACGTTTCAAGAAGATTTTGCCGCGATCCAGCAAGCCGATCCAGACGTTTTTCAAGTCCGGAAAACGGTAGCTTGGCAGTTCCATCAGCAGCATGTGCTGTGATTTATCTTTGTGGAAGAATTTCAGTACAAAAGACACCACCAAAGCACTTACGATGCCTGCCATATACAGACCAAAAAGCACTAGACCTTGCAGATTCAGGAAACCCCAAACAGTTTGTGATGGTATAAATGCTGCAATCAGCAAGGCATAAACTGGCAAGCGCGCCGAACAGGTCATTAAGGGGGCAACGAAAATCGTGGTTAAACGATCTCGCGGATCACTAATGGTCCGCGATGCCATAATCCCCGGAATGGCACAGGCAAAGCTGGACAATAACGGAATAAAGGCACGTCCTGACAAGCCTGCTTTAAACATCAGCTTGTCTAATAGAAAAGCAGCACGCGGTAAATAACCTGATTCTTCCAGTACCAGAATAAAGAAGAACAGAATCAGAATTTGTGGCAGGAACACCACCACGCCACCGGCACCGGCAATAATCCCGTCCACCACCAGGCTATTCAGTAAGGGATGCGAAATATATTCGCCGAGGAACTCACCCAGCCAGCCGAAGAAGGTTTCAATCCCATCCATAAATGGCGCAGCCCAGGCAAATACCGCCTGGAAAATCACGAACATCATCACGGCCAGACTAATTAAGCCCAATACCGGATGCAGAAAAATCTTGTCGAGGAAATCGGTACGTTTATCTTCCTGATCGACGAAATTGACCACGTCATTCAGAATGTTTTCTACGCGCTGGTGACTGTTACCTTTCAAGCCACTGAGTTCGGTCTGCGGTACAGAATACTTGCCCTGATCTAGCGCATTTTTGAGGTTTTCAATGCCTGAACTGCGCACAGCCACCGTTTCTACCACAGGCACGCCCAGTCGCTCAGACAGCTTCTGGGTATTGATCTGCATGCCACGACGGCGTGCTTCATCCATCATGTTCAGCACGACCAGCACCGGACGATCCAGCGCAATCATTTCCAGCACCAGACCCAGATGCAATTTTAGATTAGTGGCATCTACCACACACAAAAATGCATCCTGCTCCTGCTCTTCCGCAATTTTACCTTGTACGACGTTGCGGGTAATCTCTTCATCCGGACTGGTCGCATCCAGACTATAAGTTCCCGGCAAATCCAGTACCCGTACCGCTTTGCCTGAGGCAAGCTGAAACGTACCGACTTTACGTTCAACCGTGACACCCGCATAGTTACCGACTTTTTGGCGTGTTCCGGTTAAGTGGTTGAATAATGAAGTTTTACCGCAGTTAGGGTTACCGACAAGGGCAATACGTAATGTATCACTCATGCCGACACCGCCTGTTCGATTTCAATTTTGGCTGCTTCTGATTTACGCAAAGCAAAACGTGTGAATCCAACTTGAATCAAAATGGGATCTCCACCAAAAATACCTTTAGTAATGACTTGTACCTTTGTACCTGGTACAAAGCCTAAAGTTTCCAAACGACTCGCAACAACATCGTGTAGAGCACTTTCACCATCAGCTGTTCGACTCACTTTTCGAATGATGGCAATTTGTTTTGCTTTTAAATCAGACAAACGCACCGTGAAATTCCTAAACTATTTTGTACAGTATACAAACAAATGAGAATAATTAACAAATAAGATTAATTACATTTCGATTTAGCCTTATACCACATCGACACGGTCATAAAATTAAACTACAGTGGAGAATACCAATCCCGATTATCGCTTTTTCAGATCAGATCCTTTCACCCTATGCTGAATAAAAAACCCCGTATTCCTGCCCCTGTCCAGATTCCTGATGCGTTCAGTTATTTGCAGGGTTTTCGTGATTATCTGATTGCGCAGACTGTCAGCCCGCATACCCGCAATGCCTATTTGTCCGATCTGGTGCAATGTGCAGAATGCCTGAGCAAGCCTCTACCGGAATGGAATCATGATGATATTTCCGATGTACTGATTGCGCTGACCAAACAGCAAAAAAGCCCACGTTCGATTGCCCGCTGCCTGTCTGCCTTGCGTTCATTTTATAAATTTCTGCGTGAGCAGAAACTGCGTAGCGACAATCCGGTGACTGCACATAAAACCCCAAAACTGGGCCGGGCCTTACCTAAAGATTTATCCGAAGCGGATGTCGAGGCTTTGATTCATGCCCCCGATATCAACACGGCATTAGGGCTGCGCGATCGCGCCATGTTTGAAGTATTGTATGCCTGCGGACTCCGGGTGACCGAACTGATTAACTTGCGTCTGGAACTGATCAATTTAAAACAGGGTTATTTACGTATCGTCGGTAAGGGTAATAAAGAACGTCTAGTTCCGATGGGACAAATGGCCTGTGAATGGGTAGAAAAATATCTGAACGAAGCCCGTCCGCAACTGTACAAGACTTCGACTGATTATCTATTTCTGACCCAGCATGGCGGCATCATGAGCCGGCAGAATTTCTGGTATGCCATTAAGCGTTATGCGCTGCAGGCCGGAATTCAGTCCGAACTGTCACCGCATACCTTACGCCATGCCTTTGCGACGCATTTACTTAATCATGGCGCAGACTTACGCGTGGTGCAGATGTTGCTCGGGCATAGTGATCTGTCTACCACCCAGATTTATACCCATGTGGCACAGGTACGAATGCAGCAGCTACACGCGACCCATCATCCACGGGCTTGAATCAGATCCGGACGGAATAAACTGAGAAGTTTGACGTGTGGGTATTTTTTTTTGTTATGCTAATGCTCTGTTTTTAATCCAAGAAGAAAAGGGTTTTTTATGACATTTGCCCGCTCAAAAATTTTTATGGCTTGCATACTTGCTGCTGGTTTGGGTCTGACTGCGTGTTCCAATTCCACTAACAACGATAAAAAGCAAGAGTTGACTGCGAGCGCACCGGCGACGGGCGAAGCCTCTACCCTGACCGAACGCAATGCAGAACAGCGTCTGGCTTCTACATTGGAAAAGCATTTCAAAACCGCTGGCATTAGTGCCAAAATTACCGACATTAAAGCCACTGAAGTGCCAAACCTGTACTGGGTGAGTCTGGAAGGCATGTCTGCGGTCTATGTCACCAGTGACGGTAAATATCTGATTCAAGGCGATGTGATCCGTCTCGGCGACAAACAGCTACACAATGTCAGCGAAAATCTGCAGGCAGGCATCAACAGTAAACTCTTTGCTGAACTCAAACCAGCAGACTTACTGGTCTATCCAGCCAAAGGTAAAGCCAAGCATGTGGTCTATGTATTTACCGATGTCAGCTGTCCGTATTGCCATAAATTCCATGAGCAAATGGATGAGATGAATGCCAAAGGCATTGAAGTACGTTATATCGCCTGGCCGCGTGGTGAACAGCATATGCCGGCCATGGAAGCGATCTGGTGCAGTGCCGACCGTCGCAGTGCCTTTGACCAGGCGATTTCAGGCGCACAGATTAGCGCAGAGAAATGTGAAAATCCTGTTCAAGATCAATATCAAATGGGTCTGAATATGGGCGTGAATGGCACCCCTGCCATTTATAATTCGGCAGGCACTTATCTGGGTGGTTACCTGTCTACATCGGAATTATTGAATCGGCTTAAATAACTCATTTTAATACGTTATTTAACTTTATTTTATAGATAAAGATATTCTGAAATGACCCTAGAGTCAGGCGGGTTTTTTAGCTATGATCTAGGCTCTTGTAAAAAACTGTTTAATTTGGAGTGTGACGTGAAACCAGTTCGTCTGGCAATCCTCGGTCTTGGTACTGTAGGTGGTGGTGCCTTGAAACTATTAAAAGAAAATGCTGCTGAGATCAAACGTCGCACCGGTCGTGAAATTGAAATTACCCATGTAGGCACCCGTCGTCCACGTCCTGATCTGGACCTACCTGCATCAGTGAAACAAAGTGCAGACTTGATGGACATCGTGCGTCAACCTGACGTAGACGTGGTGGTCGAAGTCATGGGTGGGATTCATCCTGCTTTTGAAATCATTATGGAAGCCATGAAACATGGCAAGCATATTGTCACTGCCAACAAGGCGCTATTGGCTGAACATGGGAATGAGCTGTTTAAAGCGGCTGAAGACAATGCCGTGCAGATTGCCTATGAAGCGGCAGTGGCTGGCGGTATTCCCATTATTAAAGTGATTCGTGAAGGTCTGGCGGCCAACAAGATTGAATGGCTGGCGGGCATCATCAATGGTACGGGGAACTTCATTCTCAGCGAAATGCGTGAAAAAGGTCGTGCTTTTGAAGATGTACTGAAAGAAGCGCAAGAACTGGGTTATGCAGAAGCTGATCCTACCTTTGACGTGGAAGGGATTGATGCTGCACATAAACTGACGATTCTGGCTTCCTGTGCATTTGGTATTCCGCTACAGTTTGATAAAGTCTTTACTGAAGGAATTGGCAAAGTCACTGCACAAGATGTGAAATACGCAGAAGATTTGGGTTTCCGCATCAAACACCTAGGTATTGCACGCCGTACCGATGCCGGAATTGAATTACGTGTACATCCGACTTTAATTCCAGATGACCAGCTGATTGCGAATGTTAACGGCGTGAAAAATGCGGTTCTGGTACAAGCCAATGCAGTCGGTCCAACCCTTTATTATGGTGCTGGCGCAGGTGCTGGCCCAACCGCTTCTGCTGTAGTTGCTGACGTAGTCGATATCGTCCGTGATATTATTTATACCGAAGACGGTGCCGGAACCATTCCGCAACTGGCCTTTGAAGCCCTGACCGATTTACCGATCTTGAGTCGTGAACAAATGACCACCGGCTATTACATCCGTATTAATGCCGAAGATCAAATGGGCGTGCTTGCCGATGTCACCACGATCCTCAGTCGTGCCGGGATCAGTATCGATGCCATCATGCAGCAACCTCGCTTAAAAGACCTTATTCCGATCGTGATTCTGACCGATCCTATCGTCGAATCAAAAATGGATGCAGCGCTCTCACAAATTCAAGCATTACCCGTCATTCATGGCGAAATTGTACGAATTCGTTTAGAATCGCTTGATAATTAATCGGGTTAAGGGGAGTATTTCCCCTTGCCAAGCTCTACACACAATTGGAACATCATCATGTCGAATGCCAATCGTTATACTGGTTTAGTTGACCGCTATCGCGACCGTTTACCAGTGTCTGCAACTACTCGTGCGATCTCTTTGGGTGAGGGTAATACTCCACTGATCAAGCTTGAGAATATTCCACGCATTATTGGTAAAGATGTTGAAATTTATGTGAAGTACGAGGGCTTAAACCCGACTGGTTCATTTAAAGACCGCGGTATGACTATGGCAGTGACCAAAGCCGTTGAAGAAGGCTCTAAAGCCATCATCTGTGCATCCACTGGTAATACTTCTGCTGCCGCGGCTGCATACGCTGCTCGTGCCGGTATCAAAGCATTCGTACTCATCCCGGAAGGCAAAATTGCCATGGGTAAAATGGCCCAAGCGATGATGTATGGTGCAATCACCATGCAAATTCGTGGTAACTTCGATGACGGCATGCGTCTGGTGAAGGAAGTTGCTGATCAGGCACCGGTAACGATTGTAAACTCAATCAACCCGTACCGCCTGCAGGGTCAAAAAACCATTGCTTACGAGATCGTTGAAGCTTTAGGTCGTGCCCCGGATTACCACTGCCTGCCAGTGGGTAACGCAGGTAATATCACTGCACACTGGATGGGCTATACCGAAGCGGTGGCCAATCAGTCGAAAGAAGAATTTGAGCAAGTGATTTACGATGCTGAAACCGATGCTTTCACTGGTCCTAAACCGGCTGGCTTGCCAATCATGGCCGGTTACCAAGCGTCTGGTGCTGCTCCGTTCCTGCGTGGTGGTCCAGTAGAAAATCCGGAAACTGTTGCAACTGCAATTCGTATTGGTAATCCGCAAAGTTTCAATCATGCCAAAGCCGTCGTTCGTGATTCAAACGGCTGGTTTGATGAACTGACGGATGCTGAGATTCTTGAAGCACAACGTCTGCTGTCGATGTATGAAGGTGTATTCGTAGAACCTGCATCTGCTGCGTCTGTTGGCGGTGCAATCCGTGATATCAAAGCAGGTAAAATTGCTGAAGGTTCAGTAATCGTATGTACCGTAACCGGTAATGGTCTAAAAGATCCAGATACCGCGATCAAACAATGTGCCGATGCGGTGATGCTGTCTATCGACGCAACCATGGCTCAGGTAAAAGACTCTATTCTGTCGAACATGTAATTTCAGCCAGAATAAAAAACCCTGCATTTGCAGGGTTTTTTATGAGCGCAGAGATTAGATTCGTTTTGGTTGCTGGCTCACCCAGCTCATCAAACGGGTCGCATCATTGGTACGCGCCTGTGAGCTATTTGCACCTAACAGTACCACTGCCACCGGACGGTTATTCAGGGTCGTATGCATCACCACACAGCGCCCTGCTTCATTAATAAAACCGGTTTTAGAAATATTGATATTCCAGCCGCCGTTACGCACCAGTGCATTGGTATTATTCGATTTCAGTACACGATAACCCAAGTTAAAGTCATAGCTTGGTGTGGTCGAGAATTGACGAATCAGACCATATTGAGAAGCAGTATTCACTAAAATACCCAAATCACGTGCTGATGCCACATTTCCAGGGTGTAAGCCGGTTGATTCCATAAAGCGGGATGAATTCATGCCTAAGGCCTTGGCCTTACTGTTCATCGCTGCAATAAATGCACTGCGACCACCTGGATACGTTCGCGCCAAGGCTGCAGCTGCCGGGTTTTCAGACTTCATTAGAGCAAACAATAAAGCTTCGGCACGGTTCATGCTATCGCCAGCACGTAAGGTCGAGCTTGAGCTTTTACAGCCTGAACAGGAAAAATCAGCCTGTTGTAGGGTAATTTTTTCCGACATGTTTAGACGTGCATCAGAAATCACCACCGCTGTCATCAGCTTGGTAATCGATGCAATCGGATAGGCAGTATTGGTATTTTTGCTAAACAGCACTTCACCGGTTTGCGCATCCATGACCAGTGCAGCCCGTGCATTGACAGAAGGTTGATTACTAAAATGATTCGTATCAATAATCTGCGGCGCAGTATAAGCAGGTTTGGCTGCTGCTGGCACTGCTGTGCCGGCCTGACGCAAAGTGGTGGTCACTGTGGCAGACCCGGGTGGCGAAGGCTCATTGGCAGATGCATTAAAATCATCGCTCATTAACTGGTTAACTTCTTCAGAAGACCAACTAATGCTGGAACCGCCCTCTGCCGTGCCAGAATTCATAATGATTTCAGCAAAACTTGTCGTGCTCATGCTGATTAACACGGACAGGCCGAGTAGATGCCTTAAAGACTTGTTTATTTTCTTCACTATTCCTTCACTCAACTAACAGAGGTAAGATTGATTTGCGTATTACCTCTAATATGCCTTACATTTAAACACAATGCCGAACATTTTTTGTTCTTGACACTGTGTGATAAGTTTCAGATTTAATCTTGCGAATAGGATTGCTAATTTTGTACTTTCATTGCAAGCTTATTTTGCTTTATGTAACAAAAAAATGATTTTTTTAACAGAGGGAGAGCGTAGGTGATCACAGTTTTAGTTGTGGACGACCATGAATTAGTTCGTACTGGAATTTGCAGAATGCTAGAAGACCATGCGGAGGTTCAGGTAATTGGACAAGCTGAATCTGGTGAAGAAGCGATCTCTCTGGTTCGTCAACATCATCCTGATGTAGTTTTGTTAGATGTGAATATGCCGGGCATTGGTGGCGTAGAAACCACGCGCCGTCTACTTCAGAGTGCGCCGGAAACCAAAGTTTTGGCGGTTAGCGGTTTAGCAGAAGAGCCTTATCCGTCCCTGTTATTGAAAGCCGGTGCCAAAGGTTATATCACCAAAGGGGCCCCGATTTCGGAAATGGTCCGTGCGATTAACAAAGTCATGCAAGGCGGCAAATATTTCAGTGCCGACATTGCGGAACAGTTAGCCAGCTCTTACCTTTCTGATACACAACAATCCCCTTTTGATGCACTTTCAGAACGGGAAATGCAAGTCGCGATGATGGTCGTGAATTGTATCAGTGCCCAGGAAATTGCCGACAAACTTTTTGTTAGTGTTAAAACCGTGAATACCTATCGTTACCGTATTTTTGAAAAACTGAATATCGATAGCGATGTTAAACTGACTCATCTGGCCATGCGCTATGGACTTATTAAACCTTAGTCTTTAACGAGTTCCGGTGCATATGGCACAACAATCCAGTTATTCTGCACTCAATCAATATCATCTTGGTATCTGGTATAGCGCCTATCGCCTGCTAATTAGCACCGGCCTGCTACTGATTTTTCTGCTGACCTACCCCGAACTCACCACCGATTATCAATACCCGCAGCTGTATTATTATGCGCTGGGAATCGGGGTTGCGATCAATACTGTACAACTGTTCGCGCTGAAATGGATCAGACGACTGATCCAGCCGCAGCTGATCATGATTTTCTTTAGCGATGTCTGCATTTTAAGTTTGCTGACTTTGGCGAGCGACGGTCCTAATCTGCAAATCGGGCTGCTGTTTGTGATTACCATCTTTTCTGCATCTTTATTATTAGATGCAAAAAAGGCCTTAGTCGTCACGCTGGTTGCTGTTATCAGCGTAATTTATCAGCATTTTATCGGCAGTATTTTTGCATTTTCATCACTCAGCAATATCAGTAATAGCGCCCTGCTGGCCTTTTTGTTTTTTGTGGTTTATGGCACCGGACAAATTGCCATACGCCGTTTTCAGATTCTGGAAAATCTGAATTTTTCTCAATCGCTGGAACTGCACCGCTTACAGAATATTAACCGCTATATTCTGGAACAGATTGAAACCGGCTATCTGGTTCTGGATGAAAACTACCATGTGGTACTCAGTAATCCTGCCGCTTGTAATCTTCTTGGAATTGAGTCCAAATACGGCCATGAGAAATTCACCTTATCTCAGTCACAGCCAGATTTATTTGAACTGATCCATTTTGAAACACTGGAAAATGGTGAGCGCTTTCAATTTGAATCCCAGCAAAGTCGCTACAATATTCATGTGCAGGTACAAAAGCTGATTGTGCCGCATCAGACTCTAATGCTACTGGTGTTACAGGATGCCAAAAAACTGAATCAGCAGGTGCAGCAACTTAAACTTGCTGCTCTGGGTCAGCTCTCGGCCAGTATTGCGCATGAAATTCGTAATCCATTGGCGGCTATTGTACAGGCCAATGATTTATATCTGGATTCAGAAACTGAACAACAACAAGTGCTCCACCAGATGATTGGTCGACAGGCGACCCGGATTGACCGGATTATTCAAGACACGCTGAATATGGTCAAAAATAAAGAAACCCATCCTATACCGATTCATCTCAATGAATTTATCCCGTTATTTATCCAGGAAGATCTGGCCGATATTCATGATCAGATTCAATTTAATATTGATATCCCGCTGGTGATCCAGTTTGATGAAGCACAATTCCGGCAAATTCTGATTAATCTGATTCGTAATGCTATTCGTCACAATTCAGCAGATGCAGCCTATATTCAGCTGAATGTGCATCCTTATGAACATCGGGTGTGGATTGATGTAAGGGATTTTGGCTCTGGCGTAGCCGTACATGACCAGGCCTTACTGTTTAAACCCTTTTTTAGCACATCGATTAGTGGTACCGGATTAGGACTGTATTTATCACATAGTTTTTGCGAAGCAAATCAGGCACAATTAAACTATATACAACAAGAACAGGGCGCATGCTTTCGCATCAGCTGTCAACGTATCACGCTTTAAAGGGGTCAAGGAAGATGAATGGGGAACAACAACCACTGGTGCTCTTGGTGGATGATGAGGAAGATTTATGTACCCTCATGCAAATGTCATTGCTGCGTATGGGAATTCGCACGCACATTGCCCATCGTCTGGAAGATGCTAAAAAATGCCTTGCCAATCATCAATATGATGCCTGTCTAACCGATCTGAACCTTCCCGATGGCAATGGTTTGGAGCTTCTGGACTGGATAGGCAACCTCTATCCGGCACTTCCGGTCGCAGTTCTGACCGCCTATGGCAACATGGAAATCGCCATTGCCGCGCTCAAAGCAGGGGCCTTTGATTTTGTCAGCAAACCGATTAATCAGAAACATCTGGAACAGCTCTTACAAAAAGCGCTGAATAAACCGGTAGATTATTCGCATAATAATCCAACTGAAGCGCTCGAACATAAAATGCTGATTGGACAATCCCTGCCGATTCAGCAATTACGCATTACCTTACAAAAAATTGCCCGCTCACAAGCCCCGGTTTTTATCACTGGCGAATCAGGCACAGGTAAGGAAGTCGTGGCCAATCTGGTCCATCGCCTGAGTAACCGCAATGAAGGTCCTTTTATTGCGATTAACTGTGGTGCCATTCCGACTGAATTGATGGAAAGTGAACTGTTTGGACATAAAAAGGGCAGCTTCACCGGCGCTGCTCAGGACAAACAAGGCTTGATTCAATCTGCACATGGGGGCAGCCTGTTTCTGGATGAAATTGCAGAATTACCGCTTTCCATGCAGGTCAAACTGTTACGTGCCGTTCAGGAAAAACGTATTCGTCCACTCGGTTCAGATACCGAAATTGATGTGGATTTCCGCGTGATCAGTGCTACCCATCAGGATCTGGAAGCCTTGGTGCAACAAGGCAAATTCCGCCAGGATCTATATTTCCGTATTCATGTGATGGATCTGACTTTACCGCCGCTGCGTGAACGAGGCCAGGATATTCTGTTATTGGCCGAACACTTTATTCAGAAGATTTGCCAGGAATGGGGCATTCCCAATAAAAAACTGACCGAACGTAGCAAAGAGTTCTTATTGGGACAATATTATCCAGGTAATGTACGTGAATTGCGTAATATTATGGAACGCGCAATTACTTTAAGTGATGAAGAGCGGATTGATCTTCAGCATTTGCAGAGTGCACCGCTACGTCATGCGCTTAACAGCCCTCAGGAGATAAATACGCTCACGAGCGAGATCATTGCGACCGAAACCCTGATTGCACCTAAAAAGCTGCCTGAAGAGGGTCTAGAACTATATTTGGAAAAGGTCGAGAAAGAAATTTTACTGAATGCGCTGAATCTGACCCATTGGAACCGGACACTGGCCGCCAAAAAACTCGGCATGTCATTCCGTTCCCTGCGCTATCGTTTGAAAAAGTTCGGACTGGATACCGAAGAAGACGAATAATTATTTTTGCAGGAGCAGCAAGTCTGTGACATGTTCCAGATAACTCTCCTCACGCATTTCCTGCTTAAACGGATAGTTGAAATGCGGCTGTACGCCCCGCCCTTCAATCATCTGGCCACTCGGGCTAAAGTATTGCGATACTGTCATCTGTAGAGCCGAACCGTTGCTTAAAGGAAAGAGTTTCTGTACTACGCCTTTGCCATAGCTTTTTTCGCCTACGACCCAGGCACGGTTATGTTCTTTCAGGGCTGCTGTAAACACTTCTGCTGCAGAAGCCGAGCGGTTATTAATCAATACCCCAACTTTCAGATTCTGAAACTCAAAACTCGGCAAGGCCTGAAATTGCTGATTACCTTCAGCGCGGCTTTTGGTCGAAACAATCACGCCCTGATTCAAAAATAAATCGGCAGATTCAACTGCAGCCGAGAGTAAGCCACCGGGATTATTGCGTAAATCAAATAGCACGGCTTTTAAGCGCTTGTCGGCATAGCTTTCGATTAGACGTTTGATTTCATTGGCAGTATCTTGCTGAAAAACCTTGACCTGTAAAACCAGAACCTGATTATTGTGCAGGCTCGATTTAATTTCAGTATCCAGTTTGGTATTGCGGACCAGACGAACGGCCGGACTTTGCGGGGAGAGCTGAATCATGAGCGTAGAGCCAACGGCTCCGCTCAATAACTGCCGGACTTGTTCCTGATTCAGGCTATTTAATACCTGATCGTCAATTTTATAAACCGTGACGCCATTTCGAAGTCCCTGCTTGGCTGAATCAGCATCGGAACTCAGTCCCTGAACTACCCATTGCTTCAACCGCGGGTCAAATTGCAGATCAAAATCAATGCTGGCCAGATCACCTTCGGTATATTCACGCAGTTGCTTATAATCTTCAGGCGACAAATAACGGGAATAGCGATCTAAGCCACTGACCAGACCCTGAATGGCCTGTTGAAACAAGGCATCGTCATTTTTATCTTGGATATAATTATCTTTTACGATGCCATAAATTTGTACGAATTCTTGAATGGATGCCACAGGAATTTCGGAATAGACCTGCCCATCCATTTCCATATCATCGAATGCCGGCTCATTTGAACCCGCACCCCAAGCTGAATGACTCAAACACATCAGTAAGCATGGTATTACAACAGACTTCCAGCGTGTTCTTGCCATTCTTTGACCTTTATAGAATTTTATCGAAAATTATGCATCAAGCTGAATCAGGTTACGACCTTGCATTTCAGCAGGTACCGGAACTTGCATCAGACTTAATAAAGTCGGTGCTACATCTGCCAATACACCGCCTTCTGCGATCGTGGCCTGAGTTGGGCCGACATAAATAAACGGAACCAATTCAGTGGTATGCTGAGTATGTACCTGACCACTGTGATAGTCCTGCATCTGCTCTACGTTACCATGATCGGCAGTCACAATCATATGACCTTTTTGCGCCATTACCGCTTCATAAACCCGGCCCAAACAGGTATCAACCGCTTCAACAGCTTTCACCGCAGCATCGAATACACCCGTATGACCGACCATATCACCATTGGCAAAGTTCACCACCAGCAGGTCAAATTCACCTGAATTGATCGCAGCCACCAGCTCATCAGTCACTTCATAAGCACTCATTTCCGGTTTAAGGTCATAAGTGGCTACGTTTGGCGATGGAATCAGGATACGTTTTTCACCTGGGTATTCATCTTCACGGCCGCCGCTGAAGAAGAAAGTCACATGCGCATACTTTTCTGTTTCCGCAATGCGCAGCTGTGTTTTACCCAAATCAGATAAGTATTCACCAATCGAGTTTTTCAACGCTTCAGGCATATACGCTACAGGTGCATCAATGGTTGCCTGATAGCGAGTCAGCATGACAAACTTCGCCAAATTCGGCACGACTTTACGTTCAAAACCTGCAAAGTCTTTTTCTACAAATGCGCGAGTCAATTCACGGGCACGATCGGCACGGAAGTTCATGAATACGACGCTGTCGCCATCCTGAATTTTCGCCAGCTCGCCAATACGGGTGGCTTTGACAAACTCATCCGACTCATCGGCCGCGTAAGCTTGTTCGAGACCTTCAACTGCGCTGGCAGCTGTACGAACCGCTTCACCTTCAGCCAGCAAGCGATAGGCCTGTTCAACACGATCCCAACGGTTGTCACGATCCATGGCAAAATAACGGCCAATCATGGTCGCAATACGACCTTGACCTGGATATTGCGCAAATAAGGCATCAAGTTTTTCTAAAGAAGGCTGTGCGTTTTTCGGCGGCGTATCACGACCATCTAAGAATGCATGTAAATAGACTTGCGCACCACGTTTCAGTGCCAGCTCTGCCATCGCCACGATATGATCTTCATGCGAGTGCACACCACCTTCAGACAACAGGCCAAGCAAATGTACGGCACCACCTGAGGCTTTGGCTTTCTCCACCGCATCGACCAACACTTCATGTTCAAAGAAGTCGCCCGTACGAATGTCTTTGGTAATCCGGGTAAAGTCCTGATACAGCACACGACCTGCGCCGAGGTTCATATGTCCAACTTCAGAGTTACCCATCTGGCCATCTGGCAGGCCAACATCTTCACCTGAACCCGAGATCAAACCATGCGGATGCTTGTCCTGTATCGCAGTTAAATTTGGTCGTTTAGCTGCTAAAAACGCATTGTCTTCGACCGCTTCGCGATGACCCACACCATCCATAATCACCAAAACGTGAGGGATTTTGCCAGCAGTTGCATCCGTCATAATGAAATACTCTGTTCGTCTACGAATTAATCGCTCTATTTTAGCGAAGTTTATAAAAAGAGGCCATGACCCGTATATGGTTTAAGCCTCTCATGATGATTGATTTGTTCTATTTTCCTATGGTTTAGCGTGCCCGATGCAGCAAGTATACGCCGATACCGAACATGATCAGAATCGGAATAAACACGAACCAGGCCGGAGATGGTGCGTAAATCAAGCTGGCATAGCCGAGGAAATCCTGCAGATAGAAGAAACCCAGTCCGGCAAATAAAGCTATCACCAGACGAAAACCCATGGATTGCTGACGTAATGGCCCGAAGATAAATGAACAGGCGATCACTACTAGTGCAATCAGGGCAAAAGGCGAGCCGAGTTTTTGCCAGAAGGCCAGCTGATAGGTTTTAGGCACCTGGCTGTATTCATGCATATAGCTCATGAAACTGACCAGTTGACTCGGCGATAAATCTTCAGGATCAATCGTCACCATATGCACATATTTAGGCTGTAATGCTAGCGCTAAAGGTTGCTGTTGCTGCTTAACCAGTGTGGCATTACCATTTTGGAGAATATCGAACTGCTCTGTGTTGTCCAGCGTCCAGGAACCATCTTTAACAAATTGGCCCTGATCTGCCTGCAAGGTACCGCGCAAACGATAGTTCTGGTCAAAGTCCAGCATCTGCACATTTTTCAACTGACCTTGCGAGTTAGCATAATCGATATAAATAAAGCGCTGCCCTTCCCGAGTCCAGTAACCACGAACTTCACCGAGCTGAGCGGCTTTACTGGCACTTTTTACGCTTTTGGCCTGTTCATTGGTATAAGGAATGACCCACTCGCTCAGGGCAAATGACAACACCACCAACAACAGTGCTGAACGGATCACCCACCCGACAATACGCCATAAGCTCACGCCGACCGAACGCATCACAATCAGCTCACTATTCGAGGCTAATGTACCAAGACCTAAAACTGCACCAATCAGTGCAGAAATCGGCAGGATTTCATATAAATAATTTGGTGCGCCCCAAAGCACATATTTCAAGGCATCCCAGGCACCATAACCATCTTTGAGCGAACCAAGCTCACCCAGATAAGTAAATAATACCTGTAAACCCGCCAATACCGCGGTTGCACCCAGCATCGCCAGCGCAGTGGTTTGGGTCACATGTTTTGCAACTATACGACGTGCCAACATTGTTAAGACCTCACTCGCTGAATCTGTTTCTTGATTTTCGGGCCTAATTTCTGTTTACGCGAGAACAAGGCACCCGCAATTGCATAGGCAATCAGAATCAATGGATAGGCCCAAATGCCCATTTCTTCTTTACTGATCCGCGTCTTCACTGCCATCAGGGCTACAATCAGACTGGCAAAAATCATGAGGGCAGGAAATAACTTGAGATATCGACCCTGTCGTGGACTCACTTCAGACAAGGCCACAGCCAGAATCAGGGCAATCAGAATCGCAAAAGGAACAAACACCCGCCAGCCCAACTCACTGGCCACCACAGGATCCTGACGGTTCTGCCACAATTGCGAGGTCGGTAAGGCCTCAACTTCAGTACTGGCAAATTGCGCTTCTTCATCGCTTTCTAAGCGCAGACGATAGCTTTCAAATTCAGCTTGAGTATATTGCGGTGTACCCGGATAGATCTCATAACGGCGTCCATTAACCAGATCGACCACATTGGCAGCATCATTCGGTACTTCAATTCGGGTGGCTTCCTGCGCCAGAATCATCACATCCGGTTTGCCTTCTTTTTCCGCACGCTGATAAAAGAAAATATCTTTTAAATTTTTACGGTCTTCTGACAGGTCACCGGCATAAATGGTATAGGGCCCAGAGGAGATAAATTCTTTCGGTCGCACCAGGTCAAAGCCGGTACGTACCGCCTGACTGGTGGTCAGGGCTTCAAACTGGCGAATGCCCCACGGCGCAGCCCACAGCATCAATCCGGCCTGAACAATCAAAAACACCAGGGTCATCGGCACCAGTAGACGCGCCAATTGATGCCGACTGACGCCACTGCCATTCATCACGGCCATTTCATGGTCGACATATAAACGGCCAAACACCAGCATCAGTCCAATAAAGAAACCGAGCGGAAGAATCAGGGTCAAGAATTCAGGCAAACGGTAGCCAATAATGCTAAATAAAATGCCTGCATCCAGACGGCCTTGCGCCGCGACACCAAAATACTTGATCAGTCGACCGCCCATCATGATCAAGGTCAATAAGGCAATCACCACCAAGGATGTCGAGACAACTTGCTTGACCAGATAACGCCGAATAATCAAATTAATTCTTCCAAAATAAGGTCCATAAAACGAGTGCTAGTTTACCCGAATAGCAAAAATATAAAACCTAGGCCGCCCTGCCCATTGAAAATCTATTCGGATAAATGTTTCAATGACTGAATGATTTACCCATCTAGACAGGCGTGAAAACAGAATATGAAACTTACAATTAATACGTCATTCCCAGAGAATGGATCAAGTCAATCTTTGTTGATTTTAGTTGACTCAGAACAACTTCAGAATACAACCGCAACCTATCAAATCAATAATTTAGACACATTAATTGAAGCCTCTCAATTCAAGGCAGCGTTGGCGGAAAGCCTGAGCCTGATTGGTCAGGTGAGCCAGTCCAGCCATGCAGCACTAATTGGTTTAGGCAAGGTCGCTGAACTGCAACCGGCAAAACTTGCAAAAATCGCGCAAACTATTATTCAAGTCACTCAAAAAAAATTCAAACAGATTTCTGTAGATCTGACACAACTTCCACAAGAATTCCATTATCTGTTTGCGCTCTTCCTGACTCAGGCCAGCTATGGTTATGATGAATATAAATCCAAGAAGAATGAATTTGTGCTCGAGCAGATCGACCTGATTGCCACTCATAGCGTCTTAACTACCGAACAGTTGCAACTGGTACAAGCAGTGCAAAGCGGACAAAATCTGGCACGTGACCTGGGCAACCGTCCGGGCAATATCTGTTTCCCTGAATATCTTGCAGAACAGGCGGTGGCTTTGGCGGCTGAATATCCAGACCTACTTAAAGTCACAGTGCTGGATGAACAGCAAATGGCAGATTTAGGCATGGGCGCCTTCCTTGCGGTAAGTAAAGGTTCAGAGCGTCCTGGTCGGATTATCAGCATGGAATATCAGTCAGAGCGTAGCGAAGCACCGGTAGTCTTGGTGGGTAAAGGCATTACGTTTGATACCGGCGGTATTTCCCTTAAACCAGGCGCAGGCATGGACGAGATGAAATACGACATGTGCGGTGCAGCCTCTGTACTCGGTACAATGCGTGCATTGTGCGAAGCCCGCTTACCTCTACATGTGGTGGGAACCATCGCTGCAGCAGAAAACATGCCTTCAGGTAAAGCCACCCGTCCTGGTGATATCGTAACGACCATGAGCGGTCAGACGGTTGAAATCCTGAATACCGATGCCGAAGGCCGTCTGGTGCTGTGTGATACCCTGACTTATGTAAAACGTTTTAACCCTGCTTTAGTGATTGATATCGCAACCTTAACCGGTGCCTGTGTGGTCGCTTTGGGTTCAGTGCTGACGGGTCTGTTCACGCCAGATGATAAACTGGCAGCAGAACTGGAAGCTGCCGGCCAGCATTCCTTTGACCGGGTATGGCGTATGCCGGTACTGGAAGACTATCAGGAACAGCTGGATTCACCATTTGCCGACATTGGCAATATCGGTGGTCCAAAAGCTGGTTCTGTGACTGCAGCCTGCTTCCTGCAACGTTTTACCCGTGAATATCGCTGGGCACATCTGGATGTTGCAGGTACGGCATGGAACTCAGGTACCAATAAAGGTGCAACCGGCCGTCCAGTTCCATTATTGATGCAATTCCTGGCGAATCGCGTTCAAAGCAATGGCTAAAGTCAGCTTTTATTTATTCGAAAAAAGCCCTGAACGACAAGTGGACAGTACTTGTCGTTTATGTCGTAAGATTCTGCGTCAGCCGGCGCGGATTTTGTTACTGTGTGCCGATACGGATTTGCAACAGCAGCTAGATGAACGTCTGTGGAGCTTTGACCCCAGCAGCTTTATTCCACATGGTATTGACCAGCCTCAGGCCACGGTCTGTATTTCGGCGACACTACCGGAACAGTCCGACTGGATTATTTTCAATTTTAATCCGGAAGCACTTGAACCTTACGCAAAATTTAGTCACATTATTGAGATCATTGAAAACCATGAAACGGCTAAACAGTTGGGTCGTGAAAAATTCAAGCAATATCGTCGTTTAGGTATTGAACCGGACACCCATAAGCTTTAACCGATATCATCCACAAGGAGAGGCACGTGGCATTAAATGTAGGTCCCGATTTTAAACAGCGCTGGTTAAATGTGCCGGAAGCTGTACGTCAGACCTTTATCGATGACCTCTCTCGCATCTGCGATATTTTAAAGCCAGAAACGTCTTTGGAAGAATGGCAGAGTCGCGACCAGCGCTTGCAACAGGAATCTGAACGCAAGATCGAAGCCGCGTATGCGCAGCGCAAGGCCGAATTGATTGAAGAAGCCCGTATTCGCAAACAGCTTGCGCTTGAAAAGGCCTTGGCCGAGAAACGTGCCGAAGAACAGGCCTATCAAGAACAGCTACGTCATGAGGAACAGCGCAAATTTAGCGAACAGAGTCAGGCGCTCGCTGAAATAAATACGCATCTAGAGGCTGAAGTGCAGCACTATGTCGCACGTTATGCAAAAAATCCTGAGACGACTTTTGATTTTGCCAGAGGTCGCATCCAGATTGAGGACCAGAGCATTTTATCCGAATTAGAAAGTGTACGTTTACGTCTGGAACTTGAGGCAGAAACCGTGATTGAACAGACCGTCAATGCACTGCGTGAAAAAATGCGTGCGGCGGCCAAAGAAGAAATCGAGTATATGCTGAAAAATTCAGAATTTTCTGATCAGCTACATAATATTTAAATGATCCTTTCACATTAAAAAGCCCGAAAATTCGGGCTTTTTTTTTCTTCTATGTCGCGTCTTAGAAAAAATCTGCCAGCATAAAGGCAGCATTTCCGAGCAAGTAGCCAATGCTTAATAACGTGCTAATCCAGAGGATGCCACCCGCAATATTATAAAAGCTGAATGTGGCAAAGCTCATATGCGCTGAACCGGCGGCAAAAGGGCCAAATGAGCGGACAAAAGGAATAAAACGTGCGATTAAAATAGTTTTACCGCCATGTTTCATAAAATAGTGATTGGTTTTCACCATATATTCTGGCTTGAAATAGCGTGAATGTTGATTGAAATATTTTAAACCAAGAACTTTTCCGGTGTAATAATTCACGCTATAGCCTAGCACCGAGGCAGTGAATAACAACAGCCCCATCGAATGCAGGGTCACCAGATCGCTGCTGGCGCACAAAGCTCCCACAGCCAGCAATAGACTGTCGCCGGGCAGGAAAAAGAAAAACACCGAACCGGTTTCTGCAAAAATCACCAGAAACAGGATTGCATAAATCCATACCCCATATTGATCGAGCAATAGCGGCAATGACTGTTCCAAGTTAAGTAAAAAATCGAGCATTCGACCCGTCCACTAAGGCAATATTTGCAAGTTGAACTGCTGATTATCCCGAAAAATAAAAAAACAGTCTAATTTTTCAATCAGACTGTTCAGTAAATCAACATTTCTCTTATTTTAAGAAACCATTTTCAGCCAGGAAATCCATGCTGATTTTTGATTGCTCAGTAGTTTCAGCGGCTTTATCACCGAGCAATAAGCGCTCGATATAACGTGCCAATACATCCACTTCCAGATTGACCTTGCTACCGACTTTCCAGGTACCGATATTGGTCCGTTCAGCCGTATGCGGAATCAGGTTCAGACTGATCACACTGCCACGTAAATGATTAATGGTCAGGCTAATACCATCAACTGTAACCGAGCCTTTTTCTGCCAGATATTTGGCAATTTCAGCAGGTGCAGTGACTTCATAATAAATCGAACGTGCATCTTCACGAACCAGCGTGATCTCGCCGACTGCATCGACATGACCTGACACAATATGACCACCAAAACGCGTAGTTGGCAACATGGCTTTTTCAACATTGACAGGTTGACCGGCTTTCCAGGTGCCGAGTGTGGTCCGGTTCAGGCTTTCACGGGAAACATCAGCCGCATACCACTTCTCGCCCCAGTCGATCACGGTCAGGCAGATGCCGTTGGTCGCAATAGAATCACCCAGATGTACATCGGACATGTCCAGATCAGTCTGGATGCGTAAACGTACATCGCCGCCAACGCTTTGCAGACTTTCGACTTTACCGAGGCTTTCGATAATACCTGTAAACATTTTTATTTCCTTTTCAATTCTTTTACCAGAGTGCCAACTGGGTGCTGACGCCGGTCGTATCGACACCGCCCAACTCTGCATAATGATGCAGCTGGCTGAGTAATTGACGGATCGGTGGACCTGACTTGGCGTGGGTATCGGTAATCACAATAAATTCCAGCACGCGTGCACGTTCAGACTGGCGCTGTTTGCTGACACGATAACGTGGTACATCCTGGGTCAGCAAGGTCACCCGGCCACGTTTCAGGTTGGCCTGTAACAAATCAGTCGCGCTGATATTCCCGTCAGTAGAATAACTGGTCAGGATGAAACGCGCATTGATAGTGGCCAACAGGCTCTCGTAAGCTTCTTTGGCATATTTAGAGGAGTTGTACTGGCTCGGACGCTCTTTACGCCATGCCCGGTCAATCCCGCTCTTAAAGCCCTTGGTATCCGGAGTCGGTAAATCGGCCTGATCCCATAAAGTCAGCGCATTCAGCACATGATAATTACTGCTATAGGCATGCTGATTATAGGGTGGATCCAGATAAGCCACGTCTACTTCAAAGCCGCTCATCTGGTTAGCCAGATGCTGGGCATCGACACACCACATTTCTGCGGCCATTCCCTTTTTCTGATCCGACTCGCAAAAACGACTTGGTGTTAACCATAATAAAGATTCAATCCGTTCCAGCGCAGTTTGGGTTTTCCCGCCCCAACCATGGTGAAAGCTTTTGAAAACACCAGAAGTATTGCTGACAAAACTGGCGGAATACAGCAAAGGCGCCAGCAAGGCAGACATCTCCACATCATCAATTGCACCTTGTGCCTGCCAGGCGGCAATCTGCTGACGAATCGCATCAATACGCATGCCATTACGACGTTTGAAGAACAAACGGTCACGGGCTGGATCATAGATTTCATCATTACGTGGACAGAGGTTATGCGTCACCCAGCCTTTAACTTCCGGCAGACGGTTCAGATAATCAATTGCTTTCTGATAGCCACCGAGTTCTTTAAATGCCGGTGCTTCAGTACAGGCCAGTACCGCATGATTCAGCGCATGGCTATACGGCTCCCAGTCATTGGCAATCACACGATAGCCATTCTGACGGGCCAAGCGCGAGACCACGCCTGAACCTGCAAAAAAGTCAGCAAAAATCGGCGCACGACCATCAGCACGGTTCAGAGTTCCCGTACTTTCCAACGCTTCCAGAATTAAATGCAGTAAACGGCGTTTATTGCCCAGATAAGGAACCAGCTGATGGAAAAGATATTCATCGGTGGTACGTGCCGCATGGCGACGTTTATGATAAACCGTAGACTCTGAACTCATAGTGTCTCTTGAAAAGGAATTAGCCTGAAGCGCACGTCATCACCTAAGCGAGTTACATCGCGCAGCTTAAATCGGAGTTGTTCGGCCATATGGCTAAATTCTGCATTAAACATGGTACGCGCAGACCGACCCAATAGGGTCGGTGCAACGTAACTGATCAGTTCATCAACCAATTTTTGTTGTAAAAATGCCGTAGATAAGGTCGCCCCTGCTTCCACCAAGACATCATAAATCTGATGCTGTTGAACCAGTTGCTTTAATAATTCTGCTAAAGGCTGTACCGGCAAGTGTAGCACACCTAGGTCTGCAAGCTCCTGACGAAATGGCCCCATCACCATTACGGTATCGGCTTGCGCTAAAATTTTTGCGTTTAGTGGTAAACGCCCCTGACGGTCTAGAATAATTCGTTTCGGTTGCACCACGGTCTTGATATCTTCAATCCCATCCAGTTGCCGCACATTCAGCTGACAGTCATCCGCAAGAACCGTATCAATTCCGGTGATCACTGCGCCTGAAATCGCACGCCAATGCTGTACATCCTGACGCGCTTCCACACCGGTAATCCATTTCGATTCACCGGATGCCATTGCGGTACGGCCATCCAGGCTTGAGGCAATTTTTAAACGCACATAAGGCATGCCAGTCGCCATGGCTTTCAGGAAACCTTGATTCAGCTCATGCGCTTCATTTTCACAGATGCCAACGTCTACCTCAATGCCGGCATCTTTGAGCATCTGTACGCCCTTTCCGGCCACCAGTGGATTGGGATCTGGACAGGCTACGACAACTTTAGCCACACCTGCTTCCACCAGCCCTTTGGCACAAGGCGGCGTCCGGCCATAATGCGCACAAGGTTCTAAAGTCACATAAGCGGTTGCACCACGTGTCTGTTCACCGGCCTGACGCAGCGCAAAGACTTCAGCATGTGGCTGGCCGGCTTGGGGATGAAAGCCTTCACCAATCACGATGCCATCTTTAACAATGACACAGCCGACATTCGGATTCGGTTTGGTGGAATATTGCCCCTGACGTGCCAATTCAATGGCCCGGCGCATCCAGATTTGATCTTGATTCAGTTCAGCCATGCTTATTCTTGTAATTCTCGTTGTTGCATCTGTTCAATCTGATGACGAAAAGCTTCGACATCCTGAAAATCCTGATAGACCGAAGCAAAACGCACATAGGCAACATGATCCAGAGCAAATAAAGACTGCATCACGATTTCACCGATGGTACGTGATTTCACGTCACGTTCACCTAAACGGCGAATCTGTAGCTGAATATCGCTCAGCACGGTTTCAATCTGCTCTTGGGTCACCGGGCGTTTTTGCAAGGCATGCATCAGGGAACGGCGCAATTTGGCTTCATCGAAAGGTTCATTTTTGCCATCCGACTTGATGACGCGCGGCATCACCACTTCATAGCTTTCAAAGGTAGTAAAGCGTTCATTACAACTGACACATTCACGGCGCCGACGAATCTGACAGCCTTCAGCTGCCAGGCGTGAATCAATCACTTTACTGTCTGCAGTATTGCAAAATGGGCAATGCATAGTGGTTTAATTGAACAAATCCAGATGGATTCCGAGTGTAGCAAAAATTACAAACTTTGTAGAGTTTTACGCAACATATAGAAAAAAAACAGCCCATTCGGGCTGTTTTACACTATATATTGATTATGGTGTATTTATTATTATTCGACACGTTCGCCATGTTGGCTTAAATCCAGACCCATACGCTCATCATCAGATGCCACACGGATTCCAATGATCAAGTCGATGACTTTCAGGATAATGAAGGTCATGATCGCAGAGTAAGCAATTGTCGCCAGTACACCTTCCACTTGCACCCAAAGCTGATGCATGACATTTGCAGGAGCATTGTCCCCCATGATGAATTCGCTGGCAAAGAACGCGGTTAAAATCGCGCCGACAATACCACCTACACCATGCAAACCAAAAGCATCTAAAGAGTCATCGGCTTTCAATGCACGTTTCAGTGCAGTAATCCCCCAGAAACACACCACACCACCGATCAGACCCATCGCCAATGCACCGCCTACAGTCACAAAACCTGCAGCTGGAGTAATGACCACCAGACCAGCAACTGCACCCGATACGCCGCCCAGCACAGAAGCTTTACCACGTGCCAGTTTTTCAGTGATTAACCAGGAGATGGCTGCTGCCGCTGCTGCGACTTGAGTCACGATCAAGGCATAGCCTGCAGAACCGTTGGCACCTAATGCAGAACCACCGTTGAAACCGAACCAGCCTACCCAGAGCAAAGATGCACCAACTACTGTAAGCGTCAGGTTATGCGGTGCCATAGATTCACGACCCAAACCCATACGTTTGCCCAGCATATATGCCGCTACCAGACCGGCAACACCCGAGTTGATATGTACAACCGTACCACCGGCAAAATCAAGCGCACCGTCGTTACCTAACCAGCCACCACCCCATACCCAGTGGGTAATTGGTGCATAAACAATCACCACCCAAAGTGCGATAAAAGCAACGAAAGCACCAAATTTCATACGCTCTGCAATCGAACCGCTGATGATGGCAACCGTAATGATGGCAAAAGTCATTTGGAAAATCACAAACAGGATTTCAGGAATCGTGCCTGAAAGCGCCTCTGTGGTAATACCGGCCAGCATGAATTTATCCAGGCCACCTATAAAGGCATTGCCTTCACCGAAAGCTAGGGTATAACCAATAATCACCCAAGCAATACTGACCACCGCCGCAGCAATAAAGCTATGTGCCATCGTCGCCAGAACGTTTTTCTTGCGGACCATACCGCCATAAAATAGCGCCAAGCCAGGAATGGTCATGAGTAAAACTAGAGCGGTAGAGGTTAAAACCCAGGCGGTATCGCCGGTATCTAGCGTTGGTTCTTCTTCTGCAGGCGCTGCAGCTTCAACTGGCGCTGCTTCAGCAATTGCTGCTATCGTGTCTGTTGTTGTATTTGTTGTATCGCCTGCTTCTTCAACAAGCACAATTTCTTCTGTCGGTGCTGTTGCTGTTGCAGCTTCTTCAGCCCATGCAACAGAACCACCAAAAAGAGCGCCGGCCATGCCGAACGCGAGTAGCATTTTTTTCATTCGTATCCCCCAACCAAGTTTTTGTGAGTTATTAGGTACTCAGCAAACTTCGTGCCAAGTTAGACAGCGTCTGCACCTGTTTCACCTGTACGAATACGGATGACTTGTTCTAAGTTGGTCACGAAAATTTTTCCGTCACCGATTTTTCCAGTGCTCGCCACACGAGTAATAGATTCAATCACCGCGTCTACCATTTCATCGCTAATCGCGATTTCAATTTTGACTTTCGGCAAGAAATCTACAACGTATTCAGCACCACGATAGAGTTCAGTGTGGCCTTTTTGACGACCAAAGCCTTTCACTTCAGTTACAGTGATGCCTTGAACACCAATTTCAGACAATGCTTCGCGAACATCGTCTAATTTAAAGGGTTTTACAATTGCAGTTACGAGCTTCATGTTTGTTTTCCTTCGGCTTATTTCACCAGTAAGGTTTTACGTTCAAATTTCATGCCAAGATTCCTAAGGTCGGGGGAAATTAGAAAGCCCGGCATGTGGTTTATTTATACCTTATTTTATACGGATAAAGGCTTTGAATCTTCAAAAAATAGACATTTTTTATGTGGATTTTTACAATATCTTTAATCGAATAAGTCTATATTTTGTCTGAAATACTATAGTCTGCATTTTAGCAATGCTAAACTGTGCGCTCCTTTCTATGGCGATGGATCAGACGATGATTGAAACTTTATTACAAGCAATTTTGCAGCAAGTCGAACAACCTAAGAAAGATTTGGAACATAATATCCGTGCCTTATTAAATGAAGCAGTGGCAAAAATGGATTTGGTGTCTAAAGAAGAAATAGAACGTCAGCGTACTGCCCTAAATAATGCCAATCATCGCCTGAATGATTTGCTCAAACAGGTGGAAGCATTAGAAGAGAAAATTTCGAACAAAAAATAAGCACAACTACAGTGCATAAAAGACACCAGAACTATAAAAATAACGCACCAAATTGGAACAATAATAATGTCTTTTGCCAAAATTTATACGCGAGGCTTGCTGGGCCTACATGCGCCTTTAATTGAAGTCGAAGTTCATGTCAGTTCGGGTATGCCTTCGCTCACTATAGTGGGGCTTCCCGAAGCGGCGGTACGTGAAAGTAAAGACCGGGTCCGTTCTGCCATTTTGAATAGCGGCTTTCAATTTCCAACCAAACGTCTGACCATTAATCTGGCCCCTGCAGATCTGCCAAAAGATGGATCACGTCTAGACTTACCGATTGCTTTAGGTATTTTAGTGGCCTCTGGGCAGCTGCCTGAAAATTGCACCGAGCATCTTGAATTTATTGGAGAATTGGCCCTCGATGGTCAATTACGTCCTGTCAGTGGCACCTTGAGTATTGCTATTGCCTGTCAGAGTGACCAGCATCAACTGATTTTGCCTGGCCCAAATGCACAGGAAGCCTGTCAGCTCCCAGACTTTAAAGTCTTTGCCGCCCATCATTTAAAAGAAGTATGTGAACATCTTTCCCAGGCGCAGCGCTTGCCGCAAATAGAAGCCAGCCCACTCGCTACAGACCATTTTTATAAGTTTGATCTGGCGGATGTAAAAGGACAATTGCGACCACGGCGTGCTTTAGAAATTGCCGCGGCAGGTGGTCATTCCCTGCTGTTTCGTGGCCCACCTGGAACAGGAAAAACTTTGCTGGCTTCTCGATTGGCCAGTATTTTGCCGCCCTTAAAGACGCAGGAAAATCTGGAAGTGGCGAGTATTTATTCGGTGGCGAATGCCAATCACCCTTTTGGACAACGGCCTTTTCGAGCACCACACCATACTGCTTCTGCGGTAGCATTGGTCGGTGGCGGCTCACACCCCAAGCCAGGAGAAATTACCTTGGCACATTTAGGGGTTTTATTTCTGGACGAGCTACCAGAATTCGACCGCAAAGTGCTGGAAGTTCTACGTCAGCCTTTGGAAGCAAAGGAAATCGTCATTTCCCGGGCATCACGCCAAATCACCTTTCCAGCTAATTTTCAGTTAGTGGCTGCCATGAATCCCTGCCCGTGTGGTTATGCCTTTAATCAGGATATCCGTTGCCAATGTTCACCAGAAAGTATTAAACGCTATCAGAACCGGATTTCAGGCCCGTTGCTGGATCGGATTGATTTGCATATTGATGTGCCGCCATTACAGGCGCATGAGTTACAGGACAATCGGCCTACAGAAAACTCGGAAACGGTCAGACAACGCGTCATTGCGGCCTATGAAATTCAGATGCAACGGCAAAATACCTTGAATATGAGTTTGAGTCCAAAGCAGCTAGAGCAATATGCCGCATTAGACCAGTCTGCTCAGAATATGCTTGAACTGGCTCAGCAAAAACTGAATTTATCAGCACGTGGCTATCATCGGGTCTTGCGTGTCGCACGCACCATTGCCGATTTGAATCAAAGTCCAGATATTCAAAGTCAGCATCTTTCGGAAGCCCTGTCTTATCGCGGGCAGCAGCAGATTTAGGTCATTAAAAAAGGCGACACAATGTCGCCTTTTTATCTAAAGAGAATTAGAAGCTATAACCGAGTCCGAATACGACTTTATTCTTTTGTTTTTCATCAAAACGGTCATAACCACCCAAGATATAATTCATGCTTGCAGTTACACCTGTGTCACCAAGTGGCTTGCTTAAACCGATGTCAAAATGACGAAAACCAAAACTTTCTGTAGTTCCTTCAATATCACCTGATTTTTCATAAGCATATAAGCCTAAAGCTGTATTCAAGCTGAAATCTTGTGGTAAAGCATAGCTATAAGTAGCTTTTAAATAGGTATCACCTGCATTGCCCCAAGCGGTATCTTCTAAAAGTGTCTGTGCGGTTACACCAAAATCTTTATAAGTCAGACCAAGGTTTGTTTCAAAACCATTCGAATCTGAATTACCAACATCATAATAGTAGTAATAGGTTAAACCGACGGTATAACCTAAGTCATCATTAATAGAACCGTTATAACCTGCATAAAAGTCATTTTCGAATTCAGATCCATTATTTTCAAAACCATAATCGCTATAATCTAGTGTAGAACCCCACCAACCTGCATAGAAGCCAGACGCATGGTTATAATCTAAACCACCTTGAAGCGTTGCACCCTTATTTTCAGGTGCACTCGTAATACCACGTAAGTTATAGCTTGAAAGTACGCTGATATTTCCAGATACCGTATGTTCAGCAACAGGTTCTTCGGCAAAAGTAAAAGAAGATACAGCACTCAATAAAGCAAGAGATAATACTTTTAATGTTAATTTCATTGTGTGGCTCCCCCAGATCGTCTGAGACGTTTTTATGATCATTGATTAAACTCAAGCTCAAAATTTGCAAGAGCTATGCCAATCTGGATAAAAGGAACCAAAATAATAAATCTAAAAAGACAAATAAAATTTAAACCATTGTTTTTAAATAAAAATTAAAATTATGAAAAAATGAATTATCTAAGCTTTCTTTTAAATAAATGTAGTTAAGGGTATTTCATCAATTTTTTAATACTTATACATAATCATTTACAATTTGCCCCATTTTGATTCTATTTTTGTAATGATTAAAATTTGTGCTAAAAAATAGTGCGTAATTTTTGATCACATTTTTTGCACGTTCTAAAATAAATAAGCTGCTTATGTTCATTTCACCCCTTCAGAAATATCATTTATATCTTCCAATAAAATTATGTTTTTACTCACTTTTTACCGACAGTTTAAAAATTAATCACCTCAAATCCTTGCTATTGTTTAATTTGAGTTAAAAAAATCTAAACTTTAGTGGAATATATCTAATAAAAAATGACATTTTTTTAGCATTTCTTATACAATTCCTAAAAAATTCCGATCAATTTGTATAAGGCTCTCTTCCCAATGCAAAATTCAAAAAAATTAACATTAGCAGTTTTGATTCAGGCTGCTTTGGTTTCTACTGCTTTCGCTAGCGAGCAAAGTGAATCGAAAGGTTTTGTAGAAGATGCTGAAGGTTCTGTACTGTTCCGTACCGGTTATATCAGCCGTGACTATAAAGATACTACACCTGGCTCAGATCGCAGTTCATTTGCTCAGACAGCAATTGTAAAATTAGACTCAGGCTTCACCAAAGGTACCGTAGGCTTTGGTGCCGGTATTATTGGCGATGCATCTTTCAAACTAGGTGAAAATGCACATGCTGGTAATGACATGATCCCGACACACGGTGGTCAAGATGCGCAAGGTCGTGTAGATGCTTATGATCATTGGGCACGTGGTGGCGCATATGTAAAAGCACGTGTTTCAAACACGACTGCAACTTATGGTACTCAAGTTTTAGACTTGCCTGTGCTGGCAAGTAATACAGCACGCTTGGTTCCTGAATACTTCACAGGTGTGTTAGTTGAAAGCAATGAAATTGAAAACTTAAACTTAGTTGCTGGTAAATTTACTGAAAATCAACGTTCAAGCCAGATCAAATCTGATGGTAATGAACTGGATCGCGCAATCGTTTGGGGTGCGAAATATAAATTTAATGATGCAGTTAATGCTTCTTATTACGGTACAGACATTAAAGACCGCCTAGAGCGTCATTATGTCAATGCCAACTATAGTTATAAACTTGCTAATGACAGCACCTTAACTCATGACTTTAGTGGTTATCATACGAACTGGGATCGTGAAGCTAATAATAGTCTTTATTCATATATCGGTTCTGTAGACGATAAATTCAAAAATTCAATCTGGGCGATTTCAACAACTTATAATAAAGGCCCACACAATGTCATGCTTGCTTACCAACAAAATACGGGTAATACAGGTTATGACTACGGTCTAGGTCAAGGTGTAGGTGATGGTCATCAAACTATTTATATGCCGAACTCATACCTATCTGACTTCATAGGCAATGATGAAAAATCTGTTCAACTTCAATATACTTTTGATTTTGGTGCAATAAATGTTCCTGGCCTATCTTGGACTTCTGCATTTGTATATGGCTGGGATATTGATGCAAGCCGTGCTGTTCGTGTAGACCCAAATGATAGTGATTCAGCTCTACTTGGCCGTACTATTACAACTGATGATGCACAAGAACGTGAATTCTTTAACCAAGTGAAATATACCGTTCAATCTGGTTTTGCCAAAGACGCGAGCCTTCGTGTACGTCACTCATATTACCGTGCTGACCAAGCCTATAATGATGTTTACATGCCAGATACTAACGAATGGCGTTTATTCTTAGACATTCCTGTGAAATTATTCTAATTCACTCGAATTTCAAGCCATAAAAAAACCTGCACATTGTGCAGGTTTTTTATTTTAGGCTTTAAAAATTTAAAACCTAAACCGTAAAGCAATTACTTGTTTGCTTCTGCATAAGCTGCAATTGAGTCCAGTACTTCTTGTTTCGCAACATCAGCACCTTCCCAACCACTCAGCTTGACCCATTTGCCTGGCTCAAGATCTTTGTAATGCTGGAAGAAATGTTCGATCTGGCTGATCAACAATGGAGGAAGATCAGTATATTCCTGAACATCTTTGTAGATTGGAGTCAGTTTGTCATGTGGAACTGCAACCAGTTTCGCATCAACACCACCATCATCTTCCATGTTCAATTTACCGACAGGACGACAACGAATGACTGAACCTGGCTCTACTGGATGAGGTGTTACCACCAGTACGTCTAATGGATCACCATCAAGCGATAGGGTGTTTGGTACATAACCGTAGTTTGCTGGGTAGAACATTGCTGTACCCATGAAACGGTCTACAAATAACGCATCAGAATCTTTATCGATTTCGTATTTGATTGGTGCTGCATTTGCAGGAATTTCGATGATCACATAGATATCGTTTGGCGCATCTTTACCCGCTGGGATATTGCTGTAGCTCATAGCATCACTCTTTAACAAGTTATATCTTTTAAAAAACCGCGACAATTATAACGGTTTTTAAAGATTTTTTTGGATTTTAAAATATCGAACTGTAAATATGTCCACAGACTTGATGAATTAAACCAACTTGATGATCAGCAGCAATAAAGCCACCGGACATAACATCGAGAGTAACCATACGATGGAGCGTAAAGTCGCCCAGTTGGCCAAATAACAGATTCCGTACAACACACGAAAAAACAGATAAGCCACACCAAAAATCATGACCAAATCTTGTGATATCACCATGTACTCTGCCATCAGAATCGCAGCAATAAAAAGTGGTAAACTTTCAAAGCTGTTCTGCTGGGCAGCATTGGCGCGACTGGCCAAGCCTGTAGACTTTTCTAAAAATGCCCGTGGATTCTGATTGTCTTTTACGCTGAAGCCTGCTGATTTTTTTGCAATCAATGTAAACACATAAGGTAAAAGACAAGCGGCCAAAATGAGATAAATAACCCCACTAATGCTGTGCATCTGTTTTTTCTCATGAAAATTTTATCTCTATCATAGCATGGCATTTCGTGAATAAATTTTGTTAAATAGAGTGCTTTTTATTACTTGTTAAGGATTCACTATGGTCGCGCCTGATCAAAATGAAATGTTCGATGTCCTCGAGAAACAACGCCAGCATCAACGTCAAGTGGATCGCGTATTAAAAATTGTCCTGCCAATTGTGGCATTTCTGATGGCTGTCATTTGTGCCAATATGAATATCTGGTCGCCGATCTTCACCTTTGCCATTTTATGGATTGCCTTTTATTTCGTAGGCATCAAGCGTACGCCTCTCTGGCATTGGCTGGTCGCGATTCTGGTGTATTGTTTGGTCGACAACATTCTAAGTTATGGCAGTTTTAATCAAACCGGATTTACCCGCCAGTTTGGCACCATGTTTATTTTCTTGGGAGTGGTCGGCGTAGGCCGTCCTTATTTTGACCGCTGGTTAATGAAAAAATAAAAAGCCCAAATCAAAAAAAGCGCCTGACGGCGCTTTTTTTTCTTACAGGTATTAGGCTGTTTTACGCAGATCTTTACGTAAGATTTTACCTACGTTTGATTTTGGCAATTCATCCATAAACTCGACATAACGTGGACGTTTGTAACCGGTGAGGTTTTCTTTCGCGAATGCTAAAACTTCTTCTGTGGTTAAAGACGGATCTTTTTTCACAACAAACAGTTTCGGCACTTCACCTGATTTTTCATCTGGCACACCAATCGCGGCCACTTCCAGTACTTTTGGATGTGTTGCTACAACTTCTTCAATCTCAGATGGATAGACGTTAAAACCAGACACTAGAATCATGTCTTTCTTACGGTCTACAATTTTCACATAACCACGTGAATCCATGACACCGATATCACCGGTACGGAAGAAGCCGTTCACCATGACTTTTTCAGTTTCATCTGGACGGTTCCAGTAGCCTTTCATGACCTGAGGACCACGAATTGAAATTTCACCTTGCTCACCCAGTGGAACTTCATTGCCTTCATCATCCAGAATAGCCACTTCAGTCAATGGCAATGGAATGCCAATAGTGCCGCTGAATTCTTCAGACGCAGGTGGGTTTGCTGTTGCAACCGGAGAAGTTTCAGACAAGCCATAACCTTCAACGATATTGGTTCCGGTAACTTTCTTCCATGCTGCTGCAGTAGAAGGAAGTACGGCCATACCGCCGCCCATCGCCATTTTCAGTTTGCTATGATCAAGTTGCTTGAACTCTTCATTGTTTACCAGCGCATTGAACAGTGTGTTCACTGCCGGGAAGAAAGTCGGTTGGTATTTACGTAGTTCTTTCATTACCGCAGGTAAATCACGCGGGTTTGGAATCAGAACGTTCGCCTGACCTTTGTACATACCGTAAAGTGCGCATACCATGAAGGCAAAGATATGATAAAGCGGCAAAGCACAGAAAATACGGTCATCTGGCTGACCATCTTGCGCACCAAATTTACTCTGGAAGATGCCGTCACACTGCAACATGTTCGCAACTAGATTACGATGTGTCAGTTCAGCACCTTTCGATACACCCGTCGTACCACCTGTGTATTGAAGAACTGCAGTATCACTAAGGGTCAATTCAGGGCGTTTATAGTTGCTTGGATTGACTTTAGACAAGGCCGCATTGAATCTCACATGGCCTGGAATATCCCAAGCTGGAATTTGCTTGCGTACAGAACGCAATACAAAGTTCACCAACGTTCCTTTCAAGGCACCCAGCATGTCACCGACAGAAGCTACCACGACATGCTTCACTGGTGTTTTACCAATAATTGCTTGATAAACAGAAGCAAAATTCTCAATAATCACCAGCACTTCAGCGCCAGAGTCATTCAATTGATGTTCAAGTTCACGCGATGTGTAAAGTGGATTCACGTTGACCAGTACCAAACCTGCGCGGAACACCCCAAGTGCCACAACCGGATACTGAAGAACGTTTGGCATCATCACTGCCACACGTGAACCTTTTGCCAACCCCAAGCTTTGTAGATAAGTTGCAAACTTGCGGCTCGCCTCTTCCAATTCATTGAAAGTCATAGCCTTATCCATAAAGATAAAGGCATCACGCGAGCCGAATTTTTGGAAATTACGCTCAAAAACATCTACTAGAGAAGTATTTTCTGCTGGTAATTCTACTGTTTCTGGAATCCCTGTTTTTTGGTATTCAGCAAACCAAATTTTTTCCATAATGGCCATCTCTCCAATCATAATCCTTAGTATTTCAACTGTTTTTTTCAATATCACACGCCATTTTTAGACTTGTATATGTGCGATATTGCATCCATCTTGTTGAATCGTTGTTCATATATAACGTATTTCGCAGGATGGATGCTAGTCTTATCTTTGAATCAACAGTTTATTTGCTTTTTGATATCCGCGTGGTAAAAGCTGTCCTTTTGCACCGCGCTTACCGATATATTTGCGCAAATCATCCCCTTTTAATTTTAACTGCTGTTGTCCTGCAAGCACTTGAATTATTTCATCAAGCTTCAATATTGTCATGGACAAAATTTGATCACTATCTTCAAGTTGTATCAATTTATTTCCTTTACCTTTGTTCAATACAGGTAATTCTGCTAAATCGACAATCAACAGGCGTCCTGCTGAACTGAGCAGTGCAACATGCGTGGCATCATCGAGTGGATGCAGGTTCATGACCTCTGCCCCTTCAGATAAATTCAGGAAAGCTTTCCCCGCTTTGGCACTGGTATCCAGCTGCTTGGCCTGGGTTTTAAAACCATAACCTTTATTACTTGCCGCTAGAATTTCAGTTTCATCCTCTGCCACCAGAACCTGTTTAAAACCCACCCCACTGCCAGGAGACAGTTTTGAACTGAGCGGCTCACCGAGACCACGTGCGGATGGCAATGTGTTGATGGCCAAGGCATAGCTACGGCCAGTGTCATCTAATACATAAACGCGTTGATTGGATTTGCCCTGTGCATGACTCAAGTACTGATCACCCGCACGGAAATTCAGATTTTCTGCATCGACTTCATGACCTTTGGCACAGCGAATCCAGCCAGCTTCTGATAACACCACCGTTACCGGATCGGCCGGCAACATTTCAGTTTCATTAATTGCAGCAGCTTCGGCACGTTGTACGATTGGCGAACGGCGATCATCACCAAATTTCTTGGCATCGTCTTTCAGTTCAGAAATGATCAGGCTTTTTAAAGATTCTGGATTGGCCAGTTGTTCACGAATTACTGCCGCTTTTGCTTCCAGTTCTTCCTGCTCACGGCGCATTTCCATTTCTTCAAGCTTGGCCAAATGACGCAATTTCAGTTCCAGAATCGCTTCGGCCTGAATCTCGTCAATATTAAAACGCTGCATTAAAACTGGTTTTGGCTGATCTTCTTCACGGATAATCTGAATCACTTCATCAATATTCAGATAAGCAATGATTAGACCGCCGAGAATATGTAGGCGTTTTTCGATCTTGTTCAGATGATATTGCAGACGGCGTGTTACCGTGGTTTTACGGATTTCAATCCATTCCAGCAAAATACGACGAATTGATTTCACCTGTGGACGGCCATCGGCACCAATCATGTTCATATTGACACGATAACTGGATTCCAGATCGGTGGTGGCAAACAAGTGACTCATCACCGATTCGGCATCAATACGATTCGAACGCAGAACAATGACTAAACGGGTTGGATTGGCATGATCCGATTCATCCCGTACATCACTGACCAGTGGCAGTTTTTTGGCCTGCATCTGATCGGCAATCTGGGTGATGATTTTGGAGCCTGAGACCTGATATGGCAATTCAGTGATAATAATTTCGTTTTTATCGACGCTATAGACCGCACGCATGCGGTAGCTGCCACGCCCTGTGGTCTGGATTTTTAACAGTTCAGCAGGCGGGGTGATAATTTCGGCTTTGGTCGGCAAATCTGGCGCAGGAATATATTCTGCGATTTTTTCATCGGTCAGGTTCGGATTGCGAATCAGCGCAATGGTCCCTTTGACCACTTCACGCAGGTTATGCGGTGGAATGTCTGTGGCCATACCAACTGCAATGCCAGTGGTCCCATTCAGCAAGATATTCGGTACACGTGCTGGCAAGTTCACCGGTTCTTTCATGGAACCGTCAAAGTTGTCCTGCCATTCACAGGTGCCTTGTCCCAGTTCAGACAGCAACAGTTCGCTGTACTGGGAAAGCTTGGCTTCGGTATAACGCATGGCCGCGAAAGACTTCGGATCATCCGGTGATCCCCAGTTGCCCTGCCCTTCAATAAACGGGTAACGATAACTAAAGGGCTGTGCCATCAGCACCATGGCTTCATAGCAGGCCGAGTCGCCATGTGGATGATATTTACCGAGTACGTCACCGACCGTACGTGCCGATTTCTTCGGTTTGCTGGTCCATTTCAGGCCCAGCTCACTCATGGCATAGACAATCCGGCGCTGTACCGGTTTCAGGCCATCGCTAATATGAGGGAGTGCCCGATCCATAATCACGTACATGGCGTAATTCAGATAAGCTTGTTCGGTAAATTCTGCTACGGAGCGGTTTTCTGTCGCATGATGCGCAAGGCTTGTCATAACAACCTATAGTCCTAAATAATTCGTTTTTGTATCAATGTTTCTTATGCTAAGTCGTGGCTGTAGATGACACAAGGGCATCAAATGGCTCAGCGCGACAATTTGTGTCTTATGGCCTAAAAATATCCACTTTATAGACTCTAAGCAACTAAAAAATCATTCCCTTTATAAGCCCATCGATTCCAGGGTCTTGCCTTTGGTTTCTTCACCCAAGACCAGAATCACAATCGCGACAGCAATCAGAACCGCAGTAAACATGGTGAAGACATAACTAAAACCATTGGGCATGCCCATCAGGTGTGTTACGGCAAAAGGTGCCGCGATACCGCCAATACGGCCCACTGCGCCCGCCCAGCCTGAACCAAAGGCACGGATATTGGTCGGATATTGTTCCGGCGTATAAGTATAGAGCACACCCCAGGCGCCCAGATTAAAGAAGGACATTAGACAGCCCCAAATCACGATTTCAGTAACACTACCCGACTGACCAAAGAAATAGGCCGAGATCGCGCACATGCCAATAAAGCCGGCCAAGGTCGGCTTACGACCCAGCTTTTCGACCAACCATGCCGCCACCAGATAACCGGGCAACTGCGCCAGAATCATAATCAGTACATATTCAAATGACTGTACGATGCTATAGCCTTCTTTGACCAGTAAGCTTGGCAACCAGGTAAAGATGCCATAATAGGAAAAAATAATACCGAACCAGATCAGCCAGAGCATGAGCGTACGGCGCGCAAAGATACCCGACCATAACTGTGCAAATGAAATATGCTGCTTCTCTGCAACCGGTTTCACTTCAAAGATTTCATAGACTTGAACACCACATTTCGCTTCAATCTTTTTCACCAGTGCCGAAGCTTCCTCTACACGGCCACGGTTAATCAGGAAGGGAATAGATTCTGGTATCATTTTCCAGATCACGATGGCATACAGCGCAGGCAGGCCACCAATCATAAAAGCGGTTTGCCAGCCAAAATCAGGAATGATAAAGCGCGATACTAGCGCCGCGACCAGCCAGCCCAATCCCCAGAAACTTTCCAGCAAGACAATAAAACGGCCACGTACATGCGCAGGAATATATTCACTGACCAGCGTCACAGCCACCGGCAACTGACCACCCAAGCCTAAACCAACGATAAAACGGAATACCAGCAACCAGGTTAGATTCGGTGCAAAAGCGCAGGCTGCCGTGGCTAGGCTATAAATGACCAGGGTCGCAGCAAAGACTGTTTTTCGGCCAAAACGGTCTGCTAGGCCACCTGAAAAAATCGCCCCGATCGCCATGCCGACAAAACCGATCGACACCACCCAGCTTTTTTGATCGGCAGTCATCTGCCAGTCTTCAGCCATTTTGGCCAGGATAAAGGAAATCAATCCGGTATCCATCGCATCAAACATCCAGCCCAGTCCAATCACCACCAGCAAGGTGTAGTGAAACCTACCAATCGGTAAGCGTTGTATGCGAGAAACTAAATCCATAACAAAAATCTCTGATCAGGTGGAACGGGAGATGCTGCTTTCTCAACAGGTGGGCTGCTTTATATTTTTTATACTACGAATTGAGTTGAATGCGGCTATTTTTATTGCCGCACTTCATACATTTAAAAATTAAGATTCGTCTTTGGAAGATGCCGAGTGCTCATCATCATCTTTATAAATGAATTTTGGCATTTCCAGACCAAAATAGATGGCGATCAGACGTAAGCTAAAACCAAAGATCAGGGTAGACAGAATGGTCAGATCCTGCGACAAGCCGTAGTGACTACAGAGCCAGTAAAAGATCACTGAAACAAAGGCAATACTGGCATACAGTTCACGGCGGAACACCAGCGGTACGTCATTACATAAAATATCACGCAAAATCCCGCCAGACACACCGGTCAAGACACCCGCAACGGCGCTGACCACAAAACCATGTCCCATTTCCAGGGCAATCTGACAGCCAATAATGGTAAAGCCAATGAGCCCCAAGGCATCCAGTACTAGGAAGACATTACGTAACTGTCGCATCCATTTGGCAATCAGGATGGTGACGAAGGCGGCGCAACAGGTCAGCACCAGATATTCGGGATGTTTGACCCAAGTCAAGGGATAATGTCCGAGCAGAACATCACGGACCGAACCACCGCCCAGTGCCGTGACACAGGCAATAATCATCACGCCAAACCAGTCCATGCTGCGCCGGCCAGCGGACAGTGCCCCGGTCATGGCTTCAGCGGTAATTGCAATAATATAGATGACGGTCAGTAACATCGCCCTGCTTCCACCTGAGGCTATGAGATGGCGGCTATTCTAAGCTAAATCTGTGTGAAAGTTATAAGAATCCGGCACAACATTGCTTAAATTTTTTCCCCGAACCACAAATGCAGGCCTGTTTCATGGTGATGTTATGGTCTGTAGTCGGATCCAGAAAATACCAGCGACCTTCAAACTTCACAAAATGCGAAGCTTCATGATGCACCTGTGCCTGCTTGCCATCATGATAATGTGCCTTAAACTCGACCAAGGCATGATTTTTATCTAGTTTTTCATTGGCTTGAACAATTTCAAGCTTTAACCATTGATTGGCTTTACTCCATTCACTAATTGCCTGCAGGTCCAGCGCTTGTTGCTGACCCAGCGCAGTCGTGGTTTTGATGTAATCGATTTCATGCTTGGCGAAGGCACTGTAACGGGAACGCATGAGTTGCTGTGCAGTCTCTGCGACCTTTTGCCCTACATGCAGTGGCTGACAACAACTGTGATATTCGCCTTGTCCACATGGACATGCTTCTGACATTTCAGTTCCATAAAAATAGCCCGACAATGCGGGCTATTTTAGCAAACTTTACAGGCCAAACATTGGCTAGAATCTAGTCCTGTGCAGGAAGCTGCGGAATGATATGCACTTTATCGATCTTATGACCGTCCATCGTCACGACCTCAAAGATATGCCCATCTGCTTCAAACTTTTCACCGCTATGTGGTAAACGTGCCATATGGAACAATACATAACCAGATAAAGTCGAATATTCTTCAGTTTCATTGACCAGATCACGATCCAGCAGCAAGGAAACGTGACGAATATCGGTGGAACCGTCCAGAATCAGGCTGCCATCATCCAGACTTTCTGCTGCCACTTGCAGCTCATCTTCATCTGGAAATTCACCGGCAATTGCTTCAAGAATATCAATTGGGGTGGCAATCCCTTCAATTGAGCCATATTCATTCAGCACAATTGCCATCTGTAAGGGCGCTTGACGCAATTGATCCATCACCATCAGTACCTGAGCATTTTCATGCACGATGACTGGCTCACGTAAATGCTTTTCAAAGTCCAGCACCCCAGTTTCAATATATTCATTCAGGACTTTATGGGTCAGCACCACACCGGCAATATTGTCCAGTTCGCCGCGAGCGATGATCAGACGCGAGTGGCTCATCTGCAACAATTGTGCTTTGATGCTGTCGGCATCATTGTCCAGATCGATCCATTCCAGTTCGGGACGCGGCGTCATCACCGACTTGACCGGACGTTCAGACAGACCCAAAACTCCCTGCACCATGACACTGTGATAGATACCGTTATCATCATTAAAGACTTCATCAGCAAAGGCACGTGTCGCCAGAACATCTTCCGGCTCAGAAGAATCATTGTCCTGAGCAGGTTTACCACCCAGCATCCGCATTACGGCAGAAGCAGTACGGTAGCGCATGTCGGTGGTGGTCACCATTTTTTCCTGATTGCGTTTCATGGTCTGGTTAATAAATTCGACAATCACCGAGAAGCCAATTGCAGCATACAGGTAACCTTTCGGAATATGGAAACCGAAGCCTTCGACCACCAGCGAGAAGCCGATCATCATCAGGAAGCCCAGACACAGAATCACCACGGTCGGATGTCTGTTGACGAAATCCATCAGAGCTTTGGATGCCCAGAGCATAATCCCGATGGCAATAATCACGGCAATCATCATCACTGACAGGTCTTTGACCATACCAACCGCAGTAATCACGCTGTCTAATGAGAATACGGCGTCCAGCACCACGATCTGGACAATCACCATCCAGAATACCGCATGGACCGGATTTTCTTCTTTGATGACGGGTTTGGCTTCCAGACGCTCATGCAGTTCCATGGTGCCTTTAAACAGCAGGAACACCCCACCAAACAATAGAATCAGATCGCGGCCCGAGAAAGCATGATCAAAGATGTGGAATAGTGGATCAGTGAGGGTCACTACCCAGGCAATCGAGGCCAGTAAGATCAAACGCATCAGCAGGGCCAGCATCAAGCCGACAATCCGCGCCGTATTACGTTGTTCTGGTGGCAGTTTCTCCGCCAAAATAGCAATGAAAACCAGATTGTCGATCCCGAGTACAATCTCAAGAACAATCAACGTGAGTAAACCGACCCAGGCTGAAGGGTCTGACATCCATTCAAAGATCATACGCTTGGCTCCTGAAGCTCAGGACTGCAGCATGGAATCACCTGACGCTGTGACACAGCAAAACAGAATTTTTTATATTGAATAAGATCAATTATTTGGCGTAGATTTATAAAGTTAAACGGCCAACTACCACTACCCATCGTCGTTCTATTGTTGTGAAACCAATTTTCAGTATATCAAGATCAATTTGAAATTCACCTGTTTTCATAGCTGTTTATCGATGAATTTTGCTGAGCCCTATTGCAGTGAAAATGTCCCTGCTCACAGAATTGTCATATTTATTAATTAAGCTATAGTCACAAGAAAGAAAAATGATAAGGTGAAGAAAATAAATGCAAAGCGTAATTCAAATGACAGATTATTTTAAAGAAAACTCCCCAAAAACAACACGCCCTCTAGTGGCTCTCTATTGTGGTTCACGTGCAGGCAACAAACCGGTTTATTTAGAAAAAGCCATTCATCTCTCGCAAGGACTGGCAGAACATGGTTTCGGGCTGGTTTACGGTGGCGCCAGTATTGGCTTGATGGGACAGGTCGCGGATGCCATGATCCAGCATGGCGGTGAAGCTGTAGGGGTGATTCCTGAATTTATGCTGGATTATGAAATTGCCCATAACCAGCTCACCGAATTACATGTGGTGACCAGCATGCATCAACGCAAGGCTATGATGGCCGAGCGGGCCTGTGCCTTTGTGGCCTTGCCAGGTGGACTGGGCACGTTTGAGGAAATTCTGGAAATTGCCACTTGGGGTCAGCTAAACCAGCACCAGAAACCGATGATGCTGTATAACGTGAATGGCTTCTATGATGCCTTGATTGCGCAGCTGGACCGCGCCGTTGAAGATGGTTTTTTACCGCCACAGCATCGCGCCAAACTGATCATTTGCGAACACGAAGAAGAAATTTATACAACTTTAACCAATTTAGGCCATCCGCAAAGATTTGTGGTTTAAACCGTTCCAATTAAGAAAAAAGCGAGCACCTGGCTCGCTTTTTTATTGGATTTTTAATATCAGGACTTATTGACCATAATTCGTCACAAAGTCATAAAACATCGGCAAAGTTGTTGCCAGAATGACCGACATGGCCAGACCGAACATCAGTTTCATGGCATCTGCACTGACATTACGTGAAGTACGATGTTTGTTGACTTCATCCAGAATCATCGACATGGCAAATTCACGACCTGCGAGTAATCCCAGGAATACCCAGGTGGTACTCATTGGAATGTTGCTCCACTCTTTAAAAACTAACAGGATAATGGCATACATGAAGTCGATAATCGTTGCAGCACGAATGTCGGTCACACCGGTTTTGGTGTCAACAATGTTCTGGATAGCCCCGCCACGTTGATACAGAATCACACCCAGCAAGACCACGAATACCGTAATCGCAAACATCAGGAATTCAAACGGCACCTGACGTGGCACATACACGAAGATGTTAGCCAGATCCTGAATCAACCATTGACTCCACAGGAAACCGGTAGAGACCCACTGCAAGCCCATCCAGACCTTGGAGTGTTCCTGATGACGTGTCTTGGCAAAATGGCGTGCCAGCTGCTTGACCACAAAACGATAGATGACAATCGCTACAATAAAGGCGACGGCATAGCCCATCATCGATTTGACCATCATCGAGCCTAAGCTTGCAGGAGAGAAAATCGTAAGCACCAGGAAGGTGGTACTGACTGGAATCCCGTATTTGGTCAGTATTAACAGGAGAATTGGCGGCACAATATACAGCCAGGTAATACCACCTTCAGGGAAAGGAATCGTTTCTAAACGACCGTATGAGGCATCACCCACCCCAGATGCATACCAACCATAGACCAATACGACAATTAAAATTGAGCTGATATAAATCCACAACACCCACCATGGGCGATGTGAATTCGAAGAAATAAATGTCCCTAGGGTTTGAGGTACATCATTTCCGACAATAGAGTAAGCGGCCAAACAGAAGCCGATCACCATCAAAATCTCGATTGTCATAAAAACAAACCTATACGCGAGGAGATTTCAGCACTGCTGAAAAGTTGGCCCAAGATTATGACGGTTTTATTTCATTTTAATGACAAGACTGTCATATATACGGTCACCTTACAAAAAAGAGCACCGAAGTGCCCTGAATCTAAAAGCTTTTGGTTACTTGAGATTTACTTGATAAATCGTGGTGCTCCCACTGACTTCATGGCCGACCATCAAGAGTGGTTTCTTATTCGGGGAGTCTTTGGCGGGGATAAATACCAAACCTTCCGGTCCTAAATCACCAGCTTGTCCCATTTCAATCTGCGCTGTGGTCGCTTTAAAATCACGTGAATTAATATATTGCACGAAGACTGGTGATGCAGGTGTAGACACATCATAGACCATGATGCCACCGACACGCTCCAGACCAATAAAGGCAAAGGTTTTTTGGCCAATCTGCCCCAAGGTCACCCCTTCAGGTTCCGGTCCTTTATTGTCACTGCGATTATCCAGTCCGGCTTCTTCATGATTAAAGTTGAAAATTTCAGGATGATGTTTGGCAATATACTGCTCAAATTGATCGCCCGAATCCCATACCAAATCCAAACCGGTCTGCTGATCATTTTCCACCCAGATACTGACCGAGCGGGTACCAAAGCTATATAAATGATCATAGACCAGATTGTCCCGTTCATTCAGTTTGGCTGTACCATCGGCATTTTTTTGATAGCCTTCAGTCCAACTAATATTTAAACGGCCCAGTAGATGATCTTCACGGCAGTCTTTGGCATCCCCTGCAATAGCACCGCAGTAGGCAAAGTTAGCCGGATTAAGTTCTGCACCTTTGGCCAATACCCGAAGATGAGCTGGCAAATCATCACCCAGACGGCGGTCAAAACCTTTGGTATGGACCAAGTGTTTCACCCGCCATTCTTCTACAAAGCCCTGGCTGGTATCGTTATTGAAATATGCAGGATTGTTTTCACCCCAGGCACGGGCATCGCCTTCATTGGCAGACACAATATAGGTTTTGCCCGCGACCTCGAAACTTGCAATCGCATCTGGCATATATAAGCCACGGACATTGGCCCAAGTTTGAATATTGATTTTGCCTTTACCGTCGATACCATCCGCATCGCTGATATCCATACCATGACCATTTATGCCATGATCTTTAAAGCCAAATGGATAAACAGCGAGCACCTTGGCAGAAGCCACATCAATTTTGGCCAAGGCATTATTTTCCTGTAAGGCAACCCAGGCGGTTTTTCCATCTTTCGAAACAGTGATGTACTCAGGTTCAAAATCCTGAGCTGCGCTGGCCTTTGGTCCGAAAATGCGGACGTCCTGTTCACGCAATGCTGCTTCCCGTCCATTCAAGGCCTTAAAGTCTGCTGTACGAATGATCGGGGCTTTTAAATTGGCCAGACTAATGACAGACACTGAACCTTCTGGATCAACCTGATAATCATCAGAAGGCTCGCCTTCATTGGCCACCAGCAAAGTTTGACCATCCGGTGTGAAAGTCAGCATGTCCGGTAAGGCACCCACCTGTACGTGGGCCAGCTTAGTCAAGTCTTTGGCCTGATATAAAGCAATATAGCCCGGGTCAGTTTTCACAGCAGCCTGAATCGCAATGGCGACAATGCCATTGTGTACCGCGACACTGTTGACCTCAGCCTCTGGCGCAATGTCATCGACCGTGATAGAGGTTATTTTTTTTGGCTGATCAGGTTGACTTAAATCCAGTACATCCAATACGCCTTCTTTGGCATTGACCACGAATAGGCGTTGACTCTCTGCATCAAAGGCCGGAATTTCTGCTGCACTTTGCGCAAACACACCCGATTCATAAGCGGCTAATTTGCTTAATTCGATCGAGTTCGGTGTAGCCTCAACGATTGGAACAGGAGTTTCATTTTCATTCTCACTTCCACATGCCACCATCCCCACAGCCAGCATGGCCACTATCAATGACTTTAATTTTAATTTCATTTTTTTGTTGATCTATCATGAAGAATTCGTGACCAATTTATAACCAGAGCATTGCAGTGCCATGACAGATCGGTTGCAGTTCCTTGACACAACACCGCATAAAAGTTGACACGCTTTATATACGACAGACTCGGCTGATTCCTTTAAACTATTCAAAATTTTCAGTTTTCCAGAATTATGAATGCCACGCCTACGCATCAAGCCTTAGATCCCGAGTTCAGACTGCTGGTCTTGTTGGTCTCGATTGGCTTTTTTATGCAGGGGCTGGACACCACCATTATTAATACCGCCCTACCTGCAATTGCCCAAAATTTGCAGGAAGATCCGCTACGCATGCACAGTGTGGTTGTGGCTTATGTGCTGTCTGTGGCGGCCTGCATTCCCTTAAGTGGCTGGCTGGCAGACCGGTTCGGGGTCAGAAATACCTATTTTGCTGCAATTATTATTTTCTCTTTGGCCTCTTTGGGCTGTGCCTGGTCAAGTAGCCTGAATGAATTATTGGTGTACCGGATCTTTCAAGGGATCGGTGGTGCACTATTGCTGCCGGTCGGCCGTTTGGCCATGCTGAAGATCATTCCCCGTACCCAGTTTCTGGCCGCCATGAGTCTGATGAGTCTGGCCGGCCTGATTGGTCCGTTGATTGGCCCGACTTTAGGTGGCTGGATGGTGGAATATCTGTCCTGGCACTGGATTTTCCTGATCAATCTACCGATTGGTTTGCTGGGCGCACTGATTACCTTTAAGGCCATGCCGAATGTACTTGAACCTACAGTCGCCCGTTTTGATTATTGGGGCTTTATCTTGCTGGTGGTGGCGATGGTGGGCCTCTGTCTGGGAATTGAAAATTTTGCCAGTCCAAAAAACTCGCTGTGGTGGAGCCTGAGCCTGATTCTAGCCGGTTTATTGGCCACCCTGATTTATGCCTATCATTCACATACGCATAGCAATGCCCTATTTCGCAGCCGGCTGTTTAAAAATAAAATTTATGCGATTGGTATTTTGGGTAATTTTTTTGCCCGTCTCGGCGGCAACTCGATTCCATTTTTACTGCCGCTGATGTTACAGGTGGCTTTCGGTTTTGAACCTTTTATTACCGGTTTATTGATGATTCCGACTGTGCTCGGTTCGCTGGCCTCCAAACCGATTATCCGCAACATCATTCAGCGTTTTGGCTATCGCCGGGTATTGCTGGTCAATACTTTGCTGGTGGGTCTATGTATTGCCAGTTTTGCCCTGACCACGGCGGAAACCCCAATCTGGCTCCGCGCGATTCATTTCTTTATCTTCGGCATTTTAAATTCACTGCAATTCGTGTCGATGAATACCCTGACCTTAAAGGATTTAAGCCAGCAGGATGCCAGTAGCGGCAACAGTTTCCTGTCGATGATCATGATGCTGTCAATGAGTATCGGAGTGGCGCTGGCAGGGACACTGGTGAACATGCTGAGTGCCTATTATGGCGCTGACAATCTGGTGGCTGCTTTTCATGTGTCACTGATCTGTTTAGGCTGTATCAATATTATTGCGGCCTATATTTTCTGGCATATTCCTAAAAATACCCCGGTTTGATGCGATATATTCACTTTGGGCTGATTGTAAGTTTTAGGCTAAATCACATATAGGCAAGGACTGAAGATGCAAAAAAATCAGGCTCCGAACAGAGTTAATAAATCGCTCTTGATTGGGCTTGGCGTGCTGATCACTGTGATCGCTAGCGCTATGGTCTATTTCTGCCTGATGAAAGCACCCTCTGCCCATGCTGCCGATTACCCAATCCAAGGTTTTGATGTATCGCATCATCAAAAAGAGATTCAGTGGCAGCAGATTTCGCCTGAAAAATACCATTTTGTTTATCTGAAAGCCACTGAAGGCGGTGATTTTAAAGATACCAAATTTCAGAAAAACTGGTTAAAAGCACGTGAACGCGGCTTTCTGGTCGGTGCCTATCATTTCTACCGCCTCTGCCGCGATGGCAGCATTCAAGCCCAGAATTTTATTGACTCCGTACCCAATAAACCGGATGCCTTACCGCCAGTGATTGATCTGGAATATGACAGCAAATGCATCAATACCTATTCTAAAGAGCAGCTTTTAAACGAAATTCAGGTGATGCACGATGCCCTGAAAAAGCATTATGGCAAGCAGCCGATTTTCTATATTTCTAAAGCTTTTTATAATATTGTACTGGCAGGACACTTTCCTAACGTACCACTCTGGGTACGTGAATACAAAGGTCTGCCTGATTTAAAAGATCAGCCTAAATGGACGTTTTGGCAACATACCAGTCAGGGGAAAATTCCCGGTATTACCACACCGGTAGACCTGAATGTTTTTTATGGCTCAGAACAGCAATGGCTGGATTTTCTCAAAAAGAATGCGATTGTAGTACCTTCATCTGAGAATCAAGCAAAATAAAGCTGATCGCCTGAAAACAAGTTCTTTATAAAAACAACAAGGAAATAAAAAGATTGAAATGGATAAAAGGCGTTTTACTCGGTCTGGTGATTCTACTCCTGCTCGTCGCGGGTATGCTGGCTTATCTGTTGCAAGCTTCGGGCAAGGTTAGTGACTTTAAAGCCTGGCAGCCGCAAACCGGTACATCCGTTCACGAGCTTACAGTCAAATTTTTTGGTGTGTCCACTCTGTTACTCGATGATGGCCACGATCAGATCCTGATCGATGGTTTCTTTAGCCGGCCATCTTTGTGGCAAGTGCTTAGCCGCCCTATTCAAAGTGATAGAGCGCTCCTAGAGCAACTGGTGAAGCACCATGAATTGAGCCGAACCCGAGCCATTCTGGTCAGTCACTCGCATTATGACCATGTTCTGGATGTACCGGCCTTACTGGAAATGCTTCCCGAAACTGCTGTCGTCGGTTCGCCGAGCACCCTGAATATCGCCCGAGCAAATCCCAAAGTTACTCCACAGCAATTACAGTCAGTTAAACCTTGGCAACTACAGCAATGGGGGCATTTCCAGATCACGGCAATTCCCTCACAACATACTCCGCCCACAGCGGTAAATGATAATTTAGGCGAAGAGTTACTCCAACCTTTAGCTCTGCCAGCTAAATTTTCCGAATTTAAGGAAGGTGGCAGTTTCGATTACCTGATTGAGCATGCAGGACATAAGATTCTGGTCAAGGCCAGTACCAGATTTATTCCAGAGCAATTGCAGCATCTGAAAGTCGATACCCTGTTTTTAGGCATTGCCCAGCTTTCCAGACAATCCGATGCCTATCAGCAGCAATATCTGGCTGAAACCCTGAACCTGCTCAAGCCCAAAGTGGTGATTCCGGTGCATTGGGATGATTTTTTTCAGCCTTTAAACCAGCCGCTGCAATTTTTACCCCGTCTTGCCGATGACACCCCAAAAAGTTTGCAACTTCTGATTCAGGCTGCCGAGAGACAAGGGACAAAAGTCGTCCTGCTCAGCGAACCGCAGCCCTATTTACTCAACTCAGCCTTCGCTTCCCAATCCGATTAAAGCCCCTTAAGATAGCGTACATGCGCAAAATTATTCATATCGATATGGATGCGTTTTATGCCTCGGTTGAGCTGCGTGAACGTCCAGAACTGAAAGACTTACCTGTGGTGATAGCCTCGCATCATCCTCGGGCGGTGGTCGCGGCTGCCTCCTATCCGGCACGGGTTTATGGCCTGCGTTCTGCCATGTCCATGGGGCAGGCGCGCAAACTGTGTCCTCAAGTTATCGTGATTGAGCCAGATTTTGCCAAATACCGGCAGGTATCGGCACAAATTCATCAGATCTTCCAGCAATATACTTCCCTGATTGAGCCACTGTCTCTAGATGAAGCCTTTCTGGATGTCACAGAAAATTTACAGCAGATTCCCAGTGCTACCGAAGTCGCCATGCGAATTCGTGAGGATATTTTTCAAGCCACCGGATTAACCGCTTCTGCTGGTGTAGCGCCCAACAAGTTTCTCGCTAAAATTGCTTCGGACTGGCACAAACCGAATGGGATCTGTGTGATTAAACCTTCGCAGGTACAGCGTTTTATCCAGGATCTGCCACTGAAAAAAATTCCCGGCGTCGGTAAAGTCACTCAGGAAAAACTGAAAAGCCTGAATCTAGAAACTTTAGGCGATTTACAGCAAATCGATGAAGCCTTACTAATTCAACATTTTGGCAAATATGGCCGGCGGCTATTTTTGTATGCTCAAGGCATTGATGAACGACCGGTCGAAGTGGAACGGGAACGCCAGCAAATTTCCAAAGAAACCACTTTTGATGATGACCTGCATCTGAACCAATGTCGCCCCTATTGGGAGCCTTTACTTGGACAAGTATGGCAAAGCCTGCAAAAGAAACAGCTTTCTGCTCGCGGCGTTACGGTCAAATTAAAACTCAAGAATTTTCAGGTGATGCAACACAGTAAAAGTTTTAAACAGGTGCTGCGTAGCCCACAGGAATTAGCCCAAGCCTTGGACTTACTGCTCGACGACCTGCATATTGCTCCGCAGATGCAATTTCGGCTGATCGGCGTCGGCGTGTATCAGCTCAGCGTCCCCGAAACTGAAACCCAGTTATTGCTACTCTAAACCTTTTTTGATCATGTTTTAGGCATCAGTTTAAAAATACGGCAACTTTGTTTTTACATTTTGATTTTTTAGAGTACTCTATCTGCGCAATGCATTATCCATGTATGTGCCGAGATGCTGAAAATCACCTTTACTTTCAGCATGATGTCCTGTGATTAGCGTGACGATCAAATCCGAATATTGCAGGGCAACTCTGATGTAACTCATGGAATCCCCTCCTGCATGTCTTCTGTAAATTCTTCTGTTGTTCAAGAACAACGCGCACGTAAAGCTGCGCTATCTAGTTTTGTTGGTGCTGTTGTCGATTGGTATGATTTTCTCCTTTATGGCATTGTTGCAGCCTTAATTTTTAAAGATCAGTTTTTCCCCAGTATTGGCGAGAACATGGGTACCCTTGCGGCTCTGGCCACCTTTGGGGTCGGCTTCCTGTTTCGTCCTTTAGGTGGTGTGGTATTTGGTCACTTTGGTGACAAGCTCGGCCGTAAAAAAATGCTGGTACTTACGGTAATCCTGATGGGAATTTCCACGGTCGGGATTGGTCTGCTGCCAAATTTTGAAGCAATTGGCTGGTGGGCTCCGGTGCTGTTGGTGTTTTGCCGTGCCTTGCAAGGCTTTGCCGTGGGTGGTGAATGGGGCGGCGCAGCTCTGATGGCAGTTGAAAATGCACCCAAGGGTAAAAAAGCCTTTTATAGCAGCGGGGTTCAGGTCGGCTATGGTGTTGGCCTGGTATTGGCCACTGGTGCAGTCTCCATTATTATTGCGACCCTAGGCGAACAGGCTTTTGCGGACTGGGCATGGCGTATTCCCTTTCTGGCCAGCATCGTACTGTTAGCTGTAGCGATGTGGATCCGACGTGATCAGGATGAATCGCAAGAGTTTGTGGAAAAGGTGGTGAAAGCTGATCATCAACCAGAAAAACTGCCGATCTTGCAGGCGATCAGCAAACATCCAAAAGCTTTCTTTTATATTCTTGCCTTACGTTTGACTGAATTGCTGACCATGTATCTGGTCACCAATTTCGCCCTGAACTATTCCACCAGCAACCTAGGCATGGACAAACAGTTCTTCCTGAATATCACGCTGATGGTCGGTGCCATCAGCTGTTTCAGTATTCCCTTCTTTGCCTGGCTGGCGGATAAATTCAATCATCAGAAAATGTGTGTCTGGGGCGGTTTGATTGGTGCGCTTTCAGCCTTTCCATTTTTTATGGCGCTCGATGCACAAAACACCTGGATGATCATTGTCGGGGCAATTTTACTGGCGAACGTCGCACACGATATGGTGGTCAGTGTCCATCAACCGATTTTCACCTCCCTGTTTGGCACAGAATACCGCTACAGCGGTGCCGGAGTTGGCTATCAGGTGGCGAGCATCATTGGGGGTGGTTTTACCCCATTTATTGCAGCGGCACTGGTGATTTGGGCGGATGGTTCATGGCATTATGTAGCCATCTATCTGGCGGTGGGTTGTCTGCTGACTGCACTGGTCGCAGCCCTGATGCCCAAAACTCAGGATGAACAACATGACAGTTGAACGTTTACACGTATCGAAACGCTTTTCGGAAATTGCTATTGCCGGTAATCTGATGCATCTTGCCGGCCAGCTGGCCACAGATGTTGAACTGGATATTAAAGGGCAAACCCAACAGACTTTAGATATTATTGACCAGTTTCTGGCAGATGCCGGCACAGACAAAAGTCACATCATGTCGGTAACCATCTATTTGAAAGATATTGAGAAGGATTATGCAGCCTTCAATGAAGTCTGGGATGCCTGGGTCGCTGATATCGAAGCGCTGCCTCGTACCTGTGTAGAAGCAAAACTCTATGATCCACGGGTATTGGTCGAACTGACTGTCGTGGCGGTTAAACCAGAATAATGTTTCAAGATCGATACTCATAAAAAAAGCATGCTTCTGGCATGCTTTTTTGTTTTAGCCCACAGCTTTGATTTTACTGCGCTCTAAATCCGAATATAAATAATATTTTTTCAGATCATTGCTAACTGTATATTTGGGCATTTTCTGCATTTGCGCTTGCTCCTGCAAGAAGTCCTGGCGCAACTGATAATATTCCGGCACATCATCGTAACGAATCACCCGATAACCGGCCATGGTTAGTAATGCATCCTGAAAACCCGTCTGCTGGGGACGCTTTAAGATTAAGGGATCATCCACTCCTACCACGGCTAGAATCTGATGCTGCTGATCCAGAATGACAAAATCTGCAGTCAGGTTACGGTACTTATGCCGAGTCCGGTTAAATTTAGTCGTTATTAAGGCATCATAGGAAACATGTGCCAGAATAATGTATTCAGGTAAGACTTCTCTCAGGCGAGTGAAGGTCAATTGCTCATTCAGGTTAAAAATAGCACGCTGCTTTAACGCGCTGTCTTGTGGTTTGGAATTATTTCCGAGCTTTTTCCATGCCATGAGCACGACACAGAAGAGCAGGAAACTCCCAATCATAATATAGGTGGTCATGCCTAAATCCTTGCATTCTTATAATCATTTTTGTTTTATTGTTGTGCAGTATAAACCCACGCTTTATTTTAAATAGAGCTAACAACCAATCTGTTTAAATACCCATACAACTGGTATCAAAACTGGATTCTGTGTTACCTAAAGTGACATCTCTCTGGATGCCAATGAAAGTGGATTTAAAGTACTGATAATGCACTCTAAAACATCCATGGAATTGATCGCAATACATATCTGCCCAACTGTAGGACAATTCCGACAAAGTGTTATTTTTATATCACTTTTTTAAAGAACTTAGTCCAAATAATATATTCTTTTACACTTTCAACGCACAAGCTCAGGCTACGTTACTTTACCCAAGAGCTAAAAAAAGACACCGAAGTGTCTTTTTATTAACTTAATTATGCACGTGATTTGGGCTTCGCTTTAGGCTTTGGCCCACCAAACGGTTTTTTGGCATCACCCGTTTCACGTGGTGGTAAACCAGTGTGCTGGGTCAGAATTTGACCACGCTCAGGACGTTTCTTGGTATTTGAAGGACGTGACTGAGCTTGTGCAGCCTTGCTACGATTCCCTTGCTCACCGGTACGTTTTTGCGAATCACCGGCAACCGTCGAATTCTTCTTACGCGCCGATTGATACTGACCGTCTGCACTGCCTACAGGCTGATAAGTCGGAATTAAATGCTGTTTCGAGTTACCAATCAAATCCTGACGACCCATTTCTTTCAGGGCTTCACGCAATAACGGCCAGTTGTTTGAATCATGATAACGCAAGAAAGCTTTGTGCAAACGACGACGCTTCTCACCTTTCACAATGTCGACATTTTCAGTATAACGCGCCACTTTCGCCAGCGGGTTTTTACCAGTGTAGTACATGGTAGTTGCAGTCGCCATTGGTGAAGGATAGAAGGTCTGTACCTGATCGGCACGGAAACCATTCTTCTTCAACCAAATCGCCAAATTCATCATGTCGTAATCGGTAGTTCCCGGATGCGCCGCGATGAAGTAAGGAATTAAGTATTGTTCCTTGCCTGCTTCCTTACTATAACGATCAAACATTTGCTTGAAGCGGTCATAAGTCCCAATACCCGGCTTCATCATTTTATTGAGTGGGCCTTTTTCGGTATGTTCAGGCGCAATTTTTAAGTAACCACCGACATGATGGGTGACAAGTTCTTTGACATATTCAGGGTTTAAAACCGCAAGGTCATAACGTAGGCCTGAACCAATCAGAATCTTTTTAATGCCTGGTAAAGAACGCGCTTTACGGTATAACTGCGTCAATGGAGCATGATCCGTATGCAAATTCTGACAAACGCCCGGGAATACACATGACGGTTTACGACAGTTCTTTTCAATCTCAGGATCTTTACAGGCCAAACGATACATATTGGCTGTTGGGCCACCCAAGTCCGAGATAATACCCGTGAAGCCCGGTGCGGTATCACGGATTTTTTCCACTTCACGCAGAATCGATTCTTCAGAACGGTTCTGAATAATACGACCTTCATGTTCCGTAATTGAACAGAAGGTACAACCACCGAAACAGCCACGCATGATATTCACAGAGAACTTGATCATGTCGAATGCCGGGAAACGTGCATTGCCATAAGCAGGATGCGGCAGACGTGCATAAGGCAGGTCAAACACATAGTCCATTTCTTCGGTAGTCAACGGAATTGGCGGTGCATTCAACCAGACATCACGTTCACCATGCTTTTGCACCATGGCACGCGCATTCCCCGGATTGGTTTCCAGATGCAGAATACGGTTGGCATGTGCGTAGAGCACTGGATCTGCAGCCACTTCTTCAAAAGCAGGCAAACGAATTACGGCCAATTCGCGCGGCGGTAACTTATGTTTAATCGCTTTAGAAGCCGGTTGCAGTTGCACAATTTGTGTATCAGGATCTAAGTCATCCCCTGCTCGCACAATCGGGTTAGCGACATGTTCTTTTTGAAAACCTTGGTACTGGCTAGAATCCTTGCCTTGTTCAATCTCACAACCCTCGATATCTTCAGTCATGACATACGGGTTAATAATTGGATCAACACGGCCAATGGCATCGACATCATTCGATGCAATTTCCACAAACTTGGCTTTAGAGGCACGGTTGTGTTTATTCACAATAAACGCTGTACCGCGAACATCAGTAATCTCGTGAATTTTCTCGCCACGCGCCAAGCGATGCATGATTTCAGTGATTGAGCGTTCGCCATTACCGTACATTAAAAGATCGGCTTTTGAATCCATCAAGACTGAACGACGGACTTTGTCTGACCAGTAATCATAATGTGCAATACGACGTAACGACGCTTCAATACCGCCGAGCAATACTGGTACATCCGGATAAGCTTCACGAACACGCTGGCAATACACAGTTGCCGCACGGTCTGGACGTTTGTTTGGCTGATTGTCTGGTGAATAGGCATCATCAGAACGGATTTTACGGTCAGCCGTATAACGGTTGATCATGGAATCCATATTCCCTGCTGTTACACCCCAGGCAATATTTGGTTTACCCAAAACGCGGAACGCATCCACGCTGGTCCAGTCTGGCTGTGCAATAATACCGACACGGAAGCCTTGTGCTTCCAGGGTACGGCCAATAATGCCTGAACAGAAAGATGGATGATCGATATAAGCATCACCACAAACTAAAATAAAATCACAGCTGTCCCAGCCGAGTTGATCCATTTCCTCGCGTGACATCGGCAAAAATGGCGCAGGGTCAAAACAAGACGCCCAATATTTGTCGTAATCAAACAACGCTTTTGGCGCAGTCTGCATGGTATAAGCAGTAGACATGGCTAGCAATTCTCGGCTGGCAGATGATAGGAGATCTAAAAATAAGATCAAAGATGAAAGCCGATTATTTTACCATGAATCAGGTCTAGCTTGCTTGATTATAATTTATACAAAATCAGAGACTAACTGAATCACGCTTTATTTATCACTTGAATCTAAAGTTTAAATATATCAAAAAAGAAATTTATTTTATTTATGAGGAGAAAAGCTTGGAAATAATCTCTAATTTGAACGGAGTTTTAAACTAAATGACAAACCAGTCAATAATAATGCGGCAATAAACACAGTTAATCCTATCCAGCCATAGTTCTCCCACACCAATCCGCTTGAGCTCCCCCACACACTTGAACCCAGGTAATAGCAAAATAAATACAGCGACGAACCGACTGCCCGATACTGTAAGGACTGGATCGACACCCAGCTACTGGCAGTCGAATGGGCAGCGAAAAAAGAAAAAGTAAAAATCAGCAATCCGATAAAAACAATAACCAACTGATTGATCAGCATCAGCGCCAAGCCCACAAGCATCATCAGGATCATGGCTGCCAATATATTGAATTTGCCATAATGCCGTCCCCAATGTGCTGCTCGAGGGGAGCTATAAATACCAGCCAAATAAGTAATTGAAATCACGCCAATCCAGACATGAGATAACTCAAATGGCGCTTGGATCAAGCGATAACTCAGATAATTAAATACCGAGACAAAGCAGCCCATCAAGATAAAACCTTGCAGGAATAAAACCCGAAGTTTCGGATCAGCGAGATTGTGTCTAAATGAGTTTTTAAAACGATTGAGCTTGATTGGATAGGCTTTAAAATGTTGCGAAGCGGGTAATAGGTAATAAAATAAGCCTGCAATACAGAGATTTAAAATACCAATCAACAAAGTAGCAGATTGCCAAGAGATAAAATCAACTAAAACTCCGGCAATTAAACGCCCTCCCATACCACCTATCGCTGTGCCAGAAATATATAAGCCCATGGCAAAACCGATATCTTTTTCTGCAATTTCTTCCCCGATATAAGTCATCGCGACCGCAGCGACACCACTGACTGTCAATCCAATCATTACTCGTGTGGTCAGAAACACGGACCAGATCGGCAATATTGCACTTAATAGTAATAATACTGAGACTGAAAATAGAGACCAGACCATAATCGGCTTACGACCAAATCGGTCCGAGATCAGCCCAGTAAAAATAAGACCAACTGCCAAGGCAATGGTAGAAAAAGATAAAGGGAAACTGCTTTGAGTCGGGCTGACCTGGAAATAATCAGCCAGAATCGGCATCATCGGCTGTACGCAATACAGTGATGAAAAAATGGCAAAGCCAGCAAGGAATAAGGAAAAAAGCACTGCTTTAAAAGCAGAAGAGCCATATTCAATATGGCTTGAAGATGAATTTGAGGACATATCCGCTCCATAGACCGGTTCAGTATACGCCTCTCAATTTTATTTTTATGTGATGTTTCAGTCGAAATAGCACATAAATAACATTTATTTAACTAAATTCCACGCATAAAAAAATCCCCCTCTGCCTTGGCGGAGGGGGATTTCGAATAA
>NZ_DCLL01000007.1 GCF_002321025.1 Acinetobacter lwoffii
CAAATGAGGACACGCCCTAGCCTCCTAAATAAAAAACCACTTCAAAAGAAGTGGTTCTTAGTTTCAAGAACAATTATTTCTTAAACGGAAATGCATATTTCACAATACGTTTGATCACACTACCGTACTGTTTTACCAAGCTAGCATTGTTGTAGTTCAAACCATATTTTTCACAAACCGCCTGAACTTTTGGCGCCATTTGACGATAGCGACGTGCAGGTACATCAGGATACAGATGATGTTCAATCTGGTGACTTAAATGACCCGTCAAGATATGAAACGCTTCAGAACCAGTCAGGTTGGATGAACCACGGATCTGACGCATATACCAGTGACCACGACTTTCATTTTGCAGTACTGATTTCGGGAAAACTTCGACATCTTTGGTAAAGTGGCCACAGAAAATAATACTAAAGGTCCAGATATTACGCAGACCATTGGCCACCATATTGCCGGTCAAAACCGGTAAAGCCGCAGGACCTGCGATGAGTGGAAAGAATACATAATCTTTAAACAGCTGTTTACCGATTTTGCTCTGCATTGGACGCCATTCTTCTTTGGTCTGCTCTTTGCTTTTACGGCCTTTGAAGTATTTACCCAATTCAAGATTCTGAATTGCCACACCCCACTGAAACAATAAACAGAATGGCACTGCATAAATCGGTTGCAATAAATAGCCCGGTTTCCAGCGCTGTTCCGGGAACAGACGTAATAGGCCATAACCGATATCATCATCCATACCTTTAATATTGGTATAGGTATGATGCTTGAAGTTATGAGTTTGACGCCAGTTGTCTGAAGTCCCTACAATATCCCATTCATAGGTCTGGCCATTGAGTTTAGGATCATTCATCCAGTCATACTGACCATGCATGACATTATGACCCAGTTCCATATTTTCCATAATTTTGGCAAAGCCTAACAGGCCTGTACCCAATAACCATGCTGGCGGGAACCATCCTGCAAATAACAAGGCACGACCGGCAATCGATGAATAACGAATGGTTGAATAGACACGACGGATATATTTAGCGTCTTTTTCACCCAGATCATCTAGCACTTCTTGCTTAATCGCATCGAGTTCACGTGCAAGTTCATCAAGTTCAAACTGGGTTAATTCACGGTTTTTAGGATTTTTAAAATACTGTAATTTTACTGGCATATTCATAGGATAAAACTCGCTTATAAGTCGATGACAAGGTCAGTCTGCGCTGAGTTAATACAAATTTTGAGCAGGTTGCCGGGTTCGGTATTTTGTGCACCGTTGACCAAATTCTTGGTCGAACCCTCTACTTTATTGCAGGCACATTTATTACAAATGCCCATACGGCAACCATGGGTCGGTTTAATATTTTGCTGTTCCAGACTCACCAGAATGGACTGGCCTTTTGGAATGCTGACAATTTTTTTCGACTGGGTCAGGGTAACATTAATAAAGCCAGTATCCGATAGATCCGCCAAACTCATGCTAAAGGCTTCACCTTTAAACTGTTTTGCCTGAGCAAAAAGCTGTTCAGCTTTAGATACAAAACCTGAAGGACCACAGCAATATACGATGCTATTTTCCAGATTTTGCAGATCGGTCAGATAAGTTTCATCCAGACGCGCAGCAGCTGGCTGTTCTTGAGTGGCATACACATGAAATGAGAAATTTGCATGTTTCTGAGCAAGTTCTTCAAACCGTGCTTTAAATGCGGCATCCTGATCTTTTTTAACCCAGTACCAGAGTGTGACCGGTGCAGATAGTTCACCTTTTTTGCTCAAGCTTTCCAGCATACTGAGCATTGGAGTAATACCACTCCCTGCTGCAAGCAAGATCAATGGACTCGTCTGCGCAGGCAAGGTCATATCACCATAAGGCTGACCAAATTCGATCACATCACCCACTTGTGCCTGTTCTGCAAACCATGTGCTGACTTTACCGGCATCGACTTTTTTCACACTCAGCAACACATGCTGAGAATCGACACGGGTCAAGCTATAGCTACGTTCATAACGAATGCCATTCACTACCACATAGACCGAATGATGCTGCCCTGCTTCACCAAACTTAAATAAGCGATTCACCTGAATTTTCAAACTCAGCATATCCTGTGCTGCATTTTCTTTGTGCACGATCTTGCCTAATGGCTGATTCAACGACCATACAGGATTGAGTTTCTGAATCCAGAAATTAATCGCATGCTGATCGATTACACTGTCAGACAGTGCATTCAACGGCGTTTTAAGTTTTTGGAGTACATGCATCGTTTGCGACATCACCTTGGGTTTTTAATTATTATACACATGTATATATATTTGTATATACAACCGTATTGTTTCTAATCATTTCACAAGCTTGACTAGCTCGGTTATAATAAAATGATTCATGCATGAACCTATCGATGAACGAGCCTTCAATGAAAATAAGCAGTGACGCATCTTTATTACAATCGAAAAGCATTGATGAGCCGATTATCGTACGGAGTGTCGGTCGCAAGGCCACCATTACCAAGGAAGAACTATTTCAGGCTGCGTTGAATCTGATTGGGCCACAAAAAAGTATTTCCTCTTTAAGTCTGCGTGAAGTCGCGCGTGAAGCCGGTATTGCACCGAACAGCTTCTATCGTCATTTTAAAGATATTGATGAACTGGCCATTGAACTGATTGATCGTGCCGGGATTGTATTGCGTCAGATTTTGCATGAAGCACGTCTGCAAGCTTCTCGCCAGAACAGCATCATCCGCAGTTCTGTAGAAGTCTTTATTGCCCAGCTGGATGCCGATGAAGGCAATCTGAGCCTGTTATTACGTGAAGGTTATACCGGTTCCAAATCTTATAAACAGGCAGTAGAACGCCAGTTAAATTATTTTCAGCAGGAACTTCAGGATGATTTGATTCGTCTGGAACGTCTAAACAATAAAAAATTATTTCATCCGGATATTGCCGCCAAAGCGATTACCCAACTGGTGTTCAACATGGGCGCCAATGTGATTGATATGCCTGCTGAAGATCGTAAAGAAATTGCCGAACAGACCATGATCATGATCCGGATGATTCTGGAAGGTGCGCGTCATCTGGAAGATTCTCAGCTGCGTTAATTTCCCGATTTGCACGAAGCTGTATAAAAGAGACGTAATCAACGTCCCTTTTTTTATGATGATTACAAAAGTGCGAGTTGGGTTTTGACCGCCTTTGCAGTGGCTTCCGGATACTCAAGTGGGAACATATGCCCGCCCTCGACCACAGAATAATTAATCCGATAAATCTTCTGCATCCCTTGTGGCAAACCCTGCTGATAAAACTGGCTCTGCTCAGCAGTCATCAGATGAATTGGCACTTCAGGCTGTCGGCGTGGTGTTCTCCACCACCAGGCGGGTACAGTCCGGAAGATTTCCGCTTCTATCTGTTTTGGAATAGTTAACGTCACCCCACCACGTTCAGGTTCTGGCTGAATGCCGCTCTCGATATAATCAGCAAAACACTGCTCATCGAAATTTTTAAATAAGCGGTTAAACCGGAGTGCTTCAATAGCATCCTGTTTCGATGACCAATGATCTTTGCGTTTTAGCGTAATTCCTGCGGGCGTATAGCGGTCAACACTTTTCAGATTCAGCTTTTTAATCAGTTCAAACATGGCGCTATTTTTTCCAATCACAAATGGTGGATCCATAATGACCAGTTTGGAAAATAGTTCGGGACGTCGATACGCCGCCATCAGGGTCACCAGACCACCAAAGGAATGCCCTAAACCAATCACCTGTTGCTGAGGAAACTGCTGCTCGATATCTGCAATGACTTCATCAACCAGATAACGCCAGTCTCGCGTAATTGGATATTGCGGGTTCATGCCGATCAAGGGAATCGCTTTGACCTCATAGTCTTGCTGGAAACAGTCCAGAAACTTTTGATAAGTTGCCGCAGGAATACCATTGGCATGGGTAAAATGTAGGGCTTGCTTCATTATTTTTAAACGCAGCGCGTATTCATCCTGAAATCATCGAATGAGCTTACTGATCTATTCCTTGATTCGGCAGTGCAAAAATGCTCAAACAATGACCTCAAAGTCATTTCTCTGTATTCCTTCAGAATTTAAGGTTTATTTCTGCGATACAGTTAAATGTTGCATCGGTAGAAAAATCGCCCCGCAACTGGCCTTATCCCCCGCGATGACCACTGCCCGTCCTTTGACACTAATAGACAAATTGCTGGAAATTGCGGTGACCATGGTCTGGCATTTGGGACAATAATGCTTCATACCATTTAAATGTACGGCAATACCATTGATCAAAAAAGAGGGTTCACATTTAGTCACCATGCCGCCATGATTGGTCTTTGTGCCAAGGGTAATCAATGCTTTTGACATGATTTTTCATTCTTATTATTCAGTAGGCTGATTTTAAACAGGAGTAAAATAACAGGCCAGCATTCTCCGACAAAAAATAATAAAACTGGATTTTGCCCATAAAAAAAGCAGCCCGAAAGCTGCATTTTTTAATGATTTAAAGCTTAAGGCTTAACGACAACCATCACCTGAATCGCTTCCGGTGTTACCGATAGACCATCCAGTAAGCTTAAACCTTCTTTCTGCAATTTCTGTAAACGTGCAATTTCATCTTCACGGATACTTGGGTTGAACTGTTTCAGATAGGTCAGGCGATCAATTTCATATTGCCATTTGTTGCCATACACTTCTTTGGCTTGCTGCTTGAAGCCCGGCAATGCACTGCGTGCCAGTTCAAGCGCTTGCTGATAACGTGCTTCAATCACATCACGACGTGCTTTCACCACCTGACGACAGCTATTGCCATCTAAATGATGCAGGTACGGCTTCAGGATTTCTGGTGCAATCTTCTGTGATAGATCCTGACCTTTTTCACTCAGCAAGACACGAATCAACTGTTGCGGCAAGCTAGACGGCAAGTTCAATGCTTTCGGAGCCACCACATCGACCTTGAACCATACTTCTAACAATACCGAACCTTGTGGCAGTGCTGCCGATTTTAGTACCGCAACGTTGGTGCTACCAAAGCCTTGGGTATTGATCATCTCCATCACGCTTTCAGTGAATGGATGTTCTAGAGTCAAGTATTGCGCATCTTCACGAATTTGTGCTTGATCACGATAGAAAGTCGCTGTAATCCCTTCTTCATCCAGCGTCAAACCTTGAACCTGCATTTGATCGGTTGGCTTGATGATCACTGTACCGTTACTTTGCTCATCAAAGTCGATATTCGTAGACGCCATAAAGCGCTTCATGAAAATCGGCAAAGTGGTATTGTCATCATAATCTTCAAGCGCGTTAACAATTTCCTGTGCCACCACCGGACGGCAAGAGTTGTACTCAAGCAAACGGTCTCGACCTTCCTGCAATTCAGCTTCCAGCGCTTCACGTTGCACGCTGACTTCTTCCAGCAGGTCTTCAAACTCTTGACCTTTGTCCGCCAATAGACAGTCTTTCAAGCGAAAAATAAAGTTTTCTTGCAATGTTTGTGCAGTTGGAGAAATATTGTTGAAGATATTCAGCGCTTCGTTATACCAGCGGAACATACGTTCTTGTGCAGTTCCCACCAGATAAGGCACATGAATCTGAATACGGTTTTCCTGACCGATACGATCCAGACGACCAATACGCTGTTCCAACACGTCCGGGTTCGCAGGTAAATCGAACAGAATCAGGTCAGAGGCAAACTGGAAGTTACGACCTTCAGAACCGATTTCCGAACAAAGGAGAATCTGCGCGCCATACGAATCTTCAGCAAAATATGCTGCAGCCTGGTCACGCTCTAACAAACTCATGCCTTCATGGAACATTGCCGTACGAATACCAGCATGTAAACGTAGTGCATTTTCCAGCGCTTCAACCACTGGCCCGCTACGTGCAATCAGTAAGACTTTCTTGTGCTTTAAATCGGTACGCAAACGCTCCATCAGCCACATCACGCGTGGATCGGCTTCCATCCACGAGCCATCCAGCTGGGCTTCTTCAGGCCACATTTGCTCACGTAGTTTACCGTCTTTCGACCAGTGTTCTGGTGCTGGTAATGGCGCTGGCTGACAGTCACGGCCCGGGAAACCTTGAATCGCTTCACGCGTGTTACGGAACAGGATACGGCCTGTACCATGACGGTCTAAAAGCTCATGAATGGCACGGAAACGCTGTTCAGGATGGTCTTCAATCGGATGACCTAACAAGCCCTCAATCGCAGTGAAATGCTCAGCTTCTAGCGGCAAATCTGACATCAGCACTTCTGCAATTTTAGCGGTATGCTGATATTGTGCTTCTTCATCGAGGAAACGATCCAGCGAATTAAAACGCTGCGGATCAAGCAAACGCAGGCGTGCAAAGTGACTTTCCACACCGAGCTGTTCAGGTGTCGCCGTCAATAACAACACGCCCGGCGTATGTTCAGCCAGCTCTTCGACCAGATCATAACGGTCATTACCGCCATCTTCTTCGCTCCACATCAAATGATGTGCTTCATCGACCACCAGCAAGTCGAAACCGGCTTCAAGTGCCTGTTCACGCAAATCTTCATGGTCGACCATCAAATCGACAGAGGCAATAATTTTTTGTTCGGTCAGGAACGGGTTTTGTTCAGGGTCATGTTCTTTGATCGACGCAGTACGGGTCAAATCAAACAGCGAGAACTCAAGATTGAAACGACGACGCATCTCGATCATCCACTGATATTGCAGTGAATCCGGTACTAAAATCAGAATACGTTCAGAACGGCCGGTTTTTAGCTGTTGATGGATGATCAGACCAGCTTCGATGGTTTTACCCAGACCCACTTCATCGGCCAGTAATACACGCGGTGCAAAACGCTGACCGACTTCATGTGCAATATACAGCTGATGCGGAATCAGGCCGACACGTGAACCTACCAAACCACGCAGTGGACTGCTTTGCATATTGGCCTGCATTAGCAGCGCTTCAATACGCAGGTCATACCATTCTTTATAATCGACCTGACTGGCCAATAAACGATCTAGAGGCTTAGACAGCTGGATAGTCGCACCAATACGGGTTTCATTCAGCGATTTACGTTCTTCAGTTCCATCTTCCAGAGTACGAACAACATGATAACGTACCACGCCATTCCGGTCTTCCACGGATTCTACAATCCACTTGGTCCCTTCCTGATCGTGTAATTCATCTTTCACATTAAATACAATACGAGATAAGGGTGCATTGCTGCGTGCATAGACGCGGGTTTCATCGCTTTTCGGGAATAAAATGCTGACCGACCGCTCATCAACATCAATAAGAACGCCTAAACCGAGTTCTGTTTCAGTATCTGATAACCAACGTTGACCAATAGCAAATTGCTGCAATTTTTCCACCTTTATCTTAAGTACAAGATTATGAATATTAGGCTCAATCACGAAACGTCATTGGAGCAAAATTTCACACCTTCAAGCAATGTATTTTGACATAAAGCCCACTAAAAAGTGAGCATAATTCACGCCGATTAAAGAAGTATTTCCTAGAACGGCGCCGGACAATAAAATTCGACCAGCTGCTCTGTTTGAGGATGATAAAAACTCAAACGTTCCGCATGTAAACATAGACGTGAACTGAGCTGTTGCTGTTCGGGTGTCGCATATAAGGTATCGCCAATAATCGGATGTCCGAGATATTGCATATGCACCCGTAGCTGATGTGAACGGCCGGTAATTGGGGTCAGTTTCACCCGGGTCACAGGCTGTCCCTGAATATTAAAATGTTCAATCGCCTGCCAATGCGTGATGGCCGGCTTATTATGTGCGGGATCTGCGATATGTAAGGGCGGACGACTTGGATCATACACGACTGGCACTTCAATCGTGCCTTCACCTTCGAGTGTACCAGTGACTACAGCCTGATAGGTTTTATCGGTCTGGCGTTCCTGAAACTGGCGGGAAATGGTTTTTTGTCCCCATTTAGTCAGCCCAAAGACCAAAATGCCGGATGTATCGCGATCCAGTCGATGAATTAGTAAAGTTTTGGGTTCGAGTTTGACCAGACGATTGATCAGGCAATCTTGTAAGTCTTCTGTTTTACCGGGAACTGTGAGTAAACCTGCAGGTTTGTGGATGACCATGAAATCGTCATCACGATGTATCAGATGTTCGGTTAGAAAATTACTCAAAGTTCAATCCCAGGCTGATCGCGAAAAACAAGGCGGCAATGATAGAAAGCTTAGCCAAGAATTACAATGCGCATTTATGTAAATGACGATGAAATTTCCGATTTAGCGCATAAAAATGCTCAATCGCAACGCATCAACCTGAGGATTGTAAAATGAAGCCTGCCAATTCATGCAAAGACGGATGTTTTAGCACATCTTCATAACGGATATTGGCACCATGCGCACGCCATATACCGACCAGACTCACCATCGCTACCGAATCCAGACCATAATTTTTTAAATCGACATAGGGATCAATTTCTAAGGCATCTATATCCAGCTGTTCCGCGACAGCCAACATAATGCCTTTGGTTGACAATACATATTCTGACGGCGCACTTAAATCCCATAAGCGAGTCAGGCTATAGGTATTTAAGTGATGTATCCCCTGTGCCGAAATATTTTCAATCCACTGAATATGCTGATCTTGATTTGCCAATAAAATCGCATCATCGACCACACCAATTTGATCCGTCACACTCATCAGATGCGGCAGAATCTGTTTCAGCATCGGTGTAACCTGCCCGGCAAAAATCAGCTGCGGATGCGTTGAGGCATATTCTCCCAATTGCTGCATGCCTTGCATCAAATCATCACCGTACAAATCAACAATCGGAATATCCAGCGCTTTGGCTTTATTGGTTAGTTGAATCAAATTCACCATGAGTCCACTCTCTTGTATGCCCTGTTGCATACGCAAGTTTTGCAATCCAACTAAAACCAAAACAGATTGTGTTGAGGACAGCTGCCATTTAGCTTGGGATGGAGCAAGTTGGATTTTTTTGGGCATAGAGTACAGCATGGGAGGCTCTTATAAATGACAAAATAGCATGATGATTCATGCTATTTTAGTTTAGCATTATTTGAAAAACACTTTGATTTCACAGATGATTATTGTTCTAATTTCGTATAATCGCCATTATATTAAATATGCCTAGAGTTGATTAACGCGACTATCCTAAAAATAGGGTGATTTAGCCAAATAAGGACTAAATGCTAAAACTAAAATAAGCAAAAGAGGAGTATCTGAGGCACTAAAAATCACTCTGCCCAATGAGTCCACTCAAAAATTTTCTTCGGGTCATCAATTTCATAAATTCGCCACTTCTTATCTAAAAAACCTAATGGAAAAACCTCATTCGATATATCGTTTTGAATAAAGTGGTTAAGAATATAAATGCTTGAATTAAGAATATCTAATACGTTATTTGATAACATTTTTTTTGTATTTTCAGAGGGTGTAAATAATTCTGT
>NZ_DCLL01000008.1 GCF_002321025.1 Acinetobacter lwoffii
ACTTTCGCAAGAGGTCTATTGATTATTTAATAATTATTGAACTATTAAAATTAATAATAAACTATAAGCTAACTGGAGGTTTGAGCAAGTGATGCCATAGTGGCAATGGGAATTCTGAATAGCATGGTATTCTGTTCGTGCTTACCTGAGAAAGATATAGAGATACATCGACCTGAGTATCTCTAAATTTTTCTGTTCAAGCCTAAAGCAGGGCAGTCTGAATCCGGACTTTCATATCTAAAGTCTGTTGCAGAATATAGTGTTGCATCCATTTGACCTGTTCGCCCATAGGATTGACCTTGACTGCAGTATTCAGGAAATCGAGATCAGGTTGCTTGAAAAGCTGCTGTTGCAAGGTTTGCTCCAAAATCTGGCTGTTGGTCGTCAAAGGTAATGCCACCAGATAGAACGCTTTAGGATAATTATAAAAGGCATATAATAAGTTAAAGGCTTTTTGATCACCTTTGAGGTTGCCAGCACCAATTTCGTAAGCTGCGTTCTGGTTGCTATAAGTAACGCCGATTAGAAATTCCCAATGACCTTCTTGCAAACGCAGACCAAACTGTAATCCGATTTGATCCGCGGTCAGCTCGTGTTGCAGATAGATATTTAGAGGCTTGCCATCATCACTGAAGGGTTCTTGCAAGACTAAAATATATTGCTGATGCTGATAAATATAACCAGCAAGCTGGGCCTGTTCCAGACGGGTTTTTACAGTGGTGAGATCAAAAGCGCTATAGGGCATAAACGAAGTATATCAATAGGGAGAATTGAGTCTTACTCTAGTAATTTTTTAACTATTTGAGAACCACTACTTTAGATTATTTTCCTAGGATTTTATTGGCTTAGCGACAGGTTAATATATACCTCTACCACACAATATCCTCGCTTGAATTGTGCAAATCATTGATTCATAAAAACTGATATTCATTATTGATGAATTTTTATATGAGCTTTTGATATATCAATATCATAAAACAAGCAATGGATAGGATAAGTAAATCACTATAATGAATATAAATTTTCAAAAGTGTCATAAGTACACGTTTTTCTAAGCTGGTGTTGTCCATGTCGTTAAATGAGGAAAGACTTACTCATCTCAAACAGCTTGAAGCTGAGAGTATTCATATCATCCGCGAAGTTGCTGCCGAGTTTGAAAATCCGGTCATGCTGTATTCGATTGGTAAAGATTCGGCGGTCATGCTGCATCTTGCGCTAAAAGCGTTCTACCCAGCAAAACTTCCATTTCCATTATTACATGTCGATACAGGCTGGAAGTTTAAAGACATGATCACTTTCCGGGACAACATGGCGAAAACCCATGGTTTCGATTTGATCGTGCATCAGAATAAAGAAGGGGTTGAGGCCGGTATTAACCCGTTCGACCACGGTAGTTCTAAATATACCGACATCATGAAAACTCAGGGTCTAAAACAGGCTCTGGATAAATACGGTTTTGATGCTGCTTTTGGTGGCGCGCGCCGTGATGAAGAAAAATCACGTGCCAAAGAACGTGTTTATTCATTCCGTGATTCGAAACATCGTTGGGATCCGAAAAACCAGCGTCCAGAACTTTGGAATCTTTATAACGGTAAAGTGAACAAGGGCGAAAGTATTCGTGTATTCCCGTTATCTAACTGGACTGAGCTGGATATCTGGCAATACATTTATTTGGAAAGTATTCCATTAGTACCACTTTATTTGGCTGCAGAACGTCCTGTGGTTGAACGTAGTGGCACCCTTATTATGGTTGATGATGAACGTATGCCTTTAAAAGAAGGTGAAGTTCCACAAATGAAATCGGTACGTTTCCGTACTTTGGGTTGTTATCCATTAACAGGTGCTGTGGAATCTACAGCCAATACCTTGCCGGAAATTATTCAGGAAATGTTGCTGGCAACCAGCTCTGAGCGTCAAGGTCGTATGATTGACCATGATGAAGCAGGCTCGATGGAGAAGAAGAAGCAGGAAGGCTACTTCTAATATCTATAAATCTCCCCCTAACCCCCTCCTTATGAAAGCGGGGGACTCCCAAAATAAAATGGAGGAAAGTCCTCCTTTATCAAAGGAGGACTTAGGTGGATTTAGATTTAACCGATTTCTAAAGAATATGTGGAGCTTTGAGCGATGTCTCATCAATCTGATTTAATCAGCCAAGATATCTTGGGCTATCTGAAACAACATGAAAATAAAGACCTGTTGCGTTTTCTGACTTGCGGTAACGTGGACGATGGTAAATCGACGTTAATCGGTCGTCTGCTATACGATTCAAAATTGATTTATGAAGATCAATTACAGGCCGTAACCCGTGACTCGAAAAAAGTCGGTACGACAGGTGATGCACCTGACTTGGCACTTCTGGTCGATGGTTTGCAAGCAGAGCGTGAGCAAGGCATTACCATTGATGTAGCCTATCGTTATTTCTCGACAGAAAAGCGTAAGTTCATCATCGCAGATACTCCGGGACACGAACAGTACACCCGTAACATGGCAACTGGTGCGTCGACGTGTGATCTTGCAATCATTTTGATTGATGCGCGTTATGGCGTGCAAACCCAGACACGTCGTCATACCTTTATTGCTAGTTTGCTCGGGATCAAAAACATCATTGTTGCAATCAACAAGATGGACTTGGTGGAATTCTCTGAAACACGTTTCAATGAAATCCAGACTGAATATGCGGCATTCGTTGCACAATTGGGCGACCGTAAACCAAGCAATATCATCTTTACGCCTATTTCTGCATTGAATGGCGATAATGTGGTGAACAAGTCAGCCAATACGCCGTGGTACACTGGTGAAACGCTGATGGGTACGCTTGAATCGGTGGAAATTAATCGTAGTTCAGCGAAGCAGGATTTCCGTTTCCCTGTGCAATACGTCAACCGTCCAAACCTCGACTTCCGTGGTTTCTGCGGTACGATCGCACTCGGTGATATCAATGTTGGCGATACCGTAACAGCATTACCTTCTGGTAAATCGTCTACGGTGAAAGAAATCGTCACTTTTGATGGCAATCTTGAGCATGCAGTTGCAGGTCAGGCAGTGACTTTAACGCTTAACGATGAAATTGATATTTCACGTGGTAACGTGTTAATTCGTGCTGATCAAGCGGTTCCAAATATTTCACGTTCAGTTCAAGCGACTGTGGTGTGGATGGCGGATCAACCACTTGTACTGGGTAAGCTGTACAACATCAAGATTGGTACGCAAACCGTTCCGGCAAAAGTAACGGCGATTCATTACCGTACCAACGTCAATACATTGGAAAAAGTTCAGGTGGATAAGCTTGAGCTGAATGCAATTGCCAATGTGACTGTTGAATTTGATGCACCAGTGGTCTTTGACCGTTATCAGGACAGCCGTTTCACCGGTTCGTTTATTTTCATCGATCGTTTGAATAACGTGACGATTGGTGCGGGTATGGTGGAAGAATCAGTTGAATGGTCTGCACACGATGAGCCTGTCACTGCGGAAGCACGTGCTGCACGTTTGGGTCAAAAACCTGCTGTTGTAAGTGTAACTGCTAAAGCTCTGGAAAATGCTCAGGCGCTTGAAAGCTTATTGATTCAGCAAGGGATCGTTGCTATTGCGAAAGCAGGTTTGAATACGGAGCAGGTTGCACTGGTTCGTGAAACTGGTGTGGTTGTGATTACCGATGCTGCTGAAGGTACAGACACGACTTTAACTGCTGAAGCAGTTGAAGAACTTGTTGAAAAGATTGTGGAATTGGTTCGTCTTTAATAGCTAGAACTGAAAAAAAATCCGCTGAAAGGCGGGTTTTTTTATTGCCTAAATTTTGATTGCATGAAAATCATTCGATTAGTTAAAATGTGATCTTTCAATTTACTGGTCAATTAATACAATGCTCCCTAGATTTGGGGAATATATGAAAAAATTATTATTGCTGGCTGGCTTGTGTGTGGCTTTTGGGGCAGATGCCAAGCAAACCACAACCAGTACTGAATCGATCAAGCAAAAGATTATCAAAGAGTCGATTGAGAGTTATTCGGGAAATTGTCCGTGTCCTTACAATACTGCACGTAATGGTAGTCGTTGTGGTAAGCGTAGTGCTTATAATCGTGCAGGCGGATATGCGCCGCTGTGTTATCCGGAAGATGTGAGTGATCGAATGGTAAAGGAATATAAAGGGCGTAGTTAATTAAAAGCTCCGTATTTTTATAGTGAGCTAAAAGAAATATTTTTGTTGGATTTAGCTTTACATGGATGATTACTCATAAGAATCATTGAGGACTAAGGCCAGAATTGCTTTCATTTCGGTTAAACTTTTCACGCCTACAATCCTTTTCATAATTTCTCCATTTCTAAAAATAAGCGTAGAAGGCAAACCATAGACATTATAGCGCAAGGTCAAAATCGGAGACCGATCCACATTGATCTTGCCAAATTTAACTTCAGGATTTACTTCAGCATAGTGTTTTGCCAGTTCAGCAAATACCGGAAAATTCTGAACACAAGGCTTGCACCAGTCTGCATAAAAGCGAATCACGGCAAAACCTTCAAACCACTCAAAATCACTGTAATTATTTTCGTTATATTCGATTACTTGGGTCATGGTCGGCCTATTATCAATTTCCTGAATAGTCTCCCAATTATACATAAGTCCGATGTAGCTTCATTCCTTATGCTAACTATGTTCAAATAAGTCCAAGATATATGAAATGCATAGATTAGGGAAAGAAATCATGTCGCAACAAACCATGCAGCAAGTCATTATTACAGAACCGGGTGGTGTCGATAAACTCGCTTATGAAACGGTGACTGTACCTGAACCTAAAGCAGATGAAGTTCTGGTGAAAGTCCATGCCTTTGGTATTAACCGTCCAGATATCCTGCAGCGTCAAGGCCTATATCCGATGCCGAAAGGGGTAACGCCAGTTCCTGGTCTGGAAGTTGCCGGTATTGTTGAAGCTGTGGGTAGCGATGTCACTAAATTTAAAGTGGGTGATCAAGTCTGCGGTCTAACCAATGGCGGCGGTTATGCAGAATATTGCGTGGTGCCTGAAAGTCAGACCTTGAATATCCCTGAAGGCGTAAGTTTTGTACAGGCAGCCGCCATTCCTGAAACCTTCTTTACCGTGTGGGCGAACGTGTTCCAGATGGGTAAGGCCAAAGTAGGGGAAACTGTACTGGTGCATGGTGGAACGAGCGGGATTGGTACGACTGCTTTGATGTTGTGTAAATCACTTGGAATCAAAACCTTTGCAACCGTCGGTTCAGATGAAAAAGTTGCAGCGATTTCTGATTTAACCACGGCTATTAACTATAAAACTCAGGACTTTGAGCAAGTGATTAATGAAGCCACTGACAATGGCGGTGTTGATGTCATTTTAGATATGGTTGGTGCACCTTATTTAGAGCGTAATTTAAATTTGTTGCGCCGTGATGGACGTCTGGTCTATATCGCTTTCTTGGGCGGGGCCAAAGCCAAAGAAGTTAAACTGGGTCAAATCATGATGAAACGTCTGACCATTACCGGTTCGACCATGCGAGCACGAAGCACCGCTGAGAAAGCGGAAATTGCACAAGGTCTGAAAGAGCAGATTGCACCATTATGGGCAAAAGGTGAATGTCTGCCGATGATCTATAAAACGTTTAAGTTTGATCAAATTCAGGATGCCCATGCTGCAATGGATACAGGAGAACATGTGGGTAAAGTTGTGGTTGAAATTATTTAATACGAGATAAATGATTTAAAAAAGTCAGTAATTTTACTGGCTTTTTTAATTTTAAGTAAAATCTTATTACAAATAAATATATAAAATTTTGAATAAAAATTAAAAAATGTTAACTGTTCGACACAACCTGTCAATTGTGACACGTAAATTGCATCTATCGATAATTCCGACCAAAAGGTTAAACATTCACATGAATGTGAGAGGGAAAATAAGATGAAAATTATTTCAACAGCATACAGTTCAAAACATAGTTTAAGAGCATTACGACGTATTCATAAAATGATTATTTGCGGAAGCATGAGTTGGGCAGAGTTACATAAAATGTATCGAGCGATGCTGCATTTGGAGCGTTATATGGAAAGATTAACGCTCCAGAATCGTCCTTCAAGTAAGAAAGCATCCAGAAAATCCAAATAAGATCTTGTATTTTTAGGGGGGAATAAAGGGTCAAGATCTGATCTCAAAAAATATCTTAGACTTTGTCCTAATATGATTCACTTATTGGTATTTAGTATAATCATTAAGTATCTAACGATAAATAAGTACATGTGAATGTATTAAGTGGGGATTTATGAAGCGCCCAGCTTCAACACATGAGCGTCTTGCAGAGCGTTTAGCTAGAATTTTGACCAAATTAAATGTCGGATATCAACTCCGGGCTGCAGAGCTAGCTGCAGAATTTCAGGTCAGCACCCGCACCATTGAGCGTGATTTTGATCGTCTAGGCTCTTATTTACCCTTACTTCAAGATGAACAGAAACGATATTATCTGGAACCCTCTTATTTAGGGCGCTTTAAATTGCAGGATATCCAGACCTTTGCTCAACTTTCGGGGATCAGTGAGCTGTATCCGGCGCTGGATATGTCTTTTATCCGTGAATTGCTAGATGAACGGGCAAATCAGGTATTTTCGGCAAAAGGCTATCATTTTGAGGATGCCAAACAGTTTGCCGAGCATTTCAAGCTGCTTGCAGGCGCAATCTATAAACGTCAGCAGGTTAAGCTGCAATATTCAGATCAATTGCGAATCATCCAGCCCTATCGTTTGATTCACCATCATGGCATCTGGTACTTGGCTGCTGTGAGTGAAAACAAGCTGCGCACTTACCGCTTAAGCCAGTTACAACAGCTCGAGCTGGTTTTTGAGGCGGAGGGCTTTGAGCATGATCCTGAAGTGCTGAAAATGCTGGCAGATGAAGATAGCATCTGGTTTGGACAGCAAAAGCAGCAGGTCTTAATCAGGGTACAATCTGAAGTCACGGTCTTTTTTAAAGAGCGCCGTTTATTTCCAGAACAGCAGATTGAGCAGGAAGCCGAGACTGGAGAGTTAGTGATCAGTTGCCAGATTCGTCACGAAATGCAGTTATTGCCTTTGGTACGTTACTGGTTGCCATACTTGAAAATTATTGAGCCGATTCATTTCCAGCAAAAACTGGAACAGGATTTGCAAGGATATTTACGTTCTGCTGGGTGATATTGAGAAAGTAGAGCAGGGTAGCTTAATTAATGATCATGCTTTAAATGGAAATTTAATTTACTTATTCTTTTGATTTACTAAATTACAGGCATAAAAAAACCAGCTTTCGCTGGGTTCTTTATTTGCACCATCTTTCTATAGTAGAAGAATGGTGCCCGAGGCCAGACTCGAACTGGCACGCTTTGTGGGCGGGGGATTTTAAATCCCCTGTGTCTACCGATTTCACCACTCGGGCTTTAACAAGATGGAGGCGGAGGTCGGAATCGAACCGGCGTCCACGGAGTTGCAGTCCGCTGCATGACCACTCTGCCACCCCGCCGCGTCTTGTTGATGCGTATATTATCAAGCTCAGAAAAAAAAACAATAGTGTATTCATTCGTATGCGCATAAAAACATCATCTGGCGGAAAATATTTAAATTATTCATGTAGAATGTGCAAAATTGATTCATATCAACACTTGGGAGAAGTGCCGTGGCATTAGTTCTAGACGGTCGTGCATTGGCGAAGCAAATTGAAGCTGACTTGTTTACTCGCGTAGAAGCGCTGAAAGCAAAATCAGGTCGTACTCCAATTCTTGCGACGATTTTGGTAGGTGACGATGGCGCATCTGCAACTTATGTTCGCATGAAAGGCAATGCCTGCCGCCGTGTTGGTATGGATTCACTCAAAGTGGAACTTCCTAAAGAAACCACCACTGAAGAATTATTGGCTGAAATTGAAAAATTAAATGCAAATCCTGATGTGCACGGTATTTTGCTTCAACATCCGGTTCCGGCTCAAATTGATGAGCGTGCCTGTTTCGATGCAATCTCGCTTGAAAAAGACGTAGACGGTGTGACTTGTCTGGGCTACGGTCGTATGGCAATGGGCGAAGCAGCCTATGGTTCGGCGACGCCTGCTGGTATCATGACTATTCTGAAAGAGAACAACATTGAAATCGCTGGTAAACATGCGGTGGTTGTAGGTCGTTCTGCAATTTTGGGTAAACCAATGGCTGCGATGCTGCTAGAAGCGAATGCAACCGTAACCATTTGCCATTCACGTACTCAAGATCTTGCAAGCTTCGTTAAGCAAGCAGATATCATTGTGGGTGCGGTAGGTAAAGCTGAACTGATTCAAAAAGACTGGATCAAACCAGGCGCGGTGGTTGTGGATGCGGGTTTCCATCCACGTGATGGCGGTGGTGTAGGTGATATCCAACTTGTAGGCATTGAAGAAATTGCTTCTGCTTATACACCAGTTCCGGGTGGTGTAGGTCCAATGACCATTACCACTTTAATTCGTCAAACGGTTGAAGCTGCTGAGAAAGCGCTAGGTTAATAAACAGACCTCTCCCTGACCCTCTCCTGAAAGGAGAGGGGGAAGTTCATTGTGAAAATAATGGATGCTCCTTCTCCCTGTGGGAGAAGGTTGGGATGAGGGTAATATCTAAAATATAAGAGTTCTTCTGACACATATAACGAATAAAAATCCAATGAGCTGTACTTTCCAATTCTCCAAAGCCCCAGAACATCTACTAGAAGCCTTGCATGATGTGATTCCATGCTGTGAGCTGCATGCACAGCAATTGCCGGATACACCAATTTCCCTGTGGCTGATTCCGCCAGTATTCCCAACAGATAAGCTGGATGATGAAGTCATCCGTCGCATCTGGAACGATACACCGTATTGGATCTTTTGCTGGGCCTCAGGCTTGGCGATGGCTCAATGGCTATTGGCAGAGCCGCATCATGTCAAAGATAAAGTTGTACTGGATTTTGGCGCAGGTTCAGGTGTAGTGGCGATTGCAGCGAAAATGGCAGGTGCAAAACGCGTTATTTGCTGTGACATCGATCAAGTGAGCTTAGATGCTTGTCGTGCCAATGCAGAGCTAAATGATGTCGAGCTTGAATATCTGGATGATCTGTATAAGGCAGAGCAGGTGGATATTCTGTTAGCCGCAGATGTGCTTTATGATCAGTGCAACCGTTTCTTCCTGGATGAGTTTTTAAAATTTGCACCTGAAGTCTGGGTTGCAGATAGTCGAGTAAAAAACTTTAGTCATCCTCAATATGAAAAACTGGATGAGCGTAGTGCTACGACCTGGCCGGATCTGGATGAATCACCAGAATTTCGTAATGTCAGTTTCTATAAAACACGTTAAAGTTGAAAAATCAAAAAGGGTGGTTAGCCCTTTTTGATTGTCTTGCTCTGATTAAGTAACTAAGTATCAGATATTAAGAACAAGTATAACGAATAACGCGCATGGTCGTTGGGCGGGCTTCTAAGGCTTCGCGTGCACCCGGGTTCTCGCTATTATGTAAATCAGGCGTATTGCTCAAGCTGATTTGCGTGCGGCTATTACCCAGTTGACGGCCATAGTTTTCCTGTTCCACAGTTGGATTAAAAATTTCATTGGTGCTTAAAATCTGGATATTGTAAGTTTTGGAATTTCCTAATACGTGTCTGCAGGCAGCTTGCAAGCGGTTTTCATCCTGGCTTGGTCGTCCTGAAAGGGTGTAGCTCAGGGTTGTTGTATTGCCTGAACGTTCCAGAATTTCATAGCCACTTTGTCCATTGAATTGATGGGGTGTGGTCTGACATGCACTCAGTACAAAACTGCTTGCAACCACAGCCAAAATTACTGTTGTTCTTTTCATATTTATAGTTCCTGAAGTCTTGGTTTAAGTATGCCATATTTTGCTTAAGCAGCTGCTCTAGTCAATTGTGATCAATTGTTTAAACAGTCAATAAAAAAGGCCGCTTACGCGACCTTTTTGAATTAAATCAGCAATTAAGCAGATTTAACCGCAGCAATAAGTTCTGCTTGACGAGTTTTTAACGCTTCCGGTAAACGCTCACCCAGCTTGTCGAACAATTCAGTGTGGCTTTCAAGTTCTTTGATCCATTGATCTTTATCTTGAGAAGTTACTAGGTCAAACTGTTCTTTAGTGAAGTCAGAACCAGTCCAGTTCAACTGTTCGTAAGTAGGAACTAGGCCGATTGGTGTTTCAACAGCATCAGCACGACCTTCACAACGGTCAATGATCCACTCAAGAACACGCATGTTTTGACCGAAACCAGGCCATACGAAGTTGCCTTCAGCATCACGACGGAACCAGTTCACGTTGTAGATACCTGGAAGCTTGTTGCCAGCAGCAGCAGCTTTCGCTCCCACTTGCTCGCCCATTTCTAACCAGTGCGTGAAGTAATCCGCCATGTTGTAGCCAGCGAATGGAAGCATCGCGAACGGGTCACGACGAACGATACCTTGTTGGCCAACAGCAGCAGCAGTGGTTTCAGATCCCATAGTCGCAGCTTTGTAAACACCGTCAACCCAGTCAAATGCTTCTGAAATTAGAGGCACAGTGTCTGCACGGCGACCACCGAAGATGAACGCAGAAATTGGCACGCCAGCTGGATTTTCCCAGTCAGCGTCAATAGAAGGGCATTGGCCAGCAGATACTGTGAAACGTGCGTTTGGATGCGCAGCTTTTTCTTCGCCAGTGTGTGGTTGGCCTTTCCAGTTAGTCAGGTTGGCAGGCGCTTCTTTAGTCAGACCTTCCCACCATACTTCACCGTTATCAGTCACAGCAACGTTGGTATAAATCACGTCTTTGTGCATGGTTGCCATACAGTTCGGATTCGTCTTGGTATTTGTACCAGGCGCTACACCGAAGAAGCCAGCTTCAGGATTGATTGCGTATAAGCGACCGTCTTCACCTGGTTTGATCCAAGCAATATCGTCACCTACAGTTTCAATCTTCCAGCCTTCATAGCCTGCTGGTGGAATCAGCATTGCGAAGTTTGTTTTACCACATGCAGATGGGAATGCCGCTGCGATATAATGTTTTTCGCCTTGTGGATTGGTTACGCCAAGAATCAGCATATGTTCAGCTAACCAGCCTTGTTGGCGACCCATGAAGGATGCAATACGTAATGCCAGGCATTTTTTACCCAACAATGCGTTACCGCCATAACCAGAACCATAAGACCAGATCTCACGCGTTTCTGGGTAATGCACGATGTATTTTTCTTTGTTGCAAGGCCATGCAACATCTTTTTCGCCATTCGCAAGCGGAGCACCTACAGTGTGTACGCAAGGAACGTATTCACCGTCGGTACCAAGAACGTCATAAACAGCTTTACCCATACGAGCCATTTTAGACATGCTTACTGCAACGTAAGGAGAGTCAGTTAACTCGATACCGATATGAGCGATATGAGAACCCAATGGACCCATTGAGAATGGAACCACATAAAGTGTACGACCTGCCATTGAACCGTCAAATAAACCATTCAATTTTTCGCGCATGACAGCAGGTGCTTCCCAGTTATTGGTCGCGCCAGCATCGTCTTTGTTTTCAGAGCAGATGTAAGTACGATCTTCAACACGTGCTACGTCAGAAGGATCAGAATTTGCAAGATAAGAACCAGGATGAGTTTCTTGATTCAGCGCTTGCATTGTGCCGTTAGCGATCATCAAGTCGATATAACGTTGATATTCTTCTGCGCTACCGTCACACCATTCAATTTTTGCTGGTTTTGTTAATTTAGCAATCTCTTCCACCCAAGCAATAAGCTTAGGGTGACGAACGAATTCTGGTGCGTTCACTTGGGTCATGGTGAGGCCTATCTCAAATGTGTACAAATTAGATGTACAAAGTACAATCCGAGCAATAAAAAATATCGCCCAGATGAAATATGAAAAAAAGTGGCTGTATTAAAGCATAAAATGATAAAAAAAATAAGACCAAAGAAGTGCTAGATTTCTTTTGGAATATAATGCTATTTTATTTATAAATATAAGTAAAACAACAAGATAAAACTAAATATTTGAATTATTAATGTTATTTATCTAAGTGATGGTTAGTATTTATTTTAAAAATTAATATTAAAATCATTATCTTAATTTTATAAGACCTCTAATATTCATTATTGATTAAATAAATGGTTGCCATTTGAATTTTACATAAAGCCACTGTTAATTGTCTATGAATTGGACAAAATGCCAATAGGCTTCAATGAAATTGCGCGAAAAATGTCTAATCAATCTAAACCCTTATCGCTGATTTTTAATCATAAAGCTGGTTTTCGCATACAGGGGCCAGAAGGCATTTATGAGCAGCTGATCGATATATTTTCAGCACAGGGTTATCAAACAAAAGCTTATGAAATCAATGATTCACAGCAATTTGATAAAATTATGACTGAGGTGCTTGAACAGCATTTGGCATCTAGCGAGCCAGGGATCATCGTTGCAGCGGGCGGAGATGGCACTTTAAATACAGTCGCCAAACATGTGTTGAATACGCAAATTCCTGTCGGTATTTTGCCTTTAGGGACTTTTAACTATGTGGCCAGATTATTGGGGATTCCGCTGGATTTGCTTGAAGCGGCAAAAGTGATTGCAACCGGGCAGCCTCAGCGTATGAATGTTGCCCGGATCAATCAGGAAATTTATCTGAATAATGCCAGTCTGGGTTTATATCCTTTATTTATTAAAAAACGTGAAGACTATAATCGTATTTTTGGTCGCCTACCGCTACATGCCTATACTTCTGCACTGGACGTTCTGATTCGCGACCGTAAAGAATTAAAACTAAAAATCTGGGTGGATCAAAAAAAATATCCGGTGAAAACACCACTGATCTTTTTTGGCAATAATCCCTTGCAACTGGCGGATATGAAAATGCGCATTGCAGAGGCGGCTAAAAAAGGCAAAGTGGCGGGAGTAGTAGTTTCTAAAAGTGATAAGCTTACTTTATTTAAGCTAGTGTATCAGCTGATTCGTGGGAAGATTGACCAGGCATCGGATGTTTATAGTTTTGCAGCCGATCAAGTCCGAATCGAATCCCGAGCCAAGAAACTGATGGTGGCGATTGATGGGGAAATTGTGGAAATGTCTCCGCCACTCAATATTTCTATATTAAAAGATAGCCTAAGCGTAATGGTGCCACATGATCCTGCATCTATCTGATCTGCATTTTGGAACAGAGAAGCTGGAGTGTTTAGAAGCGATTCGGCATTTCTGTCAGACCCATCCACTTGAAGCTGTCGTCATCAGTGGTGATCTGACTCAGCGTGCACGTTTGGGTCAGTTTTTTGCCTGTAAAAAATTTTTAGATCAGCTCAATACGCCTTATATGGTGATCCCGGGGAATCATGATATTCCGCTCTATCATTTGTGGAATCGGCTTTTCAATCCATTTACCCGTTACCAGATTTTTTTTGGTGAATTGGAGCCAATCTTTGAAACTGAAAATTTTTATCTGATTGGGGTGAATTCAATTCGACGTCGATATCATACCAAAGGGCATTTATCACTTGAACAGATTGAGCGCATTGATTTGCAACTGGCGCAGGCACCTGCGTCCAAATTAAAAATCATTGTCAGCCATCAGCCTTTTTATGTGCCTTTTCAAAATAAGCGTGGTTTCAAGGACAGCCCACTGATGGCCAAAATTGCTTTAGAGGCCTGGGCAGAGCATGGTCTGTTTGCGCTGTTGCATGGGCATCTGCATCAACCAGCGATTTATGATTTGAATCAGATGTTCGGATTAGGGATGGATCATCCTGTATATGATGTACATGCGGGTACTTCTGCGTCAAATCGTCTGCATAAAAATGAACCGAACAGCTTTAATCTGATTGATGCCACAGGAAAAATTTCTCAATATTTATTCGATGAAGTGGCGCAAGCCTTTTTGTTGAAAGCTGATCTGCCGAATAAATAGACGAAAACCTATGATTCGTTAAAAAAAACCAATTTTTTTTCATTTTTGCCCTTGAAGCGTTTTATTCCATCTCCATAAAAGTGACATCAAAAATTTTTGATGATGACCCATGGAATAATTAAGTCGTCATCAGTGACCTAAAAAAGACTTAGTCTGATGGAGTTATTTATGAGCAACATTCGTCCATTACATGATCGCGTTGTTATTCGTCGTGTTGAAGAAGAAACTAAAACAGCTGGCGGTATTTTACTTCCAGGTTCGGCTGCTGAGAAACCTGCTCAAGGTGAAATCATTGCAGTTGGTAATGGTCAAATCACTGACAATGGCGTACGCGCCTTAGACGTAAAAGTTGGCGACAAAGTATTGTTCGGTACGTATGCAGGTACTACTGTAAAAGTAGACGGCGAAGAGCTTTTAATCATGAAAGAATCTGACATTTTAGCGGTATTAGAAGCTTAATCTGCGCTAAAAAGTTTTATTCGTTCCAAATCAGATTTTGTAAAGATATAACAATATTCGGAGTCAAATATGTCAGCTAAAGACGTAAAATTTGGTGATTCAGCTCGTTCAAAAATGATTGCTGGTGTAAACACCCTTGCAGATGCAGTAAAAGTTACGCTTGGTCCTAAAGGCCGTAACGTGGTGATCGACCGTTCTTTCGGTTCACCGCACATCACTAAAGATGGTGTCACTGTTGCCAAAGAAATTACGCTGAAAGACAAGTTCGAGAACATGGGTGCTCAACTGGTTCGTGAAGTTTCTTCAAAAACTAACGACATCGCAGGTGATGGTACAACGACTGCGACTGTATTGGCACAAGCAATTTTGAATGAAGGCATCAAGTCAGTAACAGCGGGTATGAACCCAATGGACTTGAAACGTGGTATTGATATTGCGGTACGTTCTGTAGTTGAAAACATCAAGGCAACTGCAAAACCGGCATCAGACTCTAAAGCGATTGAGCAAGTAGGTTCGATCTCTGCTAACTCTGACACGACTGTAGGTCAGTTAATTGCACAAGCAATGGAGAAAGTGGGCAAAGAAGGCGTAATCACGGTTGAAGAAGGTTCAGGCTTCGAAGATTCGCTTGACGTAGTTGAAGGGATGCAGTTTGACCGCGGTTATATTTCTCCGTACTTCGCGAACAAGCAAGATACTTTAACAGCTGAACTTGAAAATCCGTTCATTCTTCTTGTTGATAAAAAAATCAGTAATATTCGTGAATTGATTACAGTACTTGAAGCTGTTGCTAAAACTGGCAAACCGCTTTTAATCATTTCTGAAGATGTTGAAGGCGAAGCGCTTGCAACGCTTGTTGTCAATAACATGCGCGGTATTATCAAAGTATGTGCGGTAAAAGCACCTGGTTTTGGTGACCGTCGTAAAGCTATGCTTCAAGACATCGCGATCTTGACTGGTGGTACTGTGATTTCTGAAGAAATCGGCATGCAGCTGGATCAAACGACGCTTGATCACTTGGGTACAGCGCATAAAGTAACTGTGTCTAAAGAAAATACTGTGATTGTAGATGGTGCGGGTAACGCTGGCCAAATCGCTGACCGTGTACAGCAAATCCGTGCACAGATTGAAGAATCTACGTCAGAATACGACAAAGAAAAACTTCAAGAGCGTGTAGCGAAACTTGCTGGCGGTGTTGCTGTCATCAAAATTGGTGCTGCAACTGAAGTTGCAATGAAAGAGAAGAAAGACCGTGTAGACGATGCGCTTCATGCGACTCGCGCTGCGGTTGAAGAAGGTGTTGTTGCGGGTGGTGGTGTTGCACTCGTACGTGCTGCATCTGCACTTGAAGGCGTAACAGGCGCGAATGATGACCAAAACGTAGGTATCAACATTCTTCGCCGTGCGATCGAAGCACCACTTCGTCAAATCGTATCTAACGCAGGTGATGAGCCTTCTGTAGTGATCAACGCTGTGAAGAATGGCGAAGGTAACTTCGGTTATAACGCTGCAACTGGCGAATATGGCGATATGCTGGAAATGGGTATTCTTGACCCTGCTAAAGTAACGCGTTCTGCACTTGAGCACGCAGCTTCTGTTGCTGGCTTGATGCTAACGACTGAATGCATGATCACTGAAATCCCAGAAGACAAACCTGCAATGCCTGATATGGGCGGCATGGGTGGTATGGGCGGCATGATGTAATTCATCATCCAAGCATTTCATAAAAAAATCCCCGCAATAGCGGGGATTTTTTTATGTGTTTACAAAATTATGATGCGGACTTTTTAACTAATTTATAATTTAAATTACTGTCAATTTTTTTACCTGATTTCATCTCGCGTGCTTCAATAAAATTTTCACCAACAAAGAATTTACGGTTTTCAGCTTTGTTATCTAATGTGATGATTGAAGGATCTTGAGGGTCAAAACTGAAACTGCCTTTGGTTTCGGTCTCATTATTTCCAGCTTTACCTAAATATTCCTCATTTAGCTCATAAGTTTTATCCGGATTGAGATCTAGCTCGACCTTAATCCCTTCACAGTCAGCACAAGGAAAAACACCTTCATATTCACCTGCCCAATCTAGTGAGGTTTCTGCGCTATCAGCACGGTTCACACTGGTATCCGCGTTATTTTGCTCCATCATGGCTGGGCTGGATTGAGCATTATTATTCATCGGCTCATTATCATTGGGCTTTGAACAGGCGGTTAAAGCTCCTGCAATAACAACTGCTAGCGCAGCAGTAAGCGTTAATTTTTTCATTGTTTTGACCCTATTAAATTATTTGTTATCAATTACATTAAAAGTAGTCAGTACAGATAAATAGGGCAATCTTGTTAAAGTTTGATTCATTAGGTGAATCAGGCCAGAGTTATTGATAAGTGAGCAGGACTTAAGAATTTTTAGTCAAGTTTAAAGTCACTTTATGCTGTTTCGTTAACTAATTCTGAACGCTATGATTAGAAAATAATGATAATGCGGAGGGGATAATGAAATTAGAACAAGAAAATAATCTGATTGCAAAAATTTATGATGCTGCTGTATTGCCATCTCTGTGGCTGGACGTGATCAAAGATATCGTGAGCTATACTAAAAGTAAGAGTGCAATTTTTACCGGTCTGGATCAGCTTAATCCAGGCTATGATTTTGTCTATACGCACAATATCCCGAATGAAAGTCTGGCTGCTTATCAGGACGAACGTATCAGAGTGATTGATATGAAACTGCATATGCCATTATGGAATGCGATCGAGATGGGCGATGCACTGAGTCATAACTGTCAGCACTATGCAGAACAGCCGGGTACGGATCACTATGTTTTCTATGAGAAGTGTTTAAAGCCTGGCGGTGTATCTTATCTGGCGGGGGTATTGCTGGATCGGGGAAATTATCGTTGGGCAGTACTGGGTATTCATCGTGCTCCTGAAGTACAGCCTTTTGAACAGCCTGAGCTGGATTTTCTAAGACGTATAAGTATTCATTTACGCCGGGCTTTGCAAATTCACCGGCAAATCAACTTGATTCAGCAAGATAATTTAAGCTTGTATACCGTATTGGATAGTTTAAAAACCGGAATTGTACTGCTCGATCAAAACCTGTGTTTAAGTTATTCCAATCCTGTTGCGCAAAAGATGCTTGATCAAAGTTCATGTCTGGATCTGGATATACATAACCGTCTAAAAACCAATTATGCTCAGCAGATACGTTTTGATCAGCTATTAGAAAGTGCTTTGCTGGAAGATACGACCATTCAGACTGAAGTGGGTGGAGTCTTGGCGTTGAGTGATGGGGCAGGCTCACAATTCATGCTGACGGTGGTGCCATTTAAAAAATTAAGAAATATGCAACATTTACAGTCTGCTCAGCATCAGATTGCCTTATTTATGACAGATAAAAACCAGCATTATTCCCTGTCAAGAACTTACCTACAACAGTGTTACCAGCTTTCCAAACGAGAGTTTGATTTATGCGAGTTGTTAATTAATGGTTATAAAATAGAAGATATTGCAGAACAGTAGATCTCTTGCGAAAGTTATTTTAATAGCATCCAATTCACCATTCCAGCAATTAAATTCATTCTTAGACCAAAGCGTT
>NZ_DCLL01000049.1 GCF_002321025.1 Acinetobacter lwoffii
CTTAACTGACTGGCATTACGGCAGCACCGGGTCTCTTACTTTAAATGCTTTAAATACAAGCATGCTCAGCTACTACGCAGGCTGCCCTCTTCGTCATCCAACTCATCATCATAGACATAGGCCATGCAACCCCAACCATCATATTCACCCTGAAATTGTGCCGCGATTTTGCTGAACCATTGTTCCAGATCCACGATATCTTCGTAAGCAGGTTCCATATACACATAAATCGTGATGATCCATTCCAGGGTATCGCTTTCTTCGTCCTGAAACAGGCTGATTTTTTGCTCTTCTTTTAATAGATGCAAGGCACAACGATCCGCCTGCGCTTCATCCGCAAAGGCAATCGAAAATTCAATTTCATGTGCCTCTTGCAAGTCGTCGCCATCCTGATGCATTTGCCACAGTACATTGCCATTTTCATCGTCCGGGAATTGATTGTAATCACGTGACATAGAAGTATCCTTATTATGATGCTGTTTTATTCTGCATTTAAGATTAGCTGATTTTCGTACAATTATCGAGATACAGACAAAAAATATTATCTTTTAACCATAAATAAACATATGATTTTTATAAATATAAAAATAAGTAAGAGGATCAATATAGTCAAGATTCCTCAAGGCCAAAAATCCTGAAAAATATCAGGATTTAAACCAACTTATGGCATTCAGAATACTCTGGTAAAAATCTTCTAGACCTATGAATGTCATGATCTACGCGATGTGTGGATGCAGATGATCCTGTTCCAATTGCAAAACCAGCGCAGCAAACTTGAGTTCTTCTAAACGCAGATCAAGATAGGATTCTTGAATCATCGCCTGACTCAGTGTCTGCCCGGTATAATTCAGCAAGACATAATCATCCTTTAAGGCCTGCAATATCTCGCCCAAATTTTCTGTGCTTAATTGAGAGAGATATAAATCTGCCTTACAGTTGAAAGCCAGACTCAGGATTTCAATAGTACTTCGACGGCGATTGTCGTCGACATAATTACAGCTCGCCACCTGCTGTTTTTCTATGGCCTGTTGAATTCTGTCACGGACATTGCGTAAATGCCGAACCGCATCCGTTTCGCTATAACCCTCAATCAGCTGCTCTAAAACCTGTGTTGCGGGAAGCTGCAAGCCGAAGCGCTGGGCCTGTATTTTATGCTGTAAAGCACTCAATACCTCTTGCAAGCGATGCTGTTGTTTAGCCTGTTCATAATAACCGTGCAAACTTTGTCGGGCCTCCTGCTCAACCTCGGCCACGGCCTGCGCCTGAAACTGGGCAAGATAATCTTTTACTCTTGCGATATAGGCTTTGAGATCATCGATCATGATCGAAGCATCCAGCTTGGTCGCTTCAACAAAGTTTTCAGCCTGCAAAGTCCGGTTAATAATATATTGCTCGATATCCCAGATATCCTGATATTTTTTATATTTATTCAGGGCAATGTTTAAACTGCCATTTTGTACCCGCAATTGGGTGATTTCATAATTCAATTCATCGACTTGAGTTTCATAATCTGCCAATTTGCTGCGGGAATGATCCAGGTTTTCCTGTAAAAACTGGATATTGCTGCGTAATGAAGCCTGTACCTTTAAGCTCCATAGCAATGCACATATTAAAATACTCGCGAGAACGAAGAGAGCCATACTGAGCATCGTTCTTTCCTTTAACCCCGGGCAGCGCCCTAAACCATCAAATTAAAAATTTATTATAAAGTCATGATTAATTTTGCATCACTTCGGCCAGATAATCAAAGCCGTTGATCAATACTAAGTCATTCATTCATTTTATTTTTCTACAAAATTTTTATGTGCAAGTCATGTATGACTGACTACTTTCCAGCTCAAGACAAATCCATTCTGAAACAACTTACGATATTTTTTATATCAAAGGATATAATTTGAAAGTTTAAAAATAATGAAAGGAAGGTTAAAAAATCATAAAAATAAAGGCATCAGGCCTATAGCGGGAGATAAAAGAATAAAAAATCTCTAGGCTTATCGTCAAGAGATAAACCGAACATTAAAAATTTATGTGCGGTAGTGACAACCGATCAGGCAATGGATCAGTAGAAAATTTCATTTGAACATGCTTGTAAAGCTACTCATCTCCAAGCTACTATCGAAATAAATTCTCACACTTTTTATTCGGGTTGCCCAGTTTAAGGGCTTGAACCTCATTATATTTATGAGCTTAAAAAACATGTGTCCGGTTGAATCTAACTATTAAGCAGAATCAAATTAGAACGGTATGGCTGCCTTAATTTCGACCGTGACACCACTCAAAGGCTGGGTAAAAGCCAGATAACTGGCATGCAAGGCCATACGATTTAAAGGACTGCGCTGGGGTTCAGGATGATAAATTTTATCGCCAGTAATGGGATGACCGATATGCAGCATATGCACTCGTAGCTGATGGGAACGGCCGGTAATGGGGGTCAACAACACCCGACTAATGTCTTGCTGGGGTAGATATTCTAAGGCCTGATACAAGGTTTTGGCGGCCTTGCCCAGTTCAAAATGCACCATCTGACGCGGACGGTTTTCCCAGTCAGTAATCAAAGGTACTTCGACGCTGCCCTCACCCTCAAGTTTGCCTTGTACCAGCGCGACATAATTTTTAAGTACCGTGCGTGCCTGAAACATTTTACTCACTGCCACTTCTGCATCGCGGTGTTTGGCAAACATCAAAATACCGGAGGTGGCCATATCCAGACGATGGGTAATTTTGGCCTGCGGATACTGGTCCAGTACCCGCAAATAGGCACTGTCGTGATGTTCAGGTAAACGCCCCGGAACCGACAATAATCCGGCCGGCTTTTCAATCACCACCAGATCATCATCTTCATAAACGATATGCAGCGGTTCTTGCGGTGGACAATAGACAAAGTCGTTATTGATGGGCATTTTAAGGGTACAGCATCTGGAACAATGCGCGCAAAATAACAAGCGGCTTCTAGGCTGTCAATTACCGTGCTTGACCAGCTCAGCTTAATCTGCCAGATAATAATCGACCGTCGAGACTACACGCACTTTCTTCAAATACGGGGTATTGCTGTCGCGATCTTCAATACTAAACAGCCCCTGATTGGCGGACTTGATTTTGCCCAGACTGCTTTTTGAATCTGCCGCAAATTTTTCGGCTACACTGCGCGCATTTTCGGTGGCCTGTTCAATCATCGCCGGCTTGATGTCATTCAGCTTGGTAAATAAATATTCCGTTCTTTGTCCAGAATCATCTCCGGCAAAGGCAATGCCTTTTCGACCCAAAGCCACCAGACGACTTTGTGCCGCACGCACTGCATCTATTTTATGGGTATAGACTGTAATGGTCTGGCTGGCGGTGTAACGTAGCGCGACATTGGCATCCCCGCCATATTGCTGGGCGTATTTATCGGTGATACTCGGTGAAGCACTGGTAATTTCTTCCGTGCTAAATCCTTCATTTTTTAAGAAGGTCTGAATTTCCTGGGTATTGGTTTGCATGGTATCGTACAATTCGGCCAAATCCTGACTGCCGGCATTAAAGCGGATTGGCCATACCGCCACATCGGCGTTGACTTCGCGTTCCGACAAGCCTTTGACCGAAACTATACGTTCATACTGTTTAATTTTCAGCGCGCTATTGCCCAGAATCCATCCTGTAATAATCATTCCCAAGCCGATCAAGGCGCCTAAAATCAGGGCCGGTTTGAATTGATTCATCCTTCAACTCCTTTGAAATCTTTTTTCGTTCTTATTGATCCTGCCACGCTATCAAGTAGCGATAAAATGATACTAATTCAATCTTATTTTTATCACTCGAAGATTCAATCACAACATCGTACTTAACCTTGATTTATCAGATAGATTGCAATTAACGGCGTCAGGTTAAACAGCAGAATCCCAATTTTATAGAGCGCCATCCCTGAATAATGAATCACATCGAAACTGGTATCTGACAGCTGAAACCATTTTCCATGCACCTGTTTCATCCAGTTTCGGGCAAAGACAAAGACCACGAACCAGATCATGAGAATGACATAATTGATCAGTGTGCAAAACAGTAAAAAGCGACACCAGATATCGAGATTCATGAGGATTCCCCTAAGGGGCAGCTGATGTTTTAAAATAACAGATCATGTTGAGAAATGAAGGGCTTATTTGTATCTTGCGCAGCTAGATATTTTTCTTAAATTTATGATTTATATTTATTTTAATTTTTTATTCTGCGTATATTACTAGAGAATTTTTTAGGGTGTTGGGAAAACTCGCAATGGTTTACTTCAACTATCATTCTTTGTAAGACCTGATCTTATAGCCTATAAACTTTTGGTCTATAGCGTCCTAAGCCGGATCGAGACCTTTTGGGTTCGTACTGCACTCGCGTTTTGCGCCGCTCACAGCATGCTACTCTTTCCGATCCCATCACACCCTTGAAAGCTATATTAGGCAAAGATGGACGGGATTAATTTCCTATGTTTTTTTAATTTCGATTAAATCTGAAAATTTATTTCACTATTAACCCCAATATAGAGAAATAAATTCCATTTCTTATTTTTTACGCTTTTTTATTCGCCAAAATGAGACTTTATTGCAATTTATATTCAGGAAATAATTACTATTTTATTGAAAGAATGTTCCCTGAATCCATTGCGCACTAAACCACCAGGCACTGATCGCTGACATCCCGCACAGAAGATTGGCCAAGACCTTGTTGAGCCTGGTCAGTTCAGAACTATAAATTTTCAGATTAAGCAGATAAGCGATCACAGCGTAAAACGAGCCAATCGCGCCCCCAAAAAGAATCAGGATCAGCGGCCATGCAGAATAGAAATGGGCTTTTTTATCTAATTTTCCTGATTCTGGCGCGTGCTGTTGAATATCCATAGGTGATAGCCCTCTTTTTAATATATGCACTTGCACTATTTCTAGGCAGATATTTATCCTTTAGAAAATATTTGCCTTCTAGGACTTTCACTGAAGCAAGAAGCAGACCAGTTTTAACGTACAAAAAGCTGTCGGGTATGATGATTGATATAGGCATTTAGCCCATCCCCATATTGAGCGAGCTGTTTCATGTTTTCGACATGCTGATAACCGGCACTGCTATAGCTGTAGGTATAGACTTTCGAGGTTTTCTTAAATTGAACCCGAATAAACTCGTTACCAATCTCATAATTGGCAACACCTGAGTCATGATTAAGATCAAGATAATGTTGCAATTGAGCTGCCCTAAACACTGTGAATCTAGAGTTTTATATGGGGTTTTATTGATCAATTTTCAAACAAATTTAAATCATAAATAGCGAAGTTTAGATAGCAAAAAGCCCTATTGAGTAATAGGGCTTTCGTTCAAAACAGAGGATAACTGTTTGAGTTGTCTTGCTTAGGCATTCTTATTGTTAAATTGATTGCCTTGGCATTTGGTACACGGTGGTAAACGATCAGTACCAATTTCTAAGTAGGTGCGGTGTCCGCATTGAACACAAAAATAGAAGCCTGTTCCGGGTTTTTCGCCAGCAGTAACCATCTTTGTTCTCCATGGTTTTAGAAATGGTCTAGCTAGTATAACCCTCTGGTGATGAATGTCTATTGTCCATTTTTGTAAATGATAGTGTCGTTTGGGCGAAGTAGTATTTCTAATTATTATTTAGTAACTTGTTTATTAAATAATGATTTATTAAAAATTTTTCAAGTTAAGTAGTTTAATAACATTGAGATAACTGATGCATAAGGCCAAGTCTAGTGAAGTGCGTTAATACAAAATTATCACCATAGCCATATGAAATTTTATATTCCCTTAAACTTATAGACGTCTTTAATCATTGAGGAAGCTGAATTTCTTAAGTATAAAAGGAAAAGTACTTGTTTGTATTTTCTTGACAAAGACATTAATGCTTTAAATAAAAACCCCACTTCACAGTAGAGTCTTTTAAAAAATATCAAAAACTTTAACTTAATTTTTTAATTTAGGTAGTACAACCTTTTAAAGAATTCTATACGCAATGCTAAATTAAAAATATTAAAGGCTAATATTTTTTTAAATTAAAGTAAAAAAGTATTCAGTATTCTTTATAGGCTGAGTAGTTACTTCATATGCACAATATTCGATTTTTGCTTCATTAATTGGCCCCAAATGTATTCCCAAACACCATAAAGAACGTGAGGTATCTATTCCTGAATACTTAATATTTTTAAATTTTTTCACATCATTTACCATATATCTGAGACAAGAAGTAGGGCTAATATCTTGTTTAATTTCTAATGGTATAGAGGAGGTTTTTTGTTTTTGATGAATCATAAAATCTAATACTGCTGATCTTTTTATTTTACTTTTTCTACCATCTAATGGGTAACGAATTTCTCTATCCACTTTTTTTACTTTTGCATGATTTGTTAAAAACAAATAATATTCTACCTGAAGCCAAATTTCCCAACCTTTGACTTGAAACTCATAGAAATCATTTAATTTTCTAACAATGTCCTCCTTTTCAAAAAACTCTTCACTCACTTTAAGAATAAATTCTCTATCTTTTTTTGTAATCACATCATTCATTGTTTTACTCAAACTAATTTAAAAACCCCACTTTAAAGTAGGGTCTTTTTTAAATAATATCAACAACTTTAATCTACCCTTGCGAAGCAATACTTCTCACCTTTAAAAAAGGAGGGAGTTCCCCTCTTTTTCAAAGAGGGGCTAGGGGGGATTTACAAAAAGATTAAGCCACATTCCCTTCCAAAAAGTCCTGTGCAAAGCGTTGCAATACACCACCCGCTTCATACACATGCACTTCTTCTTCAGTATCTAAACGGCAAGTCACAGGCACTTCAATAATCTGGTTCTTACCATCATCGGTTGAACGCTCAATCACTAAAGTTAAAGTCGAACGTGGCGCGATATTACCAATCACGCTATACAGCTCAGTACCATCAAGACCTAAAGTCTTACGATCTGTACCCGGTTTAAACTCAAGCGGCAACACCCCCATACCGACCAGATTGGTACGGTGAATACGCTCAAAACCTTCTGCCACAATCGCTTCAACACCTGCCAGACGAACACCTTTCGCCGCCCAGTCACGACTCGAACCCTGACCGTAATCCTTACCGGCAATAATGATCAACGGCTGTTTACGGTTCATGTAGATTTCAATCGCTTCCCACATCCGCATCACTTCGCCTTCCGGCTCCACACGCGCTTTCGAACCCTGTTTGATCGTGCCGTCAGAACGCACCACCATTTCATTAAACAGTTTCGGGTTGGCAAAAGTCGCACGTTGCGTCGTGAGGTGATCACCGCGATGCGTTGCATAAGAGTTAAAGTCTTCCTCAGGCACACCCATTTTTTTCAGGTATTCACCTGAAGCACTGTCGAGCACAATGGCATTCGATGGTGATAAATGATCAGTGGTGATGTTATCGCCCAAGATCGCCAGCGGACGCATATTTGACAAGGTACGCGGTGCAGCCAAAGCCCCTTCCCAATACGGCGGACGGCGAATATACGTACTTTGCGGACGCCAGTCATACAACGGACTTGTTGCTTTTTCATTCACACCCAAGTCGAACATCGGAATATAGATTTTTTTGAATTGTTCTGGTTTTACAGCAACTTTCACCAGCGCATCAATTTCTTCATCCGATGGCCAGATATCTTTTAGATAAATCGGATTGCCGTCTTTGTCTGTACCTAAAGCATCTTTTTCGATGTCAAAACGAATCGTACCGGCAATTGCATACGCCACCACTAAAGGCGGTGAAGCCAAGAATGCCTGCTTCGCATATGGATGAATACGCCCATCGAAGTTACGGTTGCCCGAAAGCACCGCTGTTGCATACAGATCACGGTCGATAATTTCCTGCTGAATCTTTGGATCTAATGCGCCCGACATGCCGTTACAGGTCGTGCATGCATAGGCCACGATACCAAAGCCCAGTTTTTCTAAATCTTTAAGTACGCCTGCTTCTTCCAAATACAAAGCAGCCGCTTTAGAACCCGGTGCAAAAGAAGATTTCACCCAAGGCTTACGGACTAAACCGAGTTCATTGGCCTTACGCGCCAGCAAACCTGCCGCCACGGTATTTCGCGGGTTTGAGGTATTGGTACAAGACGTAATCGCCGCGATAATCACCGCGCCATCTGGCATTAAGCCTTCAGCTTCTTGCGCACGTGCAGCATCTAGATTGCCTGCAATGCCTTTTTCTTTTAAGTCAGATGTCGATACACGAGCATGTGGATTGGATGGGCCAGCAATGTTACGGGTTACTGTTGAAAGATCAAAACGCAATACACGTGGATATTCTGCCTGAGTCATATCCGATGCCCACAGACCAATCTCTTTGGCATAAGTTTCAACCAGTTTGACTTGCTCAGGCTCACGGCCGGTCAAGGTCAGATAATCAATCGTGTTCTGATCGATATAGAACATCGCAGCCGTTGCGCCATATTCAGGGGTCATGTTGGAAATCGTGGCACGATCACCCACTGACATGCTGTCTGCACCTTCACCGAAGAATTCTAAGTATGCCCCGACCACACGTTCTTTACGCAGGAATTCTGTCAGTGCGAGCACAATATCGGTTGCGGTAATGCCCGGCTGACGCTGACCAACAAACTCCACCCCAATAATATCTGGCAGACGCATCCAAGACGCACGCCCCAGCATCACGTTTTCGGCTTCGAGTCCACCAACACCAATCGAGATCACGCCAAGCGCATCAGTATGTGGGGTATGTGAATCTGTACCGACACAGGTATCTGGGAATGCCAGGCCATCACGGTTTTGAATTACCGGAGACATTTTCTCCAGGTTGATCTGGTGCATGATGCCATTACCGGCAGGAATCACATCGACATTTTCAAACGCGGTTTTGGTCCATTCAATAAAATGAAAACGGTCTTCATTACGACGGTCTTCAATGGCACGGTTTTTCTCAAAAGCATCCGGATCAAAACCACCAAATTCCACTGCCAATGAATGATCGACAATCAGCTGGGTCGGTACCACTGGATTGACTTTAGCCGGGTCACCGCCCTGTTCTGCAATTGCATCACGTAAGCCGGCAAGATCGACCAAAGCCGTTTGTCCCAAGATGTCGTGACAGACCACACGTGCCGGATACCATGGAAAATCATGTTCCTGTTTACGCTCAATCAGCTGTCGCAAAGACTGTTCTAAAATGGCAGGATCACAACGACGAACCAGCTGCTCAGCAAGCACTTTGGAGGTATAAGGAAGTTTGGCATATGCGCCTGGCTGAATATCTTCTACGGCCTGACGCACGTCATAATATTCCAGCTGGGTGGATTGCAGCGGTTTACGGTAGTTGTTGTTCATAGCTTGCCTGCCCTCGTTTATTACTCTTTTTTGCACATCAAAATTTATTGATGACTTGTTTTTAATCAAGGCATTGTACGCTGCCGAAAGTCCATTTCCCAAATCTTATAATTTTCAATAGTTTAATTATAGAAATCGGTCTATTTTAATAAATTTGTTATCTGGCCTTTAGAATTTTTGCTTTAAAGCGGTCTTTTGCTAAAAAAATCTGAATAATTCGCCTTATTCTTTAGTCTTATGTTGCAAAATATTTCTCTAAATTTTTATTTTATTATTAATATAAACCACTAATATCATTAATAAATAATTAATTTTATTTGCATTTTCCCCAAAGATAAAAAAATATAGTCTCTCTGGTTTTCCTAGGCCTGTCCTGCCGCCGCATTTAGCAAAATTTCAATCCCCTAATTTGGGATAGCAGATTTTTTAAAACTATCAGAAGCTCAGTGTGACGCATGTCACATTCTTCGCAATCCTCACATTAAAACAATAACCATAACAGGCAGAACTGAAATGTTGAAAATCGCAATATTCGGAGCTATAGCCGCCATTTTGACGTTCTTAGCTCGCGGTTGGGATGGAACAAAAAATCCATCACCACCGTCCAATCCATCTAACCCGTCCCAACCTTCTCATCCCTCACACCCCATACCTCCACCCAAACCCTCACATCCCGTTCCGACAACATCAGACAGCTTGATTAGCAACCCACCCCTGTTACCAAAAAGTGCCAAGGGCAAATATGAGCTGATCGTGGCTTATAAAACCAGCAAGCTCTATAACCCCAGAAACGGCTCATGGGATCAGGTGCTGCTGAGAGGCTATTTAACCAAACCCGGTTTATTTGATAAGAAAAAAACTGGTGAATATGTTGAGGATCAATTGGTCGGGCCACAGATTCGGGTCAAACAGGGTGAAACCATGGCACTTAACCTGAATAACCAGCTTCCACCCGAGTCAGAAACAACTTGTCCAACGCATGTTGAGAATGTAAATGAACCACATTGCTTTAATACCACCAACCTACATACCCATGGCTTCTGGGTCAGTCCTCAAGGCAATAGCGATAATGTCTTTTTGAAATTCAAACCTCAGGAAAAATTTGATTATCAGTTCAAAATGGAACCGAATCATCCCGCAGGGACTTACTGGTACCACGCCCATCTGCATGGCTCAACTGCTCTTCAGGTGTCAAATGGCATGGCCGGCCCATTGATTGTTGAAGGTTCAAGAACACCAAAAGTCAAAAATGGCAAAGTCACCTCAACTGGAGATATGGATATTTTATGGAAAGAAAAAAACAGTTACCCCAACGAAAACATCCTGTTGTTCCAGCAAATCCAATATCGCTGTAGCAATCCCGATCCTAATGTCACATTCGCTGTTCCCAATAACTGTGAAGGCTTAGGCATAGGCATGCTGGAAAATTATAATGACCTCGCTGCATTTTCCTCTTGGGGCGACAATAACTACTACACCTCTATCAATGGTAAAATTTTAGGTGAAATCAAAGCAGAACAGAATCAATTTAACCGCTGGCGCATGATTCATGGCGGTGTACGCGATACCATTGGTTTAATCATTAAGGAAATTCCTAACTCCAGTAAGTTTAGCGCAGAACAAACTATTAAAGCCTGTTCAGCCTATCAGGAGGCAGACAAGAAAGCTGAATTTGACAAGCTGAATAGCCTGAATGTGCATACCATCGCGCAAGATGGCTTAACCATGAATCATGTACAGACCAGAACCCTGTCCGTGTTCCATCCAGGCTATCGTCATGATGCAATGGTTGCTTTTCCGACCACCAATAGATACTGCATTTTTGACACCAAATTGAATATCGATGATGAAATTAACGCGCCATTACCGAATATAGGTCCTCAAATTGCTCCAAATCATCGGTTCAATGCCCAACTGCTGGGATGGGTCAATGTAAAAGCAGCCAAGACCAAGCCTCAGACTGCTGCCCAGTTCCTGAAAGATCGGGCACAAAAAATTGGTTTAAGCAAAGACATTCAGACCCAGTTATCTCAGCTTAATCTTTCTGCGTTTAGTGATCATCCATCACTGATGACACCGGAAATTGATAAAGTAGTTGCTGCCCGACCAAAACAATATAGTGCTTTTTCGCTCGGCCCCGACCCTAGAACTGGCATATTCAAATTTGGCTTCCGGCATAAAAAAGATGGAGATACACTGAGTTTTGGAGATTTCTTTGATGGAGATGGTTCAGTAGATGGCGAATATGTCCGTCAGTTACAAGTTGGACAGACTGATGAATGGGAACTGACCAGCGCTGGTTTTGGTGGTCATCCGTTCCATATTCATGTTAACCCGTTCCAGATTGTTAAAATTTTGAATCCTCAAGGTAAAGATGTCAGTGAGTCAGTAGCCCCAGAAGATCCGGTGAATCCAGTTCTGGATGATGTGCAATACCGTGGCATGAAAGGACAATTTAAGGACACGCTTTTTGTAAAACAAAACTATACCTATATTGTGCGCAGCCATTACAAGAAATTTGAAGGTGACTTCGTACAGCACTGCCATATCCTCGACCATGAAGATCAGGGCATGATGGAAACCGTACGGGTCTGTGGAGGCAAATTCCCTTGTGATTCGCCATTACCGGCTAGCCATCACCACTAAAGACCTGCTCGCTAAAAGCCAATGATTTCGATTGTTGGCTTTTTTGTTTGCCTCTATTTGATGCTTGCTGCACAATAACTGCATTGATTTATAGTATTCAAACCGGGGCTTATTATGGCAGCGTCTCCTGCTTTTACATTGTTTAGTCTGAATGGTGTAGATGCACAAAAATTCCTTCAAGGTCAGGTGACTTTGAATACTGAAACTTTGGCGGAAAACCAGACACGCTATACTGCAATCTGCAGTCTGAAAGGCCGCATTCAATTTGGCTTATGGCTTAAAAAAATCAGTCCGGAAAGCTTTGAAATCGTGAGCACTGAAGATCAGTCCACGGAACTGGCCAATCATATTAAAAAATTTGGTGCCTTCTCAAAAATGAAACTGGAATTGGTCGGTCCAGTTTATCCAGTCATTAATGGGATTCATACTGACTTTGTGACGACTGAAACCGATGTGACGATGTGGGAACAGCAAGCCATTGAATCAGGTCAGGCCTGGATTCAGGCTGCGACTGCCACCCTGTTTCAACCACAAGAATTACGTTTGCATCAACGCGAAGGCATTCACTACGACAAGGGTTGCTACCTGGGTCAGGAAGTGATTGCGCGTTTATGGTTTAAAGCCAAGCCAAAACACTGGTTACATCTGGTTCAAGGCACAGGTGCCGCGCCTGATGTTGCGACCAAATTGAGTAATGATGTTGAAATTGTCAATAGCATCGCGATTGAGGATGGTTATAAAGCGCTAGTCGTGGCAAAACCTGAAGCATTGACCGAGCTAGGTCTAGAAGTTCTGGAACTTCCTGAAGCCTTAAGTGGTGATGTGGCGCGTCCGCAATAATGAGTGCTTAGCACATAAAAAAAGCCAAGATGAAATTCTTGGCTTTTTTGTTTTAAAAACCATGAAACAGCTTATTCATGTCTTTTACCACATAATCTTTGAAATGATAGGCTCGCGCATGTTTGGCATCAAACTTTGCCGTGAGTTCACCTTTTTGAAAGACATATACCCGGTCTTCCTGACTCATCAAAAACTCTGCACCAAGTTTCATCAGCAGCGCATCAATCTTGTCTTCATCGGCAATCGATTCATCAGCATTGATTCTGTCATAGTGACGTTTAATGGTTTTGACAAACATGGTGAAATCCTGGGAGTCTGATTCAAACCGAGATTTAAACAGAGAAGTCGGCTGAAGCAAAGTAATCCTTTTGATATCTGCAGGATTGATCAGAAATCTGTCCGAATCATGCATCGATTTAATCGGTGTATTGTGCTTCGATGATTTGTATTTAGTGACAAATTGTATATTTACAAAGCACAAAATCCTTTTATGATGTAAGTGAAAATGATTAAAACCGCACCAAGGAATAAGGTGCCAGCAATAATAAGGTTATAGGAACCATGAAAAAATTAGTACTCGCTACAGTTCTTGCCCTTTCTGGGCAATTCGCTCTGGCAAATACCGTAAAAGATCAAGTCGATCCCCAATTCCAAAAAGTTGAGGCCATGGTCAAAGCCAATAATTTTAAAGGTGCCTATGACGCTTTAAATCAATTGGCCAGTCAGGGAAATGCCCAAGCTTTATATAACTTAGGCTATTTGACTCAAACCGGCCAAGGTACAACCAAGGACGAGAAAAAAGCCATTCAGCTCTATGAGCAGTCTGCCAGCAAAGGCTATCCGGTGGCCAATTATGTATTGGGTAAAAATTACGCGGCCGGCACACTCGGACTCAAACAGGATTTGACCAAAGCCAAACAGCATCTGGAACGCGCTTCGGCAGCCAAGTTTGATGATGCCAGCATTGATCTGGCCATACTGCTGTTTTCTGAAAATACGGCAGCGTCAAATAAAGCCGGACTGCAAAAGCTACAACCGTTGATCAGCAAAGGCAATATGCAGGCCATTCATGCCAAAGCCTTATATGACATCAGCAGCGGTTTCAAAAATAAAGATGAAAAACCGATTCAGCAAGGTCTAAGCAGCATTCAGGAACTGGCCAAAAAAGGTTATATTCCGGCGCTGATGGCAGTGGGCAATATGTTTGCCAATGGCAGTATTGTTCCGCAAAATCTGCCAGAAGCGAAGAAAATCTTTGCCGCACTGGCGCAGCAAAATGTTCCACAGGCCAAAGAGTCTTTGGCAGCAGTAGATAAAATGCTGGCTGAGCAGAAAAAAGCACCTGCGAAGAAAAGTTAAGTGAACCGATAAAACTCAAACATAAAAAAGCCCCATGCAATTTGGGGCTTTTTTTGTGGTGGAGCATCCATCTTCTAAAAGATTATCCCCACCACAAGGCAATTAAGCCACTGGTCACGATAAAACCGGCAATGGTACTCATCAACAATGGCGTTAAAGTTCGATCATTCAGACCATACGCCTGTCCCAACATGCCAAAAATCGTCGGCATCGGCAAAGCTGCAATGAGCGTACCAGCATGGACCATTTCCTGACTTAAATCAGTTAACTGGCTCAGTCCCAGATACATCAATAACGGCATCATGATATTGCTGGAAAATACCAGATAGAAACTTTGCAGATTGACATATTTCAGACTCATTCCTACGATCCCGCCGCCAATGGCAAACAAGGCCAATGGTGAGGCCGTCTGACCAATCAAGGCGAAGACCTGATCGAGATAGACTGGAATTTTAATCTGGAAAACCGCACAGGCCATGCCGAGCATGACCCCCATAAATAAGGGATTCTTCAGCAAGGTCAGCAGTACACTTTTCAAAATGGCGCCAAGATTTGCCTGATGTTGTGTGCCCAGCGCAGCCATGACCAGCACCAGCGGAATCAGCAACACGCTTTCAATGATGACCACCAGAGAGGTATAGGTCATCGCCTGTTGCCCGATCAATAAGCTGAGCACAGCCGTACCAATCAATCCAGTATTTGACATTGCAGCGCCCAACGACAGCACTGCACTTTGCGAATGCGTATTCTGAAAATGACGGCGCATAATCCAGAAGCCGCTACCATAGAGCAGCAAGGTCACACTGCTATACACGGCAAAGTATTCAAAATACCAGATTTCATGCAGGTCTTTGGAGGCAAGGGACTGAAAGAACAGCAAGGGCAAGGCCACTTTAATGACAAAAGCACCGACCGTCCCCACCTGCTCTTTGCTTAACACTTGACTCTTTACAGTCAGATAACCCAGTGCCAATAATAAAAATATGGGCACAATGACCGCAAAAATCATAATGCAGTATCCTCTTGCCAGTGATATTCCATTATAAGAATTTCTGAGACTAAAGCAGTGTTAAAAAGGCTCAAACAGGTGATTCAAACCATGCGGTGCACAGCGCAGATATTGCGGTGAAATCTTGATTTTTTCCTCAAGTGCTGCCGCTGCATGCCAAGGCCAATGTGGATCATAAAGAATGGCACGAGCCAAGGCGATGGCATCAGCTTGACCCTTTTGTAAAATATCTTCTGCCTGCTTAGCTTCAGTAATCAAACCTACAGCAATCACGGGAATACTCACGACTTTCTTGATCGCATCTGCAAAAGGCACCTGATAATTCGGCTTCACATCGATGTTCTGTTTGGCATGTAAGCCGGCACTGGAAATATGAATATAGGCAGCACCCGCAGCTTCCAGTGCTTTGGACAATTCAATTGAAGAATCAATAGTCCAGCTATCTGGCTGATCCATCCAGTCGCTGGCCGAAATACGCACTCCAATCGGATAACCTTCTGGAACCGCCGCCTTCATGGCTTGTAATACTTCCAGAGTCAGGCGAATCCGGTTCTCCAGTGAACCGCCATACTGATCATCACGTTTATTGGAAAGCGGTGACATGAACTGATGCAGTAAATAACCATGCGCTGCATGCAGCTCAATCAGGTCAAAACCGGCCTCAACTGCACGTTTGGCACTTTTTGCAAAGTCAGCAATGACCTGCTCAATTTCCGACTGGCTTAAGGCTTTAGGTGGATGTTCATCGGCCTGAAAAGGAATATCACTGGCAGAAACAGTTTGCCAGCCATGTGCTTCATTCGGCTTAAACTGACCTTTACCTGCCCATGGTTTATCTGTTGAAGCTTTACGTCCGGCATGTGCGAGCTGAATGGCAAAAGGCATCGGGGAAATGGATTTAACTTTTTCCAGTAAGGTCTTGATCTGCTTCGCCTGTTCGTCATTCCACAAACCCAGATCGGCATAACTGATCCGGCCTTCTGGCTGTACCGCAGTCGCTTCGACGATACATAAACCTGCACCCGATAAGGCATAGTTGGCCCATTGCTGCTCGTGCCAATAGGTAATTTCCCCTTGCTCTGTTGCAGAGTACTGACACATCGGCGCAATTACGATTTTATTTTGAAGTTGCAGTGATCCAAATTGAATAGGTTGAAATAGTAATGCCACGCTGTATTTCCTCTTTTTATTGCACAGTTTCACTCTAGAAATAAAAACAGGCTCCCAAGAGCCTGTTTAGTTATAACGTGAACGATCAAACTTTAGAAGATGATTCGTGTAGTCAAACCGAGTACCAGTGCATCATCCACATTGTTGCTTGAACCTGGATTAATGACATATTGCAGGTTTGGACGCAGCATCAGCCACTTTGTTGTGTTATAGCTATAGTTCAGTTCAATATTGTATTCTGCATCAGCATTGAAAGCTGGCCGTGAATCAGCAAAGCGATCATTCACATGCACACGATTGACCGCCAGACCTAAAATATCATTCGGCTGGCTGTCCGAAAGACCGATATATTTCACACCAATTTGTTGTGAATTATCCACTTTGTTAGTATCGCGATCATGCCAGGTAAAGTTAGCAAATGAATGCAAACCCTGACGGCCCTGACCTATAGACGTTAACTGCTGTTCTACAGCTAACCAGCCTGCAAAGGTACGGTTTTTGGCATCAGTAGGATTGGCAATATCTTTTTGGTTGGCAACATCATCGGCCGTATTGTACATCCCGCCAACCCGGTAGCTGCCCGGCAAGCCATTCACCAATGATTTCGGTGTCCAGATCACTTCTGCCGGAATCGTCACACCATCTGCATGGTCGGTATCCAGACTCCAGCCCTGACCTTCTTTAGCGCCATTACCATTATCGGGATTAAACTCATACACACCGACTTGTACCGCAAGTTCAGGATTGAGTTGCTGCTTCACGCGCGCACCCCATTGTGCTACAGGCGTATTCATCCAGATATTGCCCTGCCATTTACCCATCTGTGCAGCACAAAATGCCGTACTGGCAAAATCACAAGCCATGACATTAAAGTCCATACCCAGACCAAGACGACCCGCCTTAATACTGAGTCCTTGGTCTTTATAATTCTTTTCAATAGACAGCTCGCTCAGACGGCTATCCTGATTACCACGCCCAAAAGTACCTTGTACATTGGCCAGTTGCGGCGTACTAGGATCCTGCAAGTCACGAACAGAGGTACTTTGACCCTGGCGTGCACTCATCAAGGCACGTACAGTGACACCATTCCATCCCGCCAGCTTTTCCATATCCAGTTGAGTACCCAGCCATAATTGGGCAGAAGTTAATGGATCTGCGCCCTCATTACGACCACCATCAGCAAGATAGGCGGTATCGGTTAACAGATTGGCTTCAAATTTAATTCCCTGTTGGGCCAGTTCTGTACGTTGACCATTCCAGTCCCCCAGTAAATACTGACCTTGTGGATCAAATGCAGATTCCGCCTGAGCGGTTGTCATGGCAGCCATTAAAGGCAATAGAGCTAGACCTAAATATTTCATGTAAAACCTAAACATTCGGAGAGAAAAACAAGCAAGGTTTTTAAATTGCTATTAGGTGCATGAATTTACATAACTTTTCATACAAATTCCCAGCATTTTTTTTATTACTCATTAAACTTTTAGTTATGTCTTAAACATAAAAATATAATTTTTATTTAAAAAAATCTTAAATTATTTATATATTTTTCATTAGCTTATAATATATTAATATTTTTATGTGATTTATTCATAAGAAAATTGGCGATAAAAAAATAGAAACCCAGTTTATTCTTTAAACAATTCCAGCTTAAATAAACATGAAATACCCAGTCATTTTCCAACGATTTCACCCAGATTAACGCTTGCAATCCCAGCCAATTCACCCAATATTAACTGCATCTCCCTCGCCACTGATGTGTTATGCCTGAATTACCAGAAGTTGAAACCACCAAAACCAGTTTATTGCCTTTATTGGAACAACGCGTAAAACGTGTTGAAGTGCGTCAGTCAAGCTTACGCTGGCCTATTCCGGAGAATATAGAAAAACTGGTGGGGCAAAAATTACTGAATCTCACTCGCCGTTCTAAATACATTCTGGCAGAGTTTGAACACGACACCATGCTCTGGCATTTGGGCATGTCGGGGAGTTTCCGTCTATGCAATGGCAATGAAGAATTACGTAAACATGACCATCTGATCATTCAGTTTGAAGATATCGAACTGCGTTACCATGACCCTCGCCGTTTTGGCTGCATTCTTTGGCTGGATGCACAATCACAAAGCAAATTGATTGACACGCTGGGGCCAGAACCCTTAAGCGAGAACTTTAACGCGGAGTATTTATTTGAAAAATTGAAGAATAAAAATGTTGGCACCAAAGTTGCAATTATGGATAACCATGTGGTGGTGGGCGTAGGCAATATTTATGCGACCGAAAGTCTGTTTAATCTGGGGATTCATCCGGCACAACCGGCCTCGACTTTAAGCTTGATACAGATTGAAAAGCTAGTGCTGGAAATCAAGCGCATCTTGAAACAGGCGATTGATCTGGGTGGTTCAACCTTAAGAGACTACACCAATGCCATGGGCGAAAATGGCTATTTCCAGCAAACCTTGCTGGCTTATGGCCGCGCTGGTGAAATGTGCGTGAACTGCGAGACCACGCTTGAAAATATTAAATTGGGACAACGGGCTTCAGTTTTTTGTCCTGAGTGCCAACCTTTGAAAAAGATCCAGCTCCCTGTCAAAAAAGTGGCAACTTTACGAGGGAAAAAGTCATGAAAACAGCCATTGTGCGTCATATTCTGGTTAAAGATAAAGAAACTGCTGAACAACTTAAAAAGAAGATTTTAAGTGGCGCCGACTTTAATAAAATCGCAAAACAGTACTCAACCTGTAATTCTGCCAAACGTGGCGGTGAGCTAGGTGAAGTCAAAAAAGGCCAACTGGTTCCAGTAATTGATAAACTGGTATTTACTGCTGCTGAACGTGTATTACATGGCCCGGTCAAAAGCCAGTTTGGTTTTCATTTGGTCGAAATCAAGTTTCGGATGGATTTTTAATATTTATAAATCCATCCTTGCCTCCCTTTGTCAAAGGGAGGAATTCCCCCTCTTTTATAAAGGGAGATTTAGGGGGATTAAAAACTATACTTGAGGTGGACGCTTTTTCAATTCATCACGAATTTCACGCAGCAATTCAATATCGGCTGGGGTGGTCGGAGTTTCCTCAACTGGGCCTTCTTGTTTTCGTAAACGGTTCATGAATTTAACCAACAAGAATACGACCCAGGCCAAGATTAAGAAATTAATTAAAATCGTTAAAAAGTTACCGTAAGTCAGTACATTCACACCAGCTTTAGTCAAGGCATCCAAAGATTGTAAATTGTCTGGGTTTCTTCCTAAGATAAAGAATTTTTGCGTAAAATCGACGCCACCACCGGTAATCACGGTAATTAGAGGCATAATGATGTCTTTCACCAATGAATCGATGATCTTGCTAAAAGCACCACCGATGATGACACCAATCGCCAGATCCATCATGTTGCCTTTGATCGCAAACTCTTTAAATTCTTGAATAATGCTCATAACTGCTCCCATATTTTATTTTCAAGTTTTGGGTCAAATTATACCTGAGTAAACACTTTTAATTTTGACTTAGTTTAACGCGTTTTAGTAAATTGTGATCTAAGCATAGCGTAAATATAAAAAAACCGTAATCTTCGAAAAGATTACGGTTTTTGAAAACCCGAAATAATCTAGAGATTATTTACCTGAACGGTTACGTTTACGTTCGTTTTCAGTCAAGAAACGCTTACGGATACGGATTGACTTAGGTGTTACTTCTACTAGTTCATCATCTTCAATAAACTCAAGTGCTTGCTCAAGCGTATATTCAATCGCAGGAACTAGCGTTAACGCATCATCAGTACCAGAAGCACGTACGTTCGTTAACTGTTTTGCTTTAGTCGGGTTAACTGTCATGTCATCTGAACGAGAGTTAATACCGATGATCATACCTTCATAAACTTCTAACTGTGGTTTCGCGAATAGACGACCACGGTCCTGAAGTGTGAACAGTGCATAGCCCAAGCAAGTACCTTGAACCATAGAAATCAGTACACCGTTTTGACGTTTTGCAACAGTACCTTGCTTCATTGGACCGTAGTGCGAGAAGCTAGACGTCATGATCCCTGTACCAGAAGTCATGGTCAGGAATTCAGAACGGAAACCAATCAGACCGCGTGAAGGAACAGTTGCTTCAATACGGATACGGCCTTTACCGTCAACTTCCATATTGGTCATTTCGCCTTTACGGTGACCCATTTGTTCCATTACAGCGCCTTGGTGCTGTTCTTCAACGTCAAAAGTAACGTTTTCGTATGGCTCTTGTTTTTCACCATCAATTTCTTTGATGATTACTTGCGGACGCGATACGCCCATTTCGAAGCCTTCACGACGCATGTTTTCAATAAGAACTGAAAGGTGAAGTTCACCACGACCAGATACTTTGAAACGGTCTGGGCTGTCAGTATCTTCAACACGTAATGCTACGTTGTGAATCAATTCGCGGTCTAGACGTTCACGGATATTACGTGAAGTTACGAATTTACCTTCTTTACCAGCAAACGGTGAGTTGTTTACCTGGAATGTCATCGATACTGTAGGTTCATCTACAGACAATGGAGGTAAAGCTTCAACATTTTTCGGATCACAGATAGTGTCAGAAATGTTGAGTGCATCGATACCCGTTACACAAACGATATCGCCTGCAGAAGCTTCTTCAACGTCAACGCGATCTAGACCATGATAACCCATGATTTTTAAGATACGGCCGTTACGTGTTTTGCCATCTTTATCGATTACAGTTACTTGTGTGTTTAATTTCACTGAACCGCGTTGGATACGACCAATACCGATAACGCCTACGAAGCTGTTATAGTCAAGTGAAGATACTTGCATTTGGAATGGACCATCAACATCAACTGCTGGTGGTTCAACGATGTCTACGATCGTTTGGAACAACGGAGTCATGTCTTCAGCAAGTTCTTCTGGAGAAGGACCAGCAACACCACGAAGGCCTGAAGCATAAACAACTGGGAAGTCTAACTGTTCGTCAGAAGCACCCAAGTTATCGAACAGATCGAATACTTGGTCAATTACCCAGTCTGGACGCGCGCTTGGCTTGTCGACTTTGTTAATAATCACGATTGGTTTTAAACCACGTGCGAACGCTTTTTGCGTTACGAAACGAGTTTGTGGCATCGGGCCTTCTTGTGAGTCTACAAGAAGAAGTACGCAGTCAACCATCGACATTACACGTTCAACTTCACCACCGAAGTCGGCGTGTCCCGGGGTGTCCACGATGTTAATGCGGTATTCAGTATTGGTACGTTCATCTAACCATTTGATTGCAGTGTTTTTTGCAAGAATGGTAATACCACGTTCGCTTTCAATAGCGCCAGAATCCATGACACGCTCGATCTCACCCGCGCGATCACCGAGAGCACCTGATTGTTGCAAAAGTTTGTCTACAAGAGTGGTTTTACCATGATCGACGTGCGCAATAATGGCGATGTTACGGAGAGTTTTAATATCTGACATGTAAATTCAATGCGTATGTAATTTGAGGGCAAATTATACAGAAAAATACAAAACTTTTATAGTCACTGTAACCACACTCCTCAACTTTTTTTGCCCAGTTGGGGCTTTTTTGATTTTGTAAAGACGTGTAACTCGATTAGAATAGCGCCACCCAGCCTTAATTTGCATTGACACATGTCTGATTTTAATCAATCTCCTCCTTCTAAAGATCAACTCGACCTGGTATACGGTCTCGAAGATCGACCAAAACCACTGATTGCTTTTTTAGCTGCATTCCAGCACTTACTGGCGATTATTGTCCCGATTGTGACCCCTGGCCTGCTGATTTGTTTGGCGCTCGGTGTTTCCAAAGAAGACACCAACATGATTTTGTCCATGTCCTTGGTGATCTCGGGCATCGCAACTTTTTTACAGTCTAAAAAAGTGGGGCCATTTGGTGCCGGTCTGCTGATTGTCCAAGGAACCAGCTTTAACTTCATCGGTCCAATTATTGGTATTGGTTCAGCCATGGTGGCTGCAGGTACACCTGTAGAAGCAGTCATGGCTTCTATTTTTGGTGTGGTGATTGCAGGTGCATTCATTGAAATGGGCGTGTCACAAATTCTGCCTTGGATCAAAAAACTGATTACCCCTTTGGTGACCGGGATTGTTGTGCTGCTGATTGGTTTGACCTTAATTAAAGAAGGTTTAATCAGCATGGGTGGGGGTTATCAGGCCATGAGCGATAAAACTTTTGCCAATGCTGATAACCTGATCATGTCTTGTACTGTCTTGGCATTGATCATTATCCTGAACCGTATCCGGATTACTTGGGTAAAAAGCTCTGCCATTTTAATCGCCCTGATCTGTGGTTATGTTCTGGCAGGCTTTATTGGCCATCTGGATTTCTCTGGCCTAAAAGATGCACCACTGGTACAGATTCCAACCCCAATGCATTTCGGTTTAAGCTTCTCCTGGAGCCTGTTTATTCCGATGGCATTCATTTATCTGGTGACTTCTTTAGAAGCGATTGGTGATATCACTGCGACTTCAAAGCTTTCCAACCAGCCAGTTGATGGTCCAAAATGGATGCAGCGCATTAAAGGCGGTGTACTGGTGAATGGCGCGAATTCATTCCTTGCCGGTATTTTTAACACCTTCCCAAGTTCGGTATTTGCACAGAACAATGGTGTAATTCAGTTGACGGGTGTAGCGAGTCGTTATGTCGGCATCTGGATTGCTGCTTTGCTGGTTATTCTTGGTTTGTTGCCTGCAGTTGCTGGTATTATTCAGGCCGTTCCGCAAGCGGTACTGGGTGGTGCAGTGATGGTGATGTTTGGTGCAGTCGCAGCCTCTGGTATTAACATTCTGTCTGGTGTCCATCTGGACCGTCGTGCCCTGCTGATTATTGCGATTTCATTAGCACTGGGTTTAGGTGTTGCACAAGTTCCACAAATTCTTGAACATCTTCCTGAGTTATTCCGTAATATCTTTAGTTCAGGCGTTGCTACTGGTGGTATCGCTGCCCTTATTCTGAATGTAGTACTTCCTGAAACAAAGAAGTAATTTCATGTCCAAAGAACACTGTCTAGGTCAGACTTAGGCAGTGTTCTTTATATTGGAGAGATACCTATGGATCCTAAAAGCGAAGTTTTATTAAGACAATATGATTTTTTGTCGGGTCGCATCCTATTGATTAATGCACCGACAGATGATCTGCTCGCTGAATTCGATACCTCTATCAATCCCGCTGTCTGGACATGGAATTTTAATGATTTTCAATATTTCCAGTCACAACAAGCAGATGTGCATTTTGGTGCAGAGATGCCTGAAGCTGAGTTTGATCAGGCGGTTATTTTTGTACCCAAGTCTAAAGAACTGTTGAATTATTTGCTGCATACTGTGGCAGCGCAGTTTAAACCGGGTAGCAGTGTTTTCTTGGTTGGTGAAAAGAAAGGCGGAATAGAACGCGCAGCCAAACAGTTGCAGCCTTTTGGTAAAACTCTCAAACTTGACAGCGCACGTCATTGCCAGCTTTGGCAATTGGTTCTAGAGCATACGGTCGAGAAAAAAGCACTTGCAGACTGGGCGCAGCGTTATACCGTTTCGACACCAAATGGCGATCTGAATATCTGCGCCCTTCCAGGTGTCTTTAGTCAAAACCGTTTGGATGTAGGAACTGCGACGCTATTACCTTATTTGTCACAAGTCACTTCAGGTAAAATTGCCGACTTTGGTTGTGGTGCGGGGGTGATTAGCGCGTATCTGGCAAAGTTGAATCCGAAAAACCGGATTTTTGCCATGGATGTTGATGCCTTTGCATTGGCTTCTACACAAATGACATTTGAAGAAAATCAGCTCACTCCTGAACAGATTGAAATCAAAGCGGTTACAGGTATTGAGGATGCACCTTTGTTCTTGCATGCCATTGTGAGTAATCCGCCTTTTCATATGGGAATCGAGACCGATTACACAGCAAGTGAAACCTTGTGTAAAACCTCACGTCGTCATTTAAAATCGGGCGGCGAGCTTTGGATCGTGGCCAACCGTTTCTTGAACTACCCGACCCTGATTGAACAAAACTTTGGTCGCTGCACAGTGAAAGCGGATCAACAAGGCTTTAAAGTGCTCTTCGCCAGCACTCAAAAAAATGTTAAGGAATCATGATGAGCGAAACGCAAAACACGATGCAGCTGCAGCGTAAGCTGGGTGCTCGTCATCTGAATATGATCGCCATTGGCGGATCAATTGGTACAGGTCTATTCCTGGCCTCAGGGGCGACCATTGCCAATGCTGGACCAGGTGGTGCACTACTTGCATATGTACTGATTGGGATCATGATTTATTTCCTGATGACCAGCTTGGGTGAACTTGCCACGCACAATCCGACCTCAGGTGCATTTTTCACTTACGGCACCAAATATGTCGAAGGTGGTTTTGGTTTCGCTTTAGGTTGGAATTACTGGTACAACTGGGCTATTACCGTGGCTTTTGAGCTGGTTGCCGTTCAGTTCATTATGAAATTCTGGTTTCCCGATATTCCGGGCGTGTACTGGAGCGCCATTTTCCTTGCCATTATTTTCGGGATTAATGCCCTGACAGTAAAAGGCTTTGGCGAATCCGAATTTTTCTTTTCTCTGGTGAAAGTTCTCGCGATCATTGCCTTTATCATCATCGGAATCTGGATGATCATGAAGATCATGCTCACCCCGGGTGCGGAAGCATTTGCCAACTGGAGCATTGGTGATGCACCCTTTGTCGGTGGTTTCCAGGCATTAATTGGCGTGGCGATGATTGCCGGATTCTCTTTCCAGGGTACCGAAATGGTCGGTGTGGCGGCAGGTGAATCAAAAGATCCAAAGAAAACTATTCCGGTGGCCATCAAACAGATTTTCTGGCGTATCCTGTTGTTTTATATTGTGTGTATTTTCATTATCGGCACATTGATTGCCTATAATGATCCTCGTTTATTACAGGCCGCTGCAACAGATAATATTGCGCTTTCGCCATTCACCTTATTGTATGAAAAAGCCGGTTTTGCCTTTGCCGCCAGTATCATGAATGCGGTGATCTTGACCGCTATTCTATCTGCGGGTAATTCGGGCATGTATTCATCTACCCGTATGCTATTTGATATGGCGCGTAAAGGCAGTGCACCTAAAATGTTTGCGCGTCTAGACCCGCGTGGTGTGCCAATGAATGCACTCTATGCCACTACGGCGATCGCAGCTCTGTGCTTCCTGACTACTTTCTTTGGTGAACAGGAAGTCTTTAACTGGCTGCTAAACATGTCGGGGATGTGTGGCTTTATCGTCTGGCTCGGTATTGCCATTTCCCATTACCGCTTCCGTAAAGGTTATCTGGCACAAGGATATAAACTGGAAGATCTGGCTTATCGCGCTAAATTCTTTCCTTTCGCCCCTTGGTTTGCGTTTATCCTGTGTGCGATTGTCGTCCTTGGACAGAACTATCAGGATGTTTTGGCCGGTCAATGGATGGGTGTGCTATCGACCTATATCAGTATTCCGCTATTCCTGGCCATCTGGTTCGGATACAAATGGAAGAAAAAAACCAAACTGGTCTCTTATCAAGAGATGGATGTGCAGCCGATGAAACTTGATCAGGAATAACCCAGCCAATAATGAAAAAGCAGTCTCAGAACTGCTTTTTTAATCTCTTTATTTTAGCTATTTCGCATTACAAAGTTACGGTCATCAATCACAATCGCTTGCTGGCAAATTCCGTCTACTCGACGTTGCTGCTCAAACACATGCGCCGGCATTGCCTCAAAGCTATCAAAGAAGCTGATTTCATTTTCATCGATTGCATAAACTAATGAATGATTACCCACACCTTCTAGGGTATCGTAAAATACAATCACAAAACAGCCTGCTTCTACATTTTCCTGAATTTCTGCATAAGACAATGGCTGTTCTATAACAGGAATATTTAAGCGATGTGCTTGTTGATAAAACTCAAGCTCAACCGGCTGTTTGTCTGCATCATATTCACTAAAAAAAGTGACATCCAGTCCTAAGGTCCGCAAAGCAACAGCAAGGGCAATAGTTGAAGTTCCCATCTCGGGATCATGGCGACAGAGCTGAACCAAGTCCGGAATATGCAGATCAATCCCATAATGATGAAAAATCATCCAAATCGAAAAAATTCCGCTATTGGCTTCCAGATTTTGCAAGTCTTCAGGAATTTCGACACTCATATTTTTACTCAACGACATCTTAACAGGCTAAGTGTAGTCAAAATACAGACACAAAAAAAGCAGCTCCGAAGAGCTGCCTTTTTAATGAGTGTTCAATAATGAATTATTGAGCAACTGGTTGTTCAGCTAAAACAGTACGGCTACCAGTGATTGTCGCGAATACACGACGGTTCATAGCACGACCTTCTTTAGTGTTGTTGTCTGCAATCGGTTGATCCCAAGCAAAACCTTGAGTAGACAAGCGAGATGCATCAACATTGTATTCATTTACAAGCGAAGATTTAACAGAGTTAGCACGTGCTAGAGATAAACGTTCGTTTAGTGCACGTGGACCAGTGTTGTCAGTGTGACCTTCGATACGAGCAGTAGCGTTTGGATATTCAACTAGCTTCTCAGCAACTTTAGCGATTTCTGGTTTGTATTGATCTTTGATGTTTGATTTGTTTGTATCAAAGAACACACGAAGTTCCATGTTCAGGTCTTCAGTCAACTCTTGTGGCGCTGGAGCAACTGGAGTTACTGGAGTTACAGGCTCAACTGGAGCAACTTCAACTACTGGAGCAGCTGGTTTCAGACGACCACCTAGAACAACATTAAGACCAGCAAGTGCTGTATAGTTCCAGAATTTTTCGTCAAAGTGGTAAGTACCACGAGCTTCAGTACGTAGCGCTAATGCATCGTTGATGTGCCAGAATGCACCAACACCAGCGTTACCTAAAGTACCTTCTTCTTCAAGACCACGACCTGCACGACCAATAGCAGCATCTGTAGCGCCATCAAATTCATATTTGTAGTGACCCGCACCCAAAAGCATGTATGGCTTCACTTTGCTGTCATAGTTACCAGTGAATACATCAGAAGTTGCATAGAAGTTACCCGCAATATTCTGACCTTTGTATTCAGCACCAGGTAGATCAGTCATATCGCCTTTAACCTGGCTATATTCAGCTTCAAAACCTAGCCATGGCGTTAATTCAACACCAATCGCCGCGCCTACAAATAAATCATCTTCCATTTGACCAAAGGTGGTTAACTCACCATCGTCACCGCCATTGTTGTGCTGAGTGTCTTGGAAGGTATAACCTAACATCAACGGAGTAACAGTTACGCCTGCATTGGCAGCAGCAAAAGGTGCAGCTACAAGCATAGCTAAAGCAATACGACTCATTTTCATGGATTTATCCTCCAGAGATAACAATTGTTGTTCAAGCTCAAGCCCGTAATAGGCCATCCTGAGATAGGCTTTTTATTACCCCAGTATTATTCTTAAGCTATTCACATGGCATCATACAAACACTTTATTATTTTTCCAAGTGCTTGATTAATCTAATCAAGTAAATTATTGACAAAATTACTTACAATTTCCGTTGTAATTCAGTAATTTTTTACTCAATTTTTTATTCTGAATGACCTATTGTGATTGCCAATTATTTTTAACAGCTTTCTTGAAACTTAAGTAAGCACTGATTTACACGCTCAATAAAGCATAAAAAACGTATAATTAATAACATCTTTATTATAAAAATAATATATTAATCAGGTAACTCTATGTATAAAAAAATAACAAGAGCGTTCACTATTGTTGAGTTAATTATCTGTATTGCAATGATTGCAATTCTCGCCAGTATCGCTCTACCGTACTTTCATGAATATCGATCTAAGCAGGAAGCCAAAAATATTCCGATCAAATTATCTCAAATTAATCGCTATGCACGCAGCCAGGCCGCAGTGTTTCACCAAAATATTGTGATCTGCCCGAGCCAAGATTCTCTCAGTTGCCAAGCCAATCAATGGAACAAGAACATGTTGGTTTTTATCGATAAAAATAAAAATAGGCAAGTGGATGTAGACGAACAAATTTTACATATTGATGTACTTAACCTCAAATACGGCAACCTGAGTTGGCGAGGAACTTTGAGTTTACCGAGTGTCACTTATCAAGCGCACACTGCCTTGCCGATTGGTTCAAATGGTAGTTTCTATTATTGTTCTACCCATCTTTCTAACCAACAGCGTATTGTACTCAGCAAAATGGGGCATATCCGGATTGAAAGTCTCTCATCTTGCTAACAGAACTATCCAGTTTATGCTTCGCTGCGATTAACGCTTCAATCCTGAGTTTTTTTCAATATACTGCTTAAGTTTGAAAAAATTGATTAAAACTCATACGGAGAGAGAACAATGACTGACATCGTAATTGTCAATGGTGCACGTACAGCCATGGGTGGCTTTCAGGGTAGTCTTGCAAGTGTAACTGCGCCCGAACTGGGTGCGGTCACCATTAAAGAAGCCATTGCCCGTGCGGGTCTGCAACCAACAGATATTGAAGAAGTCATTATGGGTTGTGTACTCCCGGCAGGCTTAAAGCAGGGTCCTGCACGTCAAGCCATGCGTCAAGCTGGTCTTCCAGATTCTACTGGCGCGGTCACCATTAATAAATTATGTGGCTCAGGCATGAAAGCCGTCATGCAAGCGGCTGACATGATTAAAGCCGGCTCTGCTAATATTGTAGTTGCAGGTGGCATGGAATCCATGACCAATGCTCCTTATGTATTGCCAAAAGCACGTGGCGGTTTCCGTATGGGTCACGGTGAAATCAAGGACCATATGTTTCTGGATGGCTTGGAAGATGCTGAAACAGGTCGCTTGATGGGTTCATTTGCCCAAGATATGGCAAATACTAAAGGTTATACCCGCGAGCAGATGGATGATTTTGCGATTCGCTCATTAAAGCGTGCGCAAACTGCGGTCAATGAAGGCTACTTTGCTGATGAAATCGTGCCTGTAACAGTTAAAACCCGTAAAGGTGATGTAGTCGTTGATAAAGACGAACAGCCGTTCAATGCCAACATCGATAAAATTCCAACTTTGCGTCCTGCTTTCGCTAAAGACGGTACGATTACGGCGGCTAATGCCAGCTCGATTTCAGATGGTGCATCAGCTTTAGTAATTACCTCGGCTGACAATGCAGCAGCAAAAGGGTTGAATCCTTTGGCTAAAATTGTTGCCTATGCATCGAATTCGCAACATCCATCTGAGTTTACTATTGCTCCAGTCGGTGCAATCCAGAAAGTGCTAGATAAAACTGGATGGGCCGCTTCTGATGTCGACCTTTGGGAAATCAATGAAGCCTTTGCCATGGTGACCATGTGCCCAATCGATGAGTTCAAGCTAGATCCTGAAAAAGTCAACATCAATGGCGGTGCATGTGCTCTCGGCCATCCTGTGGGTTCAACCGGTTCACGTATTATCCTGACTTTGATTCATGCGCTGAAACGTACGGGTGGCAAGAAAGGCATCGCTGCACTCTGTATCGGTGGTGGTGAAGCAACTGCTGTAGCGATTGAATTACTCTAACCTCTTCCCTCACCCCATCCCTCTCCCATATAAGGAGAGGGAGTTAAAAACCCTCCTCATCTGGAGGATTTTTTTCGCTTACATTTTGATAAGGCTTGCTCACGCAAAGTACCGCAAAGTGGCGTAGATTAAAGCAAGTAAATAAAAGGGAGTTCTCCCATGCAACTGAATCATTACCTCAATTTCCAAGGTCAGGCTGAAGCAGCCTTTAATTTTTATAAATCAGTTTTTGGAGGCGAATTTTCAAGTCTGAGTCGTTATGGTGAAATGCCAACTGAAGAAGGGATCATGCTGTCAGAAGCGGATAAAAATAAAATCCTGCATATCTCACTTCCCATTAACGAATTTACAGAACTGATGGCATCCGATACGAATGATTAATTTTGCACGCAAACCAATACCGTTTTCATTCAAGGTAATAACCACTATATTTCCATTAACTTAGATGCCAGCGAACAAGCTGAAGCACAACGACTCTTTGATGCTTTATCGGTGAATGGTCAAATTGAGATGCCGCTAGAAAAGACCTTTTGGGGCGCACTTTATGCTGCCTTTAGCGATCAGTTTGGAATTCACTGGATGATCAACTGTCAACTTGAAGAAAATTAAAGGTTTTTATCAAGATATAAAAAAGCCGGAATCAATCCGGCTTTTTGACAGTAACTTAATTTAAATTATGCACCTGTTTGATAATGTGCCTGTGCAACCGCAGTCGATGCCTGATACGGATTTCTGAAATCATTCAAACCAGCAGCAGCTTCCTGAATATCCTTACCTTCTTTAATCACAAAAGTATCGAAACCAGAACGCTTCATGTAATTCAGTACATCTTTGAATACATCTCCAGTAGCACGCAGTTCGCCCTGGAAACCCTGGCGACGAAGAAGTGCTGCAAATGAATAACCACGGCCATCATTAAAACCGGCAAACTCGATAAAGATTGCGTCTAGCTGGTCCAGTGGAAATTCATGGTTTTCAGGCGAAGCATCTACAGTTAAGTACAATGCTTTTTTACCTGCCACATTGGTAATTTGATCTAACTGTTCAACAGTTAATACCACATCACCTTGGGGTAATACACCATCTTCACCCATCAATTGATAGGTATTGTCTGCAATCGTGCCATCTTTAGAGAGCACTTGAAGTGCGGTATTAAGCATATGCACGCTCCTTAAATGGTTGAATGCCGACACGGCGATAAGTATCGATAAACTCTTCATCTTCCTGACGCAGGTCAAGATAAGTATTCAGAATTTCTTCTACGATATCCGGCACGACTTCGGCTGCAAATGATGGGCCAAGAATGTCACCAATTGACGCATCATGATCCGCATTTCCACCAAGCGTAATCTGGTAGAATTCTGCACCTTTCTTGTCTACACCTAAAATACCGATATTACCCACATGGTGATGACCACAGGCATTCATACAGCCTGAAATATTCAGATCCAGTTTGCCTAAGTTATAAATCGTATCCAGGTCATCAAAACGGCGTGAAATTGCTTCAGAAATCGGAATGGATTTCGCATTAGCCAAAGAACAGAAGTCACCGCCCGGGCAGCAAATGATGTCGGTCAAGAAACCGATATGCGCACGTGCCAGGTTGTTTTGGTCAAGGGTTTGCCATACAGCGAACAAGTCTTTTTGTGGTACATCGACCAAGGAAATGTTTTGCTCATGCGTGGTACGCAGCTCACCGAAAGTGTACTGATCGGCAAGATCTGCAATCAGGTTCATTTCTTCGGTGCTGACATCACCCGGTGCAATTCCGGCACGTTTCAGTGAAATCGTCACGATACGATAACCTTTCACTTTATGTGCATTGGTATTGATGTTGAACCACTGTTTGAATTTCGGATATTGCGCGAACAATTCAGTGAAATCTTCATCTGCATAATCTTGGTAGTCAAATGGCGTGAAGTTCTCATCCATTTTCACCAAGGTGTCTGCATCGATTTTCAGTGTTTTAATCGTATGTTCAAATTCAGCTTCAACTTTCTCGGCAAATACGGCTGGTGTTAAGGCTTTTACCAGAATCTTGATACGCGCTTTATATTTGTTGTCGCGACGGCCATGCAAGTTATATACACGAAGCACTGCTTCCAGATAAGCAATCAGGTCTTCACGCGGCAAGAACTCACGAATAAAGCTGCCAATCACTGGCGTACGGCCGAGACCACCACCGACTTTGATTTTATAGCCCATTTCGCCTGCTTCATTACGCACGATATACACACCGATATCGTGGAATGCAGTGGCTGCACGATCGGTTTCTTCAAGCGCAGAGACTGCAATCTTGAACTTACGTGGCAAGAAAGCAAATTCCGGATGGAAGGTCGACCATTGACGGATCAATTCACAAGTCGGACGTGGATCGGCAATTTCGCCTGCAACCACACCGGCATACTGATCCGTCGTGGTATTACGGATACAGTTACCTGAAGTCTGAATCGCATGCATTTGCACAGTGGCCAGTTCAGCCAGCATATCCGGCACGTTTTCAAGCGCTGGCCAGTTAAACTGGATGTTTTGACGGGTCGAAATATGCGCGTAGCCACGGTCATATTCTTTTGCCAAATCAGCCACTTTACGAAGTTGTTTTGAGTTCATCAAACCATATGGCACAGCAATACGTAACATTGGCGCATAACGCTGTACGTACAGACCATTTTGCAGACGAAGCGGACGATACTCATCTTCAGTGAGTTTACCGGCTAAATAACGTTCCGTTTGGTCACGGAACTGTGCAACACGTTCATTAATCAGTTGCTGATCGAAATCAGTATATAAATACATGGCGTACAGCTAGTAGTTTCTATTATATCGCCGGCAAGGATAGCGAGATTGAACCTATCAATAAAATGCTTTTTATACATATTTCATAGCGGTTTTATTGATAAGCCTGCCAAAGTTTCACGGATCTCAGTGTTTACAGCATTGGATTAAATTTAAAGTAATAATGATTAAATTCTTCAATCATTATTACTTATTTTCATATAGAAAGATTTCTCTCTCTACTCTATTAACACTTTAAAAATTCTACCAATTTTGACTCTCTCCCAATTGCTGCCCTACAAATTCATAACGTATCGTGGAACGTGAAAATTTAATCGGGCAAGCCAGTTGTGCTTCGGTTTGCTGACTATTGGATTTGAGTGGCACCTGTACAACCCATCCCCGCTGCTGGGCCAGATCAGAATGTAAAGCTTCTTCAAGTTTGAGTACCGGTTCGACACAGACGTCTAGCGCGGCAAACAGCGTTTGCCATGCAGCCAATGACTTGGTCTTGATTTTATTCTGAATCGCCTGTTTCACCGCAGCATGATCTTCAGCGGCATAAGAAGCACCTTTTTCCAAAACAATCGGCAGCTCTAAAGCCTGTGCCAGCCCCTGCATAAATTGTGGTTCCAGACTGCCAATCGACAAATAACGCCCATCCTGGGTTTCATAATAGTCGTAAAAAGTACCGCCATTCAGATACCCTGATTCAGGCCGTTGATGCTGATTGCCAGCCAGACTGGCAGAAGCCGCCAAATTATTCATCGTCACCACGCAATCGGTCATGGAAATATCAATATATTGCCCTTTGCCACTTTGTTGGCGTTCAATCACCGCAGCCAGAATCGCAATCACGGCATGCATGGAACCACCTGCAACATCGGCGACCTGAATTCCCAAGGCAGGTGGGCCATTTTCAATCCGACCACTGTGTCCGGCAATTCCAGATAAAGCCAGATAATTAATGTCGTGCCCTGCCTTATCTTTATATGTGCCAGTTTGGCCATAACCGGTAATGGAACAGTAAATCAATTTTGGATTAATTTCGCTTAAGGTTTGATAATCTAAGCCTAGACGTTGCATTACACCGGGGCGAAATTGCTCAATCACAATGTCATAATCTGCAATCTTGGATTTAACCAGTTCAATATTCGCAGGATCTTTCAAGTCCAGTGCAACCGATTGCTTGTTTCGATTCAAATAACTTTGTGAAGTGGCTTGTCCATTTGCAAAGGGTGGCATTAATCGCAACAGGTCCGGTCGGGTCGGTGATTCAATATGCACAACTTCTGCACCTAAATCAGCAAGATATAATGTGGCAAATGGGCCGGGTAAAAGTGTAGAAAAGTCGAGGATTTTCAATCCTTTTAATACATATGACATTGGAGTATTTGCTCTACTTATATTGCTTTTTTCAGCATAATAGGCACATAAATGCACAAAAACAATGTCATGTTCAGCCATTTACCTTGATAGTTTCGGCAATCTAATATGTAAGAAAATGGCAAAGGTATTCTTGTAAATTGCCATTGCTTTATTATTTTTCGTCATTTAGGTCAATTATTAGTGAACATTAAAGAGACTGAAGGATTAAACATGAGTCGTGATACGATCAGTATCCATTTCGTCAATGCAGCTCTATCTGGCGTTAAACGTCTGGGCATGGATGTCGATACTTTATTGTCTCACGTCGGGATTGAAGCAGAGCTGCTGCATCAACCCAAAGCCCGTATTTCGCCTGAACAATATACCCGCTTTATAAAAATGTTGTGGATGGTGACTCAGGACGAGCATGTTGGCTTTGATAAACAGCAACGCCGTCTGGGTACGTTTGCGATCATGTGTCAGCTCATTATTCATGCCAAAACTCTGGGTGATGCACTGGAACTGTCTTCCCAGTTCTACAAACTCTTTGGTGATGACTGGTCGGTGACCCTAGAACGCGACAAACACGAAGCTCGTCTGGTTCCACTCATTCCAAACGCAATGGATCCGGATCATTTCATTACCGAAAGCATGCTGATGATCTGGCATGGCTTAGCGTCTTGGCTCATTGAACGTCGCCTGCCACTGGAACGCGTGCATTTTAGCTATCCTCGTCCAGACCATGCCGATGAATATGATGCTTTATTCTTTGCGCCGGTAATGCAGTTCGATATGCCACGTACCGAGATCACTTTTGCTGCGGACTATCTGGACCTACCAATTCGCCAGAATGAAGAAACCTTGGAGGAATTTTTGAAAGCAGCGCCGGCCCAACTGCTGGTGAAATTCAAAAATACCAATTCACTGACTTCACGTATTCGTGATGTACTGAAAAGCCAGATTGGCGAAGAAATGCCAACATTAAACGATGTCGCGTCGATGCTTTATCTATCACCGCAAACTTTGCGTCGCCGTCTGGCAGCCGAAGGTAAAAGCTATCAAGGTGTGAAAGATGCCCTGCGCCGTGATGCCGCAATTCACCTGTTACTTAATCCGGATCTAACCCTTGAAGATGTCGCGCAACAAGTCGGTTTCAGTGAAACCAGTACTTTCCACCGTGCCTTCAAAAAATGGACGGGTGTAACCCCGGGTCTGTATCGTCAATTACATGGCTATCATTAATCAAATGATGTTGCGAAATAATATTTAATAATAAAACCAGTTCTCTCCGCCTAAGCAAAAGCTTAGGCTTTTTTATAGCTAAAATTGGCTAAATCGCTCAAATGATCTGGCCCGTTCTCGTCATTGCACTTCAAAAATTAAGCATTACACTCGAGTCATTAGAATAATTTTCATCAAATCAATAAAAGGGACATGCTATGAGCGAGGCATATATTATTGACGCCATTCGTACGCCACGCGGAAAAGGCAAAAAAGATGGATCTTTACATCAAGTAAAACCCATTTCATTACTGACTGGTTTACTCAATGAACTTCAGGCTCGTCATCAATTTGATACCTCAAAAGTAGATGATATCGTGCTCGGCTGTGTCACCCCAATTGGTGATCAGGGTGCCGATATTGCCAAAACGGCTGCCATCGCTGCCGGCTGGGACAATGATGTGGCGGGTGTGCAAATTAACCGTTTTTGTGCTTCCGGTCTGGAAGCTGTCAATCTGGCCGCACAAAAAGTCCGTTCTGGCTGGGAAGATCTGGTTGTTGCAGGTGGAGTCGAATCCATGTCCCGCGTTCCGATAGGTTCAGACGGTGGTCCTTGGGCACTGGACCCTGAAACCAATATGGCTTGTGACTTTATTCCACAAGGTATTGGTGCGGACTTGATTGCTACCATTGACGGTTATAGCCGTGCAGATGTAGATCAGTTTGCCGAACAATCACAAAAGAAAGCGGCTGCTGCTCAAGCCCATGGCCATTTCAATGCATCCGTGATCCCGGTAAAAGACAAAGCCGGTGTGGTGATTCTGGACAAAGACGAATTTATCAAACCGACAACGACCGCAGAAGGCCTAGGCAAACTCAATCCAAGTTTCGCCACTATGGGGCAAATGGGCTTTGATTCAATTGCCCTGCAAAAATATCCTGAAGTGGGTGCTATCAATCATGTGCATCATGCCGGGAATTCTTCAGGCATTGTCGATGGTGCAGCTGTGGTTTTGATCGCATCGGAACAAGCAGTAAAAGAACAAGGTCTCAAGCCACGTGCCAAAGTATTGGCGACGGCACTGGTCGGTGCAGATCCAACCATTATGCTGACCGGCCCTGCCCCGGCCGCTCGTAAAGCCTTGGCGAAAGCCGGTTTAACAATTGATGATATTGACCTGTTTGAAGTCAATGAAGCCTTTGCTGCTGTGGTGATGCGCTTTATCAATGAAATGAAAGTTGATCCTGCCAAGGTGAATGTCAACGGAGGCGCAATTGCCATGGGACATCCACTCGGTGCGACTGGTGCGATGATTTTAGGGACATTACTGGACGAGTTAGAACGCCAGGGCAAAAAGCGGGGTCTGGCTACACTTTGCGTAGGTGGCGGTATGGGCATCGCAACCATTATTGAACTGGTATAAGGAGAAAAATAATGAGCGCAATTCAATATCAAAAAAATGAAGATAATATTGTTATTTTAACGTTTGATTCTCCAAACCAGTCTGCCAATACCATGAATGCCGACTTTCGCACGGCACTGGATGAAGTCGTTGCCCAGTTACAAGCAGATGAAGATATTGCCGGGATTATTTTCCGTTCAGCGAAAAAAACTTTCTTTGCTGGCGGCGATCTGGATGAACTGATTCAAGCCACTCCTGAACATGCAACTGAATTCTTCAATATGATTGAAGAGATGAAAGCCAAACTACGCTATATCGAAACTCGCGGTATTCCTGTCGTTGCTGCACTGAATGGTACAGCGCTTGGCGGGGGCTGGGAAATTGCCTTGTGTGCCCATCATCGTATTGCCCTGAATGACCCTAAAAGCAAATTTGGCCTGCCTGAAGTCACACTGGGTTTATTACCAGGTGGCGGTGGTATCGTCCGTAGCGTCCGCCTGCTCGGTCTGCAAAATGCCCTTCCTTTATTAATGGAAGGCAAACAGTTTGGAGTCGATAAAGCCAGATCTTTAGGGTTGATTCATGAGATCGCAGACAGTACAGATGAATTGCTAGAAAAGGCCATTGCCTGGATCAAAGCCAATCTAAAATCTCAGCAGCCATTCGATGTAAAAGGCTATAAAATTCCGGGTGGTAGCCCTTCGACACCAGCAGTTGCACAGATGCTGGCAATTGCTCCGGCGATGCTGCGCGATAAAACCAAAGGCTGCTACCCTGCACCTGAAGCGATCATGTCGGCTGCGGTAGAAGGTGCACAGGTCGATGTCGATACTGCCCTGACCATTGAATCGCGTTACTTTACTTATTTGGCGACCGGTCAAATTTCTAAAAATATGATTGGCACCTTCTGGCATGGTCTGAATGCAATCAAGTCCGGCGCCAGTCGCCCTCAAGGTCTTGAAAGGTGGAAAGCCACTAAAGTCGGTATTCTAGGTGCGGGTATGATGGGTGCTGGGATCGCCTATGCCACTGCCAGCAAAGGCATTCCTGTAGTATTAAAAGATATTTCAATCGAAGCAGCTGAAAAAGGCAAAGCCTATAGCCAGAAACTGCTGGATAAAAAATTCGCTCAAGGGCGTTTATCAGCCGAGAAACGAGATCAGGTTTTAAGCCTGATTCAAACAACTGCATCGAATGCAGATCTAGCCGGTTGCGACCTGATCATTGAAGCCGTATTTGAGAATCCCACGCTCAAGGCTCAAGTTACACAAGAGGCAGAACAATATCTTGCCAGCAACGGCGTAATGGCTTCGAATACCTCGACCCTGCCGATCACAGAATTAGCCCAGGCTTCAAAAAATGATCAGAACTTTATCGGCCTGCATTTCTTCAGTCCGGTCGATAAAATGCAGCTAGTGGAAATTATCAAAGGTAAAAATACCTCGCCAGAAACGCTGGCCAAAGCTTTCGATTTCGTGCAGCAAATTGGCAAATTACCGATTGTGGTGAATGACAGCCGTGGTTTCTTTACTAGCCGCGTGTTTGGTACCTTTGTGCAGGAAGGTTTACGCCTGCTGGCAGAAGGTGTACATCCGGCGCGAATTGAAATGGCTGCACTCAAAGCCGGTATGCCGATGGGTCCGTTGGCGATTCAGGATGAAGTGTCCTTGACCTTGTCTGAACATGTGGCCAATGAAAGATATAAAGCTTTAGAAGCACAAGGTCAGACCATCACTAAATCACCTGCGGATGAGGTGATTCACAGCATGATTCACGAATTTAACCGTAAAGGTAAGGCTGCCGGCCAAGGTTTTTATGATTATCCGGCCGATGCCAAAAAGCAGCTCTGGTCTGGTCTCAGCTACTGGAAAAAAGACAACGATATTTCTGAACAGGAAATGATTGACCGCTTCCTATTTGTACAGGCATTAGATACCGTGCGCTGTCTGGAAGAAGGTGTCCTGGAATCTGTCGTTGATGCCAATGTCGGTTCCATTTTTGGTATTGGCTTTGCCGCCTGGACGGGCGGTGCAGTACAATTCCTGAATCAGTATGGTTTAGCCAAAGCCGTGACCCGTGCCAAAGTACTTGAAAATAAATATGGCGAACGCTTCAAAGCCCCACAACTCCTCAAAGATCGCGCAGCACACGCCCAGCCGATTCAATAACTTAGGCACTTAAATAAAAGAGGAACGTGTTTCCTCTTTTTTATCTTCTGGATTTGCTTAATGCACTGGATAGACTCATCTGATGACAGATTTCGATCTGCTTTTTGATCAATTTATGTTATAAAGTTACATAAGTTTGATATCCACGTGGGTAAGACCTATGACTGATCACAGTTCACCTGAAAAATCTCCTTGGGGCTGGAAAGCACTTATCATCTTCTGTATTTTAGGTGGATTATTCATGCTTATTTTTTGGCTCGCGATAAGTAATGAACCGGATTACATGCCAAGCCAGCAAAATAAACAGACTACCCAGCAGCATGCTTTTAAAAATGCACCGACGATGTCTCCAGAAGCCATTGCCAAAGCGCAGGCGGATCGTGAAGCACGTGAAGCTGCCAATAATGTTGCTCCTATAGATACGACAGCTGCTGAACACAATATGTCAGCTGAAGAACATGCCAATATGGATAATGCCGAGCACAGCTCAAATCCAGCGCATGGCCACTGATCCAGATTCAGTCTATGCATCAAAAAGCGAGGTCAATGCCTCGCTTTTTCATATTTGAATGGCTGAAAATTAAAGCTTTAAATACATATCAATATGCGGAATACCACAATCCAGATATTCCTCGCCTTGAGCTTCAAATCCCAGCGCTTGATAGAAGCCAATGGCATGTACTTGCGAAGATAGCTTGACCAACCCACGCTGCTCTGCACGCGCATAGTCAATCACAGCCTGCATCAAGCACTGACCAACACCTAAACTGCGTGCTGTGGTTAGGACTGCAACCCGACCGATACTGTTATTTGACAATAAACGTGCTGTAGCGATCGCCTGATCCTGCTGAAAAACAACGAAATGTATAGCAACCGCATCTTCAGCATCCCACTCATCTTCAGCTGCAATATGCTGTTCTTGAATAAACACCGCTTCACGAATCGCTTTGGCATACACTGCCAAATCTTTCCAGCTTCCGGAAACTATTTTAAGTTCTGGACTATTTAGCATTTAGATCCGATTCCCTGCTGATCCCATTGATCATTAAGCAACAATTCCAGTGAATGTTTCTGGATCCCATACATCTCTTTTAGTGCCTGGATTTGTGCCAGAATCGCCTGATCGGGTTGTTGATAGTCTTTGCGCTTTGTCGCCAGAATCATTTTATTTTTACTGGTATGTTCCAGCGCCACGAACTCAAAAACTTTGGTTTCATAACCATAAGCTTTGAGCAATAAAGCACGAATGGTATCGGTCAGCATTTCAGCCTGCTGTCCGGCATGAATGCCAAACTGTAACATCGGGCTCAATACCTTTGGTGCCTGCAACTGTGGACGCAATTCCTTATGACAACACGGTGCGCACATGATCATCTGTGCATTCAGGCGAATCCCGCTATGAATCGCAAAATCTGTTGCTACATCACAGGCATGCAAGGCAATCATTACATCCAGACGTTCCGGTGCATAGGTACGCACATCCCCCTGGAAAAAGTCCAGCTGATCAAAACCGGATTGCTGCGCGACATTCTGGCAGAACTCGACCATTTTCGGATTAAGCTCTACCCCGGTGACATACGGCGTTTGACCATGTTTTCGCATATAGTCATATAAAGCACAGGTCAGATAGCCCTTACCCGAACCAAAATCCACCACGCGCAGGCCTTCAGCCTGTGGCTTAATCTGCGCCAAGGCACCTGAGAAAATTTCCACAAACTTATTAATCTGCTTCCATTTGCGCGCCATGCTCGGAATGATTTGCGCTTTTTGATCGGTAATCCCGAGATGCTGGAGAAAGATACTGTCCTGATCGACAAAACGTTGTTTAATCCGGTCATGACCTTGTTCAACAGGCTTCGCCTGATTCATCGCTACTTTATGTTTACTCCGTGTCAACATGGCTTTTTTCTTGTTTTTTTTCAACTGTAATTCTTCATCAATTGTGATCAGATTGGCTTGCTTACAACACGCCAGTAGTGAAGTAACCTGGAATAATGCTTCATCTAAAGGATAATTTTTGGTGACATCCTGGGTCTTGTAACGATACAGGCAGCTCAATACGCGCTGTTCATTTAATGGAATGACTCGCAAGGTCATTTTCTCTAAATCCTGCAGTTCACCTTTATACTGGCTTAAGATCAGGCGATCAAATTGATCCCTTTCAACAGCTTGCTGAAAGGTGTCCAAGAATTGCTGTTCCTGATCTGAGAGAGTTGTCAACGTTGACATAGATAAAACCTGAAATGAATTGCGCATCAAGTTTAAATCTTCTTAACCTAAAAGCAAAATTGAATTACTATACAAGTGTATATTTGAAGAAGAATGACAATCATGCAGAATGCTCCACTGGTTTCAGATTATGATCAAAATGAGGAACGAATTAACTATATTAGTCATGGTGTAGGTGCCGGACTGTCCATTGTTGCTGGTATTCTTTTGATTATTAAAGGTTCTTACCTCAGTACTGGACAATGGATTGGACTGTGGGTTTATGCGCTGAGCATGATTCTGTTATTTTCTGCTTCTATGCTCTATCACATGGCCACTGCGGCAGACCGCCGTTATTTTTATAAAAAAGTCGATCATACTGCGATATATTATTTAATCGCCGGAACCTATACCCCTTTCCTGTCAATTGCCATTCCGACCGCCAAAGCCCAGTATTTATTGATTGCGCTGTGGGTGATTGCCCTTCTTGGCACACTTTTCAAGTTCGTTTTCATTCATCGTTTCCAGAAACTTTCTTTGGCGGCTTATCTGGCCATGGGCTGGCTGGCGCTGCTGGTGATTGATGACATGCAGCAATATTTAAGTGCTCAATCTTTAACCTTTCTCATCATTGGTGGACTCGCTTATACCGTGGGTGCATTGTTTTACGCTTTAAAAAGAGTAAGATATACCCACGCTATCTGGCACATATTTGTATTGATAGGCGCAGGATCACATTTTCTGTCTATCTATCTTTACGTGATTTAATCATCTCCTTTTTCATTTCAGTGACCCTGAGCGAGTTGAAGCGAGAAGATTGCAGTTGTTTTTTTAAAAAATTACGCCTTTTTTAAAAAGATTACGCTTTTAAAACTAAGTTTTTTTATTTTTAGTAAGTGTAAGGTTTTCCATGGCGTCGTCTAATTCTGCTGCTCAGCCAGCACAAAATTCAAAATTTCGCGTTTTAACAGCAAGCTTGGTAGGCACCACAATCGAATTCTTCGATTTTTATATTTATGCCACCGCTGCTGTCATTATTTTTCCGTATCTGTTCTTCCCTACTAGTACAGATCCAATGACCGCAACCATTCAGTCTCTTGCGACTTTTGCCATTGCATTTATTGCCCGTCCGATTGGTGCAGCATTATTTGGTCATTTAGGTGACCGGATCGGACGAAAAGCCACCTTGGTTGCAGCTTTGCTAACTATGGGGATTTCAACCGTTGCGATTGGCCTGTTACCAACTTATGCGCAAATCGGAATTGCTGCGCCATTGTTACTTGCACTGTGCCGTTTAGGTCAGGGCTTGGGTCTAGGTGGTGAATGGTCAGGTGCTGTACTTCTTGCAACTGAAAATGCCCCTGAAGGCAAGCGTGCCTGGTATGGCATGTTCCCGCAACTGGGTGCTCCAATCGGCTTTATTCTGGCAACAGGTTCTTTCCTGACGCTTGGCGCTTTCATGTCTGAAGCTGACTTTATGGCTTGGGGCTGGCGTATTCCGTTTATCTCAAGTGCCTTGTTGGTAATTGTGGGTTTATGGATTCGTTTAAAATTGCATGAAACACCTGCTTTCCAAAAAGTGCTGGATAAACAGAAAGAAGTGAATGTTCCTTTTGTTCAGGTATTCAAAAAGCATTCCCGCATGCTGGTTCTGGGTACGATTGCTGCAATCTGTACTTTCGTTGTGTTCTATCTTACTACGGTATTTGCGCTGCAATGGGGAACCAAACAACTTGGTTATTCTCGTGAAGAATTCCTGCAATTGCAGTTAGTTGCGACCCTGTGTTTTGCTGCCTTTATCCCGCTTTCAGCAGTATTGGCTGAGAAATTTGGCCGTAAGACCACTTCGATTGCGGTATGTGTCATTTCTGCGATCTTCGGTATCTTCTTTGCAGATATGCTTGAATCTGGCAGCACTTTGGTGGTGTTCCTGTTCTTGTGTATTGGTCTGGCGATCATGGGCTTAACTTATGGGCCAATCGGTACGGTATTGTCTGAAATCTTCCCGACTTCAGTACGTTATACGGGTTCTGCATTAACCTTTAACTTGGCAGGCATCTTCGGTGCATCATTTGCACCGCTAATCGCAACCAAGCTGGCAACGGCCTATGGTTTGTCTGCAGTCGGTTATTACCTGACCGCAGCATCTATCCTGTCGCTTGTCGCGTTTTTACTGATTCGTGAAACCAAAAATGATGATGTAAACAATCAGATCTAAGATTTTAGATTGATTCAAAAGCCAGCACTCGATGCTGGCTTTTTTATGATTTCACAACAAAATTCGGCTACTTATCTCGTTAAATTTGCTCAACAATCAAATGAACTCAATTCAAAAAATGAGGCAAGGCCATGCAGGATCTTATCGAATACCTCTCGCAGGAGCAGTTGGTCAATATCATTATTTTGCTGGAAGATGATAAAAAATTAGAAGCTGTTCGCTATATCACCGAGAATACACCCTTGGATGAAGCTCAGGCACTGCAAGTGATTGATGAAATTGTGCGGGAACATGATGTGGTCATGAAGCATGAAAGTACCGGTCCACGCTTTAGTGATGATGCCGGTGATATCGACCTGGTGACACCGCCACTGGAAATCCCCACCCATCCTAGTTTGAGCACATCCACAGAAGCTGAAATCACTGCGCAACAATTACGTGAAAATGTGCCAACCCGAAAAATCGAAAAGAAAATTTGGATGATGGCGGCCGTCGCGGTGGTGTTATTGATTCTGGTCTGGATCATCAGTTAACGCGGTACAGCACGTCGACTGAATTTAAATCAGTTCAATAATATCAATAGTAGGCGGCACCCGGAAACGGAAAGGTACACCGACCAAGCCGGTACCAACAGTCACGAACACATCTGCATGTTCATGACGATACATACCCTTTTTATGTCCCAAAATTGAAACCTTTTTCATGACGTAATTAGTTAACCAAGGCAGTTCCACCTGTCCGCCATGAGTATGTCCAGACAGCATCAGAGGGCGCGTCGGCAGTTTCGGAATCATATCGACCGTATCAGGGTTATGCGAAAGAATGACCCAAGGCTTGTCCTGAGGCAGGTCGGGCAAACTGCGCATATCGGCTTTACCAGCCCAGAGGTCGCCTACGCCCAAAAGTCGGAATTCATCAAATTCGACAATTTGACCTTCAATATCCATAACCTGATTGACTTGCAATGCATAGTGCAATAACTCTCGAATCGGCGGTCCGGGATATTGCTCATCGTGATTACCATTGACTGAATAGACCGGAGCGTGAATCTCTTTTAAAACCGCCAGTTCCTGTGCCAGTTTATTTTCTGGCTCGTAAGTCCAGTCGCCAGCAACCACCACCAGATCAGGTTGAATATGATTTAATTTGTGTACAATTTGTCGTAACTGACGCTCATGACCCGAAAAAAGACCGATATGTAAGTCTGCGATCAGGGCGATTTTCACCGGCTGCTTTAAACGTTTATCTGCATTGATCTGATATTGTGTCGTTTTCACTTGAATTAAATGCGGCTCGATAAAGCGTGCATAAGTCAAAACCCCACTGAGTAAAAATACAAAAATGGCTTCATGCAGTGAATAATAACCCGTCCATCCAGCATAAATACTGAAGAAAACCAAAGGGATTAATAAATAGGCAAAATAAAACGCCAGCAAATGACCAAAAGCTTTAAAGGGATGAATGGTTTCGGTACGTGATTGGCTCGACCATGCCTGAGCCACAGCCCAGATGGCTAAAATCGCCATTCCCAGATAAAAATAAAACAGTACGGAATTCGAATCCCACATAAATTGGCCTTATTCAGTCGAGCAGCAGATTACTGGCTTTATATTTATCTTTTCATAGCTGGCAATTATACTCAATTCTAATTTTTCATTCTTCGACTTATATGGCCACTGCTCCCCGCGATCAAGTTCACCTTCAATCCTCAAGTTTTATACGCACTCATCGCTATAAAGCCGGCATTTTACTGAGCTGTAGCCTGGTACTGGGTCTTCCTGCGTGTAGCACCTTACCCAAGCAAACCGAACAGCCAAGCCAGATGGCATTTGAAACGGATACCTCGCAAACCAGCCTGGCACAAATTGTTGAACCTTTACGTGATCAGAACATCGGGTTGACTGGTTATCGCGTGCTGTATGATCCGCTTGAAGCACTGGCTGCTCGGATTCAGCTGATTAATAAAGCGGAACGCAGTCTGGATCTACAATATTACATCTGGGATAACGACCGAATCGGTGCCCTCGCTCTGCATGCGATTATTCAGGCAGCAGATCGTGGCGTAAAAGTGCGCCTGTTGATGGATGACAATAATGCCAAGAAAATGGAAGGGATTTATCTGGCCTTAAACCAGCATCAAAATATCGATGTCAAACTGTATAATCCCTATCGCTTTCGTAAATACCGCGCCATGGACATGGTGCTGGATTTAAAGCGCATTAACCGCCGCATGCACAATAAAAGCTTTATTGCCGATAACCAGATTGCCTTGATTGGCGGGCGCAATATGAGTAACCAGTATTATAATGTCAGTGAAAGCTATCAGTTCTCTGATGTCGATGTGATGCTGGTCGGTGCAGCATCGGATGAAATCATTCATTCCTTCGATGAATACTGGAATGATGATTATGCCTATCCGGTACAAGAGGTGGTGAATCCACGGCATCATGGCTTACGTTTTCCAAGCTTAAAACAACAGCTAGAAACCCATAGTCAGGATCCAGCCACTCAAAATTATCTGGATCTGGCCAATCGTTCCAGAGCCTTTGACCAATGGCTGGAACAAAACATTCAGCTGGATTGGGTGGAAGCCGAAGTAGTCAAAGATCCACCGAGCAAAATCAAAGCCAAGGCCAAAACCGAAGAACACCTGAATTTCCAGTTATTACAGCGTCTGGAAAAACCTGAACAAAGTGTCGATATTGTCTCTGCCTATTTTGTTCCGGAAAAAATCGGCGCAGACCGTTTAAAGAAATTGGCGAATGAGAATATCAAGGTTCGTGTCCTGACCAACTCTTTTAAGGCCAATGACGTTGCCGTAGTGCATGCTTTTTATGCCAAATATCGTCAGGATCTATTGGAAAATGGGGTGCAGCTGTATGAGTTTCTAGCAGCCCCAGAAGCTAATCACCTAAATGCCAATACTGAGGAAATTTCGAAAAAAGCTAAAGTCAGCCTGAAAGGACTGAGCCGTTCCAGCCTGCATGCCAAACTGATGGCACTGGATCAAAAACAGGTGTTTATTGGTTCTTTTAACTTTGATCCGCGTTCAGCCTATTTGAATACTGAAATTGGCGTGTTGCTGAACAGTCCGTCTTTGGCACGTGCAGTACACGACACCATGGACAAAAATTTAAGCAAATATGCGTATAAACTGGTGCTGGATGCGAATCAGAACATTAACTGGAAAATCAAGAAAGCCAATGGTGACGTTCAAACGTTTACCAAAGAACCAAAAATGAAATGGTATCAGAAAGCTGGACTTAAACTGGTGTCGTGGCTGCCTATTGAAGGCTTTATGTAAGTTTGATTCTTTGAACAAAAACCATAAAAAAGCCTCTTATTGAGGCTTTTTCAATACCCGTGACTGAAGTTCAACTAGGCCAGTCTGCATTTTTTCCTGGACCACACGGGTAAGGCTTTCAACCGTATGCCCTTCCGTGGCAATTGCAGGTAAAGCCACTAAATGTGCAATGACTTGCGGCATTTCCAGTACTTTTTTGACATGGGCAGCAAAACTGATGTCATTGACAAACGGCGCAACCATATCCAGTTCGCCCTGCTGATTCACATAACAAATCAGACAGATTTGTACAGGACGCTGCGCTTCAATCGCGGCGCCTAAAATCCGGCCATGCACTTTTTTGATGGCTCGTCCATCAGAAGTCGTCGCTTCAGGAAAGAACAGCACCGGAATATTCTGTTTGAGAAAATCGGTAATTTGTTCACGGATCCTGACGGAATCTCCTGAACCCCGTTTAATAAATAAGGTACCCCCACCCTTGGCCAATTTGCCTAGAATCGGCCAGTTCTCGATTTCTGCTTTCGCCAGAAAAAATACGCGCGCTCCGGAACCCAGAACGGCAATATCCAGCCAAGACACATGATTACTGACCCATAAGGCGGGTTCACGTGGAATCTCGCCATGCACCTGCACTTCGATATTGAATACTTTGCATAACTGACGGCAAAAATGTTGCACATAGCGCGTATTGGTCGGGTTATTCGGATTTTTATATAAGCCATGACGAAAAACCAAGTAAAACCCTTCACTAATGGTAGCCAATGAAGCTGTGATTTTCCGGCTATACAGGAAAAACTTGGCCAAGCCTTCGATATCTGGAGTCTGGTTTTGTACAGTCGAGTTCATAAAAACGTCATTAAATCCTAAGCGAGATACAGGGAATATCCACGAATTAAACTCATTCTATACTGTTCATTCGCAACTTGCATTGATAATAAAAATCGACCAATAACATCTATATCTTCAATTTTAATTGGATTAAAAAATCATTCAAAATAAAACTATCGAAATATTAGATTGAAAAGGATCATAGCTATGCCAGATCAAACTCAGCCCGCGAACGACACACCACAGCCTTTACAAGTGCTCAAATATATTTTGGGCGGCACCTTCATCTATGCCGTGGTACTGGTAACACTTGCACAACTGTTTATCAGCGCACTTTAAACCAAAGCCGTGCTAATTCAGTATCTGCACAGCCCTTTTTCAACTACACTAAAGTTTTCAAGTGGAGATTGGCCTGAGTGGAATATTTACAACAACATCGAGGGAAAGAGCGCGTCATTCTGGTGAGTGTCAGCGTACAAATGCTGGATGACCTTGATGCTGAAGAGTTTCGTTTGCTGGCCCAGTCTGCAGATGCTGAAATTCTGGAACATATTTATGCTCAGCGGGTGAAACCCGATGCCAAATTTTTTATCGGCTCCGGCAAGGCAGAAGAAATCGCCGAACGTGTTGAAGAACTGGAGGCCAACCTGGTTATTTTTGACCATGCCCTGACCCCAGCCCAAGCCCGTAATCTGGAACAGGTGATCAAATGCCGCGTGGTCGATCGTACTGAACTGATTCTGGATATTTTTGCCCAGCGTGCCCGTACCTATGAAGGCAAGTTGCAAGTCGAACTGGCACAGCTACAACATTTATCTTCGCGTTTAATTCGTAGTCGTGGCAATCTCGACAGCCAGAAAGGCGGGATCGGTTTACGTGGCCCGGGTGAAACCCTGCTGGAAACTGACCGCCGTTTGCTGCGTATCCGTATGGGACAGCTCAAGGCACGCATTGATAAAGTCCGCCAGACCCGGATGCAAGGCCGTGTTGCTCGTCAAAAAGCTGCTGTGCCGACGGTATCTTTGGTCGGTTATACCAATGCCGGCAAGTCCACCTTGTTTAATTTACTCGCCAACAGCGATGTCTATGCAGCCGATCAGCTGTTTGCAACCTTGGACCCTACTTTACGGCGTCTGGAATGGGATGGGATTGGCAATCTGGTGCTGGCCGATACGGTAGGTTTTGTCCGTAACCTTTCCCATTCGCTGGTTGAATCCTTTAAAGCAACTTTGGAGGAAACCGTAGAAGCCACGCTGTTACTGCATGTCATTGATTCAAGCAGCCCAGAAATGCTGGAGCAGATTGAAGCTGTAGAAAAAGTGCTGAAAGAAATTGGTGCAGATGTGCCGATCTTGCAGGTTTACAATAAAATTGACTGTAGCGGTGAAGAAGCCAAAATTATTTATCGACGTCCAGGTGAACCGGAACGGGTCTATGTTTCGGCACATAGTGGCGAAGGAATTGACCTGCTGCGTAAAGCAGTACATGAGTCCTTGATGGGGCAACTACAGTCTTTCGATTTAATCTTGAAACCCGCTTATGGCAAGCTGCGCAACCAGCTCTATGGTCTGAATGTGATCCAGTCAGAACATTATGATGATGAAGGCCAACTACATCTGCATATTCGAATTGCCCCACAGAAACTGGAACAGTTGATTAAACAGGCGCATTTACCTTTAGATGAAATCCTGGGCAAACAGGCGCAGCAATTTCAACGTCCACTGGAAGCGTTTGAAATCCAGTCAAAGATCGAGTAAAACTTGATAAGTAAACTTATTAATATTAATGATCATAGCAATGAACTGGATAAAACGAATAGATTGGCCGGCATGGATCGGCACCCTTTTACTAATTATTGTCTTTCGGGAAGCTTCAGTCTGGTTAATGACCCAACTGAATCATCCTGAATTAGGTAATCTGGTCGGATTATTGAGCCTTTTAATTGCGCTGTTTACCTGGCGCTATTTTGGCAAGCTTCCTGCTCGCCTGGTCGATACCAATAACAAGCTCATGAAGGAAAGCGCCTTTGCCTTCCTGCCTGTCAGTGCAGGTGCACTGATGATGCTGGTACATATGGGCCAGAAAATTCCGGCCTTTCTGTTCATCATGTTTTTCAGCACCCTGATTCCTTTATGGATTTACGCCAAAATGGCCAAGCGCTGGTTATAGGAGTTCCGCATGTTATCTATTTTGTATGGCTTTGCGGTTACCCTCATCGCCTATCTGATTGCCAAACCCTGTAACCGGTTCATTCCGCAAATTCCCGTCATCGTGTTCAGCATGTTCTTTGTACTGGTGATTTTATTTGCGCTCGGCATTCCCTATGAAAATTACATGGATGAAGTTAATCCACTTTTCAACCATTTACTCGGCTATGTGACCGTCGCACTTGCTATCCCTTTGGCCGCGATGCGCTACGATGACTTGCCGCTCAAAGCCATTATCGGCATTTTGGTTTTTGCCAGTATCAGTGCTGTCGCCTTGCCGATGGGACTAGCTTATCTGCTGCATATGTCCTCTGCAGATATTATGGCGTTTGCTACCCGCGCAGTGACCACTCCAATTGCGATTAATATTGCCACCCTGCTGGATGCACCCATCAGCATGGTCATTCTGATCGTGATTCTTTCTGGTGTGATTGGTGCAGCTTTTTCTCCATTTATTCTGAGACATATCAATGATGAACGTGCCTCCGGACTGGCTTTAGGACTAGCCGCACATGCCATTGGTACAGCTCAGGCCTGGCAGCGTGGCAGTATTGCAGGACGTTATGCCGCATTTGGTATGGCCGTCAATGCAGTCTTTACCGCGGTCTGGTTGCCTACGTTTATACTTTATTTGCAAAAAATGTGACTAGTGAATCAAATTAATCATTTGTTTTATGTGGTAATCGTTCTTACTATAGAGTAAGAACTCTAATCCAACCTAGGAACAGATATATGAATAAGGTTCAATTTTTTTCAACTTTACTTTTAGCCTCTTTCAGCCATTTGGCCTTTGCCTCTGACCTTTCAGGCACATGGAGAAATATTGACGACAAAACTGGTTCGCCTAAAGCATTCCTCGAAATTCGTGAGACGGCTTCCGGCGTCTATGCTGCCAAGATCACAAAAATTACCCCGCGTCCTGGATATACCCCGAAAGAAAACTGTGTGTCCTGTCCTGCACCTTATACCAATAAACCTATTCTCGGTCTGGATGTGCTCACTGGCTTAAAGCACGTCGGCAATAACAGTTTTGCTCAAGGCAAGCTGCTTGATCCATTATCAGGGAATCTTTATAACACCAAGGCAAAATTAAGTGCTAATGGGAAACGTCTGATCCTACGCGGCTATATCGGCGTTTCAGCACTAGGCCGTAGTCAAACCTGGATTAAGCAGGATTAATTCCTGCTTTATTAAATAAAATGTGACGGGGTTATGCTTTAGTAGATAGAAGCTTGCATTTTAATGCATTAAGTTGTATGAATATTAAACATATGCTTTTTTCATGCAATATATATTATGAAAGTGTATTAACGTAGTTTGCGTCAACATTCACCACATGGAATTAGGTGAATGTTCATAAAAAAATAAGGATAAGGATATCGCATGTATAAAATCGCAATTTTAACTGTTTTTTCAGCTTCTTTATTCACAGGCTCTATGGCCTTTGCTCAGGAGTTATCTGGTCTTTGGCAACAGATTGATGATAAAACCGGCTCACCTAAAGCATTGATTGAAATGAAAACGCAGGCTGATGGCTCCTATACCGGAACGATTAATAAAGTCACACCTCGCCCAGGTTATACACCACGGGAAAAATGTGTCAAATGTCCACCACCTTATACCGATAAACCGATTTTGGGATTAGACGTTATTAAAGGACTGAAACCCACCACCAAAAATAACTATGCACATGGCCGGGTACTCGATCCACTCACCGGCAAAATTTATGATTTAAAAGGGCGGATTTCTGCCAATGGGAAACGACTGACTTTACGTGGATATATCGGGATCTCTGCGATTGGTCGCACACAAACCTGGATTCGCCAGGATTAATAAAAACAGCACTTTTGTGTTGGGGATATTTTATTCATCTATAAAAAAGGCATAAATATAATGAAACAAACTAAATTAGGATTAATGTTCATCGCTGCACTGATGACTGGGACTGCTTATGCACAGGATCTGACGGGCATCTGGCAGCAAATTGATGATAAAACCGGCTCACCAAAAGCAATTATTGAAATTCGTCAAAATGATAATGGGACTTTTGCTGGAAAAATTATCAAAGTGACTCCACGTCCAGGCTATACTCCACAAAAGACCTGCAATAAATGTCCCGCGCCTTATACCAATCAGCCGATCATGGGCATGGATGTATTGACTGGTTTAAAACATGTGGAAGGCACCAACAATTATGAAAAAGGTAAAGTGATTGATCCATTGGCAGGTAAAGTTTATGACGCTCGAGTGCGTCTAAATGCCAATGGTAAACGTTTAACCTTGCGTGGTTATGTGGGTGTGTCCGCTTTAGGCCGTAGCCAGACCTGGATTCGCCAAGATTAATACCTAATTCTCATTATTCAAAAAAGCTGCCAAATTGGCAGCTTTTTTTAGTGTATCAACTCTATAGTATTCAGATAAGTGTTGACTATTTTAGTAAGATTTCTAACATGAGCGGGCGATGATAAAAATTCTTTGGAATGACTCTCTATGTTTAAAAAAATATTACTTGCCGCGCTTACAGCAGGATGTATGACGAATTTGTGGGCAGACGATATTACCGGGACCTGGCAACAAATTGATGATAAAACGGGGGCGGCTAAAGCGATTATCGTCATTAGCAAAGAAGCAAATAATACCTATTCAGGCAAAATTGTAAAAATCACGCCTCGCCCAGACTATAATCCACGTGAAAAATGCAATAACTGCCCTGCACCTTATACCAATCAGCCTATTTTAGGCATGACCATTTTAAAAGGCCTAAAACTGGTTGAAGGCACCAAAAATTATGACAAAGGTCGTATTATCGATCCATTGGCAGGTAAAATTTATGATGCAAAAATGCGTTTAAACAATACCGGTAAACGTTTAACCTTACGTGCCAGTATGGGCGTTTCAGTTCTAGGCCGTAACCAGACCTGGATTCGTGCAGACTAATCAAGAATCCAAGAATTAAAAAAGCCACGTGATCACGTGGCTTTTTATTGGATACACTTAGATCACCGGATTATCAACCGCGAACATCTGCTGATCTTCCAGGCGGAAGGCCATCAGTTGATTACCCCAGACACAACCGCCATCTACATTCTGAATCTTGTTCGAAATGGTTTTACCGTTCAAGCCGGCCCAGTGACCAAACAGGATCTGATGAGTTTGTGCGGCCTGTGATTCAAACTCAAACCAAGGTTTAAAGCCTTGCGGCATCGGATCATCCAGCGCATCTTTAAAGCTGTATTCCAGGCGTCCCTTAGCATCGATTAAACGCATCCGGGTCAAGTAATTCACGATACAGCGAATACGTTCATGGCCTTGTAGTTGATCCGACCAGAGTGCTGGTTCTTTCCCGAACATTTCTTTCAGGAAATCATCCAGCACATCAAAGTCATCATGAGCAATGATCGCTTCAACTTCTTGTGCCAATTGAGCAGTTTTTTCTGCACTCCAGATATTCGGAATTCCAGCATGCGTCAGAATAGTCTGCTCATTTGGAAATAGACACATTGGCTGTTTGCGCAGCCAGTCAATCAGGTCATCACTGTCGATCGCATCAATCACATCACGGACATTGTCTTTTTCTTTTACTGGCTTGATACCACGGGCATAAGCCAGCAAAGTCAAATCATGATTTCCCAAGACCGTCGCAGCCGCACCTTGTTCAGCCAGCTTTTTGATAAACCGCAATGCAGCGATTGAGTTTTCACCACGTGCAACCAAATCTCCAGCAAACCAGATAAAATCTTGTTCTGCATCAAACTGGATTTCCTTGAGTAAAGCTTTCAAGGCCTCAAAACAACCTTGAACATCCCCAATCACATAATTATATCGAGCAGTGCGGTTCATCGTAATTTAAGCCACCATTTGATCTGAAAGTGCAACAAACTGTTCAAGGGTTAGGGTTTCTGGACGCGCCATCGGATCAACACCCGCTTTTTCAAAACCTTCTTCGACCAGCATACCCTTCAAGCTGTTACGCAGAGTTTTACGACGCTGGGTAAAGACATGCGATACCAGACGTGCCAGCGCTTTTTCATTCTTCGCCACAATCGGTTTAACTTTATAAGGCTCTAAACGGAATACCGCTGAGGTCACTTTTGGAGGCGGATTAAAAGATCCAGGTGGCACTTCGAATAAGAAAGTCGGTTTACAGAAATATTGAATCATCACCGACAGACGGCCATATTCTTTGGTATTCGGTGATGCGGTAATGCGATCCACGACTTCTTTTTGTAGCATGAAATGCATGTCTTGCACTTTGTCACCAAATTCCAAAAGATGGAATAACAATGGCGTAGAAATATTATAAGGCAAGTTACCGACGACACGTAGTGGACGATCTTCCTGAAACAATTGAGAATAATCATATCTCAAGGCATCGGCTTCAATAATGGTTAAACGTTCCGGATGCGGCACACGACCCGGCAGACCAGCAGCCAGATCACGATCCAGCTCAAGTACGGTTAAGGCATCACATTCGCCAATTAAAGGTGAAGTCAAAGCGGCCAGACCCGGGCCAATTTCCAGAATGTTCTGACCTGGACGCGGATTGACTGAGCGTACAATTTTGGCAATGACACGCTGGTCATGTAAAAAGTTTTGACCAAATCTTTTTCGAGCCTGATGCCCTTCATCTTTTGGGTTTAAGGCATTAATTTGATACATAAAAACATTTCCAACGTGAGTGATGAACAATAATCAGTGGCGCGCCAGATCGAGGGCTAAATCGACAGCAACGTGCAGGCTGGAACTTTTCGCAAGTCCCGTCCCCGCAAGGGAGAGTGCTGTGCCATGATCAACAGAAGTTCGAATAAACGGTAAGCCGAGGGTAATATTAATGGCTTCACCAAAGCCCTGTGATTTTAACACAGGTAAGCCCTGATCGTGATACATCGCCAGAACAGCATCAGCATCTTTTAGGTTTTCTGGAGTAAATAAAGTATCAGCAGGTAGGCTTAAACTCATGTTGATACCTTGGGCACGATAGCTTTCGAGTACCGGATTGATCACTTCAATTTCTTCCATCCCCAAATAACCGCCCTCCCCGGCATGCGGATTTAAACCGCAAACCAGTATATTCGGCTGTTCAATCTTGAATTTGGATTTCAGGTCGTGAATCAGAATATCAATCACCTGATGCAAGCGTTCAGGCGTAATCGCATCTGCCACGGCACGAAGCGGAAGATGGGTAGTGGCCAAGGCCACGCGTAAAGTTTTGGTGGCCAGCATCATGACTACACGTGGAACACCAGCAAATTCCTGGTAATACTCGGTATGACCACTAAAAGAAATGCCCGCTTCATTTATCACGGACTTTTGTACAGGCGCAGTCGCGACGCCGACACTTTTTCCTGACATGGCATAGTCTGCGGATCGACGCAGTTGCTCCAGTACATAAGCCGCATTGTTCAGATTCAGCTCACCCAATACGACGTCTTGCTGCACGGGAACATGCTCTACAAATAGCTGACCGATGCCTGAAGATGACTCCTGTCCTTGATATTCAATCAGCTCAACCGATAATTTGAGTATCTGAGCACGTTGCTCGAGCATATGAATATCCGCCAATACCACAATTGGGCGCTCATCAACACGATCTGCAAGACTCAGGCAAATATCAGGACCAATTCCGGCAGGTTCCCCACTGGTGACATATAAAGGCAGCATCATCTTCTCAATTTGGCAAAGCTGAGAAATATTATAACCCGATCACGCCTACGCTGTAGTAATCATTGCAAAGAGTACTTATAAATCAATATTTTGATACCATTGAAACTATGGTTACAAATATAGTTGCAGTTTTTGTAGCATATAAAGGCTTAGGTCTTTCTTTCACCAGGGAGATTAGATAAAATACAGCGCTTGAAATTTTAATTTTCATTTGTGATTCTTCACGTATTCGTTTAGAATCGCGTCTCCTTTAGTTTGGACAGATTCCATAGTCCAAACCAACTATAATAGGTAGTGGTTTAATGAAAACTCTCAGCGCTAAGCCAGCTGAAGTTCAACACGACTGGTACGTTGTTGATGCTTCTGGCAAAACTTTAGGTCGCCTTGCGACTGAAATCGCTCGTCGTTTACGCGGTAAGCATAAAACTTCTTATACTCCTCACGTTGACACTGGCGACTACATCGTTGTTATCAATGCTGAAGAAATCACTGTGACTGGTAAAAAGTCACAAGATAAGAAATACTATCGCCACACTGGTTTCCCTGGTGGTATCCGTGAGACTAACTTTGAAAAGTTAATCGCTCACAAACCAGAAGCAGTTCTAGAAAAAGCTGTTAAAGGTATGTTACCTAAAGGTCCTCTTGGTTATGCAATGATCAAGAAAATGAAAGTGTATGCAGGTACTGAGCATCCACACGCTGCTCAACAGCCACAAGTTTTGGACATCTAAGGGATAACAGCACATGGCTACTAATTATGGTACAGGTCGCCGTAAGACCGCAACTGCACGTGTTTTCCTATCAGCTGGTACTGGTAAACTCGTAATTAACAACCGTACTCTTGAACAGTATTTCGGTCGTGAAACTGCTCGTATGGTTGTTAACCAACCACTTGAGCTTCTTGAAGCTACTGACAAATATGACCTTTACATCACTGTTGCTGGTGGTGGTATTGGTGGTCAAGCAGGCGCTATCCGTCACGGTATTACTCGTGCATTGATCGCTTCTGACGAAACTTTAAAACCTGCTCTTCGTCAAGCTGGTTTCGTTACTCGTGATGCTCGTGAAGTTGAACGTAAGAAACTTGGTTTACGTAAAGCTCGTAAACGTCCTCAGTTCTCTAAACGTTAATTCGTTTACCGAATCGGACAAAAAACCCTGGATTTTCCAGGGTTTTTTTATGGCGGTTAGTGGGTCATTTAGAACTTTTTTCTTGTTATTGTTCATGTACATCCTTACCCCATACCCCTTCGTGACACCAGAATGACTTCATCAAATAATAATTTGCGATCCCAATACAGATAAACAGCAAAATGACAGGAAGCTTGATCAGCATCTTATTTTCCTCCAGTTGTTTTTCTTATAATCTACCTTGGCTCAAGCCGATTGATCTTTGATGCTTGGTGCTTTTTAGGTTGAATTTTAGTATCCTAGTCTATTCATTAGAAGCTCATCAGGATTTATGTCAGTCGAAAGCGCGCCTCTTCAAGGAATCACTCTCTATAGTCATGCCGATGACTTTCGTTCCCATTGGATTCGCTATGTGCTTACCGAAAAACAGATTAAATATAACCTGATTTTGGTGGATGCCGATGATGAGGATCTGGCCAGTCTCAATCCTTATAATCAATTGCCGATGCTGATCGAAAATGAACTTAAATTATTTAATACTTCGATTATCTCAGAATATGTAGATGATCGTTATCGTCAGAATAAACTGTATGCCGATGCTCCGATGCCCCGGGCAGAGCAACGACAATACATCTGGCGCTTTGAAAATGACTGGCTGAAACTGGCTGATCTCATGTTACGCCATCCTGATACGCTGGATAAGAAAGCCAGAACTCAGGCACAAAAGCAGTTACAGGATATCCTGATTTCACTAATGCCACTATTCCAGCATTTTCCCTATTTTATGTCTGAACAATTTAGTATCCTGGATTGTATGTTGGCACCAATTTTTATCCGTCTGAAACAGATGGGCGTAGAATTACCACAGCAGCAATGCCGTCCGTTTTATTTATATTGCCAACGAATTTTTAGTCGTCCTGCCTTTGTAAAATCCATGACATTGCAGGAAAAGAACCGTTATTCAGTGCAACTCAAACATCCATAGAGAAACATCATGTCCGAACAAGAATTCAACCTTAGCCCTACCCGTCCCTATATGGCACGTGCAATCTATGAGTGGGTTTGCGATAACAATATGACGCCTTACCTGCTGGTGGATGCCACACGCCCAAATACCATGGTTCCTGAGCAGTTTATTAAAGATGGACAGATTGTTCTGAATATTGTGCCACATGCCGTGCATGCGCTGCATATGAGCAATGATGCCATTAGCTTCTCGGCTCGCTTTGGTGGCGTTTCTCGTGATATTTATGTGCCTATGGCAGCAGTACTCGGTATTTATGCACGTGAAAATGGTCAAGGTTTATTCTTTGATCCAGGTGAATATGAGCATACACAAAATGATGAAGATGCTTTAAAATCAAGCACTGAAGAACAAACTGAACAACCAAAGAAAAAACCGACTTTAAGACTATTAGATTAAAAATAATGGAGCAAGTGAATGGCTTTTGATTTAGTACAATATTTTGTTGAACAGATAGAGACTCAAAAGCCTGAGCTTCTAAAAGAATATACAAAAGAAGAAAGACGAAAATATATATCAGAAATCAATGCCTTAACTTTAGGAAAACTTATTACTGAATGGCGTCATAACCCACAAAAAATTTATAATGAAATCAATCATCCTGATGAATTATATATCCTGGAAATCGTGCGTCATCTCGCTACCAGTCCGGAAAATCAATCCACTCTGGATCGAGCCCAGCTTGAGCACAGCACTTCAGAAATTTTTCATTTACAGCTTATTGAATTAAAACAACTGCATGATACCGGCAACCATAATATCCATAGCATTCAGGAATTACTGACCGGGCAAATTGAACATTTATCTGGTCAAGCAGATGATTGGGTTTGGACAACAAACAAGCTAACAGAACTCAAAGGCTCTAAACCAATTGTGCAAGAAGAGCTATCATTGGAAGCATCAATGAAGGAGTTTAATCAAATGGTAAGCCAGAATCAGCAGCATCAAGATATCGAAGAAGTGATTGTTGTCGACACCCCAAAATGGGCAAAGATTGTTGAACCAATCGTAGCGATTGCCATTCTTTGGGTATTAATTGCAGCCGTAATGCGTGTGTTTGGATAAAATAGCCAGCAGTAAAAAACCAGCGATTTGCTGGTTTTTTTATGTGCCAAAATTTACAAAATCAGCTTATAAACTCTTTTAGAGCCAGCCTTACAGAGATCCTAATAGGTCAAACAAATTGACAGGAGTCCTCTGTCTCAGAAGAATCTGATCAACTTTGAGGTATAGATATGTTAAATATCTTATCTAAAAACCCGCACATAAAAAAATCCCCCTCTGCGTATGCGGAGGGGGATTTCGAATAA
>NZ_DCLL01000044.1 GCF_002321025.1 Acinetobacter lwoffii
ATTTTTGTCGTGTACAGAGGACAATTTTAAACAGAATTTAAACTTTTTTTCACTTTAAACCATTGTGCATATAAGGCAGGCAGGAAAAACAGGGTCAGAAGTGTCGCCACAATTAAACCGCCCATAATGGCCACTGCCATCGGCCCGAAAAAAATACTGCGGGACAAGGGAATCATGGCTAAAACAGCGGCCAGTGCGGTCAAGACAATCGGGCGACAACGGCGGACTGTGGCATTGATAATGGCATCCCATGGGGATTCTCCGGCCTGAATATCCTGCTCGATCTGGTCAATCAGAATCAGGGAATTTCGCATGATCATTCCAGAAAGCGCAATCGTCCCGAGCATGGCCACAAAACCGAAAGGTTTATTGAAAAGTAACAGGAATAACACCACTCCGATAATGCCTAAAGGCGCGGTCAGGAACACAATAAAGGCCCGTGAGATGCTCTTGAGCTGAATCATTAACAGGGTCATCACTACCGCCAGGAATAAAGGCATGCCAGCATTGACCGAGTTCTGTCCACGCGCGGATTCTTCGACCGTACCGCCGACTTCCAGCAGATAGCCATTCGGCAACTCAGCTCGAAGTTGGTGCAGTGAATCGTGTAATTCATTCACCACAGTGGCCGGCTGTAAGGCCGTGCGAATATCGGCACGCACCGTGATGGTCGGTAAACGATTCCGATGCCAGATCAAGCCTTCTTCAAAGCTATATTCAATGTTGGCAAGCTGTGCCAACGGTACCGAAGTACCACGTGACGTCGGTATCGCCAGGCTGCTTAAAGAAGCGACATCAACGCGTTCAGCCTGCGCACCACGTAAACGGATTTCAATCAGTTCACGCTTTTCCCGATACTGATCAATGCCGGCCCCCAAAATCGAGCTGTTCAGCACATTGGCCAGTTCGCTGCTAGTCACGCCCAACTGACGGGCACGATCCTGATCGATCTCCAGTTTGATGACTTTGCTCGGCTCACCCCAGTCTAGATGTACATTGGTGGTATTCGGATTTTCGCCCACGGTTGCGGCGACTTTCTGCGCCCATTCACGAACCAGTCCCAGATCTTCACCAGAGACCCGGAACTGCAATGGATAACCGACTGGAGGGCCATTTTCCAGCAGGGACACCCGGGTACGGACTTCCGGTAATAACAGCCGAATCTGGTCACTCAAGGATTGACGGATTTCGTTACGATCTTCCAAAGAGGATGCCAGCACCACAAACTGGGCAAAACTGGTTTGCGGCAGCTGCTGATCCAGCGGTAAATAGAAACGCGGAGAACCAATTCCGACATAGGCCACATAGTTATCAATGCCCTGCTGTTTCGACAAAAAGGCTTCAACTTTTTTCACCGCAGCTTCGGTGGCTTTCAGAGAGGCGCCTTCTTCGAGTTTGAGATCCACCAGAATTTCAGCCCGATTCGAGGGCGGGAAAAATTGCTGTGGCACCAGCTTAAACATTAAAATGGAGAGAATAAAAATTCCTACCGTTGCTGTAATCACGGTCTTACGATAGGTCACACAAGTATTTACCCAACGGCGAAAACCTTGATAAAACCGGGTTTGATAAGGGTCATGCTGTTCGCCGGCATGATGCACGACCGGCTGAGGTTCGGGCTGCTTGCGCAAACGCGCCCAAAGGCGCTGATACCACGGCGCTTTTTGTATCAAGTCTTTGTTGAAATTGGGCAGCAATTTATCGCCCAGATAAGGCACAAATAACACCGCGGCAATCCAGGACATCAGCAGTGCAATCGTGACCACCTGAAAAATAGAACGGGTATATTCACCGGTACTCGATGCTGCTGTGGCAATCGGTAAAAATCCGGCGGCGGTAATCAGGGTGCCGGTCAGCATTGGAAAGGCGGTGGTTTTCCAGGTAAAGCCTGCCGCTTCAAGCCGGCTATAGCCCTGCTCCATTTTAATCGCCATCATTTCAATGGCAATAATCGCATCATCGACCAGAAGACCAAGTGCCAGAATCAGGGCACCCAAGGAAATTTTATGCAGGCCGACATCAAATAAATGCATGCCGGCAAAGGTCATGGCCAATACTAGCGGAATCGAAAAGGCCACCACCAGTCCGGTACGAAAACCCAGCGAGAAGAAACTGACCAGCAGCACAATAATTACTGCCTCTGCCAGCACTTTCATAAATTCGTTAATGCTGCGTTTGACTGCCACTGGCTGATCGGAGACTTTTTGCAGCTCCATGCCAAGGGGCAAGGTTTTTTGCAGACGGGCAAATTCCTGTTCCAGATGTTTGCCCAGTGCCAGAATATCGCCGCCTTTGCGCATGGACACGGCAATACCAATGCCATTTTCAGCCATAAAACGCATCCGGGGTTGGGCCGGATCACTAAAGCCGCGATAGATCTCAGCGACATCTCCCAGCTGAATGGTTTTGCCATTTATCAAAAGTGGCAGTTGCTGTAATTCTTCAATACTGTTTAAGGCACCGCTGACCCGAACCTGAATCCGGTCTGAGCCGGTTTCAAAAAAACCGGCATGGGCCATGGCATTTTGCTGCTGCAAAGCCTGCTGAATGGCGCTGACTGGAACTCCGAGCTGGATGACTTTGGTGTTGGAAATCTCAATCCAGATTTTCTGGTCTTGCAGGCCGATTAAATCGACTTTGGCGACATCTTTGACCCGTTGCAGTTGTAGCTGCAAACGGTCGGCGTATTCCTTGAGGGTCGCATAATCGAAGTCTTTGCCTTTGAGCACATAGATATTGCCAAAGGTATCGCCGAATTCATCATTAAAGAATGGGCCTTGTACTCCTTGCGGCAATTCATGCCGGATATCGCTGACTTTCTTGCGGACGTTATACCAGACATCGGCCACATCTTTCGAAGCCAGAGAATCCTTGGCAATAAAGGTCACCATGGATTCACCCGGACGCGAATAGGCCATGATGCGGTCATACTGCCCCGTGGTCATCAGTTCCTTTTCAATCCGATCCGTGACCTGTAAGGACACTTCTTTGGCACTGGCACCCGGCCAGTAGGTCTGAATCACCATCACTTTAAAGGTAAAAGGCGGATCTTCACTTTGCGACAGCAGGGAATAGGACACGATGCCAATCAGACCGAGCAGGATCATAAAATACAGTACTAGGCCCTTATTCTTTAAGGCCCATTCCGACAGGTTAAAGTTCATATTTAACTCCCTGCCTGAACGGTCACAGGACGGTTTTCACGATTAATCGGATTGATTTTTTGCTGGTCACGCAGCAAATGTACGCCGCCAATCACCACATAATCTTCCGCTTTCAGGCCACTGAGTACCGGTACGCTATCGCGACCATAAGCCCCTAAAGTCACCGGGACTTTGTGTACAGTATGATCCGGCTTGACCAGCATCACATAGGCTTGTTGATCTGTGGCTGAGACACTGGACAGCGGTACACTGAGCCTATTGTCCCGGCTGTGCTGAAAAAACACCCGGGCACTTTGTCCGAGCTGGATCTGACCATTGCCTTCGCGCAGTGAGACTTTGACCCGGAAGGTACGGGACTGATCCGCAGCTGGTGATATTTCACGGACAAAGGCACTAAATTTTTCTTCAGGTTTGGACCATAAAGTCACCGTGGCAGGCTGTCCGACCTTGACCTCTGAAATGGCCTGTTCCGGCACGCCAATCACCACTTCACGCTCACCGGAAATGGCTAACTCATATGCCGCTTGCCCGGCTGCGACCACCTGACCCGTTTCGATATTGCGTGCCGTGATCACGCCATTTTTAGTGGCAATCAGCTGGTTATAAGTGGTCTGGTTTTTGGCAGTATCATAATTGGATTGCGCCTGTTTCAGACTCGACTGTGCAGCTTTATATTGATTATCGATGGCATCATATTGCGAGCGACTCACGGCATTGACCGGTAACAGCTGCTTGAAACGCTGTAGTTCATCCTGAGCAATTTTACTGGCAGACTGCGCGTTTTCCAGCTGGGCACGTGCCGCATTCAGCTGCAACTGGGCATCTTTTACATCCAGTGTGGCCAGCACCTGTCCGACTTTGACTTGGTCCCCGACATCAACGAAGCGCTGGGTCACCTGTCCCGCTACCCGAAAGGCCAGTGCTGTTTGCTGACGCGCCTGCACATCGCCGGCATAACTTTTCAGTTCATGCTGTGAAGTGCTCGGTGTGGTCACCATGACAAAGGGAATTTCCTGTTCTGCGGCGATTGTATCTTTACTGCACCCATTTAAGGTCACACTGCAAAGCATCATCATGCCAGCCAACACGCTGTAAATCCTGCTCATCTTATTCGCTCTTATCTGATCATCTTTTTTCGGGCAAACTATGCTGATATATTGAATTGCTTGTTTTTTAATTAATATACCACCCGGTACACTAATTACAACAGAACCCTCAAAGCAAGGACCAAGTTGACTTTTTTTGGAAGAAATTGTGCAAATACCTGTAGGACGACCGAAAGATCTGTAGAAGCGCCAACGCATCCTGAGCGCGGCCAAAGCGCTATTTTTAGCGCATGGTTATCATGCCTCCAGCATGAACCAGATTGCCCGTGAAGCCGGGGTGAGCAAACTGACGGTGTATAACCATTTTCAGGACAAGGCGACGCTGTTCAGCTGTGCCATTGAAGATACCTGTGAAGCCATTCTGCATGAGCATCCGCAGGTCTTGCAGCCAAGCAGTGACTTTGCTCAGGAATTTTATCGGGCCTGTTTACGCGCTTTGAACATTATTAGCCTGCCTGAAGCCATCAAACTGGATCTATTACTCATGGAGCTGGCCTCGCAGCAAAGCCCGCTGGCAGAGCAGTTTTATCAGGCCTCGCATGCCAAACTGGAGGCGGTCTGGCATGATTTCTTTGCGCTGGCGCAGCACTACCAGTTTATTCAGGTCGATCGCCCCGAGAAACAGACCGAACTGATCGTGTCCCTATTGACCGGAATACGTCATCAAAAAATCCTGCTCGGACTTACAGCTCCGCCCTCCAGTACAGAACAGCAGCAGATCATTAGTCAGGCGATTGAGCTGTTTATGCTGAAATACGGAATATCTGGCTAAATCCCTTCTGATCGCTTGAGTGCTGGCGACAGGATACTGGCTAAAATTTGCTAAAAAATCCGCAAAATATCTGCAACTTTTGTCTGTAAAGGACTTGGATTGTCCTACAGTCGCGGTATAGTCAAAGCAAGCATTTAAGGGAATATAAAAATGATTCAACAAATTGATGCACCACTACGCGAAGACGTACGCTTACTGGGTAATTTGCTGGGGGAAACCTTAAAATTACATGCGGGGCAGGATTTGTTTAATCAGATTGAGCAGATTCGTGCTTTATCTAAAGGCGCACGTGATGGACAGATCGAAGCAGAAAAACAGCTAGAACAATTATTTTTGAGTCTGGAAGATGCGGAAATCCTGCCTCTAACCCGTGCCTTTACCCATTTTTTGAACTTTGCCAATATTGCCGAACAATATCATGTGGTGCGTCGTCGTCGCCAAAGCGAATTCGATGACACGGCAGAATCCCCTAATCCTCTGGTACCGTTATTTGAAAAATTTAAACAGCAGGAGATTTCTGCCGACACGCTGTACCAGCAAATCTGTGAATTAAAAATTGAACTGGTACTGACCGCGCATCCGACAGAAGTCAGCCGCCGCACCCTGATCCAGAAATATGATGGTATCAATAATGCCCTGTCCAAATTCGACCAGCAGAAACTCACGCCGCGTGAACGTCAGGCGGTGTTGGCAGATCTGAAACAGCTGATTAGCTCGGCCTGGCAAACCGATGAAATCCGTCAGCATCGCCCGACCCCGATCGATGAAGCCAAATGGGGCTTTACTACCATTGAACAGACCTTGTGGAATGCGGTTCCGAAATTTATCCGGGAATTAAATGGCATGGTCGAACAACAATGCGGCCAGAACTTGCCCTTAGATATTGCACCAGTACGTTTTGCTTCCTGGATGGGCGGTGACCGCGATGGCAACCCGAATGTTACCCATAATGTGACGCAAGAAGTGTTGTGGCTGTCACGCTGGAAAGCTGCCGATCTGTATTTACGCGATATTGAGAACCTGCGCTGGGAACTCTCCATTCAGCAATGTAGTCCGGAAATCTCCGAGGCATTGGGTCAGGACCATCCGGAACCCTACCGTGAATATTTACGTGACACCCGTAGCCGCCTGAAAGCGACCCGACACTGGCTGGCAGAAAAATTAAAAGGCAATGATGCCGATGACAGTCTGGTGATTAAAAGTAAAGACGAACTTTTACAACCGCTCCTGACCTGCTACCGTTCACTGATGGACTGCAATCTGGCCGAAATTGCCAATGGCAGCCTGCTGGACTTTATTTACCGGGTCAACAGTTTTGGGATCGAACTGCTAAAACTGGATATCCGCCAGGAATCCGGCCGTCACCGCCAGGCGATTTCAGCCATTACTGAATATTTAGGACTGGGGAATTTTGAAACCTGGACCGAACAGGCCCGTCAAAACTTTTTATTGCAGGAATTGCAAAGCAAACGTCCGTTACTGCCGAAACATCTGAATGAACCGGCCGGCAGCCTGATTGAACATCCGGATGTACAGGAAGTCTTTGCCACCATGCGCACACTGGCCGAACAGCCGAGCGAGTCTCTGGGTGCCTATATTATTTCCATGGCGGAATATCCAAGTGATGTGCTGGCGGTATTGCTTCTACAAAAAGAAGCGGGTATCAAGCACGCCTTACGAGTGGTACCGCTGTTTGAAACCCTCAAAGATCTGGACGGTGCAGCTGAGACCATGTCGACCCTATTCAATATGCATTGGTATAAACAGCATATTCAGGGCAAGCATGAAGTGATGATTGGCTATTCGGATTCAGCCAAGGACGCCGGTTTTATGTCGGCCAACTGGGCGCAGTACCGTGCCCAGGAAGAACTGACGACGATTGCCCAGCAACATGGCGTTCAGCTGACCCTGTTCCATGGCCGTGGCGGTTCGATCAGCCGTGGCGGTGCGCCAACCCAGCAAGCCTTGTTCTCACAGCCACCGGGGTCGATTTCAGGCACGATTCGGGTGACTGAACAGGGCGAAATGATCCGCTTTAAATTCGGACTGGAAGAGATTGCCCTGCAAAATCTGGAAATTTATACCGCTGCGACCTTAGAAGCGACCTTGCTCCCACCACCCGAGCCGAAACAGGAATGGCGCGACTTGATGCATCAAATGACCGAACTCTCAGTTCAGGTCTATCGCCAGACCGTGCGGGAAAACCCGCACTTTGTCAAATACCTGCGCACTGTCACTCCGGAACTTGAACTACAAATGCTGCCGCTGGGTTCACGGCCGGCGAAACGTAAAGTCAGTGGCGGGATTGAGTCCTTGCGTGCGATTCCGTGGGTATTTGCCTGGACCCAGATTCGTCTGATGTTACCTGCCTGGCTGGGTACCGGTGCCGCGCTGAATAAAGTACTGGATCAGGGGCAACGGGCGGTACTCGATGAGATGCTGGCAGAGTGGCCATATTTTCAGACCCTGATTGATATGCTGGAAATGGTGCTGTCCAAAGCCGATGCACATGTGGCCTTGTACTATGAATCACATTTAACTCAAGATGAAGATCTCAAAGTACTCGGCACAGAGCTGCGCCAGCGTTTGCAGGATGCTGTACAGACCCTGTTAAGCTTGAAAGGTGAATCGAAACTGCTGAGCAGCAACGGCGTACTGGATCAGTCCATGAAAGTCCGTAAACCGTATTTGCTGCCACTACATTTGCTGCAAGCCGAGCTGATGAAACGTCGTCGTCTCTATCTGCAACAGCAACAGGCCGAAAACACCCCAGTAGATCATGCGCTGATGGTCAGTATTGCCGGTATTGCAGCCGGTCTGCGTAATACTGGCTAAGCAAAAATGCCCATTTGAAAGCACATCCTGGTGATGTGCTTTTTTATTGACCAGTCAATAGCCAGGAAATATTTTATTTTATATAGTAAATCAGATTTATTTATAGATACCCCTATTCATAATAAGAAATTAATCTACTGATTTCACTTTAATTTTAACCCAGTATTCTTTTACCACCCGGTAAAATCTTAAATAAAGTCATAGAATTAATTTGAACAAAAATTTTGTTTAAGTGATTAAATCTTCTAAAGAACAAGAGTATGATGTGCACAATTTATCTTTTGAGTGCTCATTTTATGTCCAGTTGGTTTCCCAAATGGCGCCCTTATGAGGGCAGTATCGATGCACGACCAGTAGGTACCGCAGAGTATTTGCCACCCGCACAAACGGTCATTTTGGGTGTACAACATGCTTTTGCCATGTTTGGCGCGACTGTACTGGCACCTTTTTTAATGGGCTTTGATCCTAACCTGGCGATTTTAATGTCAGGGATCTGTACTATTCTGTTCTTTTTAATCACCGGTGGCCGGGTTCCAAGTTATCTAGGTTCAAGCTTTGCCTTTATTGGTGTGGTCATCGCAGCAACAGGTTATGCGGGTGGTGGCGGACTGAATCCGAATATTGGCGTTGCAGCAGGCGGCATTATCGCATGTGGCATCTTCTATGCGCTCATGGGCTTTCTGGTCATGGCGACGGGCACCCGCTGGATTGAAAAGCTGATGCCACCGGTAGTGACCGGTGCCGTGGTGATGATCATTGGCCTGAACCTTGCTCCAGTCACAGTGAAAAGCGTGATGGGCAATACCTTCAATATGTGGATGTCCCTGGTCACTGTGCTGTGCATGGGTTCAATTGCCGTATTCACCCGTGGCTTATTACAGCGCCTGCTGTTATTGGTCGGCCTGTTATTGGCTTATCTGATCTACTTTGTACTCAGTAATGTCATGGGTTATGGCACTGCGATCAATTTCCTTCCCATTCAGCAAGCAGCCTGGTTCGGTTTACCGACTTTCCACGCACCAACTTTTGAATTGAATGCGATGCTGATCATTGCGCCAATTGCCTTGATTCTGGTGGCTGAAAATCTGGGGCATATTAAAGCCGTAGGTGCGATGACTGGTGAAAACCTGGATCCGCATATTGGTAAAGCCTTTGTTGCAGATGGTGTTGCTACGACTTTGGCTGGCGGTGTGGGTGCCCCGGGCATGACCACCTATGGTGAAAATATTGGGGTCATGGCCGTAACACGGGTTTATTCGACCATCATTTTTGCAGTGGCTGGTGTCTTTGCGATCTTCCTGGGTTTATCACCCAAGTTTGGGGCGGTGATTCATACCATTCCCACCGCGATTCTGACTGGTGCTTCGATTGTGGTCTTTGGTTTGATTACCATTGCCGGTGCCAAAATCTGGATTGAAAATAAAGTCGATTTCTCGCAGAACAAGAACCTGATGGTGGCTGCGGTGACCATTATTTTAGGTACGGGTGATTTTGCCCTGACTTTTGGTAGCTTCAATCTGGGTGGTATTGGTACGGCAACGTTTGCTGCACTGATCCTGAACTGGTTCTTTAGCCTAGCCGATAAAAAATAAAATTCGAAATAAAAGTATTGAGCAGCCAAATGGCTGCTTTTTTTAGCTTTGTATTTTTCAACTTTGCGATTAAAGAAATGAAAAGAAGCCCCGCAAGGCTTCTGTTAAAGCACGTGTCTGTTTAAGGACGAAACTCTTTCAGTTCACGTTGAATAAAGTATTGGAACATTTCACGATATAGATGTTCAATAAACTCCTGATCGACACCTTGCTTTTGTGCCAGAGCTCTGACATTTTCTACAATCTGTTCCATACGTTCTGGTGACTGTAAATCGGTTTCGGTTTTTTTGAAACGGGTGGTTTGATCAACATAAAATTGACGCGCAGCGATCAGCTCAACTAAAGCTGTATCAATGGCATCGATCTGTTGACGTGCATGTTCTAGTGATTCAGCTTTGATCTTTTCCATGTTTTTTCAGTTCACTTTCAGTTTGATTATTACTCTTATACTTTTCTTCTAACACATTACTGAAAATACTTTCAATCATCCAGACCCGATATAAGCTATTAAATGTATAACTTTGATCATCTATGCGCAGTTCCAGTACCGGAAAATTCGGCTGCGACTTCATTTCACAGAGCATATCATTGTCCTGCAGCTTGGCCAGAATATCGTCCTGGGTCAGATCGATAATATTTAACTGCTGCTGCAAACGTTTGAAATGGGGTGCATAAGACAGGTCTTCACCACGGGTCCAGACGGCCTGCAAGATCTGGTACATCGCCTCAATCCGCTGTTCCTCGGGGCAGCTATAAAATAACTGTGCCATTGGCGCAATCGCCTGCTCAGTAGGTCGGCAGAACGGGGTAAATTCTACTTCTGTCCGTTTGGATAAACGTGTGGCCAGACTCCAGTCAAAATCATCCCGGCCGCGATAGGACAAGGGATAGACATTTAGCTGGATATTATAATAATCCGCCAGTTCTTCCTTGATATAGGCCAGTAATAGCCAGGAAATTGGATCTTCCAGCGCGATATACAAGTCCAGTTCCGGATCCATCGACTGGATCTCGTTCAGCTCTTCGGCATCACTGATCAGATGCTCACGCCATTCAATGTGATCGATCATAAAAATTGGATTACCGGTCAGCAGTTTTTGCTGCTCCAGACGCCGGGTAAGACGCAACAAGTCATCGACTGCCTGATACTGGCGACCGCCTAAATTAAAATAGCTGGCCAGTATTGGCGTCTGGTCAAAAATACGTTCGGGAAAATCCTGTGGCTGATGATGGCGACTGGCCATGGCATAAAGAGTTCGTAATTTTCCGGTCTGTTTTTGCCAGAGCATATGGAAAACATCTTCCAGCAAATACAGGAAATCTTGTCCACGCAGAGGTGTATGCCGCAAAATCAGTTCAGCCTGTTTTAAGGCCTCAGCGCTCGGTAATTCCGGCGTATCATGAAAACTGAAACGATGCTGTTTTGACAAGATTTTTGCATCATTAATCGTGTAGTGCTGCCATTCATCAAAAGACATCTGGTTCGGCGCTTCGGCATGCGCACTGGAAATGATCACTTTCAGCGGCTTGAGTTCTGGACTTAAAATTTCTTCGAGCTGGGTCAGCTGCTGTACCGCCAGATAGCTGTACACATCATCCAGTCTTAAATGGATACTCAGCCCATCTTGAATAGATAACACCGTTTGACGGATTGGTTTCTGGTAAAACCAACTCGATCGGATTGGATCAAACCAACGGCGTAACAGGGACATGAGTTCGGCCTCGACAAAGATGACGGTGTGCAGTTCAAAAAATTGAATCTGTACAGAATAATCTATTTTTAAGATCGCAGAGCCAAAGCCCTGCATGGTGTAAAAACTTATATCAAGTCTTGACATACTCCCGCCACTTTCGACTAGCTCAAGTGGGGGATTCTAAAAGCAAAAGCTCTTAGGTGACTTCCTCACGGATTTCACTTGCTTTCTGCTTCACAGGGCGATCTTTACCGCATCTTCCCTCGACAGACAAAACGGTATGTCCCACCGCTAAAATGTTACGAGAAGCGTTAATATCTGCATTCTCGCTAAAACCACAACTAACACACTCAAACTTAGCCTGAGTAGGTCTATTTTCTTTTGCAACATGACCGCATGAACTACAAGTCTGACTTGTATATCTAGGGTCAATCTTAACGAGTAAACCACCTCGCCATTGTTGCTTATACTCCAACATATTGACAAGCATTGACCAACCTTGATCTAGGATTGATTTGTTTAAGCCTGATTTAGCTTTAACATTCTTTCCTTTTTCTTCGATTGAGCCTTTGGCTGACTTCGACATATTGGCTACTTTTAAGTCCTCAACTACGATCATTGCGTGGTTTTTGCTGAGAGTTGTCGTGACTTTGTGCAAGTAGTCATGCCGAATATTGGCAATATGATGATGTAATTTATTGATCCTTAAATTAAGTTTTTTCCAATTTTGACTAAATTCGGTTTTCTTTCTCAACTTGCGTTGAAGCCTAGCCAACTTTACTTGATTGGCTTTAAAACTATTGATTGGGTCAAATACCTAACCTGTTGATATTGTAATTAATTTCTTAATGCCAAGATCAACACCAATTGTAGATTTTGATGGATGAATTGGTTGTTCGATTTCACGGTTAGTACAAAATGAAACATACCAAAGCCCACAAATTTTCTTAATTGTAATACTTGTAATTTTACCAACAATTTCTTGTGATTTTTTAAATCTTATCCAACCTGTTTTTTTAGGCAAAGAAACTCGATCACCAATAACCTCACAATTTGCAAATGGAAGTCTAAAAGATTGCTTACCATCTAATTTCTTCTTGAATCTTGGCATGAGTGGTCTAAGCTCAATCTCACCACCATCAGCCAATTTAAAAAAATTGGGTTTACGTGGTTTCCGCTTGTTTTGCTTTAAACGAGCTTGTTCTTTTTTGTTGTAAAACTTACCCCATGCTTGAGCAAGATCACGTATTTTTTGCTGTAAGCAAGCTGAATATGTTTGACCAAGAAAAGAAAATTCAGGTGTTTTTTTAAGGGGTACTAATTTTTTTTCAATGCTTTCGTAACGAATATATTCATCTTTAGCAAACATTTCAAATGATTTAGCGAGAATTTGATTCCACACAAAACGAGCAGAACCTATTGCTTGATTAAGCAATATTTCCTGTTCTTGGTTAGGCAGAAGCCTAAACTTGTAGTGTTGTAAAATCTTCATTAAATCATTGTTTATAAAAGAATTGTAGTGTTTGAATTATAGCAAAAATAAGCAATAAAACCAAGAAAACATTATCTTTAATATGGCTATCGCCACTCGCTTGTATCCCCCACCTGACTGTCGGTGAGGGTCTTACGCCCGATTAAGATAAACAAATGTTCAATGTTTAACAATGGATTAGAGGTCAAGATTCAAGTCAGTGACCGCCCCGGTTTCTGCACCTGAGGTCAGTTTGGCGAATTTGGCCAGTGCTCCATGGGTATAGTTCGGTTTTGGTTTGATCCAAGCTGCTTGACGTGCTGCAATCTCAGGCTCATCCACATGCCAGGTCATTTCCCGGGTTTCCGCATTAATTGAAATCTGGTCGCCATTTTGTACCAGACCAATCGGGCCGCCATCATAAGCTTCGGGGGTGACATGACCAATCACAAAACCGTGACTGCCACCCGAGAAGCGTCCATCGGTAATCAGGGCAACTGAAGCGCCTAAGCCCTTCCCGATAATCGCAGAGGTCGGTTTCAGCATTTCTGGCATTCCCGGGCCACCTTTGGGACCAACGCCACGAATCACCACCACTTCACCCGGCTGGACTTCGCCATCCAGAATACCGCGCATGGCACCCTGCTCACCTTCAAACACGCGAGCCGGGCCAGCAAAATGCAGTCCTTCCTTACCGGTAATTTTGGCGACCGCGCCCTTCGGTGACAGATTGCCTTTTAGAATCACCAGATGTGAGTCTTTTTTCACTGGCGCATCAAAAGGCAGAATAATCTGCTGGCCTTCCGGATAGTCCTGCACATCGGCCAGATTTTCTGCCAGCGTCTTACCTGTGACCGTCAGACATGAGCCATCCAGCATGCCGGCATCCAGCATGCGCTTCATCAGTGGTTGAATTCCACCAATCGCAATCAGTTCTGACATCAGATATTTACCTGATGGACGCACGTCGGCCACCACCGGAATATCTTTACCAATCCGCACGAAATCATCCAGACTCAATTCCACTCCTGCTGTATGTGCCATGGCTAAAAGATGCAGTACACCATTGGTCGAACCACCCAGCGCAATCAAGACTTTAATCGAGTTTTCAAAGGCGGCTTTGGTCATGATGTCGCGCGGCTTAATATCCAGTCGCAACAGGTTCATCACCGCTTCACCGGCCCGGGCACAGTCAATTTGCTTGTCTTCCGATACCGCTTCCTGTGCCGAAGAGCCCGGCAGGCTCATGCCTAAAGCTTCAATCGCAGAGGCCATCGAGTTGGCCGTGTACATACCGCCACACGAACCCGGACCTGGCAAGGAAACCTCTTCAATATGCTTGACCTGAATCGCGTTGATTTCACCTTTGGCATATTGACCCACCGCTTCAAACACTGAAATCATGTCGGTATGACCTTCACCCGGTTTGATGGTTCCGCCATAAATAAACAGCCCCGGACGGTTGAGGCGCGCCAATCCCATGATGCAGCCGGGCATATTTTTGTCACAGCCACCAATGGCAATCACACCATCATAAGCCTGACAGCCGACCACGGTTTCAATCGAATCTGCGATCACTTCCCGTGACAGCAGGGAATATTTCATGCCTTCGGTGCCATTGGAAATGCCATCTGAAATGGTAATGGTATTAAAGATAATGCCCTTGCCACCCGCCGCACTCACGCCCTGCTCTACGGTTCTGGCCAGACCATCAATATGCATATTACAAGGCGTGACATTGGCCCAGGTCGAAGCAATGCCGATAAATGGCCGGTTAAAATCGGCATCCTGAAAACCGGTGGCACGCATCATGGAACGCGCCGGTGCATTTTCAATACCTTCATAAACGGGGGCAGAATGCTCGCGGATATTATCTTTACTCATTATTCTCTTCCTGGGCGATGACCGATTTTAAGCGTCGGTCTTGGACAATTTATTTTAAGATCATTGTTTGACATACTCCCACCACTTTCACTTTATTCAAGTGGGGGATTCTAAAAGCATCAGCTCTTAGGTGACTTCCTCACGGATTTCGCTTGCTTTCTGCTTCATCGGGCGACCTTTACCGCATCCACCCTCCACAGACAAAACGGTGTGTCCCACCGCCAAAATATTACGAGAAGCGTTAATATCCGCATTCTCGCTAAAGCCACACGCAACATATTCAAAATGTGCCTGAGTAAGCCTATTTTCTTTTGCAACATGACCGCAGGAGCTACACGTTTGACTTGTGTATTTCGGGTCAATCTTAACGAGTAAACCACCTCGCCATTGTTGTTTGTACTCCAATATATCAACAAGCATTGACCAACCTTGATCTAGGATTGCCTTGTTTAAGCCCGACTTGGCTTTGACATTCTTTCCTTTTTTCTCGATTGTGCCACTTGCTGACTTCGACATATTGGCTACTTTTAAGTCCTCAACCACGATCATTGCGTGGTTTTTGCTGAGAGTTGTCGTGACTTTATGTAGGTAGTCATGCCGAATATTGGCAATATGATAATGTAGCTTGTTAATTGTGGTGTTCAACTTTTTCCAATTTTCACTAAACTTCACTTTTTTGCTCAACTTACGTTGAAGTTTAGCTAATTTAATTTGGTTGGTTTTAAAACTGTTCTTTGGGTTAAATACCTCACCCTCAGATGTTGTGACTAATTTCTTGACACCTAAATCAACACCAACTGCGGTTTTGGATGGATGTACTGGATTTTCCAATAACTCTTTTTCACTGCCAAATGAAATATACCAATGACCTGATCTCTTACTGATTGTCACATTCTTAATTGTGCCTAGAATATCTTGTGATTTTCTAAATTTCACAAATCCTATGCCATTTGGCAGCTTAACTCGATTACCCTCAATTCGACAATATTTATCAAATTGCACCAATCTAATTGAATCGTAACCATCTGATTTTTTCTTAAATCTAGGCATCAGTGGGCGTAACTGGATTTCAGAACCATCAGTGAGTTTGAGGAATTTGGGCTTGCGTGGTTTACGCTTATTTTCTTTTAATCTTGCATGTTCTTTTGCATTGAAAAACCTTGTCCAAGCCGAAGCCAGATCACGAATTTTTTGCTGTAGGGAAACAGCATTAGAATGATTTGCTAAAAAAGCATATTCAGGATTCTTTTTAAGACTGGTGATTTTATTCACCAAATTGGTTGCATTGATAAATTCATTCTTTGCAAACATTTCAAATGACACAACTAAAATTTGATTCCAAACAAAACGCGCAGAACCAACAAGATTGTTTAAAATAACCTCTTGCTCTTCATTAGGCTCAAGCCTAAATTTATACGCCTTGTTGATTTTCATTTTTTTTAAAACTTATTTAAATACAATGTTATATTTCTTTTATTTTAACATAAAAACGAATTAAAGCTAAATTAAAAAACTTACGAAATTCACCTCCACCCTGACTGTCGGGTGGAGTCCTCTTTCATTTTAAGATAGTTTCTTGTATAAAAAAAGCACCCCATCTGGAGTGCTATTTAAATCTGTAAAATTACAAATTAGATATCACGTACCGCACCTTTCGACGCACTAGTAGTATGCATCGCATACGCTTTCAGTGCTTTAGACACTTTACGCGGACGCTGTTCAGCAGGCTGCCAGCCTTTGGCTTCTTGTGCTTCACGGCGCGCTGCCATGGTTGCATCATCCACTGCCAGGTGAATGGTACGGTTTGGAATATCAATTTCGATACGGTCGCCATCTTCCACCAGACCAATTGCACCGCCTTCAGCCGCTTCAGGCGACACGTGACCAATCGACAGACCAGACGAACCACCCGAGAAACGGCCATCCGTTAAAAGTGCGCAGTCTTTACCCAAACCTTTCGATTTTAAGTAACTGGTTGGATACAGCATTTCCTGCATACCCGGGCCACCACGTGGACCTTCATAGCGAATCACGACGACATCACCCGCAGTGATTTTGCCGCCAAGAATGGCTTCAACTGCAGCATCCTGACTTTCAAACACACGTGCAGTCCCGTTGAATTTCAGGATTGAATCATCCACACCCGCAGTTTTTACGATACAGCCTTCTAGCGCGATGTTGCCGTAAAGTACCGCTAGACCACCATCTTGTGAGAAGGCATTGGCTGCATTACGGATCACGCCATTGTCACGGTCACCATCTAAGCGCGCATAGTAACGGTCTTGCGAGAATGCGGTCTGGGTCGGAACACCGCCCGGTGCCGATTTGAAGAATTGATACACCTCTTCATCTTCGGTACGGATGATGTCCCATTTATCCAAGGCATCTTTTAAAGTTTTTTCATGCACGGTTGGAACAGAAGTATCCAGCAAGCCCGCGCGATCCAGTTCACCCAGGATCGACATGATGCCACCGGCACGGTGTACATCTTCCATATGCACGTCCTGCTTCGCCGGCGCAACCTTACAAAGAACTGGCACATTACGTGACAAACGATCGATGTCAGTCATGGTAAAGTCGACTTCTGCCTCGTGTGCTGCTGCCAACAAATGTAGAACCGTATTGGTTGAACCACCCATGGAAATGTCTAAAGTCATCGCATTTTCAAACGCTGCTTTGGTCGCGATTGAACGTGGCAATAAGCTGTAGTCATTTTGCTCATAATGACGTTTAGTGATTTCAACAATCAATTGACCCGCACGCTCGAATAATTTTTTACGGTTGGCATGGGTTGCCAGCGTTGAACCATTGCCCGGAAGCGATAAACCAAGTGCTTCAGTCAAACAGTTCATCGAGTTTGCGGTAAACATGCCTGAACATGAACCACAGGTTGGGCAAGCTGAACGTTCATATTCAGCAACTTCTTCATCAGTGAAGCTGTCATCTGCTGCAACAATCATGGCATCAACCAGATCAATGGCTTTTTCATTGCCACGGATTTTGACCTTGCCCGCTTCCATTGGACCGCCAGAGACAAATACTACTGGAATGTTCAGACGCATCGCGGCCATTAACATGCCTGGGGTGATCTTGTCACAGTTCGAGATACATACCATCGCATCGGCACAATGGGCATTGACCATGTACTCGACCGAGTCTGCAATCAGGTCACGCGAAGGCAATGAATACAACATGCCATCATGACCCATCGCGATGCCGTCATCGACCGCAATAGTATTGAATTCTTTGGCCACGCCGCCTGACGCTTCAATTTGACGTGCCACCAGCTGACCCAGGTCTTTAAGATGCACATGACCCGGTACAAACTGGGTGAACGAGTTCACCACCGCAATAATCGGCTTACCGAAATCTTCATCTTTCATGCCGGTGGCACGCCATAAACCGCGTGCGCCAGCCATATTTCTTCCGTGTGTCGATGTTTTTGAACGATAGTCAGGCATTTTATATTTCCAACAAAGTTTGAGCTTGCAATGAATCGGGCAGATCCACTCTGGCTAAATCATACTGACAAGGAGCTTAAATCAGTTGAATTTTAAACCTATCATACTACAAGCCCTTGATTTACAAGATGGCCTTTTGGGTGTAGATACAGGCAAAAATGTCTATAGAGAGATTTGGATGATCTGACGATAAAAATTTCTTAATGAAATCTACTATACCGCCATCATCATCAGGACAATACAAAACTTTCATGAATAATTTTTACAATTTGCATGAGTTTTTTTTATATAAAAATTCCACTGAAATTCAAGTACTCACAGGCTCTATTCGATAAGTTTTTGCAACGATTAGGCTGAAATTTGGCTTTTGGCTTATAATAGCTTTTAAGTTTATTTGGAATTTCATGTGTGAAGATCATATTTGCAGGCACACCAGAATTTGCAGCGACTGCATTGGCTGCGTTGCTTAGAACCGAACATGAAATTGTGGCGGTCTATACTCAACCGGACCGCAAGGCCGGACGTGGACAAAAGCTCACGGCATCTGCGGTGAAGCAGTTAGCGCTTGAACATCATCTTTCGGTCTATCAGCCTTTACATTTCAAGTCATCGACTGAAGAAGGTCTGGCGGCGCAAGCGGAACTTAAAGCCTTAAATGCAGATGTGATGGTGGTGGCAGCTTATGGCCTGATCCTGCCACAAGTGGTTCTGGATACGCCAAAATATGGTTGCCTGAATATTCATGGTTCGCTGTTGCCACGCTGGCGCGGTGCAGCCCCGATTCAGCGCGCGATTGCTACCGGCGATATCGAAACAGGTGTGACCATTATGAAAATGGCAGCCGGTCTGGATACCGGGGACATGATGTATAAAACACTGTGCCCGATTAGCGCCGAAGATACATCTGCCAGCCTGCATGACAAACTGGCGCTGCAAGGTGCTGAGGCGATTGTGGCCGTGCTCGAATCGGAACAGACTTTACAGCACTATCTTGAGACCCGTGAAGTTCAGGATGAAAATCTGACTGTCTACGCGCATAAACTGACAAAAGCCGAAGCACAAATTGACTGGACCCAGCCTGCAGCAGATATTGACCGTAATATTCGTGCCTTTAATCCCTGGCCAGTGGCATTCACCCCGCTAGATGACGGCAACAATTTACGCATCTGGAATTCATCACTTTCCACACAAAAGGCAAGCAATGCCCTGCCTAGTGAAGTGATTGCCCTGGATAAAGACGGCGTGCATGTGATGTGTGGTGATCAACATGCTATTTGCATCACCAATCTGCAATGGCCAGGTGGCAAAGCCCTGAATGCTGTTCAAATTAATCAAACTCAAAAACTATCGGTAGGACATAAATTCGCATGAGCCAAATTCAATCATCAGCTAAAAACTTGAATTTGCGCGCGCAAGTTGTAAAAACGCTATTGGCTGTACAAAATGGTCAATCACTTGCTTCTGTACTCAATCAACATATCAACATCGTGTCTGAGCGTGACCGTGGTCTGTATCACGAGTTAACTTTGGGCTGTTTACGTCAGTGGCATGGCCTGAAAGCCATTACTTTACCTTTATTAACCAAACCTCTTGATAACCAAGCTTTAGAAAGCTGCTTATATCTGGGTTTGTATCAGATTCTATGTACCCGTATTCCGGCGCATGCTGCGATTTCAGAAACCGTGACTGCAGCCAAACAGCTGGGCTTTGAACCTTTAAGCGGTCTGGTCAATGCCGTTCTGCGTCGTGTTTCACGTGAAACAGAAGAATTTGACCTGGCTTTAAATCAGGCGCATGGTCTGCCAAGCTGGCTCTACAAGCGTTTAAAGAAAGACTGGCCAGAACAGCTTGCCGAACTGTCGCATGACTTGAAACAGATTGCGCCGCTCACCTTGCGTGTCAATGTCAACCAGGTCAGCCGCGATGAATATCTGGAAATTCTGGAAGAAGAAGGTTATGAGGCGCGTGCCTGCACTCTTTCCGAAGTTGGCATCGTTCTGGAACAGAATGTCCATATTCCGAATCTGCCAGGCTATGAAGCCGGTGGTTTCTCGGTTCAGGATGAACATGCCCAGCTATGTGCGACCTTAGTTCCTGACCTTGAAGGCAAAGTCGTGGTAGATGCCTGCGCCGCTCCAGGGGGTAAGACCGCGCACATTCTGGAAAAATATAGCCCGAAAAAGCTTTATGCGATTGATCAGGATGCCAAACGTTTAGTCCGTGTGGCAGAAAATCTGGAACGTTTACTGTTAACTGAATATGCCGACGTTGAAATTATCGCGGCTGATGCGATCACTTGGACAGCACCTGAGCCGGTCGATTGTATCGTACTGGATGCGCCATGTTCTGCGATTGGTGTGATCCGTCGTCATCCGGATATTCGCTTGCTACGTCACTCTACAGATATTCCGCAAACGGTACAGCTGCAAAAGCAGATTCTGGAAAATATGTGGCAGCAACTGAAAGTCGGTGGTACTTTGCTGTACATCACCTGTTCAATTCTGAAAGCCGAAAACGAACAGCAGATGGTCGAATTCTTTGCTCAACATGCCGATGCCAAAGAAATCAAAATCGAAGTCGATTGGGGCATCGAACAGATTCACGGTCGTCAATTGTTACCGAAAGCGGATCAAGGCGACGGCTTCTTCTATTGCCGTATAGAAAAAATTGCATAAGTCATGTGTTTAAAATGAAAGGCAGCGCAAGCTGCCTTTTTTATGGCTTGTGATTTAGTGAATATGAGGTTTATTGAATAAACTTAAAAATTACCAGACTGCTCGCCAATGCCGCCATGCCGCTGACCAGCCCATAGACTGTTTCATGACCTTCAGAATAGCGTTTTGCCGTCGGCAATAATTCATCCAGTGCCAGAATAAAATAACCGAGCGCTGCCCCCAATGGTTCTGCCAGTCCGGAAACCAAACTGGCCCAGAGCGCATAATCTTTACGGCCGGTGGCCATATAGACCGGCAAGGCAATCGCCACACCTTCTGGTACATTATGAATCACAATTGCCACCGCCAACGGCGCGCCCAAAGCAGGGCTTTCCAGCGTGGCAAAAAATGTCGCCAGTCCTTCCGGCAGGTTATGTGCGCTAATCGCAAACAGGGTCAGCATGCCGGTACGCAGTAATTGAGGTGAACTGACCCCCTTGGCAGAATGGGTTTCAATCGTGTCATGTGGATTCGGCACAAAGCGATCCAGCAACAACACCAGAACCACACCCAGTAAAAAAGCAAAAGTACCAAAGGCAAAACCGGTTTTTTCATCAAAATCCAGGCTAAAGGACGCGATCGATTTGTTCAAAATTTCGGTTAAAGAGACATAAATCATGGCCCCGGCAGCAAAGGCCAGCAGGCGGAAATTAGGTTTTTTTAAGAATAATACCAGTCCCCCACCCACCACGGTGGCCAGCCCGGCAAATAAAGTCACGGCAAAGGCTGTTTGACATACTCCCCCCACTTTCACGATGTTCAAGTGGGGGATTCTAAAAGCAAAAGCTCCTAGGTGAATTCCTTACGGATTTCACTTGCTTTCTGCTTCGCAAGGTGACCTTTACCGCATCCACCCTCCACAGACAAAACGGTGTGACCCACCGCCAAAATGTTGCGAGATGCATTAATATCTGCATTCTCGCTAAAACAACAACTGACACACTCAAAGTTTGCTTGAGTAAGCCTATTTTCTTTTGCAACATGACCACATGAACTACAAGTTTGACTTGTATATCTAGGGTCAACTTTAACGAATAAACCACCTCGCCATTGCTGTTTGTACACCAACATATTAACAAGCATTGACCAACCTTGATCCAGGATTGATTTGTTCAAGCCTGATTTAGCTTTAACATTCTTTCCTTTTTCTTCGATTGAGCCTTTGGCTGACTTCGACATATTGGCTACTTTTAAGTCCTCAACTACGATCATTGCGTGGTTTTTGCTGAGCGTTGTGGTGACTTTGTGCAAGTAGTCATGCCGAATATTGGCAATATGATGGTGTAATTTATTGATCTTGAGATTCAGCTTTTTCCAATTTTGACTGAACTTGTTTTTCTTTCTCAGCTTGCGCTGAAGCCTAGCTAACTTTACCTGATTGGCCTTGAAACTATTGATCGGGTCGAATACTTGACCACTAGACGTTGTAATTAATTTCTTAATACCCAAGTCAATACCAATGGCTGATTCTGATGGGTGTATCGGTGTTTCTATTGTGTTTTCAGCACCAAATGACACATACCATTTTCCGACATGCTTTGAGATTGTGACGTTCTTAATCTCACCCACAATATTTTGTGATTTTCTGAATTTCACAATGCCAATGTCATTAGGTAACTTAACTTGGTTACCTTTAACCCAGCAATATCTATCAAATTGAACAATACGAATGGAATCATAGCCATTAGATTTCTTTTTGAATCGTGGCATAAGTGGTCTAAGTTGGACTTCACGACCATCAGGCAATTTGAAGAATCTTGGTTTTTTGGCTTTAAATGGTTTTTGCTTTAACTTGGCTTGTTCTTTCGGGTCAAAGAACTTCCCCCAGGCATCACCAAGATCACGCACTTTTTGTTGAAGTGAAACGCCATTTGAACTGTTTTCTAGAAAAGCACACTCAGGTTTTTTTCGTAATTCAGGAATTTTATTGACTAAATTAACTTTGTTGATTCGCTCATTATTAGCAAGCATCTCGAACGATACAGCTAAAATTTGATTCCAAACAAAACGTGCAGAGCCAAGCAACTTGTTTAAAACAAGCTCCTGCTCTGCATTAGGCTCAAGCCTAAATTTATACGCTTTGTTGATTTTCATAAATGAGTATGTATGTGTTAATATAATCAAATGCTATCATTAAATGAACAATCAAACAATGACTGAAATCTATAAAAACCGCTATTCAGCCTTTAACTTACACGTACACTTAGTATTTATTACAAAGTACAGAAAGAAAATCCTAAATGATCTACATCATAAGTATTTTAGTGAGTATGTAGCCGAAATATGCAAAGATTTTGATGCAGAACTAAAAGAATGTAATGGTGAGGCTGACCATGTTCACATGCTTATTCAGTACCCACCAACTGTTCAGCTTAGTAAGTTGGTGAATAATTTAAAATCGGTAACAAGCAGAAGAATGCGGAATGAATTTTTAGATTTACGTGGTAGTTATGCAAAACCTGTTTTATGGTCAAGGTCTTATTTTGCAGGGTCGTGCGGTGGTGCGTCTTTGGATATTATTAAAAATTACATTCAAAACCAACAAGGTTAAAATCTGTGAAATTCACCTCCACCCTGACTGTCGGGTGGAGTCCTCTTTCACTTAAAGATAGACTTGTCCATCTGAAACGGAAATCATGTCAAAGCATCAGCCATTAAAAAAGTCATTATCATCAAGGATGATAATGACTTCCGTTTATGGCAACAGTAGGTTTATGTGAAGATTTTTAGTCTTCTGGTTCTTCCGGATTTTTTGCCAGATGAATCACAGCCAGTACCAGACCACCCCATAATAAAACGATAGAGATGATCATCATGATTAGTGCAGATGTATTCATATTCGCTCTCCTAGCTGTGACGGTCTTTAACTAGACTGAACAAAATGGCGCCCAGAATAAAGAATGCAAGAGTGCCCCCACCGATCATCCACAGCGTACTCGCGGGATAATCACCATAGCCTTCTGCCATGATCGATTTCAGGGTCAGGCCTAATGCCAGTAATAAGGACAACGGCGTGATCACCGTCAGCATGAACTTCCAGCTCGCACCCAGTTTCACGCTGGCAAACTCGTTCACATGGCCTTCCAGCTGTTTCATTAATGGACGGCGGAACCAGGACAACAGAATAATCGATAACAGACCACCACCGACAATACCGATGTTATTGGCAAAGTAGTCGATGATATCGACAAAGGTAATCGCACTATGTGTCGAGAACATCAGGGTAGAAATCACTGCTGAACCACCAGCAATAATCGTCACTGACTTGTTCTTTGACCAGCCCAGCTTGTCCTGGAACGCGGCAATCGGAACTTGCAGGATACTGACCATCGAGGTAATACCGGCAACCGTCAATGAACCAAAGAACAGGAAACCGAACAGGTCACCACCTGCACCTAAACTGGAAATGATGTTCGGAAACGCAATAAAGGCCAGACCAATACCGCCAGATACCACATCTTCAACTTTCGCACCTGAGCTGAATGCCATAAAACCAAGCGCGGCAAAGACACCAATACCCGCCAGAATTTCAAAAGACGAGTTGGCCAATGCCACCACAATGCCTGAACCGGTCAGGTTAGTTTTGCGTTTCAAGTAAGAGGCATAGGTCAACATGATCCCGAAGCCCACTGAAAGTGAGAAGAAGATATGACCAAAGGCCGCTAACCAGACTTTATAGTTGGCCATCGCTTCCCAGTTTGGCGTGAAGAAAGCATTTAAGCCATCGACTGCACCCGGTAAACGGACTGCCTGAATCACCAGGATCGTGAATAAAATCACCAGCAATGGCATAAAGATTTTATTCGCCAGTTCCACCCCACGGCGTACTCCACCGTAAAGAATCAGCATGACTGCTGCCCAAACGACCACTAGACCAAAGAACAGCACAGGTACAAAACCGAGAGTCAGACCCTCACCATTTTGTAGGTAAGTATTGAAGAAGAAGCCCTGGGTATCTGTGCCCCACTGCTGTCCAAAGGAATAGAACATATAACTGCCGGCCCAGGACAAGACGCTGGCATAGTAAATCCCGATCACCAGAGTGACCATGACCTGCCACCAACCCAGAGATTCGGCATTCATGAGTTTTTTATAGGCCATAGGCGGCGCTTTGCGGAACTTGTGTCCGACCGCATAGTCTAAAAACAATAAAGGTAAACCTGCTGCGAAAATCGCAATCAGATAAGGGATCAGGAATGCCCCGCCACCATTTTCATAGGCAACATAAGGGAAACGCCAGATATTCCCCAAGCCAACGGCGGAACCAATCGCTGCAATAATGAATCCTGATCGTGCGGACCAATTCTCACGAGTTTCTGTCATAGAACACCTAAACTTTTAACCCCTTTAGATGCTGCTTGTTATGGTTATGGCGCAAGCAAAAAAAGAAGCATTTTCAATAATTTTGGGTGTTTGAATTAGAGGGCACCTTGTGGGCGTCGAATTCTAATGTACAAACAGGTCAGTAGGTCTTACATCTTGCTTAAAGTCTGATCGAAAAACTGACCTTGTAGATGATTCAACAATACTGACTTTTTTAAATTTTTTCTGTAAATTCTGCTTAAAATATTCGTTATTTATAATCTATTCGAATTAAGCGTTCAATAATTCTCCGAAATAGGCCAGATTAAACAAGTTATATATTGACAAACTTTTTGGAATATATTTTTCTTAAGTTTTACTACAGGGTCGCTGTTTCAAAAAATGTATTCCAAGACTCTGATCCAGCATCTGTTTTTAGATCATTATTTGAAGATGAAACGGCTCATACTAAGGCACATGACCAAGCCGTGATATGGGAAATCAAATTCTCTCATGGAATTTTGACCTCTTTAAAAACCGGTTTAAATATCACAAGCAGATTTAAAACAAGCTGCCTGTGATATCGAAGCGATGAGTATTCTAAACTTAGGCTTTAATCACCAGCATGCGCTCTTCCTGCATGTCGCGAATGGCTGACTGAATTCCTTCACGACCCAGACCTGAATCTTTGACCCCGCCATAAGGCATGTTATCGACCCGGAAAGACGGAATATCATTGATAATGACACCGCCGACATGCAGATGATCCCAGGCATACAGCATCTTGTTCAGATTCTGGGTATACACTCCAGCTTGCAAGCCAAAACAGCTGCGGTTGATACAGGCAATACCGGATTCGAAATCAGCATACGCTTCCAGAATTGCCACCGGGCCAAAGGCTTCATCACGGTAGATTTCCAGACTGTGGTCTACATTTTCCAGCAAGGTCGGTGCGAACATCACACCATTCAATTCGCCTCCAATCAGGATTTTCGCGTCTTTTTTCACGGCTTTATCCAGCCATTTTTTCAGGCGTTTGGCTTCATCTTCCTTGATCATCGGACCAACCAAGGTTGTGCTCAGATTCGGATCAGCGGCTTTAATCGTTTTCAGTTTCGCCAGCAGTTTGTCCTTCACTTCAGTATAAATCTGCTGATGCACCAAAATGCGTTGCACACTGATACACACCTGTCCGGCATGGTTATACGCCCCGCCAATTAGACGGTTAATCAAGGCATCGTTAATTTCGGTATCTGGCTCAATCATGACAGCAGCATTGCCACCCAGCTCCAAGACCACTTTTTTACGACCGGCACGCGCTTTCATATCCCAGCCTACAGCATCGGAACCGGTAAAACTGAGTAATTTAAAACGCTCATCGGTGACCAGTAGATCAGCCAGCTCTCGCGGACAGGGCAATACCGAAAACGCACCTCGCGGTAAATCGGTTTCCGCCAGAATTTCAGCAATTTTTAAGGCAGAAATCGGGGTCAGGCTAGGCGGTTTCAGCACAAAGGGACAACCGGCTGCAATCGCAGGAGCAATTTTATGCGCGGTCAGATTTAAAGGAAAATTAAACGGACTGATCAAAGACACCGCACCAATCGGCACCTGTTTCACAATGCCCTGATAGCCGGATGCTGCTGCAGTCACGGCCAAAGGCAGCATACGTCCCTGATCAATCTGGGTCACGGCATCTGCGGCAATCTGGAAAGTATTAATCAGACGTTCAACTTCGGCTTCGGCTGCTTTACGCGGCTTGCCCCCTTCTGCAATCAGAATTTCGGTCAATTCTTCATGAATCTCACGAAAACGGCGTACGCAATGCAGCAGAATTTTCTGTTTCTGAAACGGCTCCAAGGCAGCCATTTCGGCTTCAGCATCTACGGCAGACTGAATCGCCTGTTCCAGTGTGTTGGCATCTGCCAAAGCGACACGGGCATACAGTTCGTGGTTATATTTATGTTTGACCTCTAACCATTCACCCGTCTGAACGGCCTGACCGGCGACATATAATGCATACTCTTTCGTTTGTTGTGTGCTTCTCGCTACCATCTTATTGTCCTGCAAAATCCAAGGATATACATTTTTGAAATTCTCTATATCATGCACTTGCTACTCCATATTAAGAAGATGTTTTTAAGTAACCAGACACCTCCAATTTTAATAAAGCTTTAGGGAATAGAGCCATGCGCGCAAAAATACTCACCACCTTATTCTTCGGTTTTGGACTCAGTACGCTCAGTCATGCAGATGTAATCGGCGTGAAAGCAGATCTCAGTTACTGGGATTTTGACGGCTATAGTCAGGATAACAATTTCAAGCATGAGCTAGATCGACAAGGTACAGCGCAGCTATCTGTCGCTGTAGAACATCCTGTGCCATTGTTACCAAATGCCAAGATTAAATACGTCAATCTGGACAGCAATAGCGAACAGAGTTCTCTTATCAATGCCTCAGAAATTGAGCTGAACAATATTGACTATATTCTGTATTATGAATTGCTAGATACCATTGTGCATGCGGATATAGGTGCAGGTTTAACCAATCTGGATGGTACGGTAAAAAACCTGACTGCCGGCGCTTTCACTCAATACGATCTGGATGAATATAGTCCACTGCTCTATGCAACAGCCGGGGTTAAATTGCCATTTACCGGTATGAGTGCCAAAGCGGAAGCAGTTTACAGTCACGGCAGTGATACCCGTAAGACCGACGTACAGGCGGAACTGCAATATGATTTCATTGATAATCTGCTGGTCGATGTCGGTGCCAAAATCGGTTATCGCATCATGCAGGTAGATTTTGAGCAGGATCAACGTCCAAATTTAAAACTTGAATTTAAAGGTCCTTATATCGGCTTAGATGTACATTTTTAATGAAATACAACCGGTTAGGCTTGCACAGCTCAATTACTCTGCGCTGATGTAAGCCAAAGCGTACAACAATAACCGCAATCTGCTGCTAGTGCGCTACCGGGATGTGTATTACTTTATAAACATAGAGAGCAGGATGCTCCGAAGACCTAAAAACAAGAATAACATCGCAACACCAGGACGTGAGGTACGACAGGAGTTATACCTAAATCACGAGATACGAAAAAGCCCCGACAGGATGTCGGGGCTTTTTTTTTCTGCCTATTATTTTATTTATCATTGCTTAACAGTTCCGAGCTAAAACTCCAACATTGTAAGAATTCCCTTATTGTTAAGCTAAAAATCCTCACATTTTTTGGGAACAGCAATCATGGTAAAAAAGGTCCTCTTTATTACATCCAATCAAGGCATTGAACATGATGAACTCACTGAGCCTTTAAATTTTCTAAAGTCCAAAGGTTTTGAAGTCATTCATGCTGCAGAAAAAAATGAAGATGTCGCGACGGTCAAAGGTGATACCAAGGCTGCTACCCAATACACGCCGGATACCAGTTTCGACCATGTCGATCCGAATGATTATGATCTTTTGGTGATTCCCGGCGGCACTGTCAATGCAGATACCTTGAGAATCAATCAGGATGCGCAGAAAATCATTCAGCATTTTGCCGACAATCACAAACCGATTGCCGCAATCTGTCATGGGCCATGGACCTTGATTGATGCACAGCGTATCAAAGACAAGAATCTGACTTCATATAAGAGCATCAAGCTGGATCTGGAAAATGCCGGTGGAAAATGGGTTGATGAACAGGTTCACCGCTGCAATACTGGCGACTGGGTACTGATTACTTCACGTAATCCGGATGATTTACCGGCTTTCAATGAAGCGATCTTAAAAGAGCTTGAAGGTGATGCTGCCTAAGCTCATACCATAAAAAAGAACCTCAAATTTGAGGTTCTTTTTTATATTCAGACACCACCGGCCAGACTTTTCAGATAAGTCACAACGTCTTTATTTCCGGCCATTTCGGCCAATTCTAAAGCAGTATTAGGACTGCGATGTGCAATATCAGCACCCTTGCTGACCAGAAGTTTGACCACGTCCAGATGATCATTTTCAGCAGCGGCTTGTAGGGCGCTATAGCCTTCTTCATCGGCTGAGTTGACGTCCAGACCTTCCTGTAAGCCCTCTTCGACCTGTTCAACATCGCCTAAAGATGCCCAGTACACCAGTTCAGGAAGATGTAGTTCGTCGTCATCTTCAGGGATTGGGGAGATAGAATTAAATTGCATAGTCAGTTCCTAATGGTAATTTAGTTGAGTTAGCTTTTTACACAGTTCACTTTCTAAATTTTTTAACCCTTCACCATTCTTTAAATAGATTAGAGATCTATGATGAATCATATCAGATGGAATATCACTTACACTTTGAGCAATTGGAATAACTAGTTTACCTAAAGTATGTGCAATTCCTGTTTCATACATGACATTTGGATTTTTACCACTAAAATCGACGATTACTACTCGAGCTCTAAATATTAAATCAAATATATCCTGAATTATCGTACTGTTATCCCAAATATCATCAGCTCTTAAACATCTAAAACCAGATCCTTTGGCAGCCTCTTTAATAGAGGAATAGACACTATCAAAACCTGAAAAAGGCATCATTACAGCTATTAAATCATTTTCTAAATCTACACTGGGAACACTAAATACTGAAGGAGAAAATGTAATTTTATTTACACTTACTTGATGCGATACATATAGAGTATTCTCATCAGGATATTTGTGCTCTAGATAATCTTTAATTTGTTGTAAAGATTTAGGATTTTTATAACTAATTGCTCTTAATACATCAATAATATTGGCACCATAATCATCATCACCAAAGCTCAAACTTCTTAGCAATCTAGAATGATTATGGGTGGTGTTTCAAAAAGTATGCTGGCGTTAAACAAATCCATTATTAAGGTAAAAGAAAGTCAAATCAAAGGCTTTAAAATGATTTTCGAGCTTTTTAGAAAAGTTGCAACTTCTCCTAAATCCACGCCTGATTCGATGACGAATTCTACAATTGTTACCTTCAATACCGACGGTAAAAAACTTACCGATCACTTGCTTGCAACATTGAAATGCTGTGATAAAACTATCCCAATGATCACTCGCAATTCGAGCATATTGAACCCCAAGCTTTTTAAGTCTAGCTTTAAGACGTTGAACCGTTGCTAAATCCCGCTTACCCCAAACATAAGCAACAATTTCTCCAGATTCTCGATGGTAGGCATAAATAAGCCATTGTTTATTTTTCTTATTCCCTACAAAAGTCCAAAGTTCATCGACTTCAAGACATTCGTAGTGGCTTTGTTTAGGCTGAATCTGATAGATCGATTCACTTAAGGTTCGTAATACCTTGCCAATGCTGATACGCTCGACTTCAGCAATATCTCTAACACCGCTTCCTCTGACCATCAAATGTAATATCTTGCCGGTAATACCTGAGTTACACCCTTGATAGCTTAATGCATGATCACCAATAAACTGACGTTTGCAATCTTTGCACTGATGGTTTTGTTTCCCATCTACTTTGATGCCATTTCTCTTTATATTGTTACTTAGACAGGTAGGACATTTGATTTGTAGCGTTATTTTCATACCTCTATTTTATCAAAAGCCATATTGTTTTTTTCAGCATACTTTTTGAAACACCACC